>CAYQJX010000008.1:0-73052 GCA_964417965.1 uncultured Elusimicrobiaceae bacterium
ATTAAGGTCCGGAGGTGGATGCTTCCCGGCCAATCCCGGGAATTACACAGAAGCCTGATATAGGGTACGCCCTATATTGACTTTGCTCAAGGGCCGAAGGGCCTATGTGAGTATAGGCCTAAAGACCCATATGGGTATAGGTACAAGTGTTCTGCTGGTATAGGTACTATGGGCCTTACGGTATTTTACAGGGGGGCTATACTCTATTTGGAACAGAAAGCAAGGATGAGGAAACAGACAATGAAAAAACTTCTCGCTTTAACCGTAGCCGCAACGGCCCTCTTCTCCGCCCGCGTCTCCGCCGAGGACGTCAACGATCCCCGCTACTTCGCCGCGGATGAAAGTTCCATAGTTATAGAGGAAATAAAGGAAGCGGGGGTTCTCCCGACCGCCCTGCCCGGCCCCGTGACCGCTCCTGACGGCAGGATCGTCGAGGTTATCGCCGCGCTGGACAACATCGTCAACCTCTTCGAGAAGATCTGGAATATAATCGAAAAGAACCAGCCGGTGGTGAATATCACCACCAACTACGCCAACGCTGTGCCGTTCGGCACCAGCCACTGGTCCCAGCTGCAGGGCTGGAGCCGGCCCGGCAGGAAGAAATACGGTTTCTCCATGAAGAACGGCTTCGGTTCCGAAGTCGTTAAGGTGGTCTACCAGGTACACTATACCTACGCCGGCAACTTCCAGGGCAAGGGCAAGTTCCTCACCGGCGTAACCGTAGAGCCGCTCAGCGTGACCACCGCCTGGGGCTACAAGGTGAGCCTGGTTTCCCAGGTGCCAGATTCCACTATCGCCAACGTAGGCACGCACGAGGACCCCGTGGCCGCCATGCAGGTGCAGCTGAAATGGACCGTGCACACCTCCGTGAAGGACATCAGCTCCAAGGCTATCTACTACGTGCAGGGGGACGGCCTGCTGCAGGAGATAGGGACGCCTTTTAAGAACGCGCAGGAGCTCAGGAACAAGGCCCGGCTGGAAACGGCCGACGCCCGCGTAATGGACGTGAGCTTTAATTAACCCCGGCGCGCAGCCAGCTCTTCCGGCCCCGTAAAAGGGGCCGGTTGTTTTACGGCGGCCGGGGTTGCGGGTTTTAAGTAAATGGTAAAATTGAAGCCGGAATGCCTGAAGAAACCCTGATAGAATTCAACGAACAGTTCTCCAAAGCCCTGCACCTGCTGCAGCACGGCAGCGGCAACCTGTTCGTCACCGGCAAGGCCGGCACCGGCAAGAGCACCCTGCTGCGCTACTTCCGCGCCCATACCGTAAAAAAGCTGGTGGTGCTGGCGCCTACCGGGGTGGCGGCGCTCAACGTGCAGGGGGAGACCATACATTCCTTCTTCCGCTTCAAACCGGGCCTGACCCCCGACAAAGTGCGGCGGGCCCGCAAGAAGGACGCCGAGCTGTACAAGGCGCTGGAGATCATAGTCATAGACGAGGCCTCCATGGTGCGGGCGGACCTGATGGATTGCGTGGACGCCTTCATGCGCCTCAACGGGCCGGACCCGCTGCGGCCTTTCGGCGGGGTACAGCTGGCGCTGTTCGGGGACCTGTACCAGCTGCCGCCGGTGGTGACCGGGCCGGAGCGGGAGATCTTTTCCTCCTATTACGCCGGCCCCTATTTTTTCAACTCCAACGTTTTTAAAAAAGCCGCCATAGAATACCTGGAGCTGGAGAAGATCTACCGCCAGAAGGACCAGGGCTTTATAGACATCCTCAACGCCATCCGGAACAACTCTATAAAGGCGCCGCAGCTGGAGGCGCTGAACCGCCGGGTGGGAGCGGATGTGGAGCGGGACGGCCGGGGCGTGACCGTGCGCCTGCTCACCACCAACGCCGACGCCGCCGGCATCAACAACGAGCGCCTGCGCTCGCTGGACGGGCGCGGGCACGTCTACAAGGCGGAGGTCACCGGCACTTTTACCCGCGACGCCTACCCGGCCGACGACGACCTGCACCTGAAGGCCGGGGCCCAGGTGATGCTGCTCAACAACGACCCGAAAGGCCGCTGGGTGAACGGCACCATGGCCGCGGTGCAGGATATCATGAAGGGCCTGCCGGGCGAGTGCGACGTGGTGCACGTGCGCCTGCCGGACGGGTCGGTGGAGGCGGTGGAGCCCCACGCCTGGGAGCTGTTCCATTTTACGCTGGACAAAGAGGCCGGCAAAATAAAGACCGAGACCGCCGGCACCTTTACGCAATACCCGCTGAAGCTGGCCTGGGGGATAACCATCCACAAGAGCCAGGGCAAGACCTTCGACCGGGCCATCATAGACCTCGGCCGCCGCGCCTTCGCCGCCGGCCAGACCTACGTGGCGCTCAGCCGCTGCGTCTCGCTGGAGGGCCTCAGCCTGGCGCGGGCGGTGCGCCCCTCCGACGTGATGACCGACTGGCGCATAGTGCGCTATGTCACCGGCCGGCAGTACGGCGTCAGCGAGGCGCTGCTGCCGCTGGCGGACAAGATAAAACTGATAGAGAAGGCCATAGCGGACGGCTGCTGCCTTGAGATACTCTACCTGAAGGCCGCCGACGAGAAGAGCCGCCGCACGGTGCGGCCGGTCACGGTGGGGGACTGCCGCTACAAGGAGTTCACTTTCAAAGGGATGGCGGCGGAGTGCCTGAAGCGCGGGGAGCGGCGCACCTTCAGGGTGGACCGCATATTGGAAATGAAGACAGTCAACAAAGAAGATAGTATAGGGGAGTTATGAAAAGACTGATCTATATCGGACTCTCGTTTTTCCTGGCGGCGCCGGCCGCGGCCGGCACGGTGCTTTTTGTGGGCGATTCCCATTCCGTGGGGCCTTTCGGCTGGCGGGTGGACGAGCTGCTGCGCGCCGGAGGCCACAGGACGGCCACCTACGCCTCCTGCGGCTCGATAGCGCAGTGGTGGACCACCGGCAAGCCCACGCCTTGCGGCTATTTTTTCAGGGACCTGGAAGGCCGGATAGAGAAGGGACAGAAAGGGCCCACGCCTATCTTCGCGGACTTGCTGCGCAAGGTAAAACCCGATACTGTGATCGTAGAGCTTGGCGCCAATTACGCGGGTAACCCTTCCGACGACTTCGCCATAAAGGACATGGGAGACCTGGCTAAAACGATAAGGGACTCCGGCGCGGCCTGCGCCTGGGTGACCAAGCCGGATTCCCGCAAAGGCCACGACGATATCCCCCGCATACTGGAGCTCACCTATAAGGCCGTTTCCGATAAATGCGAAGTGTTCGACAGCACCAAGGTAACGAAATACCCAGAGGCCGGCGGCGACGGCATACACTACTGGTTCCCGGCCGGCACGCCCATCGCCAACGCCTGGGCCCAGGCCGTCTACGACTGGCTGGCCCCGCGGTTTAAACCCGGGCGCTGAGCCGCCATATAAAACAAAAAAGCGCGGCTGTCCGCGCTTTTTTTATTTATGGTACAGGCTTAGATCTTGCCTTTGAAGTGGAACACCAGCACTATCATGAAGAGGATGCCCAGCACGCCGCCCCAGAGCAGGATATTGCCTGTCAGGCGCCCGGCTTTCTGCAGGCCTGTCCGGGGCGCGCCCTCCGCCGGGGCGAATTTTCTGCGCAGCAGCAGCCCCGCTGCCACCGGGATAAAAGGCGCCGCCAGCAGCAGCACGGTCTCCAAAATATAATTCAGATCGGTCATTGCGCGGCAACCTCCTGCCCGTCGCGGTAGCACGCCTTCTTGCCGGCCACGTAGCCGGGGGTGGTGGCTTCCTGGTTGCCCATCACGCGCGTGAGGCCCGGCAGGCGGCCGGGCACCAGGCCGAAGGTGCGGTAGCCGCACACTACGGCGCCGCGTACGCCCAGGCTGGTGTCGCGGGCCAGGTCGGCGTCCCAGCCCTTTTCCCACTGTTCCTTGGCCTGCGCGGCCGGTATGCCGTCGGCCCTGTCCTGGAAGTAGGGCAGGCTGAAATAGAGCAGGCGGCGGGCCACCATTGAAATGCCTACCGCGGGATTAAGCGTGGCGCTGCCTATGGAGGCCGTGTTGCAGCCGGAGAACTGTATGACGCCGCCCCGGGCCATCTTGCCTTTGAGGAGCTCGGCGGTGGACTCGGAATCGTAGGTGGCCGGCCCCACGGTCTGCATGCCGGGGGAACCGTGCCCGTAAAGGATTATCTTCGAGACCGAACCGTTGGGCAGGGCGCGGATGGCGGCTTCGGCCGCGGCCTGGTCGCGATAGGTGGTGGTCCTGCCGCCGGCGGTTATGGTATAGCCGTAGGCGTCGGAAGTCCAGGCCGAAGATTTGGCCGTGTCGGCGGACTTCTGCTGGGGGAGCGGCGCCGGAACCACGGTTTTTACCTGGGGCGCCGGGGCTGTTGTCCTGACAGCGGCGGGGGCGCCTGCGGCCCGGGCCCCGGAAGGCTGCGCGGCTCCGGAGAAATTTACGGCCGCGTCGCCGCGGGCGTTGGAACCGTCGAAGAACTTGGCGACCGCCGCGCTATCCCCGGAGGGCAGCGAGGCCGAAAATTTTTCAAGGGCGGCGGTGGAGGCGCTGTTGGGGGAGGCGGCTTTTTTGCCGGGGGCCAGGGCGGCGGAGGCCGCGGCGGCCTTCATGGCCCGCAGGTCGTTGATGGCTTCGGGCGTCAGGTGAGGCGCCAGCGCCAGCACGTCGTTGTTGTTTAGTCCCTCCGCGGGCGCCTTCTTGAGCGCGGCGCGGACCAGCTCCAGCTTCTTTTTTAATTCTGCGGCGGCCGCACGGCCAAGCCAGAGTTCAGCCGACTGCAGGTCCTTTTCTTTTATGCCGGCGGTATAGCCCTTCAGCTCGCGGGTGTTCCATTTGCGCATGGCCGCGGCGTGCCAGGTGCGCACGGCGGCCAGCCTGGCAGCGGCCGGGTCTTTGGCCAGGGTAAGTTCCCGCTCCTGCTCCTGCGCCGGCAGCGCTCCCCAGGAGTCCTTGTCGAAGGTCCTGGTTTCGCTGAACAGTTTGAATTCTGAAGCGTAGTCTTCCAGGCCCCAGGCTACCGGTCCCGCGGCAAAGGCGTAGTTCCCGGCCAGGGCCAGCGTTAAGGAAAAGAATATAAAGCGCAGTTCTTTCATAAGGGGCGTATATAGTCTACATCGCTATACGCGGTTGTCAAGGTGCCGATGGAACTTACTGTTTATCCTGCACCGCGGCGTAGATGACCCTGACGCAGTCCGCGTAGGGCTTGCGCCGCTCGGGGGTGAAGTCGCGGTAGACCAGTTCCACGGCGCGGCCCGCGCCGAACATGGCGTGGTCTATGGGGAAAAGAGCCTCCGTGCCGGGCGGCAGGAATTCTTTCTTTATCTCCATGCGCAGGCCCCAGCCGGCCAGCAGGGAAAGGCAATAAACCCATTTCTGGGTTTCCTGGTTGAACATCTTGAGCACCGGCCCGGGGTTCTTGGCCGTGTTGGGGCGCATTTCCCAGGTCTGGCCCGGCAGGTCGCCGGCCGCGGCCATAAGTTCAGCCCAGAATTCCCGGAAGGCCTCGGCCGACTTGGGGTAGCGCGCGGCTATGTGACGCACGAATTTTTCGAATTCCTCGCGGATGAGGGCCGGGTCGGCCTTCATGGTCTTGGCCTTCAGGCGGTTCTCCTCCTCCAGCTTAAGGCGGGTCACCAGGTCCTGCAGGGAGGCGGCTTCGGCCTCGGTGGCCGGGGCCAGGTACTGGGCCCGGAAGGTCAGCCTGTCGCCGGAGACCGGCTGCACGGTTATGTTCTCGCCGGTCACCTTCACCACCACGCCGAGCGCCTTATTGATGGTGTTGCGCACCGGCGCGTAAATTTCGAAAGTCTTTAGTTCCATTTTTCCGCTCCCCTTGTGGAACAATGATACAAAATTCAAAAACCAACCCGACAGACCTTTGACGGGTTGGCCTGCTATGCTATCTTGGGGATAACTTGACGGTGAGGAGGGGTTATGAAAGGAGCCGGAACCATACAGGACATGCCGCGGGTAGAGCGCCCGCGCGAGAAGCTGATGCGCTACGGCCCGGAGAAGCTGGGCGAGGAGGAACTGCTGGCCATCCTGCTGCGCACCGGCATCAGGGGCAAGAACGTGCTGGACCTGGCGGGGGAACTGCTGCGCCGCTTCGGGCACGGGGAGCTGGCCAAAGCCGGCTTCGCGGAACTGCGCGCCGCGCCGGGGCTGGGCCCCGTACGCAGCTGCGAGATCCTGGCCGCCTTCGAGCTGGGCCGGCGCTACCTCAACGGCAAGAAAGCCGGCATCTACCTCAAACCGCGCGACATCTGGGAGGAGCTGCGCGACGTGCGGGACCAGAAGAAGGAGCACTTCGTGGTGTTCTACCTGGACACCCGCAACCAGGAGATAAAGCGGGATATCGTCTCCATCGGCACGCTGAACTACAACCTGGTGCACCCGCGGGAGGTGTTCGAGCCCGCCGTGAAGAACCTGGCGGCCAGCGTGATAGTGGCCCATAACCACCCGTCCGGCTGCCTGGAACCGTCCGACGAGGACCTGTCGCTGACCAAGCGCCTGTCCCAGGCCGGCAAGCTGCTGGGGATAGAGCTGCTGGACCACGTTATAGTGACGCGGGAGGGCTTTATGAGCTTCAAGCAGAAAGGCCTGTTGTGAGCGCGCGGCCTAAGGGCCTATTCCGGAGATAGGCCTTATGGCCCTTATGGCGGGGGGCGGATATTTCGTTAAATAGTCATAACAGAGAACTTGTCACTCAACGTATACTGTCGGTTAGGAGAGAACAGATAATGAACCAGAAAACACTTAAGGGTCTTGGCCTGGCGGCCGTAGCCCTCTTCCTCGTAGGCTGCAATGAGATCAACTTCAGCGGCCTGCTCAACGTCACCGAGGCCATCACCTTCGCCGGCCAGAACCGCGTTAACGTGGTGGTAAACCCCGGCCAGTTCAATACCAAGGCTTCCATAGGCAAATCCGGCAGCAAGAAGGTCATCAAGCTTGAGATCGCCAACGCCAACCCGGCGACCAAGGTTGAGATCAGCTTCGACAAGAACATCAATATCGGCCAGACCTTCACCCTGGCCGCCGCCCAGATCGGCCAGAACTTCGACGTGAACGGCACCATGGACACCGCGGTGGAGCGCTCCCCCGAGTACTCCCGCAGCGAGTTCTGCACCTACCAGATGCCCCAGACCATCTGCCGCTCGGGCCGCACCGCCGCCGACGCGGTGGTCGCCGAGGCCCTGACCTCCGAGGTCTCCATGCTGGCCGGCGCCGTGACCCCTCAGCGCGCCGCCCCCGAGGCTTCCAACCCCGCGCCGGTAGACACCAAGGGCCCGCAGTTCAACGGCCCCGTGCCGTACGCCCCGACCTGCTATACCAACTGGGTCACGATGAACGGCTACAAGTATGTGCGCTACTACGTGGAAACCACCACCAGGGACATCAAGTCCGACTTCGTCCAGGCCGGCCGCACCCTCGGCTCCTACGCGGGCCGCTCGGTGGAGCAGCGTGACGTTTACACCTACGAAAGCCAGTGCCGCTAAGGCATTAAAGCCTCCCGTAAAAAAGACCGGGCCCTCTCCAGGGCCCGGTCTCTTTTTTTCCCGCGGCGCGCTCTCCGCGCGGCTTGTCGTCGGGCGGTTGGCCCGGCTGGAGGTCTTTTTTATATCCTGTACGTAGAATTTTATTCCGGAGGCTGTACATGAGCGACGTATACGTTCCTAAAATCGCGGGCGAACTCGGGCTTAATCCGGCGGGCGTGGCCGCGGCCATAGCGCTGTTCAAGGAAGACGCCACCATCCCTTTCATTTCCCGCTACCGCAAGGAAGCCACCGGCAACCTGGACGAGGTGGCCCTCGGCAAGATACAGGACCGCCTGGCCCAGCTGAAAGAGCTGGACGACCGCCGCGCCGCGATACTTAAGTCCCTCACCGAGAGGAACCTGCTCACCGAGGAGCTCAAAGCCAAGATCGAGGCCGCCGGGGTTCTTTCCAAGCTGGAAGACATCTACCTGCCCTTCCGCCCCAAGCGCCGCACCCGCGCCACCATAGCTAAAGAGAAAGGCCTGGAACCGCTGGCCGACCAGGTATACCTGCAGGGCCCCGAAGCCCCGGCCGCGCTGGCCGCGCCTTTTATCAGCGAGGAGAAGGGCGTGAAGACCGCCGAGGAAGCCCTCGCCGGCGCGCGCGATATCATAGCCGAGCGCATCAGCGAGGACGAGACCGCCCGCGCCCGCCTGCGGCAGCTCTTCGCCAACAAAGGCGTCTTCCATTCCAAGGTGCTCGAAGGCAAGGAGGCGGAGGGAGCCAAGTTCAAGGACTATTTCGACTGGAAGGAACCGGCCCTCAAGGCCCCGTCGCACCGCATACTCGCCATGCGCCGGGGCGAGACCGAAGGGTTCCTGACCATGCGCATAGAAGTGGAGGCCGCCGAGGCCATAGCCCTGCTGGAACCGCTGTTCGTAAAGAACTCGAGCGCCTGCGGGCTTCAGGTGAAGGAGGCCGTGACCGATTCTTACAACCGGCTGCTCTCGCTCTCCATGGAAGGCGAGGCCCGCTTTGAGACCAAGAAGCGCGCGGACGCCGAGGCCATAGGCGTGTTCGCCCGCAACCTGCGCGAGATCCTGATGAGCTCGCCGCTGGGCCACAAGAACATCCTGGCGCTGGACCCGGGCTTCCGCACCGGCTGCAAACTGGTCTGCCTGGACAACAACGGCAAGCTCATCCACGACGACGTAGTCTACCCGCACAGCGGCGACGGCGCCTCCGCCTCCGCGGCCGAGAAGGTTAAAAAACTGGCCGCGCAGTACAAGACCGAGGTTATCGCCATCGGCAACGGCACCGCCGGCCGCGAGACCGAGGAGTTCGTCCGGGCCTTGAAGCTCGAAGGCGTGATCATAGTGATGGTCAACGAGAGCGGCGCGTCGGTCTACTCCGCTTCCGAAGTGGCCCGCAACGAATTCCCGGACAAGGACGTCACCGTGCGCGGCGCCGTGTCCATCGGCCGCCGGCTGATGGACCCGCTGGCCGAGCTGGTAAAGATAGACCCCAAATCCATAGGCGTGGGGCAGTACCAGCACGACGTAGACCAGGGCGGCCTGAAGAAGAGCCTGGATGCCACCGTAGAGAGCTGCGTCAACAGCGTGGGCGTGGAGGTGAACACCGCCAGCCGCGAACTGCTCTCCTACGTGTCCGGCCTGAACGCGGCCCTCGCCAAGAATATAGTGGAGTTCCGCAACGAGAACGGGGCCTTCCCGACCCGCGCCGCGCTCAAGAAAGTGCCGCGCCTCGGCCCCAAAGCCTTTGAGCAGGCCGCCGGCTTCCTGCGCCTGTCGGCCGGCAAGAACCCGCTGGACGCCAGCGCCGTGCACCCGGAGCGCTATGAGATAGTGGAGAAGATGGCCGCCGACCTGGGCTGCAAAGTCCAGGACCTGATGGCCGACGCCGCCCTGCGCGCGAAGATAGATATTTCAAAGTACGTGTCCGACGGCGTGGGCGAGCCCACCCTCAAGGACATCCTGGCCGAGCTCGCCAAGCCCGGCCGCGACCCGCGGAAGCAGTTCGAAGCTTTTGTTTTCGGCGAGGCGCAGAAGATAGGCGACCTCAAGCCCGGCCAGAAACTGCCCGGCATAGTGACCAATGTGGCCGCCTTCGGCGCCTTTGTGGACATCGGCGTGCACCAGGACGGCCTGGTGCATGTCAGCGAGCTGGCGGACCGCTACGTGCAGGATGCCGCCTCGGTGGTGAAGGTGGGCCAGCGCGTGAACGTTACCGTTATAGACGTGGACCTGCCGCGCAACCGCATCGCCCTTTCCCTGAAGTCCAACCCGCTGGTCGGCCCCCGCGAGAGCCGCGGTCCCCGCCAGGAACCTGCCCAGGCCGCGGCCGGCCCGCGCCCCGGCTTCAACAGGGACCGCCGGCCTGACAACAGGCCCCGCCGCGATGAGGCACCCGCCGGCTCCATGGCCGAGGCCCTTAAAGCCTTCATGGACAAGAGAAAGAGCTGAGGACAGGAGGAGATATTGTGGGCGTAATTAAAAAGAGTTGTATACCGTTGCTCGTTCTGCTGTCTGCCACTTTGGCTTCCCTTCATTTCGGCGCCGGCTCGGCCGAGTCTTTCTTACTGGCCTTGTTCGTAGCTTTGCCGTCGGTCCTGGTCTTTTTTTGGAAAGTGGCCGCGGCCCTGGCGAAGGAACGGCGTTCTGCCGGGAGCTGGCTGATCTCTTTTTTCCTGATAGCCGTCGGGCTTATTCTTGCTTTTTTTGCGGTTGGCGATATCGGGTCCTATAAATTCACAAAATAAAGTCCGCTTTTTAGGGCTATAATCGGTCGAAAGGTACCTGCTGCCTTTTGCTGGGGGGTCCTTTGGCCCCTGGGCCTGGGCCCTAAGACACTTACCGTTTCTTTACCAGGCTGATAAACTATAATCATGAGAAAACTTATCCTCGCGGTCATAGCGGCGGCCAATCTTTCGGCGGCGGGTTTTGCCGGCGAGTTCGGCCTCGGAACCCTGAGCGTAGCGGACCTGAAGGCTTCACAGGACAGCCTGCAGGCCGTGCCCGTCCCGGTACAGCCCGAGCTGCTCGGCATGGATAAGTCGCCCAACCTGCCCTCCCCGCTGCTGGACATGACCATCAAGCTGCCTTTCAAATCCCTCAGCTCCCGCATCTCCGAGCTGCCCGGCATCAAGATGCAGGCCATCAACCCCGGCGCCCCCATCCTCTTCAAGCAGGGCGACCACATAGCCTTCAGCAACGTGGCCGTGAATTATAACGGCATAGAGGTGGAGCCTACCATCCTTATAAAACCCGCTTTCGAGGGCCTCAACAAGCTCTCCATAAAGGTAATGAAAGTAGAGGCCGACATCGCCTTCGGCCCCAACAAGGCCCTGCCCACCCAGCTGGACAAGGACGGCCTGATGGAAATGGTGATGACCAACCTCACCACCGGCATGCTGCAGTCCATGGACGAGGCCTTCGCCAAGAACAAGGTGCCGCTCCGGGCCAAGGACGTGCTGACCTTCACCTACGACCGCAAAAGCTGGACACTGCGCTCCACGGTCAACCCCAACTTCATAGCGCCGCTGCTGCCCGGCCTGATCAGCAACGTCTCCCTCTCCAACTTCTCTTTCGACGAGGCCGGCTTCGCCCTCAGCGTGAAGAGCGGTTCCGCCAGCGCGGCCCAGCTGGCCGGCTATAACCTCACCATGTCGGACGGCCTGCTGGACAACTTTATAGCCCAGTTCACCAAGGAAGGCGACTTCCAGTTCCACCCCCAGGGTCACGAGGGCGGGCTGAAGTTCCGCGCCGACGGCCGCCTGGAAGTGGCCGGCAAGATCTACGCGAGGGACGTGTTCGGCAAACCCAACGTCTACTTTAAAGCCATCGTCCTGCCCACCTACCTCGGCCCCAACACCCTCAAGGTGACGGTCGAGCGCGTGGAGGTGGACCAGGCCTACGGCATCGGCATCCCCGGCTTCATCAACAACTGGATACAGGGCAAGATCAACGCCTCCGTGATCAACACCCTGACCACCAATCCGGCCCTGGTAAAGGTGATGACCGCCACCAAGCTCGACGACAAGAGCGTCAAGATCGTCCTTAAGAACAGCGCTTTCATGCCCTCCTTCGCCAAGGGCGCCGTGATCAACAACCTGAAGATAACCAACGGCCTGCTGTACCTGGGCTTCGAACTGTGATCGCGGACACAAGGAGAAAATTTATGAAAAAACTTATCCTGAACCTGACAGCCCTGGCCCTCCTCGCGGGCGCCGCCTCGGCTTCCGACTTCGACCTCTCCGGCCTGAACGCCGGCGACCTGCGCGCCGGGATGGCGGACCTCAGGGCCCCCGCCCCGCAGGTGCAGGTAGAGGACGACGTGATCGGCCTGGACATGAACATCCGCGTGCCTTTCAAGATGATCAAGAACGCCGTGGTGGCGATGACCGCCACCGAGAAGCGTCTGACCATCATAGACAAGAACGCCCCGGTGATCTTCAAGTCCGGCGAGTTCCTGAAGATCTCCAACATCACCGTGGACCAGGGCGGCATCATAGTGGTGCCCACGCTGACCCTGAAGCCCTACTTCGTCAGCCGCGACAAGTTCGCCATCCGCATCCAGCGCGTACAGATGCACGCCTCCATGGAGCCGTCCGTTAAGGCCGTCGCTCCCGCCGTGACCGAGGAGGCTGTGATGGTGCAGGTGATGGACGTGCTGATAAAAGGCGTCTACTCCGCCCTGGACGCCAAACTGAAGGCCAAGAACATCCCCCTGAAGGCCCAGGACGTGGTGAAGCTGAACTACGACAAAGCCGCCTGGACCCTGAACGCGCAGGTGTCCTCCAAGATCATCAACCAGTTCGTGCCCGCCGGCGTTATGGGCGACCTGCACCTGACCGGTTTCTCGTTCAGCGACGCCGGCCTGGCGCTCACGCTGCAGACCACTAACTGAGCCAATCTGCCCGAATAAAGAACCCCGCCCCCGCGCGGGGTTTTTTATATAATTTCATTCAGGATCCTGACAGGAGGGAACATGCTTTTCGACAAACTGAGCCCGGAGATGGTGCAGGCGCTGATAGAGGCCATGCCGGCCGAGCTGACGGTGATAGACGCCAACGACGAGGTGGCCGGCTGGAACAAGCACGAGACGCGCCTGTTCAGGCGGCCGATGACGGCCATGGGCATGAACTTCCGGCAATGCCACCCCGAGAAGAGCCTGGCCATGGTGGAGCGGCTCATCGGCGAGATGAAGGCCGGCACCCGCGACAAGGCCACTTTCTGGATAGACATGGAAGTGGCCGCCGGCGAGCCCAAGCACAAGATCTTTATAGAGTTCTACGCGCTGCGCGACGACAAAGGCAAATATATCGGCTGCATGGAGTTCACCCAGGACGTGCAGGCCATAAGGGAGCTGCAGGGCCAGAAACGCCTTATGGACTGAGGCTTTCGCGCAAATAAAAAAGCCGGACAAGCGTCCGGCTTTTTTTATGGCCCGTCCGTCTTACTTCACTTTGTAGATCCCGGGCCAGATGGCCTCCAGGGAGGCGATGAAGGCGTCGGTGATGCCGGACATGGCCGAGGTGGTGTCGAAGCCCTCGTAGGCCATGGAGGCCGACCAGAGTATGGACCCCGTCTGGACGTCCACCATCCGCGAGACCAGCGACACATTGGCGGTGGTGCTGAGTATCTGCGAGTCGGGCATGCCCAGCACGGACCCTTCGGAATAGACCGTGCCGCTGCCCACCTGGGTGACGCCGGAGCCGATGTTCACCTTGGAATTGTTCACGATATAGCTGGACTGCGGTGTGCTCTGGGCCACCGTGCCCACGAACAGGGCGTCTACCCCGAGCAGTTTTCCGAGCTGCCTGGCCGTGGCCGGGTCGAAAGCGGAGGAGGCGGTCAGGGACTGCTCCTTCATCACGGCGTCGAGGTGCTGGCGCTCTATCACGTCGGCGCCGTGTTCCATCAGGCTCTGCGTCATCAGGTCGGCGGCCAGGTCGCCCTGGGCGCCGTTGAAAGAAAGCACCGCGACGCGTTTAATGGCGGTAAAATCGGCGCGGGGGTTTATGGCCACCTTTGGGGTGGCGCAGGCCGCCAGCAGCAGCGGGGCGGCTATGAGGGCAAGGCGTAGTTTTTTCATCTTTTAACGGTGAGGTGGTGCAGGTGGCGTTCGGCGGTACCGCGCATCTGCGGGTCGCCGGCGTTCTCCAGGCAGGCCTTCCAGGCGGCTATGGCCTGGCCGGTCATGCCTTTCTTCTCGTAGATCAGGCCCAGCATGTAGTGGGCTACGGCTTTCTTGGGGTCCAGCGACACCGCGGTCTCGAAAGCCCGCTGCGCGTCGTCGGCCTGCTTCAGCCGGGCGTAGGTAAAGCCGAGCTTTACAAAAACTTCCGTGTCCTTGGGTGTGGCCCTGGCCTGCTGTTCCAGCGCGGCGGCTTCCTGCCTCAGGCGCGCCACCACTTCGGGCGGGTCGTTGGGGGAAGGGGGCGGCGGTTCGGCGCGCAATAGCGCGGGGGCGAAAAACAAAGCGGCTAACAAGAGTCTTTTCATAGGTCACCTCGCTGTCTCTAAAACGATATAAAATTTGACCGGCTTTTAACAGGGTTCATCCGGCCGGGGGGAGATTTGGTAATATGGTCTTATGAAATTCACCTTTTCCCACAATAATCTCAACGTCCTGGACCTTGAGAAAAGCCTGAAGTTCTACCAGGAGGCGCTGGGCCTGACCGAGACCCGCCGCAAGAGCCCGCCGGACAACAGCTTTACCCTGGTCTTCCTGGGGGACGGGGTCACTTCCCACCGGCTGGAACTCACCTGGCTGCGCGACAGGAAGGAGAAGTATAACCTGGGCGATAACGAGCTGCACCTGGCTTTCGACACCGACGACTACGCCGCCGCCTACGCCAGGCACAAGGCGATGGGCTGCGTCTGCTATGAGAACCCCGCCATGGGCATCTACTTCATAGAGGACCCCGACGGCTACTGGCTGGAGATCCTCCCGGTGAAAAAACAATGAAGCGGGACTTTGCCCTGTTCGCCCGCCTGGCCGCCGTACTGCTGGTGCTGCTCGCGGCGGCCTACGTTTACTTCTTCGCCCGCCCCTGAGCGGGTTCGGTCCGCCCCGCCAGAACGTCCAATACCCCCTTCATTCCGTCCGCGAAGGCCGCCATGTACGCGTAGTTCAGCGTACCGGGCAGGTCCGAATCCTTGTGGTAATTCCCGTTCCGGTAGAAAGCCGTATCGGTGAACATCACGGCCTTGTAGCCGGCCTTCCAGAAATCCCTGTGGTCCGAATAATCCACCCCCGGCACCGATTCCGGCAGCGCCACCGTGCGCAGCGGCAGCGGCGTGGCCGCTCTGAAAGCCCGGTCGGCCTCCCCGGCGAGGCTGCGCGAGGCGAGGTTGGCGACCTGGGCTATAAAGTTGCCCCTGCCGGGCATGAACGGGCCTATCAGCGGCGGGTAGCGCTGGGAGAGCCGCTCCTCGGTGAAATAGCCGGTCATCTCCAGTATCAATACGGCCTTAATGTCGTCGCGCCGCTCCAGCGCCGCGCGCGCGTAGACAGCGCTGCCCATGCCGGACGTTTTAAAGAAGGGCGGTTCTTCGTTGGCGAAAGCGGCGAAAGTTAAGGTCCTGCCGAAACTTTTTTTGGACGCGTATTCGGCCAGCTCCAGCAGGCAGGCCACCCCGCTGGCGTTGTCGTCGGCGCCGGGGTTGTCGTAAGTATCGTAATGCGCCCCCACCAGCACGGTCTCGCCCGGCCTGGCGCTCCCCGGCCTGGAGGCGATGATGTTCCTGGCAAAGGTCCCCGCCGAAGGGTACTCCTGGAGCTCGACTTTGTAGCCGGCGGCGCGCAGGCGGCCGGCGATATAGTCCTCCGTCCTGCGCAGGCGGGGCCTGTTGTTCCTGAAGACGTCCCTGGCGCCTATTTCAACGGCCAGGTGCGTGACGGTCCTGCGCAGGTCTTCCGGCGAGGTGGCCGTGATATGCCCGGCCGGGTAGGACGGCGCCAGGGAATTCCAGCCTAAGGTGGTGAGCTTGACTACGAGGTAGGCCGCCGCCGTAAAGACCACCAGAGAGAGTACGCGTTTCTTTGTGAACATGCGCCTATCCTACCATAATGGCCTCTCGGCCCGGTTGCTTGCGCGGCCTATCTTTAATAGGATTTTCCTTATGGAGCGCCGTATAGTGCATGTGGACATGGACGCGTTCTTCGCGGCCATAGAGCAGAGGGATAACCCGTCCCTCAGGGGCAGGCCTGTCATTATAGGGGCGGACCCTAAAGGCGGGCGGGGCCGCGGCGTGGTCTCCACCTGCTCCTACGAGGCCCGCAAGTTCGGCGTGCGCTCGGCCATGCCTATCTCGGAGGCCTGGCGCCGCTGCCCCAAGGGCGTGTACCTGCCCCCGGATTTCCATAAATACGAGGAAGCATCCGCCCTGATACGCCGGGCCTTCTACGAATTCACCCCGGACATAGAGCAGGTCAGCATAGACGAGGCTTTCCTGGACATTACCCGCAGCGCCCACCTGTTCGGCGGGCCGCTGGAGACCTGCCGCCGCATCAAGGCCCGCGTGAGGGAGCTCACCGGCCTCTCCTGCTCCGTCGGCCTGGCTCCCACCATGATGGCCGCCAAGATAGCCTCCGACCTTAAGAAGCCGGACGGCCTGGTGGAGGTGCGCCCGGACGGGCTTAAGGCTTTCCTGGCGCCGCTGGATATCTCGAGGCTCTGGGGGCTGGGCCCCAAGACAGCCGGGATACTGCGCGCGCACGGGATAAATACGGTGGGGGAGCTGGCCGCCGCCGGGCCCGAAGCCCTGCGCGGGCTGGGCAGCCACGGCGCGGGGCTGAAAGAGCTGGCGCTGGGCGAGGACCCGCGCGAGGTGCGCGAGGACGGCGAGACCAAGTCCGTGAGCAACGAGACCACTTTTGAGACCGACACTTCGGACGCCCGCGAGATAAAAGAATCCCTGGTCGCCCTGGCCGACAAGGTCTCCTCGCGCCTGCGGGAGGCCGGCCTGAAAGGCCGCACCGTTACCCTGAAGATACGCCTTGAAGGTTTTGAAACCTATACGCGCGCTAAAACCCTGCCGCTGTCCACCAACTACACGGACGTAATAAGCCGCGAAGCGCTGGCGCTTTACGCCGCTTTTGACAGGGGCCGCAAAAAAGTACGGTTGCTGGGGGTGAAGGTTTCAGGGCTGATGCCGGCCGGGGAGGCCGAAAGCCTTTTCGAGGACGCCGGCGATGCCAGGCGCGAGAAGGCGCATAAGGCCATAGAGGCTATAAGGGAAAAATTCGGCAGGGGTTCTATCTACAGGGCCGGCGGGAAAAAAGATATCTGACGCCCGGGGTCAGACGGCCCCGCCGGGGAGTACCGGGCCTTTGTTCTTCCAGCCGGTCAGCGCGGTTATAAATCCGGACCATTTGGCTTCCAGTTCCGCCCGGCCCGGCTTGCCGCCGGGGGCAGAGGCGGCGTAAAGCATGGCGCCGAACAGCGCGTCCTGCAGGGTCTCCGCCACGGAGGCCGGGTCGGCCTTGAGAGTGAACAGCCCTTCCCTGACCCCGGCCAGCAGATGTTCCAGCAGCCTTTCCCTGCCCACGGCTATCATGCGGGTGAAAAGCCCGGAAAATTCTCCGCCGCGGCCGGCCAGGTAATAGAGCAGCAGCAGCACCTGCGCGTCGCTCGCGCGGTAGCGCAGGGCCCACAGCGCGTTGCCGAGGCAGTGCTTGAGCAGGCGCCGGCCGGCGTCGTCCCGGATATCCATCAGGCCGCTCACTACCTCGTGGTTGTGGCGTACGATGGTCTCCACCAGTTCCGCGAACAGGGAATTCTTGTCGGGGAAGTGGTACATCACGGCCGACTGGCTGAGGCCGATCTCGTCGGCCACCATCTGGAAACTCGTCTCGGCGAAGCCGTGCCGCGCCGCCAGCTTTATGGCGGCGAGGAGTATCTTCTGCCTGGTGTTCCCGCCCTTCTTTGTTTCCGGCCTCGTTTTCATAGTGAAATTCTACCTTACTCCCCGTAGCGTGTAAAGGCGGGTGCTAAAGGCCTACCGCCGCCTGGGTCCCTGGACCCGTGACAAAGCGTTGCGTTTAAAATACAATGTATTACACGGTTTTAAGGGGGGGCGGACGGCGGGCCCCGGGGTTAGAAAGGATAAAAATGAAAAAGATCTTCCTGGCGGTGATGATAGCGGCGGCCTGCGGTTCCTTCTCCTACGGCGGGGAGTCCTCCCCCGACGCGCTGGCCGGCTCCCCGCTCTATTCCGACCCGGTCTTCCAGGATTACATAGAGACGGCGTACGGCTACCTTAACCCGGCCAACAGGTTCCTGCCCGCCCCGGTCTACCGCGACGCCGTGGCTTCCCCGGCCGAGGCCAGCGTGTTCCTGATCATTACCCCGGCCAGGGGGGACATGGCGGGCCTGCTGGAGCGGCTTTCGGCCGCCGGCTTTTCTTTCGCGGGGGAAAGAACCTCCTACTCCCGGGGCAGCAAGATCACCCGCCTGCTTGGGCGGGCCAGCCCCGGGGCGGTGGAGGCTATACGCAAGGTGGAGGGGGTCGCCGGGGTAAGGCTAGGCGGGAAGAAGGCCAGAAAGTCCCGCGCCGCGTAGCGGTAAGACCGTTCAGGGCCGCCGGCCGGGTTTTTGCCCGGCCGTTTTATTTTATAGGATATCTGTATGGCAATTTCTAAAACTCTGGAATACGAACATCCGGTGACGCCCGAAGAGATAGACGGGCTGGGCCATGTGAACAACCAGGTCTACCTGGACTGGCTTATGGAGGCCGCTACCAAACATTCCGCCCTGGTGGGCTGGGATATCGCGCGCCTTATCGCCATGGGCGAGGGCTGGGTGGTGCGCCGGCACGAGATAGACTACCTGCTGCCGGTGCTGCCGGGCGAGACGGTGCGGATGCGCACCTGGGTGGAGACCGCCGAGCGGGCCTCCTCCGAGCGCCATTACGAAGTTTTCAGGAAATCCGACGGCAAGCTGGTCTGCCAGGGCCGCACGATGTGGGTGTGGATAAACTACAAGACCGGCCGCCCCAGCCGGATCCCGCAGCCGCTGATAAAAGATTTTACCGACTGGACCCCGCCGGCCGGCTGAGCCCGGGAGCGGCTTTTTCCGCCCGCACTTGTTCCACCGTTATCATTATTTTAGCGCAGGCCTCGGCGTCCTAAAGGGCGTTGCGCGCCGCGTTCTCTGTTAAAAGGGGCCTGAACCCTGCAGGCCGTTGAGGGTGGCGCTTTTTGGGGTAGCCGCGGGAGCGTTTTTGCGCTCTGCCGCCCGCCTGGCGTCCACCAGGGCTTTCCTGGACCTTTCCTGAATTTCGTCGCTGCACCAGTCCCGGCCGCCGGCCTTGTAGAGATAGTCGTGCGTGGCGCGGTCGAAGACATACCACCAGGTATACGACGGCGTCAGGGAGTTGGCCCAGGCGTCCCCCACTATCTCCGCGCGGGTGGCGCCGTCGTCGTAGATAAAGCAGGCCGCGTGGTGGACGCCGTTATAAAGCTCGTCCAGCTTGTTGCGGGGGGCTCTTACGTTCACGTGATTGGCGCCGAGATCTTCGGACTTCCAGTTGCCGAACGCGCTGCCGGCCTGCACCGGCTTCATGGCGGCGCGCAGTTTGTCCGAGCGGTCGAAGCAGAGCCGCGCTTCCACTTTAACTCCGGGCAGGCTGCCGTAGGTGTTCTCGTAGATGTTGCCTATGCCGCCCGGTCCCAGGCGGTCATAAATGGCCCGCCGCTCCTGCTCCAGCCGTATCACAAAACGCCACTGCGGTCCCGGCAGTTTGGCCATTTCCCGGCGGATGTTCTCGCCGCCCTTGTCATACTTGCCGCCCCGCAGCAGCCTGTCGAGCGTCTTAAGCTCGGCCGCGCGCTCGGCCGCGCTGTCAGGCAGGGAGGCCGCGAACGCGGAGGCTTTGTCCCCGGTCATCCCGCCGGTGGAGTCGATGAAATAAAGGAGGGCCGGATAGGTCCCGGAGCGCAGTGCGGCGTAAAGCTCGGACTCCTTGTCCGGGCCGGCGCTCAGCGGCAAGGCGCTGAAAAAAAGAATAAGGGCAAGAAGTTTTCCCATGGCGCGGTCCTCGCCAATAGTATAAGGCATGGCCGCGCGGGGCGCAAGGGGGAAACAGGCAAAGAAGGCTTGTCTTTTTCCCCCTGGGCCCCGGGGTTCTTAATGTTCGCCGGCCGGCTACTTTATCACTGAAACAGTGCCGGTCTTGCCGCCTTCTACGTAGGCGTCGGTGAAGCCCTCGCCCTTGATCTTGAAGCCCCAGTTGACGAAGAATTTCTTCGCTTTGGCGCGGAAGTCTTCGGCCGCTTTAGCGGAACCGAAGTCGCCCTGCTTGAAGGTCAGGGTGAACTCTCCGCCGTACCCGCTGACCGGGAATTCGAAAAATTTAGTGCCAAGCGAGGAGTCGAACAGCTTATCCTGCACCAGTTCCACGCCTACGTGCACCTTGCGCCCGGCGTACTCGCCGCCGAAGCCGTTGCGCAGGGTCAGCGTGAACTCGGCGCGCACGTCGTCGTAGGAAAAGCCGGCCAACTGCAGCGCGCCGGCCGCCGGGGCCTGCGGCTTGCGGGCGCCGGGGAACAGCTCCACCGAATAAGAGGCGCTGGGGGGATTCTGTTTATCCAGGTAGGTGTACTCGAACGGGCTGCCGAGCAGCCGGAAGCTGCCGCGGTTGTCCTGGAAGTCGTAGCAGACCTCTATGCGCTCCTTTTCGCCCTGGCGCAGTTCGCGGTCGTTCACTATCAGCAAGGCGGAGGCGGAATAGAACTCGTACTCAGTGTGGCACTGGTTCACGGTCACGTATTGTCCCTGTGAGTTGGTCACAGTGACGTTCTCGCAGACCTGGCGCGGATAGTTGCGGCTCAGGTCTATATTACGGTTTATCCTGGCGCCGTCCCTGTAGTCCAGGTCTACGGTCTGGCAGGAGTTCCACTTGCCGCTTTTGTCGGCGACCTCGGCCGTTATGGCGCCGACCGGTATTTCCGGGGCCGCCGAGCGGACCAGTTCTCCGAGGCCGGCCGCGCTCCCTTTGAGTGCCTGGCGGTCGAAATTTACCGGAACCGTCTGGGCCGCCGCCAGGGAGGCCTGGGCCGCCGCGAATACCGCTATAAGTATCTTGTTTCTCATTTTTAGTTCTCCTATGAGTTAGAGCTTGCTATGCCTCAAGCAGAGCAATTTATATGCCATTGCGGCGGCGGAAACTCCTATAGCGTGGGTCACGGAACGGAAAGATGTATATTTTCATATGAAAACATGTTTTCATTTTGTTCTTTGCGTCCTTGACTTTAGCGACGCTATGCCATAAACTATTACCGCGGCGCGGCGCCGCTTTTTTATGGAGAGCTACAGGAACATAGTTTTAGGCTTGGTCCTTTTATCCGCCCCGGCTTTAGCCGGCGGCGCTTTTGGCCAATATACGGCCGAAGAAGCCGAGGCCATAAAAGGATGCCGCGAGAATCTGGCGAAGAAGATCTATTCCCCGGAAAAGGCGTCGCAGTGCCTGGACAGCCTTAACGCCGGGGAGCCGAAGCTGATGGATAAAATGCGCGCCGCCCCAGAGGGCGAAGAAGAGCTGCTTTATATCCTCAAGAACCAGAACGCCCTGGCGGACCTTTACGCGTTCCTCTCCGGGTCCGTCCACGAGTCAGTCACCCGCGAGGGGCTGGCCTCCAGGTTGGAAAAATCACAGGTCCTGTCAGGGCTGGGGCTGGGCCCGCAGCCGGCCAAAATTTCCCGCTGGACGGCGGAATATCTGCCGGAGAGATCCGGGCACGTGGACGCGGCCGTGCTGGCCTGGAACACCCTGGGCCCGGCCGCGCGCGGTTCCCTGCCTAAAGAGGGTGTTACCGAGGAGACCTGGGCCGGAACCACCATAACGAAACGCCTCTCGACCCTGGAGCGCTGGGCCAGGAAGAACTGCGACGAACTCCCTGCGCTTCCCCCCGCCGGGATGGACGCCAAAGTCATAAAACCCGCCATAGACGAACTGCGCCGCTATCTGCAGAAAGATTACGCCCGGACCATGAAACTGGACGAGCTGGAGGAAGCTCTTAACCTCAAGGCCAGGGGCGGCGCTGCAGCGGGAACGCCGCTTTCCTCCAAGGGCGGCGAGCTGGAAAAAACCGGCAAATCTTTCGGCGCCGCCGGTTCCACCGACGAAAAAAGCGGCCTGCTGAACAAGACTTTCGACAATAACGGCAATGCCGGCACGGCCGCCGACCAGCCCGCCGGCAAGCCGGGCAGGCCGCAGGGGGGCGCCAAACCGTTAAACCCTTCCGATTACGCCCTGACCCCCGCTCTCTCCGGGGCGGTGGCGGAAAAAATGAAGCCCGCGCTTTTCGGCCCCAAGGGCGAATTCTCCGACACCCAGGTCGGGCGGTCCGTGTCGGAGTTCTACGGCAAAACCGGCGGCCTTACCTTGAAGATAGGCGATGCCGGCAGCGACAAAGGAACCTTTAACAGCAGGACGGGGGAGATAGTGGTCTCCGAGAAAGCGGCCGCCTCCTGGATGATGGACAACCGCGTAACGCCGTCGGAACTGATCAACGACCCCGCCAAAATGCAGTCCTTCGCCAGATATTTCGCGCCGTTGGTGGTGCACGAGGGCGGCGGCCACGAGCGGGACGACAGCTGGAAAAAGACCAACAACCTGCCCGACATCTACCAGCACGGCAACGAGCTGAGGGCGTTCTCGGTGCAGGGGCTGTTCGTGCTGCAGAAGGACGAGGCGGAAAAAGCCAAAGGAAATCCCTATTACCTCAAGCAGGTGGGCGGCGACGACGTGAAAATAGCGGATATCCTCCGGGAAAAGGGCGGCGACGGGGTGACGCAGCACGTCATGCCGTATTACTACAAGACCGCGCCGCCCCTTGAAGCGCGGGCCGCCAAAAATTTCGAGCGCTGCGAGCAGCTTAAGAAAGAACTTACGCTCCGGATGCTGAGGGAGAATAAGGACCCGGCGCGCGAGGCCCGGGCCGACGAGGAAAGGTCCGGTCTGTCCAAGACCGCCGCGCTGAAGAAGGAATACGAGGCCCTCTACGACTGGTACAAAGCCTCTTACCGCAAGAACGCGGACGACTCGCGGGAGGTCCAGGAGGGTCTGTCCGCGCTTAATTCCACCAAAGCCCCCAGATAAATCATGCGCCAAGTCTATTTCGCCTTCCTCGCGGCCGGCCTGCTCTGCTTCTGCCGCCCGCAGGCTCCGGCGGCGGACTCCGGCCTTTCTGAGTATACTGCGGACGGGGCGATGTTCTCCGTGCGCCTGCCGGCGGCCTGGAGCAGGAGCGAGGCGCTGACGGCGCGCCGCCAGCTGCGGCAATACGGGGTGGACGCGGTGGGGCCCGGCGATAACGCCGGCGGCTACCCGCGCATCTCGGTGATGTATTACGCCAAGGGCCATAAACAGTTCCGGACGCCTGAAAAATATGTGGCTATGAATTCCCGGCCCTCCGGGTTCTCCCCGCTAAAGGGGGAGAAGTTCACGGCGGTGGGAAACGCGCGCGCCGCGGGGCGGGCGGCAAAAAAGATAGAGGCCCTCCGCGTGGAGTTCCTGCCGCCGCACGGCGCGAAGCCGAAAAGAGTCTCTTTTTTCCAGCGGCAGCTGGTGCTGCCGGGCAGAAGCGGGGGGTTTTACGTGCTGGAGTACTACGCCCCGCTGGACGCCGCTAAAAAGTACCTGCCCCTCTTCGAAGCCGTGGTCGGCACCTTTAAGCCCAACATGTAGCCCGTCTGCCCTTCCGTATTTTGTTAGCATATCCTGCCTGTAGAGGAGGCGGCTTTTATATGAAGAATTTAACGTTTTCGGTGATGTCCGTCGGGTGTTTGCTCGGGTTTGCCGTCGGCCTTTTTTCGCCGTGCGCTTCGGCCCAGACGGCGCAGTTCGTTTACACCTCCGACTCGCATTACGGTCTTACGCGGGAGTTCAGGGGCGAAAAAAAAGCGGCCGCGCGCAAGGTGAACGCCGCGCTGGTGGCCGCCATCAACTCCCTGCCCGCGCTCACCTTCCCCTGCGGCGACGGCGGCGTGAACGCCTGCAGGCCCGTGGGGGCGCTGGATTTCGTGGCCCACACCGGGGATATCTCCAACCGCTCCGAGAAAACCCAGGGCAAAAAGAAGGCCTTTGTCCAGAGCGCGGCGGCGTCCTGGGCGCAGTTCGAGGCGGACTACGTCAAAGGGCTTACGGTTAAGGACAAGAACGGCGCCGCCTCCCCGTTATACCTGCTGCCGGGCAATCACGACGTGACCAACGCCATAGGGTTCCACCGCGCCCTGAAGCCGGCCTCGGACGCCGCCGCGCTGGCGCAGATCTACAACAGGATGCTGAAACCGGCCAAGCCCAGGACGGCCGCGTCGTACGACTACTCTTCCGATAAAATTTATTATTCCAGGGAGGCCGGCGGAGTGCGGTTCGAGTTCGTGGGCATCTGGCCGGAGTCGGCCGCGCTCGCCTGGGCGGAACGCGACCTGGCGGGCGTCAGCACCATGACCCCCGTGGTGCTCTTCGCGCACGACGAGCCGGAGGGGGAATCCAAGCATTTCACCAACCCCAACGGCGCGGGCGGCATCAATTCCAAGGACAGGTTCGAGAACCTGCTGGCGGATAAATTCGCGGACGCGGCGGCCGTCAACGACGAGAAAGGCAGCCCCGTCCCCGCGGCCATAGAGCAGCGCGCCTTCACGGCGTTCCTGAAAAAACACAGGAACGTGGTGGCGTACTTCCACGGGAACACGAACTATAACCAGTTCTACGCTTACTCCGGGCCGGACGGGGACGTGGACCTGAAGGTTTTTCGCGTCGACTCCCCGCTGAAGAGCGAGGTTTCCGGGGAAGACGAAAGCAAGCTTTCCTTCCAGGTGGTCTCGCTGGACGCCGCCGCGAAGCTCATGACCGTGCGGGAATACCTGTGGAACGCTGAAAAATGGGGAGACTCCGTCACCGTCCCGCTTTCCCCGCGCGCAAAGTAGGCGGGGTTGCGGCCGGACGGAGGGCGCACGGAGCCAAAGGGATACAAAAAGATTTTTGCTTAAGGCCGGCCTGCCGGACGGCGGGAAGGCGGAACTTTTTCAGGATGCGCTCCAGGATCAGGTTCGGCCACTTCCGCTTCTGGGTCACCAGGAAGACGGACTCGGAGAGCCCGAAGGACTTCCCTCCCCCCAGCACGCTCAGCGGCCTGCCCGGCATGCCGCCGGAGGCGGTATGAACATTGATCGGCGCTATGCCGTGCCCCGACGCCGCCAGGCGCCGCGCCAGCTCCACATCCTGCACTTCCGCCACCACCTGCACCTTGACCTTCCACTGGGTCAGGAGGTCCTGGATGTGGTGATACGCCTGCCTGGGCAGCGAGGGCAGGATCAGCGGCGCGCCGTCGAGGTCCTGCGGGATCCTGCGGTAGCGCGCGGCCACGGCGGGCGAGGCCGCGAAGACTATCGGCACCTTTTCCACCAAGTGGTTCTCCAGCGCGTCGTGCTCCGGCGTGCGGATGCTGACATCCGTCAGGATGACGTCCAGGCGCTGCTCGCGCAGCTCCGCGACGAGGTCGTTGATGCTCCCCTCTTTCGCGTCGATATGCGCGTCGGGAAATTCCTTCAGGATGAATTCGAGCAGCGCGTGGCCGTAGGCGTGCGGCGTGCCGCTCAGGACGCCGAGGTGGATGCCGGGCCTGCCGCTGACGGGCCGGTCCTTCAGCGTGTCCTGCAGCTCCTGGCCCATCCGGAAGATGCTCTCCGCGTAGTCCAGGATCATCCTGCCGTCGTCCGTAAGGTGCAGCCGCTGCTTTTTTCGGTCGAACAGCCTGCGGCCCAGCGCGGCCTCTAGCTGGCTCAGCTGGGCGCTGAGCGTGGACTGGGCCAGCAGCAGGGTCTCGCAGGCTTTGCTGATGGACCCGGCCTTGGCGATGATGTAGAAGTAGTAGAGGTGATGGTAATTTACAGGTATCATAGTTATTATAGATGGTATTGTACTAAATTATCTATTTTACAGAGGATTTGCGCCGTTGCTATACTAGTTTAACGGCCGGATCCGCGGCCTGGGCGGACGCCGCCTGTTCCGGCAGCCTGGCGCCGCGACGCTTAGCATAAAGAAGAGAAATGAGAAAAAGCAACAAACTTGAGAACGTGTTCGCGAACATCATCGTGGCCAGCCAGTGGCTGCAGGCGCCGCTCTACTTCGGCCTGATCGTGGCGCAGGGCATCTATGTCTACCAGTTCTGCGTGGAGCTCTTCCACCTGGTAAAGGGGCTCGGCGGCTTCAAGGCCCAGGACATCATGCTCATGGTCCTCGGCCTGATCGATGTGGTGATGATCTCGAACCTGCTGATCATGGTGATCATCGGCGGCTACCACACCTTCGTCGCCAAGATCCAGTTCAGCGAGCAGAACCCGCCCGACTGGCTGGACCATGTGAACGCCAGCACCATGAAGGTGAAGCTCTCCATGGCGCTCATCGGCATCAGCTCCATCCACCTGCTGAAATCGTTCATCGAGATCGAGAAGCTGCAGCGGGAAAATGTCTACATCCAGATGGGCATCCACTTCCTGTTCATAATTTCGGCCATCGGCCTCGCCTACGTCGCCAAGATGACCGAGATCTCAGTAGCGGAAGCGCGCGCGCCGCATAAGCCGGCCGAGGCCTGAGGAGAACCCGATGAGCCAGAAATGGAAGAGCCGCATCAGCGTAGCGATCCTGCTGCTGATCCTCGCTTCGTTCATCCTTACCGCTTTTTAGGCCGCGCGGCCGGCCCGCCCCGCGGTCCTGAGAGTTATCGCATGCAATTTATACAAAAATATTTCAGCAAGAGAAGGTCTCTGTCGCCCGGAATCCGGCCGCTCGCTTCCGGCATCGCGCTCCTGAAGCCGGACCTCCATTCTTCCGACCGGAAGTTCGCCGGGCCGGGCGCGCTATGAACCGCGCCAACCTTAAAAAATACGCCTGGCTGTCCGTAGCGGCGGCCGTAACCACTATCGCGCTCAAAAGCTACGCCTATTGGCTCACGGGGTCGGTCGGGCTGCTTTCGGACGCGATCGAGTCCGTCGTGAACCTGGCCGCGGCGCTGTTCGCGCTTTACATCCTGACCGTGGCTGCCCGCCCCCCCGACGAGGACCATCCCTATGGGCACGGCAAGGCCGAATATTTCGCCGGCGGCGTCGAGGGAGGGCTCATCTTCATGGCGGCCATCAGCATCGCCTACGCCGCCGTCAACAGGCTGGTCCACCCCCAGGCCCTCGAGCGGATGGGCCTCGGGCTGCTGCTCTGCACCCTGGCGTCCCTGGTCAATTTCGCGGTAGCTATGGTGTTGCTTAAAGCGGGGCGCAGGCACTCCTCCATAGCGCTGCAGGCCGACGCCAGGCACCTGCTGACGGATGTGTGGACCTCGGGCGCGGTCATCGCGGGTGTCGGGGCGGTGGCGCTGACCGGCTGGCAGCCGCTGGACCCGCTGGTGGCGCTGTTCGCCGCCGCCAATATCTCCTGGTCGGGCTACCAGTTGGTGAAGCAGTCCGTCCTGGGCCTCATGGATACGGCGCTGCCCGCCGCCGAAAGGGAAATGATAAAGGCGGTGTTCGGAAAATACGAGGGTAAAGGGATGAAATTCCACGCCCTGCGGGCCACCCAGGCCGGGTCCCGCCGCTTTATTTCCGTGCACGCCCTCGCCCCGGGCAGCTGGTCCCTCCAGCAGGGGCACGATGTCGCGGAGGCGATCGAGCACGATCTGCGCGGCCTTTTTGAGGATGTGACGGTCACGATCCACCTGGAGCCGCTCGACGATCCCGCGTCCTGGCAGGATACGGGGCTCGACCGGGTCGCTCAAGATCCTGCCGCTCGTGCTGGGCGCGGTGACGCTTAAGCTGGTCTTCCATTATTACGGCTGGGAGTTCATCGAGCTGAGCGCGCTGTTCACCAGCCTGGAGACTATGGCCGACGAGGCGGAGATCATCTTTATGACGCGAAAGGCCCCGGAGGCCCGGGAGTTCACTCTGGCGCTGGCCGGCGAGCCCGGCTGAATTTAATAATCGCGGGAACTAACAGGAAAAAGCGCCCGGGGAAGGGGAAAAAAGCGGGGGGAACTGACGATAACTGCGCTTATGTTTTCTACAGTCGAAAATTGATAATAGCGGCGGTTTAGCCGCGCCGGGGCGCGCGCGGCTTTTTGTGGTGCCATGGGGAATCTTTAAAAGTATCATGGTTTTAGCGGGAAAGATAATGCGGTAATGAACCGGGAGGCAATTATGACAAAGAAGAGCGTTTTTAAAACTATTCTGATAACGGGGGTTGCGGCGGTGGTCTGCGCCGCCGCCGGGAAAGGCGTGACGGCCGTGAAAAAAGAGGCCGTCGTCCTCAATGTGTTGAAGGATATTCCTTACGCGGCCGAGGGCATGGGGAAAAGGAAGCTGGTGGACGCGAAGCACCTCCTGCTGATGCAGGTGGCTCTGAAGCCGGGCCAGGAAGTGCCCCAGCATAACGCGAATTCGAACGTGCATCTCCTGGTCGTCAGGGGGAGCGTCGTGATCAATCTGGACGGCGCGGACGTGGCGGCGGAAGAAGGCTCCCTCGTGCCGGTGGCGAAGGGGACGCCGATGAACGTGAAGAACGCGTCTTCCGCCGACGCGAGCTTCCTGATCCTGAAAACCCCGAACCCCGGCGAAATGATGAAGAAGTAAAGACGGACGCGCGGCCTTTGGAAGAAAAATTCAGCGGGAAACACTTGCTGCCGGTAAGGAGAAGCATCGATGGCGCAGAAAATGCCGGGTAGATCTTAAGCCGGTTGCGGTTATCCTCGGGGATAAAGAACTGGTGCGGCTCTTAAAGCGCTTCGGCTTGCCGACTGAATTCCCGCAGTTCAGGCCGCCGAATCCCCAATACGCCGCCAAACGCGGCCCGCCGGACGAAGAGTGCCAACTCAACCCGCTGGCGGACCAATACGACAACCTAGACCCGCCCTCGCCTGAAGACTGACCCCGGTACTCACGCGAAACTTTCAGGAAAAAGCGCCCGGGGAAGGGGAAAAAAGCGGGGGGAACTGACGATAACTGCGCTTATGTTTTCTACAGTCTGGTTGAGCCCGGAGCGGCTTTTTCGGCCCGCACCTGTTCCACCGTTATCATTATCTTCGCGCAGGCTTCCGCGTCCGAAAGGGCGTTGTGGTGCTTGAGCGGGATGCTGAGGTGGTGGCAGACATGCGCGAGCGTGGCGGGCTTCAGCCCCAGTTCCTTCCTTGAGAGCTGCACCGTGCAGACGAAAGGCTGCGGGGGAGCCTGCAGCCCGGCCGCGGCGCAGCAGGCGGTGAGCACGCCCCTGTCGAAAGGCGCGTTATGCGCCGTTATAAAATCCGCGCCTTTAAAGAACTCCTCCAGGCAGGGCCAGACTTCGCCGAAGGGCGGCTCGCCGGCCACATCCTCCCAGGTTATATCGTGAATGTAGGTGAACAGGATATCGGGCCGCGGCGGCCGGATAAGCCGGTAGCCCGTCTTGACTATCTTCCCGTGCTCTACGCGGGCCAGCCCCACCGCGCAGGCGGAATCTCGCCCGTTGTCGGCGGTCTCGAAATCTATGGCGGTGAAGATCGACATCAGGGGGCTATGAGGCCTTCCAGCAGGGTTTCGTAATTGGAGAAGTATTCGGTCACTTTCTTTACGTAGTTCTTCGTTTCTTTGAAAGGGGGGACGTCGTCGTATTTATGCACGTTGCCCTGGCCGGCGTTATAGGCGGCTATGGCCATCTGCGCGGTCTTCTGCTTCATGTCCGCGGCGGACAGGTTCCCGGACGGGATGGTGGAGAATTCGTCCCAGAGGTACTTCAGATATTTTACGCCGTATTTGATGTTGATGGCGGGATTGGTGAGCTTCTTCGTGTCCTTCAGGCCCAGCCATTTGGCGGTGGAGGGCATCAGCTGCATCAGGCCCCTGGCGCCTACGGAGCTCCTGGCGTTGGGATCGAAAGAGGATTCCTTCTGTATGACGGCCAGCACCAGCGCCAGGTCTATGCCCTGCGCCTTGGCCTCAGCCCTGGCTATCTCCAGGTAGGGGATGCCGCCGCCGGCCGCTTTTTCGGAGCCGCGCCCTTCCATGGCCAGCTCTGCCGGGTCGAAGAGTTCCGCCCCTGGCTCATGTGTCGCGTCCGGGCGGACGAGGAAATCGAAATCGGCGCGCAGCGTCTGGTCGGGGGCGCCCGCCTCCTCCGCGGCCGCCGGGACAGGCGCCGGGGCGGAAACGGAAGGGATATCGCCGCCGCCGTCACCTGACAGCTCGTCAAAAGCGCCGGCCCGTGCCGCGCAGGGGGCGGCCAGCAGGAGTCCGGAAAGGATGGCGAAAACGGTTTTCATAAGTCCTAAATAGTGTAATTGACATGTCAATACCTGTCAAGGGCCTGCGGGGCCGCCCCCGGGCGGCAAAAAACCCGGGGGACCGCCCCCGGGTTTTGCGGCGCTGGCAAACCTATTTGTTCTCTTTGAGTATGTCGGTCTTCTGCACCGCGGCTTTGGTCTCGGCTATGGAGAACTTGGGGTTGACCTTCACCACTTTGGCGGTGCCGATCTTCTCCTCCTCGGAGCCCAGGGATTCGCCGGTGTCGGGATCCAGCATTTCCTCGCCCATGCGGTAGACGCCGTAGACCCGGCCCACCTTCTCGCCGTCCGCGCCGCCGGAGTTGATGTAGACCTGGTTGCCGGTCACTTTGATTATCTTTATGGCCCCGGCGCCGCCCTCGTCGAATTTCTTGGACAGCTCGGCGGCCACGGTGTCCACGGCCTCGCGCGCCGCCTTGCCGAGGATGGTCTCGTCAAAGCCATCTTTGCCGAAGTCGAAGCTGGGGGCGATGCTGAGGTTGCCGGAGAACTCGGCGCTGGACTTGGAGCCCTCGCCTTTAGCCGCGGCCACTATCTGGGCGGAGGTGGTGTCTATGGCGCGCACGTCAATGACGGCGCGGGCCTTGGTCTTGGAGACCTTGGCGCCGCCGCCGAAGGGCAGTACCTTCTCCAGGCCGCCCACGCCTATCTTCGAGTCCTTGATGCCGAACTCGGTGACCGCGCCGGTGATGATGTACTGCGCGCCGAGCAGGCGGCCTATCTTGGCCGCGGTCTGGGCCGTTACCGCGCCCGAAGCGCCCAGCTTCTGCTCGTCCATTACGGCCTCCAGCTTGCTGCGCTCTATTAAAGTGTATTTTTTGGTTTCGGACAGGGCCGTCACCAGCATTTCGGCCACGCCGGTGCCTATGTTTTGCCAGCCGCCGTGATGGTTGGACTTGTCCTCCAGGTCCAGCACGCAGACTATCTTCTTGCCGGCGCACCAGCCGCTGGCCGTGAGGGACAACAGCAGCGCCGCCGCGAGCAGTTTTACGTTTGTTTTCATTTGAAGCCTCCCTTTTTCCAGCTCCTATGATACCAAAAAGCGCGGCCCGCGATTTTGCTAAAATATAGGCAGAGTTTAAGGAGGCTATATGTTCGCTTTCGCAAAAAGAACCCTTATTTTCCTCGGTGTCAACGCGCTGATCCTGCTGACCCTGTCCATCACGCTGAACCTGCTGGGCGTGGGGCATTATTTCACCGCCCGCGGCATTGATTTCCGCTCGCTGCTGATCTTCTGCCTGGTCTGGGGCATGGGCGGCGCCTTTATCTCTCTTGCGCTGTCGCGCATCATGGCCAAGTGGATGATGGGCGTGCAGGTTATTGACCCCAACACCACTGAGCCCGCGCTGCACGAGCTGGTAGCCACCGTACACCGCCTGGCCCGGGCCGCCAACCTGCCCGAGATGCCCGAGGTCGGCCTGTACCCCAGCCCCGAGATCAACGCTTTCGCCACCGGCCCCACCAAGAGCCGCGCGCTGGTGGCCGTCTCGGCCGGCCTGCTGGAGCGCATGAACCGCTCGCAGGTGGAGGGCGTCCTGGCCCATGAGATCGCCCACGTGGCCAACGGCGACATGGTGACGATGACGCTGGTGCAGGGCGTGATAAACGCCCTGGTGATGTTCCTGGCGAGGGTGATAGCTTTCTTCCTGGCCAACCGCGGCCGGGACAGCGACAGCTCCTCCGCGCCGAGCTACCTGGTGATCTTCCTGCTGGAGATGGTGCTCAGCGTGCTCGGCATGATAGCCGTGGCCGCCTTCTCCCGCTACCGCGAGTACCGCGCCGACGCCGGCGGGGCCGCGCTGGCCGGCCGCGAAAAGATGGTAGGGGCTCTCGAGGCCCTGCAGGACAGCATGCGCTACGTCGACCTGACCCACAAGGAGTCGCTGGCCACGCTTAAGATCTCGGGCCGCCCCAAGTTCGCCCTGTTCTCCACCCATCCGCCGCTCGAGGACCGCATCGCCAGGCTTAAAGCCCAGGTGTAACGGCCTTTAGCGCCTGTAAAAGCCGCCGGGCCCTCCCGGCGGTTTTTTTTTGCGGTTTTATTTGGGATAATGTCGGTATGGGGAACTCAGGGTTAAAATACGCTTTTGTATTCTCGTGCCTGCTCTATTTCGGCGCCTGCCATCAGGACAACTACAGCTATAAACTGGTAGCCGGGCCGCTGCCGCTCACGCGGCAGCAGCCGCTGCAGGCGCTGCCGGAGGCCCCGGTGAACCTGGAGCCCTGCTGCCGCGGGCCCTACTGCTGGAAATTCGACCCGCTGTTCTCCTACGACATCAGCGGGGTGGTTTTCGGGGTGTCGCACAAGTTCTCCAGCCGGCTGGCCGACGTGATGGCCGCCGACGTGGGCATGGTCTGGGGCGAGAACGCAGCACTCGAGCATTACCGCAAGGTGCGCTTTCGCGTGATGCTGAACTATTCAGAGGTGTACTGGAAGGACGGGGTCAGCTTCAACCTGCACGAGTTCGGCAATACCCACGTACTGTCCTGCGACCCCGCCGCTTTCAAGGCCGTCAAAGCTATAAAGACCGGGGACCAGGTCCGCCTGCGCGGCTGGCTGGTCAACGCCGAGATCGCCGAGAAACCCGGCGAGGCGGACAAGTCTAAAATAATGCGGCTGCCGAGCAGCGTCTCCCGGCGGGACAAGGGCGAAGGCGCCTGCGAGGTGCTCTACGTGCGCTCCGCCGCCGACGTGGAGATCCTGAAAGCCGGGCCGCGCCTGTGGCTCTGGCTCAAGTGGCTGGGGCTGGCTGGCGCGCTGGTTTGCGCCGCGGCGCTGTTCGCCGCCTGGCAGCGGCGGCTGAAACAGGAAATTGCCGACACGGAAAAGGCGGGCTTTTGAAAAATACAGGAAAATACGCCCGCGCTTGCGAATTGGAAGAAGTCCGCGACCGCTACCGCCGCCTTGTAGAAGGGCTCAAGACGGAGTACTTCTTTTACCAGCACGGGAGGGACGGGGTATTTACCTACGTCAGCCCCTCGGTGCGCGACGTCCTCGGCTACGCGCCGGCGACCTTCCTTAAGCATTACACGCGCTACCTGACCGACGACCCGGTGAACCGCGAGGTGAGGCGCTATACTGAAAAGAGCCTGCGCGGCCTGCGGCAGCCCCCTTATATGCTGCAGATCTTCCATAAGAACGGCTCCCGCCGCTGGCTGGAAGTCCTCGAGGTGCCGGTGAAGGACGGCCGGGGCCGCGTAACTTGCGTGGAAGGCATAGCGCATGACGTGACCGGCCGCATAACCGCGCAGGAGGAGCTGGAAAAATACAGGGCGGGGCTGGAAAAGCTGGTGGAGGAGCAGACCGCGGAGCTTAACGCCGTGTTCGAGCGCACCCCGGTGCTGCTCCTTCTGCTCGACGAGAGGCTGCGGGTGGTCCGTACCAACGCCGCCGCGCGGGACGGGCGGCTGATGGGCGAGGTCCTTAACTGCGTCAACGCGAAGGGCGGAGAATGCGGCAGCGGAAAGGCCTGCGGCGGCTGCCTGATCCGGCGCGCCGTCAACGGGACGCTGCGGTCCGGCAAGCCGGTCTCCAGGGAGGAGGGGTGCGTGGAAACCGGCGCGGGCCGCAGAGCGTACTTCCTGCTCTCCGCTGAAATGATAAAAGCGAGTACCGGCAAACAGCTCCTGCTCTGCCTCGACGACATAACCCGCCAGAAGGAAACTGAAAAGTCGCTGCGCGAGGCGGAAGAGATGAAGGCCTTCCTTACGCAGACCATAGTTCACGACCTGAAGACGCCCATAGCCTCCATCCTGCTCGCCGGCCAGATGCTGGGGGAGCAACTCAGGTCCGCGCTTTCGGAAGAACAGAGAGATACGCTTTGCATACTCAACGGCCAGGCCAGGGAAATGGGGCGGATGGTTTCCAACATGCTCGATATCAGCCGTATCGAAGAAGGCAAGCTGCCGCTGAATGCGGAGCCCTTCCGCCCCGAAGAGCTGCTGGCCGAGGTGGCCGAGTCGCTGCGCATTACAGCCGCGCATGACAAAAAAAATATTGTGATAAAGGCCCGCACGGCCCCCGAATACGTTACAGGGGACCGGGACTTGCTGCGCCGCGTGACGGAGAACCTGATGGCCAACGCCCTTAAGTTCTCCCCCGAAGGCGGCAGGGTGGAGGCCGGCGCCAGGCGGTCCGCCTCCGGCTGTACCGAGTTCTATGTCAAGGACAGCGGCCCCGGCATCCCGGCGCGGCAGCACGCCCGTATTTTTGAGAAGTTCGTCCAGCTGGATGACCCGGCGGCCAAGAAACTGGGCGGCAAGGGGATGGGCCTCGCCTTCTGCAAGCTAGCCGTGGAAGCCCACGGCGGCGGTATCCGGGTAGAGTCCGCCCCGGGGGCAGGCAGCACTTTTGCTTTCTCCATCCCGCCCGGCTTGCCAGGAAAGAAGAAGTTGGTATAATCAGGGTAGATTACAGGAACCTATATGTGCGGCAGATACTCACAAACCCTGGACCTGGCCGAAGTGGTAAAACGCTTCGGCCTCAAGCAGGCGCCTTTCGCCTGCAAGCCGTCCTATAACATTCCGCCCGGGGCGCAGGCCCCCGTGGTCTGCGCGGGCGGGCTGAAGCTTATGAAATGGGGCTTTGTCCCGGCCTGGTCCTCCGGCGGTTTCGGCGGCGGGGCGTCCCTGCCCTTGTTCTCCGCCGGCAACACCCTCGAGCAGAAATTTTCCGAAGAAACCACCCCGGACACCGCCGCTCCCCAGGAGCGGGAGGGCTTTATAAACGCCCGCGCCGAGGGCATCGCCTCCAGGCCGGCCTTCCGCTCGGCCTTCTACAGGACGCGCTGCATAATCCCCGCCGATGGTTTTTACGAATGGCAGAGCTCCGCCGGCGTAAAGGCCCCGTACCGGTTCGAGATGCGCGACAAAGGGCTTTTCGGCATGGCCGGGATCTACGAGGAGAAGAGCTCCACCTTCGCCATCATCACCACGGCGGCCAGCGCGCTGGTGCGCACGGTGCACCACCGCATGCCTGTCATCCTGGAGCCGCGCCACGAGGCGATGTGGCTGGACCCCAAATTCCGCGACAGCGAGACGCTGCTGCCGCTGCTGCGCGCCTACGATTCCGCCAAAATGCACGTCTACCGGATCTCTGACATCGTCAACGACCCGAAGAACGACTCCCCGGACTGCCTGAAACCGCTGGATAAATAAACGCTCTCCAACGCCCATGCCCGACGACATCCAAAAAGCCCGCGAACTCGTAAAGAACGCGGGCAGGATACTGGTGTTCACCGGCGCCGGCGTCTCCACCGGCAGCGGCATCCCCGATTTTCGCGGGCCGGACGGCGTCTGGACCCATAGGGAGCCGGTGCTGTACCAGGATTTCATTAATTCCACCCGCGCCAAAGTGGAGTATTGGCGCTATAAGGCCGACACTTTTCCGGCCTTCCTCGCCGCCGCGCCGAACGCGGCCCACCGGGCCATTGTGGCGCTTGAAAAGGCGGGCCGGCTGCTGAAGGTGGTGACGCAGAACATCGACAACCTGCACCGGGCCGCCGGCACCGGGCCGGACCGGCTGGTGGAGCTGCACGGCTCCGGCCTTTACGCGGAATGCCTGGAATGCCTGAACTGGGTCTCCATGGAGACGGCGATAAAATCCTTCAATACCGACGGCGCCCCGCCCCAATGCGCCTGCGGCGGCTGGCTGAAGCCGGCCGTGGTGATGTTCGGGGAGCCGATGGAGAAGGAGAGCCTGATGAAGGCTTTCAAGGCGGCCGAGAGCTGCGACCTGGCCATAGCGGTCGGGGCTTCTCTTTCCGTGGAGCCCGCGGCCTCGGTGCCCCTGGCGGCCAAGGCCGGCGGTAAATCCTATCTCATAGTCAACCGCGGCCCCACGGCCCACGACAAGGCCGCCGACCTGAAGCTCGACGGCGACGCCTGCGAGCTGCTGCCTCTGCTGTTCGGCTAATTCAAACCCGCGAAGAGCTGTTCCGCGTGCCCGGTCTCTCCGGGGAGGCTCTGCTGCATGCAGACCACGGTGGGCTGGTGCCCCGCGCATTCTTCTTCCGAATACTGCGCGTAGGAGACTATGATGAGCAGGTCGCCCTTCTGCACCAGGCGGGCGGCCGCGCCGTTGACGCCTATTACGCCCTTGCCGCCGTGGATGACGTAGGTGGAAAACCTGGCGCCGGAGTTGACGTTGTAGATGTCTACCTTCTCGTTCTCCAGCAGGTCGGCCTGGCGGGCCAGGTCGCGGTCTATGGTGATGGAGCCGTTGTAATTAACGTCGGTCTGCGTGGCCGCCACCCGGTGGATCTTGGATTTCATCAGCGTGCGTATCATTTTCTCACCTTCTCATGGCCTGTCGCCGGTGCCGCATCAGGGGCTATGCCCATCAGGCGGCCTTTGTTCATCCTGGCCGCCATCGCCGTGCCGGTCAGCACCAGGTCGGCGAGCACCTTGTCGAAGACCTCGGCCCCTTCGAACAGTTTGGAAAAGCCGCCGGTGCCGAGTATCAGCGCGTCCCCGCCGAAGTATTCTTCCTTTATTTTCGCCGCTATTCCCTTTATCGCCAGCAGGTTGGAATAGTACAGGCCGGACTGGATGGAGTCCACCGTGCTCTTGCCCACCAGTTCCGGCGGCTTCATGATCTCCACCCTGGGCAGCTTGGCGGTGCGCGTGGCCAGGGCTTCCATGGAGATGCGCAGGCCCGGCAGGATGAGGCCGCCCAGGTATTCCTTGTTGGCGGTGACCGCGCAGAAGGTGGTGGCCGTGCCGAGGTCCACGATCACCAGGTTGCGGTTCGGGAACATGGCCGTAGCGGCTATCGAGTTGGCTATCCTGTCGGCCCCGACCTCCAGCGGGTTCTTGTATTTTATATTGAGGCCGGTCTTTACCCCGCCCTGCAGCAGGAAAGGCTCGAGGCCGAAATACTTTACGGCCATGTGGCGCAGCGTGTAGAGCAGGTCCGGCACCACCGAGCAGATGGCCACCTCGGTGATGTCCTTCGGGTCGATGCCGTTCTCCCGGATGGCGTTCTTGAAGAACGTGCCGAACTCGTCGGCGGTGGCGTTGCAGGAGGTGCCCCTGAACTTGGCCACCACCTCGTCGTCCCTGAAGACTCCGGCGAAGATCTGGGTGTTGCCCACGTCGAGCGCTAATAGCATAAGGCCTCCGTTCTGTTTTCTATGAACTTAAATAGTTTTCCGGCCAGTTCCGCCGGCCCGGTGCAGGCCCCGGTCCGCAGTCCGTTCCTGTAGAGGCGGAAGATATGGGCCCGCCGCATCTCCTCCAGGTCGTTGTGCACCACCAGGTCCGCTCCGGCCAGCGCGCGCACTTTCTCTCCTATCTTCTCCTGGCTAGCGCCGGCGGTGAGCTTGAAGCCTATCAGCAGCGGCTCGGGCCTGCCTGCCGCGGAGGCGTAGCCTTTTATCCGGTCCAGGATCTTGAAGTTGCGCTTCAGCGTCACCCGCAGCTCGGCGGGGGAGGAATCCAGTTTGGCGTCGGTCCCCGGGAGGAACGTTTTGCCGTCCGCCTCTACCAGGGAGGGGGAATAGTCGCTTACCGCGGCCAGGTGTATCACTGCGTCGAAGGTTTCCGCTCCCAGAGAGACCCGCAGGGCTTCGGCCAGCTCGCTGAAAGTGGAGAAACTCTTTACGCGGATATTGTCCCCCGCAGGCCGCTCTCCGCCGGCGGCGCAGAGACAGAGCAGTTCGCAACCGCGCCCGGCCAGGGTTTCGGCTATAACGCGCCCGGTCCGGCCGCTGCTCATATTGGACACAAAGCGGGCCGCGTCTATGGGCTCCCGGGTCCCGCCGGCAGTAAGGAGTATCTTCATAGGTGCTTCCTGATCTCCAGGTAGATCTCGCCGGGCTCCAGCAGGCGGCCTTCGCCGATGTCGCCGCAGGCCTGGTGCCCTTTGGCGGGGCCCAGCATGGCAACGCCCCAGTCCTGCAGCGTCTTTACGGAGCGCCGGGTAGCGGGGTGCGCCCACATGTTGCGGTTCATAGCCGGGGCCGCCAGCCAGGGCTTCTTCTGGTCCCAGGCCAGGAACAGCGTGGTCAGAAAGTCGTCGGCCACGCCGGCCGCCAGCTTGTTCATAACGTTGGCGGTGGCCGGGCAGACTATGGCCAGGTCCATCCACTTGGTCAGCTCTATATGCTCCAGCGCGGAGCGGTCCTCGAAGGTGTCGGTGTAGACCGGGTTATGGGTGAGGCCTTCGAGAGTGGACTTGCCTATGAATTTCAGGGCGTTGGGCGTGCAGACCGTCTTCACTTCGCAGCCGGCCTGCGCCAGTTTTGAAATGACGCTGCAGGCCTTGTAGCAGGCTATGGACCCGGTCAGACCGAAGAGTATTTTTTTAGATTTCAACATTGTCTATCAGCCTCACTTTTCCCAGTTTAGCGGCCGCGAACCTGCGGCCCCAGCGCTCCTCCACGTAATCCGGCCTGAAGCCCAGCGCCGCGAGTTCCTTCTTTATCCTGGCGGGCCCGGCGTTAGAGGAGAGAATACGGTTCAGGGCAGGGGCCAGCGCCCTTTCGCGCGGTTCAAGCAGCCGGTTGCGGGAGCTCATGGCCAGCCCGTCGGGTTCCCGCAGGGTGGGGCAGGGCACTATCTCCGTGCGCAGGAAGAAGGCCTCCGCCATGCCGCTTATGAGCCGGTACTGCTGGTAATCCTTCTCGCCGAAATAGGCCCGGTCGGCCCCCACCAGGTTCAGGAGTTTCATAACCACGGTCAGCACGCCCTCGAAGTGGCCGGGCCGGCAGGCGCCGCAGAGCAGCCGGCTTTCCGTAGTCTCGCCGAGGCGGTACCGGTAGCCGTCGGGGTACATATCTTTGGCGGAAGGCAGCAGCAGGAAGTCCGTGCCGGCCTCCCTCAGTAATTTCGCGTCCGCGCCCAGGGTGCGGGGATAGCGCTCCAGGTCCTTGGGGTCGTTGAACTGCGTCGGGTTCACGAAGACGCTGGCTACCGCTATAGCGTTCTCGGCCTTGGCCCGCTCCAGCAGGGACAGGTGGCCCTGGTGCAGGGCGCCCATGGTGGGCACAAAGCCTACCGTCTGCCCGGCGAAGCGCCGGCCGGCGCGCAGCTTAAGCCATTTTGTGGTTCCTTTGACTATTTCCATGGCTTTATTTCCCGGCGAGCGCGTAAGGGCTTTCGGCCGCGGTCTTCTTCCTGGCGGGCTCGGACGGGAAAATCCCTTCCTTTACTTCCAGGTCGAAAGCGTTGAGGGCCTCGGTCACCAGGCGCCTGCCTTCGAGATACTGCCTTACGAAGGACGGCGGTTCGCCGTAAAGGCCCAGCATGTCCTGCAGGACGAGCACCTGGCCGTCGGTATGCCGCCCGGCGCCTATGCCGATGACGGGGATCTTCAGCAGCTGCGTTATGCGCGCGGCCAGCGCCTCGGGCACGCATTCCAGCACCAGCGCAAAGCAGCCGAGCCGTTCCAGCTCCAGGGCCTGGTTCACCAGTTTCTCGGCGGAGGCCTGGTCCCGGCCCTGCGTCTTATAGCCGCCCAGGCGGTTGAGCGACTGCGGCGTGAGGCCGAGGTGCCCCATTACCGGCATGTCGGACTGCACGATGTGCGCTATTATGTCGCCGTGGCCGTCCAGGCCTTCTATCTTAACGGCCTGCGCGCCGGCGCGGGCGAGAGCTTCTACTGTTTCCATGGCGGGGGCGAGGCCTTTGCGCACGGAGAGGAAGGGCATGTCGCCTACGATGAGCTTGCCTTTTACCGCGCGCGCCACGGCGGCGGTATGCAGCGCCATGAGTTCGGGGGTGGCGGCCAGGGTGGAGGGGTGGCCGTGCATCACCATGGCCAGGCTGTCGCCTACCAGGACGCAGTCCACGCCGGAGCCGGCGGCGATGGACGCCAGCGTGTAGTCGTAGGCCGTGATCATGGAGATCTTCGGCCCTGGTTTCCTGTAATTATAGAAGTCGGTTATTTTCATTATTTCCTGTTTCTCCTGTCGTGCCTGCGGGGACCGGAACGCAAAACACGCTCGGGCACACCGTGCCCTCGCTCGGTATTCGCCCGCCGCGCTATGCAAGCGGCGGGCTCAACGACGGTTTTGCTAACCCGGTCCCCGCAGGCGCGCCGGTTTGGCTGGCTGTTGTAAGCCCTTGCAAAAGCTGAATATACCTTGGCGTAGGGGTCGCGGCCGAGGGCGGTTATGTCGGCGCGGACGGTGGCGGCGTCGCGGCGGGCGATGGGGCCGGTGAGGGCGCCGGCGGGGTCGCTGACGAAGTTTTCCAGCGAGGCGCGGAAATAGGCCTGCGCGGCGGCGGGCTTTATCCCGAAATTGTTGGCGAGGTCCGCCAGGACCTTGGTCCAGAGCAGTACCGGCAGGTTGGCTCCCAGGGCGCAGAGGGCGTGGTAGCGCGCCTTTTGGCTCCGCGGCACCCGGAACACCGGGTTGCTGAATTCCGGGACCAGTTTTTTAAGGGAGACGCCCGGTTCCAGGGCGAAGGGGATGGCGCGGTACTCAGCCAGCGTCAGCGGCCGCGAAGCCAGCGGCATGAAAGGGTGCATGGCCGCCGCGCCTTCAACGCCGAGTGAGCCGGAGAAATGTACGAGCTGTTTCTCCTTAAGGAAAGGGTGCGCCGCTATGAACGGGGCGATGGCCGAATCTTTAAGGAGTAGGAAAACCGTGGAGCAGGGCGCGAGGACGGCCCCGGGGTTTAAGCCGGAGCGCCTGTGCCAGAGCCTGAAGGGAATATTGAGCAGCCTGAAGTAGGCTTGCAGATGAGCCGAAGCGCGGCCGTTGCCGGCGATGCCGTAAGATCTTTTCATAACGTGGGTACCTGTCCGTGACCGGATCAAGTCCGCTATCCATATTATACCAAAACGGGGGCCCGCGGGTGAACGCTCGTTCAGTGAAGCCCCGGGGCGTTATTTTGTAAAATAGCCTATCGCATGAAAATCCTGCTCCTGCTCCCCTTTTTAGCCCTCACCCCGCCCGCGGCCCTGGCCGCGCAGCCCGCTACCTACGACTACGGCATGGAGCAGCGCAAGAAGGGGGACTACGCCGGGGCCAAAGAGACCTTCCTGGAAATGCAGCGGCTGAACCCGGAGAGCGGAGGCGCGCTGGAAGGCCTGGCGCTGGCCTGCCTCTCGCTGGGCCAGTACGCCGAAGCCCGCCAGGCGCTGGAAAAATGGAACGCCGCCTCGCCCGGCAACCCTTATATCCTGGGGCTGCTCCTGCGGGCGCAGAACGCCCTTAAGGACGAAGCCGCCGTGCTGCTCACCTATAAGGCTATCGTGGCCGCCGACCCGCGCGACTGCCAGATGCGCTCCCGGCTGGATTCGGCGATGCAGCGCCTGGCCGGCGGCGTTTTCCCCTGGGGCAGGACATACCGGTCTCATTCCATGGAAGGCCTGGACACCGCCAGCCCGCAGCGCATACTTTATGAAGGTTCTTCCGCCGGCGGCGAAGCGGCGGTCCGGCTTAAACCGGGGCTGGACCTGCTGGCCGGGGTGACCGTACGGGAAGAGGCGCAGCGCAATGAGGGCGGCGGTTTTACCTATTACGACATACTGGAACAGATCTATACGGTCGGCTTGCGCGGCCGCCCCGCCCCTGACCTGGGTTGGGAAGCCGGTTACGGCGTCTCGGTCCTTTCCGACGTGAAAGCTTCGGCGGTAGGCAACAAGACCATGGACCGCCTGCGCCTGTCCGGCAGCTGGGACACCGGCTCGGCGCAACTGCGCGCGTATCTGGCCAGCGCGCCAAAATTCGTACGCGGCTCCGGCACGACCCAGTATTTTAAACTGATGAGGGAAAGTTCCGCGCGCCTGGAGGCGGAGAAGGGAGTGTTCGGCTGGGAGATGCTGGCCAGGGGCGGCGTTTACGCCGCTTCCGACGGCAGCACCACCGGCTCGGCCTCGCTGCGCGGCGTCAGGGAGTTCGGCCGCAATGTGCTGCGCGCCGGCTACTCGCACGATACGCAGGAATTCTACAGCGCGTCTCCCTCCGGCCGTCTGCAGTACGTTTACACCGATTCCGTCAGCGCCGGGCTCGCGCATACCGTGGAAGAAAAGTACCGGGCCTCGGCCTCGGCCGCGCAGACCTGGTACGCCGACTCCAACCGGCTGGCCGAGCTGAACGCCGACCTGACCGCCTGGCTGCCGTGGCAAAAAGAATTCTACGGTGTGTACAGGTTCTCGCTGCAGGATTTCCTCGAGCCCCGCTCCGGGTACAATTCCACGGACAATCGCGCTAACTGGCTGGGAGCCTACTGGCGGCGCTGCCATGGCAAGAACTGGTCCGCCCTGCTCGGCTACGAGCACGGCTTCCTGAACGACAGCCGCGGTTCCTACAGCGGCAATGTTTATCTTGGAGAGTTGGACTGGTTCCGCGGCAGCGGTTTCTCGCTGCACCTGCAGGGCAGGACGAGGAACACCAGCGTGAACGACCGCTCTTATTCCGCCGGGCTTCAGGCCAGGTACAGTTTCTGACGGGCGGCCGTCAATCGGCAGCCGGCGGCGCCGCCGGCCGCGGCCGCACCTCGTAAAGTTTTACCTCACCAAAATCGGAAGAATGCCACGAGCCCAGCAGCCGGAAAAGTTCCGGGGTGGCGGCTATGCTGTCGCGTTCCAGGCGGCCTTCCTCCGGGTACCAGGCCGGCGACCAGAGCATGAAATAGCGCACGCGCCGTTCCTGCACCTGGCGCAGCCAGCTCGGAGTATCGTAGCCGTAGTAGGTCTCCGGGTACGGCGTCGGCTTGCCCGCTATGGTGACCAGGCGCGCCCGCGCCGGCACGCCCGCCAGCGGGAACAGCAGTTCCCCGTAATTTGTGCAGACCACGTCGCCTTTGCCCAGGCGCTCGTTAAGCGCGGTCCAGGCCTCGCCTAACGGCCCGAACTTGGTGCGGTAATATTCATAGGGATCGGTCCTGCCGCCGGCGCGCATTACCACCCAGGCGTTTCTCAGGCTGTCGTCCATGCCCGCATAGTTAGCCACCCCGCCCAGGCCGAACACCACCCCCAGGCCCCAGAGCGCCGCGGCCCCCAGGCGTATCCAGCCGGCGGACCGCCTGAAGGCGTACGCCAGCGCCAGGATGGGAACGGCCGAGATAAAGATCACATAGCGCTGTTCCCGGGTGGGATGCAGGCCGAAGAAGAACAGCGCGGTCAGCGGCAGCAGCATGAAAACCCAGAAGGCGCCTTTATCTTTGCGCTTCCAGGCGCTCCAGAGCGCGTAAGGCCAGAAGACCCAGCCGGCCGCAAAAAGGGGGCCGAAGCCGTTCTCGCTGCTGTAGACGGTGGCGCCGCGCATGGTCTCGTGGAACGGATACCAGAGCCAGCCGGAAGGAGAAGCTACGAACCAGCGCTCTACCGTTATCAGCAGTTCTCCGGGAGAGACCACCCCTCCGAAGATGGTCTTTATGCCTACGCGGAAAGCGTAAGGATAGATCGGGTTGCCTTTCGTCCACCAGTTGTGCAGGTAGCTGAGGCCGCCGGTGAGCGTGACTATGGCCAGCAGCGCCGGGAAAAGGCGCAGCGCCGTCCGGCGCAGCCCCCTGTCCCGGTAAAGCGTGGCCAGGGGCGGCAGCAGCAGCGGCAGCTGGAAGTACAGCGTGGATTTGGTGCCGGCCGCCAGGCCGAAGGCCGTAGCGAACAGGAAAAGATAGATTGGGCGGCGTGTGCGTTCCAGGCACAGCGCGGCGGCCGCGGCGGCCAGCCAGAAAGCGGAATAGACCAGGTCCACGTACGGGATGCCGGCGTGGATGACCGCCAGCGGCAGGGTCAGCAGCGCCAGCGCCGCCGGCGCCGCCCAGCGGGCGCCGGCTGCCCGGCGGCCCAGCACGGCGCCGGCCGCTCCCCATACTGGCAGCGCCAGGCTCTGCGCAACTACGGCCAGGTCCGGCCGGCCTCCGTCGAGCATGGCCAGCCAGGCCGGCAGCAGCTCTCCGTTCCACGGGAAATACCTGGCCGGCCCTATCCAGCCGGTGAGGTCAAAATTGCCCTGCTCAAGCCAGCGCCACAGGATGGGGAGGTGATAGGTGAGCCCGTCCCAGGAGTCCGCCGGGATGGCCAGCGCCAGGGCCAGGCGCAGGAACAGCGCCACGGCGGCTATCAGGACCGCCGGCCAAAGCGGCCACGGCAGGAAGAGCAGGAACCGGCGCCACGTTGGCCGGGCCCCCGGCAGCGGTCCCTTTAGCCTGGCGCGCAGGAAGATGCCGGCGTGCAGCGCGGCGCAGCCAGCCGTCAGGGCCAGTACCGGGGCCGGCCTCAGCAGGTTCAGCCAGCCGAGCAGGGTCACCAGGAGCACGGCCTCAGCGGCCGTCAGCAGGCCGGCGGCGAGCAGCGCCTCGTCGACCCGCTTAAGGCGCGTCCGGGCCGCGTAGAAGGCAGAAATGAAGAAGAATAAGGCTATCGCCCAGGACATCAGAACAGCCTCTTTAAGCCGTTGAGGAAGGCGGCTTGGTAAAGAAAATAGATGGCCAGGACCAGGAAGAAGCCCAGCAGCGCCAGCGGCCCCCCGCGCCCGTCACCCTCTTCTTTAATGTGTTTTTTTTGCATTTTTAGTCACCGGCCGGCGGCCTTCTGCCGGCTCAGCCACGCCCTGTAGCTGCCCAGGTGGTGTATCACAAATCCGTCGAAAGCCGGTTCTTTGGAAAAGGCGGCCTCCGCTTTCGCAAGTTCCCGCTCCAGGTCCGCCTCTTTGAGATGCGCGAACGAGATCTTCTGCGGTTCGCCTTTGGAGATCTCCACGCCTATCGTCACCTTGCGCCCGGCGCGGCCCGCGTACGCCAGCTCTGCCGCGGCTAACGCTATAATTCCGTCGCGCCCTTCGGCGCGGTCGCGATAGTCCATGATGGCCGTGTAATCGTAAATGTCCTGTGCGTGCTCGCTTACCGGCTTGCTGACGCCGTTCCAGTCCAGCGTTATGCCGTCGAACCAGAACGGCATGGCCGGCCCCACCGGGAAGGAGACGGGGGAGGCGCGTTTAAGGTCCATGAGGGCGCGGCCCAGGTCCAGATACAGGCGCAGCAGCCTGTCGCGCTGCGTGCTCCATTGGGACAGGATGTACGGCTCGATGTCCACGTTGACCCCGTCGAAACGCTCGTCGGGCGCGGCCGCGGCGTTGTAGGCCAGCGCGCAGCGCAGCATGGCCAGCGCGTCGTTGCGGCGCCCCGGCAGCACGTACTCCTCGGTGTGCAGGTAGGCCGAGCCCAGCAGCGCGTAGACCCGGAAGCCGCGGCGATGCAGGCGGCGCAGCAGCGCGCGGTACAGCTCCGGCCGGCTCTCCAGCAGGTTGACGCCCTTGAAATTGTCGGCGTACAGGTAGAGCGTCGTTATGCCGTGCGCCTTAAGGAAGGCCGCCGCGCTGTTGGCCGCCTCGCGGGACAGCAGCAGGTCGCGGGAGTCCTGCTCCCACACCCAGACGGCGCGGGGAGCCGCAGCGGCAGCTATGGCCGCCGGCAGCAGCAGCGCCGCAAAGAGTAGTAACGCGCTCTTCATTTATTCAAATTTCACCTGTATCTTGTAGCGGCCGGTCCCTATACTCTTGCCGTTGTCCGGGTCGGAAGGTATCACCGCCAGATAGTAGATGCCCGGCTTAACCCCGTCGCATTTTATGTCCAGCGCCGCCGGCGCCTTGCCGCCGGCCGGCAGCTGCATCAGCTTGCCGTAGGTCTCCGACAGCTCTTTAGTGTCGGGCGTCATCAGCACCACCAGCGGGATGAACGGCGCGGAGGGGGAGTCCGCGTTGTTGGAAAAAGTCATCTCTACATGCAACGCGCCAGGTTTGGCGCGCTCCGGGGAAGTCAGGTCGCGCACATAAACCCCCTCCGGTTCGGCCTGGTCCGATATCGTTACCGGGGGCACGCGCCCCGCCTCGGCGTAGGGCGCCAGGTCGTCCGACGCCGGCAGCGGCATCAGGCCCGTCTCTTTTACCCGGTCATTGGCCAGGCTGAAGGCCCGCATCCGTCCGCGCATCCGCTTAAGCACGGCGTCGTCCCGCACCGGCTCGCTGTACATATTGTCGCCCAGCCGGTAGAGCGTGTCCTGGTTAATGTACCAGGAGCCGGAGACATAGTCCACCAGGTTGGTCTTGGTCTGCTTGATCGGGATATAGTGCGTGTTGCGGAACGCGGGCTCCATGTCCAGGCCGGAGCCCAGCCAGGTGACGGCCTTAGGCGTGTTGAAACCGTAACCCTTGGCCAGATAGGCCAGCAGCGACGGGGCCACGTCGAACTGAGACGAGACCGACTTTATCCGCGCGGGCGCCTTGAGCAGCGGCGAGAAGACCAGCAGCGGCACATGGTACCGGTCTATGCGCGTTCCCAGAGGGATCTCCGGCAGGCGGTGGTCGCCGGTTATTATGAAGATGGTGTCGCGGTAAGCGGGCAATTTGGCGTAGGCGTTGAGGAAATCGTCCAGCTCGTCGTCCAGGTACAGCGTGCTGGTGTAGATGGGCAGCTGGGCGCGGTAGGCGTCTTTCTTTTCCGCCGGTATCGCGAGCTGGTCCAGGTGCCGCTCGAACGGCTGGGCGTACGCCTGCTGGCCGTTGAACGTGTAAGGAGTGTGCATCGTGGAGGTCTTTATCACCGCCAGGAACGGCTGCTTGCCGTCTTTGGCCTCGCCCTCCAGGATGCGCCTGAAAAGTTCTCCGTCCGCGTAGCCCCAGATGTTGCTCTTCTGGTAGCCGGCCCCGAAATTAAGCTCGTCCGTGACGGAATCCACCCCGTTGCGCTGGTAGAAAATGCGGTCGTTGTCGAAATCAGCGTCGAAGCCGCAGTAAACCTTGAGGCGGTAGCCCTGCTGTTTGAGCAGGCTGAGCAGCGTGACATGAGGCGGCATGGCCTCGCCCAGCTCCGCGAAGCCGTTGGGGCCGAAAGGCAGCGAGCCCAGCAGCGTCGGCAGCACGCCGAAGGTGCGTCCCTGCGGGGCGAGGAAGTTGGTCCAGTACAGCGAGTTTTCGGCCTTCCTGTCCAGCCGCGGCGTAAAGCTGCCCAGCGCGGCGTCCGGCCCGGAGAAGGCGCGCCCCAGGCCTTCGACGATTATAAAGACCAGGTTGGGCGGGCGTCCGGTGGAGGTTCTTTTAAAGTAAGGGCCCAGCGCGTCCGGGGTCTGCTCGGCGTGCAGGAACGGGTACTTGGGGTCCAGGTATTTGAAATCGTAGAAAACGGCCCCCGAGACGGGTTTGACCGTGAGGTTCTTAAACCAGGCCGGCGTGAAATAGACAAAGGTCTCGTCTATGAAATAGCAGGTCTTGTTCAGCGCCAGCGTGTGCTGGTATTCCTTCTGCGAACCCCTGTTGGCCGGCTGCTGCGGCAGCGCCAGCAGGCAGACGGCGCTGGCGGCCAGCAGGCCCAGCGCCCGCAGGCCGGGGACGAAGAGGCGCTCCCGCCGCCACAGGCGCGGCAGCAGGAACCACAGAACGGCCAGCGCCGCGGCCAGGCCGGCCAGCGGGGGGAGCCGCAGCGGGCCGCCGCCTTGAATGGTCGTCACTATTTCTTTGAAGGCGTAGCCAAAGAGGTCCGAGCCGAGCGGCAGGCCCGAGTTGAAGAAATACTCTACCAGCGCCGTCTGCACGAACAGCAGCAGCGACCAGAGCAGCCCCAGGCGCAGCCAGGGGCGCGGCCGGCCGGTCTCGCGCAGCAACGGCAGCGAGAAGACGAACAGGACGAACAGGTACCGGGCCAGGCACAGCAGGTCCAGGCCCGCGGCGTCGGGGGTTACCGAGGCGGCGTTAACTATGGACCCGCCGCCGGTCAGCCAGGCGGCCAGCTCCGCCAGGCGCAGGCACAGCAGGCCCGCCAGCAGCGCCGGCAGCAGGTTCAGGAAGCGCGCCGGCAGCAGGCCGTACGGTTGCAGCGCCGCCGCTATGACTTTTGCCAGCGGGGGTTTCTTGAAAGGGTCGGGGGTCGTGGGCTCTTCGTTTTCCATGTTGTCAGCTCCCGGTCTTCTGCTCGTCAGTCTGGATGGACTGCCGCTTCTGCGCGCCCCACTGGGTGGAGCGGAAGGAGAAAGTCGCCTTGACGCGCTCGAGCAGCGTCAGCTGCCTGTAGCCGAAGAACTCCACCACGGCCAGCAGGCACAGCCGCAGGATATCGCTGTTCTTCTTGTAGCGGCGGTAATTGTAGGTGTCCAGGAAGATGGTGCCGATATTTATGGAGATGCCCCAGAGTATGGCTATCACTACCAGCAGCAGCAGGAACCTGACGTTGAGCAGCCCCCAGAAATACAGCACGGGGATGGAAATATAGCCCAGCAGCTCTATCACCGGGCCGAGCGCCTCCACAAAAACAAAGTAAGACGTGCCTAAAAGGCTTACCGCCCCGTATTTGGGATTAAGTATCAGCTTGCGGTTGGTTATCAGGCAGTCTATGAGGCCGCGGTGCCAGCGGTTGCGCTGCTTGAGCAGCATGCTCAGGCTGGACGGCGCCTGCGTCCAGCAGACCGGGTCAGGCACGAACAGGATCTTGTACGGGATCTTGTTGTCCTTGCAGTGGCGGTGCAGCCGCATCACCAGGCCCATGTCCTCGCCGACGGTCTTGCGGTAGCCGTTTATCGCCACCACCATGTCCTTGCGGAACACGCCGAAGGCGCCGGAGATGATCAGCAGGCTCTTGAGGATGTTCCAGCCGGTGCGGCCGGACAGGAAAGCGCGGGTGTATTCCAGCACCTGTATCGCCTCAAGCGTGCTGTGCGGCATGCCTATCTCCAGCACGGCGCCTTCCTTGACCGTGCAGCCGTTGAGGATGCGCACTATGCCGCCGGTGGCGATGAGTTCGTCGTCCTCTATGAACAGTTTGGACGCTTTGATCAGGGCGTCGGGCTCCAGCAGCGAGTCCGCGTCTATGGAGCAAAAAATGGGGTAGGAGGAAACGTTGATGCCGGCGTTGATGGCGTCCGCCTTGCCGCCGTTCTCCTTGTCCACCACTATCAGGTTCTCATAGTCTGCCGAGACGTAGATGGCCCGTATCGGCGCGTGCGGCACCTGCAGCCGTATGGGTTTATTTGTGGCCTGCAGGCGGAATTCCTTTTTCAGCGTCTCGATAGTTTCATCGGTGGAGCCGTCGCTTACGACCAGCACCTCGAATTCCGGGTAATGCAGGTTCAGCAGCGATCTGACGCTCTGCACTATGACCTGGCCCTCGTTGTAGGCCGGCACTATGACCGAGACCGGCTTGTAGTACGAGTCGGCCACCAGCAGGCGGCGCGTGGAGCGGGCCGTGGAGAGGTAGGAGTGTTTGAGGATGTCCTTGAGCGCCAGCAGGATCAGCAGCGTGTAGGTGGTGTTGATGATCAGGAAATAGCCGAAGATGACGTTCTGTATGGCGAACGCGCCCCAGATGATGAAGTGGTTCATCCCGCGGCCTCCGCCAGCGTCAGCGCGTAAGCGGCGGCGTCTGCGGCGAACTTGTCGTCCGCCCCGGCCGCCTCGCGCAGCACCTGCGCCCCGGGCGTGCCCAGGCGGGCCAGCGCTATGCCGGCGTTGACGCGGATGTGGTAGTTGCCGTCGTGCAGCAGGCGCTTGAGGTCCTTCAGGAGATCGTCCTTGGAGAGATGCGCGTATTTAAGGCCGGTCAGCCTGACGCGCCAGTCGGGATGGAACAGCGCCTCGTGGATGACGTCGAAGTTGCCCATGCGCACCAGCGACCTGACGCAGGCTATGAGGATCTCCGGCTCCGCCTTGAAGGTCAGGAAGTAGCGCTTGACCACGGTGGCGGCGCGCTCGCAGGCCGCCGCGTGGCAGGCGGAGATGCAGTCCCGCTTGATCAGCGGCCTGATGGAGGAGTCGTTCATGATGCCGTTCAGGAAGATGCCGAAGTCCTCCTCCTTGCCGGCGAGCTTCAGCGCGGTTATGATGTTGAAAAAAATGTCTTCGGTGTATTTGGCCGTGAGGTAAGGCAGCGACGACAGGGCCCTTGAAATATCCACTATATCTTCGCTGTTGCGCGGCAGCAGGCTGAGCCCGAAGATGATGCGGTACCGGACGTCTACGGAGGCCTCGCTGCGGAACACGGCCAGGAAGAACTCCCTGTTGTGCGGCAGGCGGAACGCGGACAGCGTGTCTATGGCGTTGGCCCGCTTGTACCAGGCGGCGTCCCTGGCTATGCGGCGGTAGTAATCGTCTATGCCCAGTTTGCGCACCAGCCCGGAGGCGCGCTGGGCGATCTCTCCCTCGAAGCTTTCCAGCACGCTCGAGATGGCCTCGCTGTAGGCCGCCTGTTCCACATAGTCTGAGGGTTTGGGCAGGATCTCGGCCGGATCGGTCACGGTTATTATGGCGGTGGAGACGCGGCGCTTAAGCGCTTCCTTTCGGGCCTCGTTGCGCTCCATGCGCGCCTTATGCGTCAGCAGGAAGATCACCTCGAGTAGATTGAAGGCGGCAAGGAACGCTACCGCCATGTAGAGGTAGTGATAAAAATACGGGGAATGTGTGAAATGGTCCAGCAAAATGCCCGCCAGTAGGCTGCGCCGCCCCTCAGCGGACGCAGGTCAGCAAGTCCGCTTCCGCTCCAAGAACTTGGTGATCTTCAGCTTCAGGTGTTCTATGTTAGTCGGCTTGGTTATATATTCGTCTATGCCCAGGTCATAGCCTTTTTTTATGTTGGCTTCCTGCTTGAGGGAGGTCATGATAAAGATCGGGATATCCTTGGTGGCCGCGTTCTCTTTGAGCTGTTTGGCCATCTCGAAGCCGGACATCTTGGGCATGTTCACGTCCAGGATGATAAGCTCGGGGCTGAAAGAGGCCACCTTCTCCAGGCCGGCCATGCCGTCGGCGGCGGTCTCTATCTCGTGGCCCGCCTTTGAAAGGTAGGCCTTGAAGATAAGCAGCATCGTTTCGTCGTCGTCGACCACCAGTATTTTAGCCATAGCGTGTTGTAAAAGGCCCGGTCCGGGTGGACCGGGCCCCGGTCGTATTCTGTTTTTTAGTTAAGCAGTTGAGCGCTCTTGATATAGTCCATCTTGGGGAACTCGGCCTTCAGATAGGCGTTGCCCTGCATCTGTACGCGGCCCTGGTCCGGGCCCATGCCGCTGGGGGCGCCTTCGCCGTAGCCGGAGTAGATGCTCTCCACCACGCTCATCCCGTCGGTCACTTTGCCGAAGGGGGAGAAGCCCATGCCGTCCAGGCGGTCGTTGTCGCCGAAGTTGATGAACATCTGGGTGGTGCGGGTGTTGGGGCCGGCCATGGCGAAGGAGATGTAGCCCTTGGTGTTGGACTGCTTCACGGGGTCGTCCTGGATGCGGGCGCCGCGCCAGGCGGAGGCCACGGCGGGGTCGCCATGGATGCCGAACTGCACCATGAAGCCGGAGATGACGCGGAAGAAGGCGATGTCGGCGAAGTAGCCGTTCTTGACCAGGTTGTAGAACCGGTCGGCGCCGAGGGGGGACCAGGCGCGGGTGACCTCGAGCGTGAAGGCGCCCTTGGTGGTGTCGAACTTGACCTTGAAGCTCTCGGGGGCCTTTTCCGTGGCCTTGGACGGGTCTTTTAATATATCCATGTTGACTTTAGCCTCCTTGATCTCAGCCGGGGCCCGGGCGGACATGTCCGCCGCGGCGGCCCCGGTCTGGGTGGTTTCCTGCGTCTTGGAAGAGCAGGAAACGGCAAAAACAGCAGCTACCGCAAAAGAAAGATGACGGATGTTCATGATAAGGGAACCTCCTGCAGGGATAGACGAGATAAATATTATAATAAATATGAAGAGCCTTTAGGAGGACCCATGTCTTTAAAAATAAGCGCCGTTTATGCCGGCGACGACCAGGTTGAACTTACCCACGGCCCCAGCGGCAGCCGGATCCTTACGGACCTGCCGGTGGACAACGGCGGCCGGGCCAGAACTTTTTCGCCCACCGACCTGGCGGCCGCTTCGGTGGCCTCCTGCGTGCTGAGCATCATGGCCAAGCTGGCCGCGCGCGAGGGCATAAAGTTCGAAGGCGCCTCCATAGAGATAGAAAAGCACATGCAGGAGAGCCCGCGGCGCATAGCGGCCCTGACCGGCGTGGTTAAACTGCCGCCCGGCCTTACCCCGCTGCAGCGCGAGAAACTGATGGCCTGCGTGAAGGCCTGCCCGGTCAGCCGCAGCCTGCACCCGGAGATAAAACTGGACCTGGCCTTCATTTGAAGTTGTATAATGAGTTTGTTAGGGGGAAATAGAACTCATGAGGATAAAAATGACAATTAAGAAAACGCTGTTAGGCGTCGCCGCGCTGGCCCTGCTGGCCGGCAACGTGTGCGCCGCGGAGAATAAAGCCAAGGTTCCGGCCAAACCGGAAGCCACCACGCTGGAGAACCTGCAGACCGCCTTCAACGGCGAGTCCAACGCCAAGGTCCGCTACGAAGCCTTCGCCGTTAAGGCGCAGGCGGAGGGTTACCTGGGCGCCGCCGGCCTGTTCAAGGCCGCCGCCATGGCGGAGGGCATACACGCCGCCAAGCACGCCAAGGTCATAGAGGCCCTGGGCGGCGTGCCCAAAGCCGACGTGAAGGCGCCCGTGGTGAAGACGACCAAAGAGAACCTCAAAGAGGCGCTCAACGGCGAGAACCACGAGGCCAAGAAGATGTACCCCGGCTTCCTCAAGAAGGCCGAGGCCGACAAGAACACGCAGGCGATGTACAGCTTCAAGGGCGCCATGGCCGCCGAGAAGGTGCACGCGCAGTACTACGCGGCGGCCCTCAAGGACCTTAACGGCTGGAAAGCGGCAAAGAAGTTCCTGGTCTGCCAGACTTGCGGCTACACCACGATGGACATGAACATAAAGGTGTGCCCCGTGTGCTCGCAGCCCCGCTCGCAGTTCACCGAGATACAGTAAGTTACGAAGGGCCGGCGTCCGCGGATCCGGGCGCCGGCTTTTATTTTTATGAAAAAAATCTTTCTCGCCGTTTTTCCCGTCGGAGCCGCCGCCGCGCTTTATCTGTGGTACTTCGACAACAGCACCGCGCCCATGGGCAGCTTCTTCGCCGACAGACTGGGTCTGCTAATGGCTTTCGGCCGCCTGACCGGCATTGTCGCCGCGCTGGGCGTGATGGCGCAGCTGCTGCTGATCTCGCGGGCCAAGTGGCTGGAGCCGCTCTTCGGCCTGGACCGACTGACGCGCTATCACCACCTGGCCGGGCTCATCATCCCGCTGGCGCTGCTCGCCCATCCGCCGCTGGTGGTCTGGCACCACGCGCTGCAGACCGGGAACTCCTTTTTGGCCCAGTATCTGCTCGTGCTTAAATGGGACGATGTCCTGCCCGCCGCCGCCGGCGAGCTGCTGATAATCGCCGCCGTGATCCTGTCCCTGCCTTTCACCCGCCGGCGGCTGAGCTACGAGGCCTGGCATACCGCGCACCTGGGCGCCTACCTGGGCCTCGCCCTGTCTATAGGCCACCAGCTGGAGCTCGGCGGGGATATGGCGGCGGAGCTGCCCTATTTTGCCTGGTGCTGGTACGCGCTGCTGGCCTTTACCGCCGCCAACGTGCTGTGGTACCGGCTGCTGCGGCCGCTGTGGCAGTATAAGCGGCACGGCTTCTACGTTGACCGCACCTTCATGGAGAGCCCGGACGTGATGTCCGTCTATATAAAAGGAAAGGGGCTTGAGGCCTTAGCGGTGCGGCCGGGGCAGTTCGCCCTGCTGCGCTTCTGGGCGCCGGGTTTTAAGCTGCAGGCCCATCCTTTCTCCTTCTCCAGGGCGCCGGAAGGCGGAGAGCTGCGCTTCAGCATAAAGAAGCTCGGGGACTTCACCGCCGCGCTGCACGCCGGGCTGAAGCCCGGGACCCCCGTTATCATCGACGGGCCGCACGGGACCTTCACCTCCGCCCGGATGCGGACCGGTAAAGCCCTGCTGGTGGCCGGCGGCATAGGGATAACCCCGCTGCGCGCCATGGCGGGGGCGCTTGCCGCGGAGAAGAAAGACTGCGTGCTGGTGTTCTCCAACAGGGCCCGCAAGGATATGGTTTTCGAGGCGGAACTGGCCGGGCTTGAAAAGTCCGGGGCTTTCCGGGCCGTGCACGTGCTCAGCGACGACAAGGACTGGGCGGGGGAAAAAGGCCGCGTGGACGCGGCCGCCCTGAAGCGCCTGGTCCCGGACCTGGGCGAGCGGGACGCTTTTCTTTGCGGTCCTCCGCCCATGATGGCCGCGCTGCGGACCGGGCTCGCGGGCCTGGGCGTGCCGAAAGAGCATATACATTACGAGCAGTTTTCGCTATGAGGAAACTGGCCGCTGTTTGTCTTGCTCTTGCCTTATGCCAGAGCGCATATGCCGGGGTGCGATCCAAAGGTGACAAAAAAATGAAAAACAAACCTGAACTGGAGACCGCCACGCTGGCCGGCGGCTGTTTCTGGGGGATGGAAGAGATCCTCCGCGGCCTGCCCGGGGTGGCGGACCCCGTTGTGGGCTATACCGGCGGCAAGACGGAGAACCCGAAGTACGAGGAAGTGAAGACCGGTTCCACCGGCCACGCCGAGAGCATACAGCTTAAATTCGACCCGGCAAAAATTTCGTACGCCGCCATCCTCGACATGTTCTTCAAGATGCACGACCCCACCACGCCCGGTCGCCAGGGAAACGACGTGGGCACGCAGTACCGGTCCGTAATTTTTTACCACGACGAGGCACAGAAGAAAGAGGCCGAAGCCGCCGTGGCGAGGGCCAGGGCCTCGGGCCGCTGGCGCAAGCCCATTACCACGGAAATAGTGCCCGCCGGCAAGTTCTGGCCGGCGGAGGCGTATCACCAGGACTATTTAAAGAAACATCCGGGCGGCTACACCTGCCATTATATAAGGGATTAGCTACTTCTTGTGGTCTATCTCGAACTGGCGGTCGGAAGCCAGCCTTTTTATTTCCTGCTTGAATGAGGGGTTTTCTGCCAGTACCTGGTCAAAATGGTCGGCAGTAAGAATGAAAATATTGGAGGGACTTTCGCAGGTTACGGTTGCGTTCCTGGGCTTGCGCTCCAGCAGCGCCATCTCTCCGAAGCAGTCGCCCGGGCCCAGCTCTGCCAGCGTCCTGGAGAACAGGAACGCCTCCCGGATGCTCACCTTCAGTTTGCCTTCAGACACCACGTAAAAAGTATCCCCCGGGTCTCCCTGCCGGCAGACTTTCTCTCCCCCGTCGTACTGGTAATAGTTTATGCGGTTCAGGATCTTTTCCAGCAGGCCCATGTTCATGGAGGCGAAGAAGTTGATCTTCTTCACCATCTTCGTGAACAGTATGGTGTCCGCATCCGTCAAAGGCAGCTTTTTCATTTTCAGGTCCCCGCGTAAATTCTATCAAATAGTCAGGTCTTTACCGCGAAAGGCGGGCCGGGCCGCTTTGCCCGCAAAAAGAAAACGCGCCCGTGAAGGCGCGTCTCTTTTGCCGGGGGGCCGCTTATTTCAGCTGCTTGCTGATGTGCGTCCAGGCGTTCTTCACTTCCGCGGTCAGGTGCTTCATCTCTTCGGCGCTGACGCGGCCCACGCGCTCGTAGCGCTTGGCCACTTCGTCCACCAGGGCGTAGTAGTTTTCCTTGTTGATGTCCTTCATCTTCTTCATCTTCTCAAGGACTTCGCCCTTCATCTTGAGCGTCCACGCCGCGATCTTCTCGCGGTTCTCGGCGCCGCGCTTGCCGGTGAGAAAGTAAGTCGCAGCCGCGGCTATGGCCGCCACCGCTATGCCCGCCCCGATCATTTTTTTAGATTTTGCTTCCATGTGCCCTCCCTGAAAATTCCCTGCCCAGTAATGATACAAAAAAAACCGGCCCGCCGGTCCGCGCCGCGTGCCGGAAAGTAAAAAGCTCCTCGTTTGAGGAGCTTTTTGTTTGCCAGAAAAATCTGGCGGGGTTTTCAGGATGAAGTTATAACCTACTTTGCGCAACATCCCGAGGTAACATTATAGGTTCCACGTCCCCGCCCATCCTGGGATCGAAAAGGAAGGCCGATCTTATCCGCGAGATGCCGCACGGTCGGCCACGCAGCGCGGCCGCCCATGCTTGCCGCTAAGAAGGGCGTTCGCAGGGCTCCGGCACTACGCGCCGTCGCACCTGCTCCCAAGGAGGCCCGCACTTATTAACAACCTCCTATGCGCGGCCGGCCGGTACCCAACTGGGCCTTACAGGGCCGCACTGCGGTGTCGCTGCGCTCCACCCCCGTCCGCCTTCGGCGTCCGTACAACGCAGAAAATTATTTCCCGCGCCCACTGCAAAGAGTTGAACCAATATCTATAAAGACTCTGCCCGCGCTCGCCAGCGGTGCGCCGCGCACCGCTCGCGGCGCGGGCCTGTTGTTGTTATCTATCCTAGGCTGACCGGTGGCCGCAGTATTTAAGAAAAACCACCCCGGCGTCCGCTGCTGCGGCCGCCGCGGTGGTCTTTCCTGTTAATGTTCGGCAGCCACCGGGGAGAGAGCTGCGGGGAAATAAGGTAGCAGAGGGCCAGGCCGGGAGCGCCTTGCGCTCGGGAGGCGCCGCCGCCCCCGGCCTGGCCCGTCTTACGAATGTCCCCGCCCATTCATGATACGGCGTAATGACCCACCCGGAATATTTCCGGCATGGGACTTGACAAACCCTGTGTGTGTGTGGTAAGATATTCTTACCAGTAGTAATGGGAGGGTTTTATGGACGAGCGGAGAAAAAAAGTAAAAGAGATATTGGTTCAAACGTTCCAAGAGGCGTGCGACCACGATATAGGGAAGAATGTGCCCGATTCCGAGAAACCCAGTGACCTTGGACTCGAAAGCATCCATGGGGTGTATATGGCTTCTCCCTTAGGTGCAAAACTCGGGATATTCATTCCTAATAAACAGAACCCTTTGGTTGATGACCAGCGGAAGCGAGAGCGCACTATCGGTGAAATAGTTGATTTTCTGCTTACATTGATGCCTTCAGAGGAGAAAAAATATGCTAAAAAATGAGCTAGAACGAATGGAAATCGCCAAACGGCTTCGCGCCGCCAGGCAGCAGTGCGGACTGTCTCAGGGGCAGGTTGCAGACATGATGGGGCTTCAGCGGCCTTCAATTTCGGAACTAGAGGCGGGCAGGCGTGGCGTTTCCGCTGAGGAACTGGTCAAATTTGCGAAAATATATGGTGTAAGCACCTCTTGGCTTACAAAGTCCAGGTCAGAGGTCGCAGATCCATCGGTGGAGCTGGCTGCTCGCGAGCTCACTAAATTGAACACAAAAGACCTTGATCGTGTCCTGCAACTGCTCAAAACTCTAAAAAAGGCTAATGGCCCCAAGATATGATGAACCGAACCATCTTGGCACGAGAGGCTTTAAGGGCGGCGGTGGAGTTGAGGAGCAAGTTGTCTATCCCTGAAACCGCGCCCGTGTGCGTATACGATGTGGCGAAGAACCTGGATATAGATGTGCGCTTTATCGAGGGGGATTCCTTTGATGGGATGTACTCAAAGGAGCATGGCGTTATTCTGGTGCCATCGTTCCGGCCGTATGGGCGCCAGGCGTTCAGTTGTGCGCATGAGCTTGGCCACTGGTATTTCAATCATGGCACTAGCCTGGACCTATTACTTGATAATACCCTGTGTGCCGTTAAAAGCGATGAGGAGTTCTTGGCTGATACTTTTGCCGGCCATGTACTGATGCCTCTATGGGCTGTAAAGCGGATGTTCCTCTCCAGGGGCCTTCGCCCCGATACCTGCTCGCATATCGAGCTATATAGGGTTTCCTGTCAACTGGGGGTTGGTTACGAAACCCTTATCGATCACCTCTATTATTCACTGCGGAAGCTTAGCCCGGAGTCGCGTGAGCGGTTGCAAAAAGCTACACCCAAAAGCATTCGTGAAGAACTGCTCGGGAAAGAGGCTGCCGGGGTAAGGCATTTGGCTGTTGTCGATGGTAACTGGGAAACCGTGGCCGTGGACCTGCAGGTTGGTGATTTGGCGGTTATTGAACGAGCCGTGCGGGTAGATGGCGTGAGTGCCGTTTCTTGCGGCAGTGTTCGCCTGGGACAGGTAGTTAAGGCTGTGCGCCCCGGTATTTCCACGATTTCTTCAGAAGATGGTTCTTGGTCCGCGTATATTCGCGTGTCCAGGAAGGATTTTGTCGGACGTAGTGATTATAGGCATTTAGGAGATCCCGATGTCGACTAACCCTCCCACGGTAATATCTGAAAACAATCTCTCTGTCGCTTGGGCAAAGGCTCTTCTGGAGGCAATGAAGCGGTCTCATAGTGAGCTTGCTCCTCTAGCCCTAAGCGTTGGTGGGTTTTCTGGCGCTCCTGCCGAAGATGTCGAAATAAGCCGAATATTTGATGCGGCCCGGTTGAATTATAGGGGCAAAGAAGTTTTCAGCGCCGCGGTTTCCGCTTCCACCATTTTTCCTTGGAAGTTCTGGCGGATGAACAGTTCTCCGGATTGTGCGGTGTTGTCGGCTCGCTATCTTGCGGAAATTTTGCCCAGATTGAAGGCGCGGGATCCCAAGAATAGATTTGGTACTTATTTCGAGCGCATGGTTAATTTTGGTGAAAATATTACAAAGGGTATCCCCGGTAAAAATCAATTGAAACACACTATCGATTTGTGGGGAAAACGGGCGAAAGCCAGGAGCCATCCAAGACATTCTGCGATGATCGCGTCCTGTTTTGATCCGCAGAAAGATCACGGGTTTCAAACCATGAGAGGTTTCCCCTGTCTACAGCAGGTCAGTTTTGGGTATGATAATTCCGGGGGATTATCGGTTTCTGCCTACTATCCGACCCAGTACATTTTTGACAGAGCTTACGGGAATTACTTGGGTCTTGGACATCTTGGGCAGTTCATGGCCTCGCAGTTAGGGATTAAACTGGTCAGGCTCAACGTGTTTGTCGGGCGCCCTGAACTGGGCTCCCCGGGTAAAAGGGAGTTAAAAGGTGTGTCAGACGCACTAAATAAACGACTTGCTCAGCTCGCGCGTTAAGCCAAGGAGAGCACAATGACATTCTGGAGCTCAGAGACATTTCAAGAGCAGGGGAAATCCCAGGCCGTGGTTTCTCCATTTTCTTCGGAGCGAGTTGTTCATGGTGCTTATGAGCTTTCTTTGGGGAAAGAGGCGTATTCGACATCATCAAAAGACGGCCGAAAAACTCTCTTGGCGGAAGGTGAGCAGTTTGTAATTCCTCCCGGTCAATTCGCCATGTTGCTTACGGAAGAGGCAGTTAAAATTCCAAACAGCACCATTGGTTTAATATCCATTAAGGCGGGAATTAAATTTCGAGGATTAGTTAATGTCTCTGGGTTTCATGTGGACCCTGGCTATACCGGGAAATTGAAATTTTCCGTTTACAATGCAGGGAGCAAAAACATTGTGCTTGCTAGAAACCAGGCAGTGTTTTTGCTGTGGCTAAACAATTTAGATTTCCCTACAAAAGATCCATACCCGGCATCTGGCTCAACAAATGAAATTACCGCCACGGACGTCATGAATATTCAAGGCGAGGTCGCGTCACCGGGGGAATTAAAAGGCTCTATTGATTCCCTAAGAACTGAGTTAAGAAACTTTAAGTGGGCAGTGGGCATCATTATCACTATACTTATAGCGCTCTTTGGTGTTTTGGCAAAAACTCCGGGGCGGAGTGCAGATGTGAAACCTGCCGTTGAAAAAGCCCCTCAAACTGCACAGGAAACATCTTTGCCGGAAACAAATGTAAATGCTGCTCCAGATAAAAATGAGAAGAGGTCGGGAAAGTGAAAAAGACAGGACGGCTTATCGTTTTTGAGGGCCCGGATGGTTCCGGTAAAACCACGCTTTCCGGCAGCCTTGTAAAGCGCCTTCGCAAGTCCGGGAAGTCGTGTGTTCACCTTTCCTTCCCGGGCAATGAGCCTGGTACGCTTGGGCATTTAGTCTATCGCCTGCACCATAAGCCAAAAGCGTTTGGGATAGGTCAGCCGACCCCCACGAGTCTTCAGTTGCTTCACCTGGCCGCGCACATTGAAGTGATATGTAAAAAAATATTGCCTGCCATAAAAAAAGGCCAATGGGTCATTCTCGACCGGTATTGGTGGTCATTATGGGTGTATGGCCGCGTTGGAGGTGTCGCTCCGGAAGTCTTGACGCGGATGGTTGAGATAGAGAAAGAATATTGGGGCGATATCTCACCGCTGATATTTTTGATAGAACGTAAAAATAAACTGACAAGATTTGGGCGGAAACTGCTAATGGAATATCGCGATTTGGCTGGAGGGCAGGGGCAGATTTTACCGGTTCACCACATCGATAATTCTGATACTATTGAAAAGGTCATGCAAAATATAAACAATATCTTGGAAGCGTCATCCGCTGACTCTGCCGGCGTAATTGCTAAAAGGGTCTCCCCAAAACCAACTCCGTTAGGACCAGCTGTGCCTACGGTGGTATATGACACCTATTGGCGCTTCGCGGCAGAAAGGCAAAGCATATTCTTTAAACGGTTTAAATCCGAGCCCCAGCCATGGACAGAAGATACGATATTAAGGGAATTTAAATTTACAAATGCGTATAGAGCCTCTGATCGTGTTAGCCAGTATCTTATCCGCAATGTTATATACGCGGGAGAGCAGACTTTTGAAGAGGTATTCTTTAGAACCATACTGTTCAAGATCTTTAACCGAATTGAAACTTGGGAGTTGTTGAAAAAAGAAATAGGTGAAATTTCTTTCAGGGACTTTTCACTCGAAAAATATGACCAGACCTTGACTGCGGCTATGAAAGCCGGCAGCCGGGTGTATTCCCCGGCCTATATAATGCCTTCCGGCGGTCCGGCCTCTCCGTGGCCGCGGAAACACACTATGCATCTTCAACTTTTACAGCGGATGATGCGTGAAGATCTCCCCGCGCGGATTGCCGACACTAAATATATGTCCGAAGGTTTTGAGTTGCTTCGGGAATACCCCACTATCGGGGATTTCTTGGCGTATCAGTATATTACGGACTTGAACTATAGCAGTTTTTTGAAATATTCGGAGATGGAGTTCACTATTCCTGGCCCTGGCGCTAAAGACGGTATCCGCAAGTGCTTTAGCAGTCTTGGCGGATTGACTGAGTCGGAAATTATTCAGCTAGTTGCAAAAAGGCAGGAGATAGAGTTCGCCAGGCTAGGTCTGAGTTTTAAAAGTTTGTGGGGCAGACCGCTACAGCTCATTGATTGTCAAAATGTTTTTTGTGAAGTGGATAAGTACTCTAGGGTAAAGCATCCTGAGTTCTCGGGTAATACCGGGCGGACAAGGATTAAGCAAAAATTTTCCCCTAAAATGGAGCCGGTGGGATTCTGGTATCCGCCCAAATGGGGGATAAACGAGAAAATCGCCTCTTGAGGTTAAATATGTTTGAGACATTTCAAGCAGAAACAGCCGATGCTGTCTGGCAGAAGATTGCGAAGGCCTTTAGAACTGGAACAGTTGCCTCCGCACAGGTCAGCCGCGCCGGACATACGCGGGAAATATTACACGCGGCCATTTCAATCGCTAATCCGCGCGAGAGATGGGTTGTTTCCAGAACCCCGCCAATCAACCCAGCCTTTGCCCTGGCAGAAGTGATATGGATAATGACTGGGCGTAATGACTCTGCATTTCTGAACTATTTCAATTCGGCTTTGCCAGAGTATGCCGGTAAGGGTGCGACATACCATGGCGCATATGGGCATAGGTTGAGGCGTCAATTGGGGATAGATCAACTTGACCGCGCATATAACACGTTAAGTCATAAACCTGAAAGTCGGCAGGTTGTTCTTCAGATATGGAACGGCGAACTCGATTTGCCGCTGGCGAAAGGGGTAGAAGCGGCGGAAGATATTCCATGCAATCTTTTCTCTATGCTTAAGGTTCGGGATGGCAAGCTCGAATGGACACAAATCCTAAGGAGTAATGACGTTTATCGCGGGCTACCGTATAACTTCGTGCAGTTTACCACGCTTCAGGAAATCATGTCCGGGTGGCTGGGGCTGAAATTGGGAAGCTATAACCAAATCAGCGACAGTCTGCACGTCTACAATGATGGTATTCCTAGTATTCAGTGTTCGGCGAGGCTCGCTGTTTGCTGCAATAGCGATTCCTTATGTCTGCCCAAAAAACAGTCCGAACGGGTCTTCCTTGAAATGGCTAAGGTTACACAGGCGATAATACGCCCAAGTACGGGGGAGAGCCAACTAGTAAAATTGGCAGCCGGTTTTGACGGCCCACAGGCATACAGGAACATAATATCCGTATTGTGCGCAGAGGCTGCGAGAAGGCGTAAAAAAGAAATGGTTGCCGGAGAGATTATGAGTGGCTGTGATAATCCGGTTTATGCACAGATGTTTCAGCGATGGAGTGAAAAATCCATAAAGTAAATACAAGCTGATAGCTCCACTGCTTTGTTAGTTCCAGGGATAAGTGCCAATCTGGTTGGCTTTACAATTGACTATGGTTTTAAAGGATGCTGGGCCTAAAAGAAAAATCTAAAGAATGAAAAGAACTGACTCCTGGCAGACTGTCTGCAGAGTGAAACGGCATGGGGTATGTTATGACTGATAAAGAGCTCACGGTAATCCTGAATAATTTATGTGGTCTCCCCGCAGAAACCGAGGTGGTGGAGTTTAAGGAAGCAAAAAATACTTATCACTTCGATAAGATCGGCAAATACTTTTCGGCACTCAGCAATGAAGCGAATCTTAAAGGCAAGCCCTGTGCCTGGCTCGTTTTCGGAGTGGAGAACCGGCAGCATGCTATTGTCGGAAGCTCTTTCCGGAATTCTCGCAAAGATCTGGATAACTTAAAAGGTGAAATCGCCGCGAAGACCACAAACAGAATTACTTTTATTGAAATACATGAGCTGAGTACTCCCGGCGGACGGGTGGTTCTTTTTCAGATTCCCTCCGCGCCCAAGGGACTGCCCATCGCCTTTGACGGGCATTATTACGGTCGGGATGGGGAAGAACTGGTCCCGTTGAATCTCGAGGAGATAGAGCGTATCAGAGGCCAGGCGGGCTTAACGGACTGGAGCGCGGCAATTGTTGACGGCGCGACGGTGAACGACCTGGATGAGCGGGCTATCTCCGTGGCGCGCGCCAATTTTAAGAGCAAATTCCCCGATAAAGCCGCTGAGGTGGACACCTGGGACACCTTAACATTTCTTAACAAGGCAAAACTTGCCGTCAAAGGCAAAATAACCCGCACCGCCGTTATCCTGCTTGGTAAGGAAGAGGCGGAGCATTTTATAGGCCCCGCCGAGGCCAAGATCCGCTGGCTTCTGAAGGATTCAAAAGGGAACGACAAAGACTACATGATCGTCGGCTGTCCTTTGCTGCTGGCCGTGGATAAGGTTTACGCCAAGATCAGGAACTCCAAATACCGCTATCTTAAGGAAGGCACTTTGTTCCCGGAAGAAATAGACCAGTACGAGCCGTTCACAATAAGAGAAGCGATAAATAACTGTATCGCCCATCAGGATTATTCTCTCGGCGGTCGCATCAATGTCGTGGAGCTGGAAGATCAGCTCATTTTCACAAATCTCGGCAGCTTCATTCCCGGAGATGTTGGAAAAGTCGTGCAGGATAACGCTCCCGAAGAACATTACCGCAACCGCTTCCTGGCAACCGCCATGTTTAATCTGAAAATGGTCGATACCGCCGGCGGCGGCATCAGGAAAATATTCAACTTTCAGCGGCAGCGGTTTTTCCCTATGCCCGACTACGATCTTTCCGGGAATAAAGTTAAAGTCACCATAACTGGCAAAGTCCTTAATATTGATTATGCCCGCCTGCTTGCCCGGAATTCCGAATTGTCCCTTGAGGAGATTATTCTCCTGGATAAAGTCCAGAAAAAACAGCCGCTGTCAAAGGCCGAGGAAAAACACCTTAAGGCCCGGAAGTTAATTGAGGGAAGAAGGCCGAACTGCTTCCTTTCAAAAGGCATGTCCCAGATTACCGGGCAGAAAGCCGGGTATTCTAAAAACAGGGCCTTTGACAAAATGTATTACCTGGACTTGATATTAAAGGCGCTTGATGAACATAAAAATCTGACGCGCAAAGACATTGACGAACTGCTTTGGCAAAAGCTCCCTGATTGGATGAGCGATAGGCAGAAAAAGATAAAGATTAATAATTTGATATCAGAACTTAGAAGAAAAAGCAAAATTGCAAATCAGGGGAATGATGCCAGGCCCAAATGGGTTCTAATAAAGCAGTAAAATAATTAGAGTTAATTAGAGATTCAATTAGAGGATAGGCGGGGCGAGGAATAAAAGGGCCGGTTGAAGACCAAGCAATCGGCTTTAAATTCCCGTATGGGCGCGGTTGCCAATGCAGGGCTACAAGTCAACGGCGATTTGCCGGGGACGGTCACGAGTAGGCGGTCTTAGGCGGCCTTCGCTTTGGTTCGGACCGCGAATTGCGCGGCCTGGATTATGAAGTCCCGCCCCTCTGGGGAGGCGTTCTTGAACAGGGACACCAGCCGGTCTACTGGGGCGGCGTTGGGCGGATTTGCCGCCGTTTTTCCGGAGAATATCCCCGAGATCGGCACGTCAAGCGCTTGCGCCAGCTTGGCGAGGGTGGCTATGGAAAAATTCTTATTGCCGCGCTCCGCGTCGCCCAGGTAATTGGGGTGTACGCCGGCCAGGTGCGCGGTTTCCTCTATTGTCAGGCCATTCTTCTGCCGTAATTGCCTTATCCGGGTGCCGATGTCTCTCATGATGCCGTTCTTCATAGGTAGTATAGTTTAGGGCAAATCGAGGGGTCTTACAATAATTTATGGGCGTTGTTGACATGACCATTTATAGATGGTATATATTTAGTGGGCACGGGGGCTAGGGTTCCGCCGGGTGGGAGGGGTGATGCCGGAAAGGGCGGGGCTATTGTGGCAAAACAAAAAATACTGGTCATCGACGATGACCCGTACTGGCATAGGCTTCTCGGGCGGATATTCGCGGGTTATGAGGTGTTCTCCGCAGTCAGTTGCGCGGAAGGCGTAGATAAGGCCGCCTTTCACCGGCCGGATTGCATCCTGCTGGATTTCCATCTTAACGATGGCGACGCCGTGCTGGTCTGTTCTGAACTCAGGAAGAACGAGGCCGTTAAGGGCATCCCCGTAATAGTGGTCAGTTCGGACCCGGCCGCGGAGATAATTGCTTACGCGGAATGCCGGGCCCGGTGCTTTATTCTTAAGGGCACGCGTTCGTTTCTCACCCTGCCGGATATCGTCGCCGAGGTGCTGGCAACGCCCGGTGAACTGGGCGCGGAGGGGGCGCAGCCCTGAGCGGCCCCGCCAAACGGGGGCCTTGCCGCCTCTGCGCGCAAACTTCAGCCTCCTTGACACTGGAAGAACGATTTGAATAGACTAGCCTTGGATGTAGAATTGTCGGGGGGGTCGTGAGATCAGATAGAAAACCGAATAGTTCCGCGAAAAGTTCCGGGACGAGCCAGGCTGAATCGCCGGCTGCCGATAAAGGCGTTCTGCGCGACTCGGGCAGCGCGCTTCTTGGCGCGCTCCCCTGGGGAACGCATGTCTGCCAGTTCTATGAAACCAGGGCCGACCTCCTTGACATCCTGGTCCCCTATTTTTCCGCCGGACTTAAGAACAATGAGCTTTGTCTTTGGATCACCGCCGCCCCTTTGACCCCCGAGGCCGCCGAACACTCGTTGTCCAAGGCTGTTCCCGGACTGGCGGAGTATAAACGCAGGGGGCAGATAGAGATAATCCCTTACACCAAGTGGTATGCCAGAGAGGGACGTTTTAATGTCGACGCGGTGCTCCGGCAAAGCGTGCAGAAAGAGGAATGTGCCCTGGCTAACGGCTATGCGGGGCTCCGGGCCTCGGGCAACGCGCCCCTGCCGGATGGCTCCAGTCTGCGGTCTCTGCTGGGGTATGAGCAGGCGATAGACGGGGTAATAGGCGCGCGGCGGGCCCTGGCTGTCTGCTCCTACCCGCTAGGCAAATGCGCCTTGCCGAACCTTATTGAAGTGCTTGATACGCATGAGTTCGCCATTATCAAGAGCCAAGGCGGCTGGCATAAGGTCGCCGGTGGCCGCAGGCGGTCGGCGGCGGCGCTCAGCGAAAGCGAGGCTAAGTATCGGGTATTTTTTGAGCAGTCCCACGATTCCATCCTCCTGCTTGAAATGCCGCCCGGCGGGGAGCCGGTCATAAGGGAGATAAACCCGGTCGCTCTAAAAGCATTCGGCTATTCGCGCGAAGAAATAATCGGGAAGCCGGTGTCGATATTGAACGCGGATCCCGGCGCCGCGCGGGCGATAACGGCGAGGAACCGGGGGAAGTCGGGTGTCAATTTCGTGGTGCGGCATAAGCGCAAGGACGGTTCGGTTTTTACCGCCGAGGCGACCGGGCGGGAGATAATGGTGGGCGGGAAGCTTATGGCCATTTCGGTCGAGCGCGACATAACGGAGCGCATGAAGGCGGAGGAAGAACTTAAGCGTACCTGCGCCGACCTGGGAACGGAAAAGAGACTGCTTGAAGAGAAAAACATCGCTTTCCGGGAGGCCCTTGGCGCTATAGAGGCCGAAAAGAATAAGATGAAGGATGAGATCATCGTGAACGTGCATAAGATAGTCCTGCCGATACTTAAAAGGATGCGGCTTGAGGGCGGGGCCCGGCGCGTACACCTGGACCTGCTGGAAAAAAGCCTGCAGACGCTTATCTCCTCGTTCGGGCGCAAACTCACGGAGAAGAACCTTAGGCTTACGCCTAAAGAAATAGAGATCTCCAACATGGTCAGGGCCGGACTTACCACCAAGGAGATAGCCGGCCTTTTAAGCGCTTCGGCGCAGACGGTGGACAAGCACCGTAACAATATCCGCAGAAAACTCGGCCTTGCCAACAAGGACGTTAACCTGGTTTCTTTCCTTCAAAATCTTTAACGGTTATGTGTCGGTAGGTATTCTGCATACCTATTCCGTACCTGCTTTTGCCCTATAGGCAGTCCTGCCGGAAACAATATATATTCGTTGCTGAGGGTAGATAATCTTTTTCGGTTCCTTTGTAACTTAAACAGCGGCCTGGCATCTCCCGGCCCGCGGTACGCTTTCACCGCCGGTGCGGCGCTGAAGTGGTACGGCTTTATGGCGTAAGGCGTATTGGTGCGGCGCGAATGGGGAACGCTTATGAAACGATGCAAATCTAAAAGAGTTACGCATAAACGCCGCCGTAATGCCAAACGCGGGGAGAAGAGCTCTGTCAGTCTGGCGGCGCGGTTCCTGCGGGAAACGTTCTATTATCTCAAAGGCGAACAGTTTTTGAAAACATCGCTGCGTATTTTGTGTAAGGCGTCTTAGGGAGGGGTATGCCGTCATCGGGATCATTGGACGATAAAAACAAACAGCCTGATACCGGCCACGGAGCGCTTCCGCGCGAATACGGGGAAACCATGGCGGCTTTGCTGCCCAGGGACCCTAACTGGATGTTCGTGTACTGGGAGATAACTCCCGCTTCCCGCGCAGGGGTTGCCCGCGCGCATGGAGCGGATGTTTTTGAAAAATCGCGGCAAGTGCTGCGCGTTCATGACGCTGGCGCCGCTCCGGGCAGCGGCCCGGCATATTTTGATGTCCCGGTCATGCTTGAGGAGGGGAGTTGGTACGTACACGTGCAGGAAGCGGGGCGCTCTTATTGCTGCGAACTCGGCCTTGTATTGCCGTCCGGGGATTTTATAGGCATTGTTAAGAGCAACACCGTGGTGCTGCCTCCGGGCCGGGTTTCCGAAGTAATGGACGAAAAGTGGATGGCCGTCTCCGGGGATTTTGAGAAGCTGTTGCAGCTTTCCGGCGTGGAATACATCGGCAAAGGCTCGGGCGAGGTGGCGAAATCCCTGGCCCAGCGCTGGGAAATGCTGCGGTCCGTGTTTTCTCGGGGCGCTTCGTGGGGTGTCAGCTCCTTGGCCTCCCAGGCCCCGCAGGCGGCCGGAAAGAAATTCTGGCTGGTGGCGGACTGTGAGTTGATACTATACGGCGCTACCCAGCCGGACGCCTTTGTGACGGTATCCGGACGCAAGGTAAATCTGAACCCGGACGGGACTTTCTCCATGCGCTTCGCCCTGCCCGAAGGAATGATGTACCTGCCGATTAAGGCGATGCCCAAGGATGAGTCTGATTCCCGGAGCATAGATATAAGCGTGGCGCGAAAGACCGCGGCCGGTATGGACGGCGCGAATAAGGCGGGCGATCATGAGTAACGAGGGAAACTCCTCTGCGGCCGGCAACCCCGAAGACATGCGCATACTCATCGTTGACGACGATGAATCTGTCTGGGATGTGCTTTACTACATTGTCAGAAAGGAAGGGTTCCGGGTGGAAAAAGCCTCCGACGGAACCGAGGCTATGGAAAAGGCCAGGCTGCTGCATCCGGCGCTGATAATACTGGACCTGATGCTGCCTGGTTCCGGCGGATTTGAGGTCTTGCGCGAGCTGCAGGCGGAAGACACGCTGGATATCCCCATAATTCTGGTTTCCGGGCGCCGCATGGACTTATCCACGCTGGAAATGCTGAAACGGGAGAGTAACGTGAAAGAATTTCTGGAAAAGCCGGTAAAACCGCAGGTCCTGGCGGCCTTGCTGCATTCGCTCCTTAAAACTCGGCCGCGAGGCAAAGATGTAAAAGAGTAGCGCTGTCTGTTTGCGATAGTAATCAGGGAGGTAGGGATATGGGAATAGCGAAGATGATAAAGACGATACGGCGCAACAAAAATACGTCGTCAGGAGCTGCCGCGGTAGCGGCGCCTGGCGCCCGCGCGGCGCTGGATTATCCGCAGCAGGGGGAAGAGATAAGCGCGCCGCAATATACCTTCCGCGCCGGCGCTGTGGGCGCGGTGGAACGGGTCGAGCTCTCTATCAACCAGGGGCCCTGGCAACCCTGCCGGTATTCGGTCGGCTACTGGTGGTATGACTGGTCCGGTTATGCGCCCGGGCGCTACCAGGCCGAGGTGAAGGCGCTGCTTAAGAACGGAAAGACAGTGGCCGCCGGTCCTGTGAAATTCCAGGTAGTCCAGCCGGGCGCCAGACGGTAAACTAAGTCCGTGCGAGCGCCGGCCGGCGGCGCAAGAGAATGCAAGGTTTGCGCGGGGCTTGGCCCTGATGCGGAGCGCTTTGTTCGGGGTGCGGGATATTACTTTGTTATGGAACTATCGCTGACGGAAGAAGATTTGGCCGGTCAAGTTGAAATCCTGCGTTCCGGGGCGGAGCAGGATAGACTCCCGGTTTTATCCGGCCTTTATGCGCTGGCAGCGGAATGCCGCGCAAGAGCGGAGCGCATTCCATATGCCGCGTTTAAAGAGCCTGCTGTCCGGGAAAACTGCGCGCCCTGGCGCGAATTCAGGGCGATAATCGGGGCGGAACTCTTTGGGGTTCTTGTTGAGCTGGTGGGGCAGGAGCGGCCTTCGCGGGTGCGCGCGCAGGCCGGGGATATTATGGCCTGTCTCTGGCATCCCTGCGGCATAGGCCGGCTGCTGGAGACTTTCGAGGAACGCCGGGAAACGCTTGAAGAAGACCCTCCGGTAAGGATATTAAGGGACCTGGGCGCTATAGGCACCGAGGCCGCCGCAAAGGCGCTGATGTGGTTGTGGGGCGGCGGCATGGACGCCGACGCGGCCGGCGCCCTGGGCATCTGCTTCGGGGCGGCGGCGCAGGATTTCCTGCTGACTAACGCTTCGGTTCATAACGATTCTTATGTGCGGTCTATCTGTCTGGCCCATTTAAGGCCGCCGATAACGAAGGAAAAGGCCGATCTGTTAATAACCCGACTTTCATGCGGTACGCAGAACGAGCGTTTCATCGCCGCGATGAAGGTTAAAGAGTTCCGCCTGGCGGCGGCGGTGCCGGCGCTTATTTCGGCGCGGGCGAGAAAGGATGATGGAGCGCTGCTGGGCGTGATCGACGAAGCGCTTTCCGCGCTGCGCGGCGTCCGTTAGACGGTTTGAGCGGTGTCTGTGCCGGTTTCAAGGGCCGCCGCTACCGTGGCCATAAAAAGCTCCAGGTTGAACGGCTTTTTAAAATACATTTCCGGGAGCAGTTCCGGGTCGGCTTGCTCCACCGAGCCGGTAACCAGCAGGCTTTTGGCTCCTGCTCTCTCGCTTTCGAAGAGTTTTATCAGGTCGGTGCCCAGGCCGTCCCCGAGCAGCAGGTCCGTTATGAGCAGGTCGTAGGAGTCTTTTTTTATCAGTTCCGCGGCTTCGGCGAAGCTGGAAGCTTTAGCGATGGAGTAGTTTGTGTCCGCGAAGATGCGCGTGTAGATGTTGAGCATGGCCTTGTCGTCGTCGGCCACAAGTATCTTTCTGGGCATTTCTTGTCTCCCCTTACCCCCTAGTGCCCTCACCCGCCGCCTAGCCCCCCGGCTATGATATGAGTGTAACATAAGTTACACATATCCGGAAGCGGCGGACGGCCCAGCGGCGCCTGGGCCGCCTGGCCTATGACGGCGGTCAAGCCCGCGGCCCTTCAGGCGCGTTTGTGGTGCGCGCCGGCGCGGGGCGCGGGGGAAGAGAGGGCTTCTCGCACTTTCTGGGTGAGCAGGTCCAGCGTGAAAGGTTTTTGTATGAAGCTTTTGTCCGGGGGAAGCATGCCGTCGGTAAGGACGGAATGGTCGGTGTAGCCGGACATGTAAATGATCTTTATCTCCGGATATGCGGACTTCAACTGTTCCGCCAGTTCAATGCCCGTCATTTTTGGCAGGACCATGTCCGTCAGCAGAAGGTCTATGCGCTTGTTGTGGCGTTTGCAAAGGGAGAGAGCTTCTTCGGCGCTGGCGGCTACTATTACGGAAAGCCCGTCTTCAGCGAGGGTGCGGCGCGCCAGGTTCTTTATCTGGTCGTCGTCGTCCACTACCAGCACTGTGCCGCTTGCGGCGGCGAATTTCCTGCCGGCCTGCTGTTTCGCGGCCGCCGCTTCTCCCGAGGAAAGAGGGAAGTAGAGCTTGAAAACCGTGCCGCTGCCCTCCTCGCTGTACACAACTATCGTTCCCCCGCTCTGTTTTACTATGCCGTGCACGGTGGAGAGCCCGAGGCCGGTGCCTTTGTCGCGCGGTTTTGTGGTGAAGAACGGCTCGAAGATATGCTCCTTGGTCCCGGAGGTCATGCCGCAGCCGCTATCGCTGACCGTGAGCAGCGCGTACTCGCCCGGCTGCAGCGTGCCATGGCGGTGGATATACTCCGAGTCGACGCGCACCACGGAGGCTTCCAGGGTCAGTTTGCCGCCCCTGGGCATGGCGTCGCGCGCGTTGACGCAGAGGTTCAGGACCACCTGCTCCAGATAGCCGGGGTCAGCTTTTATCAACGCAGGGGCCGTGCCGGTCACGGTGGTGAGCTTTATATTCTCACCTATCAGGCGGTGCAGCATGGCCCTCATGCCGGTGATGATGGGGTTGATGTCCAGTATCTGGGGCTGCAGCACCTGTTTGCGGCTGAAGGCCAGGAGCTGGCGGGTCAGCGCGGCGGCGCGCAGGCCGGTGGTCTTTATCTCTTCAACGTCCTTGCGTCTGGGATCATCCTTGTTAATGGATTTAAGCAGGAAGTCGCTATAGGTCAGTATGGCGGAGAGCATATTGTTGAAGTCATGGGCTATGCCGCCGGCCAGGCTACCGGCGGTTTCCATTTTCTGCGATTGGCGTAATTGTTCTTCGAGCTGGGTTTTTTCCTGCTCGGCGGCCTTGGCCGCGCTTATGTCTTCCACCATGCCCAGGTAGCGGGGGGTGGTCTTGTCGAAGGCGGGCAGAGGTGTGGCGGTGAGTTTTACCCAGACCGCGCTTCCGTCTGGTCTGAGGTAGCGCTTTTGCATCCAAAGGACCTTCTCCTTGCCGGATTCCAGTCGGGATAGGAAGTCGGACTGCATATGGACGTCGTCCGGGTGGGTAACGCTCATCCAATCGGTTCCCGCCAGTTCTTCCGGGGTTCGGCCGGTTATGCGGGCCAGCATGGAATTCACCCGCAGAAAGCGCCCCGTCCTGGCGTCCAGCAGGCAGATGCCCATGGGGGATTCTGTGAACACGGCTTTGAACAGGGCTTCGCTTTCTTTCAGGGATTCCAGCGCTTTCTCGCGGAAGACCAATTGCTCGGCCAGTTCATGCGTGCGCAGCGTCACCATTTTCTGCAGCCTGGCCCGTTCCTCCTCCTTCGTGCGGTTGGCTGCTTTGATCTTCAGCATGGTCCGTATTTGTACCAGCAGTTCCCAGATCTCGAAGGGCTTTGAGATAAAGGCTTCCGCGCCGGCTTCAATGGCTTTTTCGCAGATATCGCTGTCGGGCTTGACGGCGGTGAGAAAAACTATGGGGATATCCCGGAGGCGGATATCCTCTTTGAACCGCCGGCAGGTTTCAAAACCGTCCATTTCCGGCATTACTATGTCGAGCAGGATTATATCGGGGAGGTCATTAAGGGCTTCCTCAAGTCCTTTCTGCCCGCTGTGGGCGGAGGAGAAGGACGCGGCGGGGAAGGCGTGGGCCACGGCGGCCTGCAATTCGTCCAGGGTTTCCTCGCCGTCGTCGATAGCTAGAAGTTTGAATCTGGTGGTTTTCACTCGACCTCCTGTTTCCGGGTGTGACGGCTTCGTGCTCTATTAAATCTGCGGGAGCCGGGGGTGCCCGGTGCTCTGTTGTAGCGTGTAGCACGCGCGCTGCGTCCCCGATCGTCCGGGGCTTGGGTTTATTCCGTCCGGGTTAAACGCCTGGTGCGTTTGCCTGAATGGAGGATTTGAAAGATGGCGGACAGGGTTTCCCTGTTTTTGAGGGTTTTTAAGACCGCAAGGAATTGCTCTCTCTCTTCGGGAGGTTTCCCGTTGAGAATGGCCAGGATCTGGCTGGCGACCTGGTGGCCGTAGATATTCTCCACTTTAAGTTCCTGGTCGGAGAATATGTCCACTACCGGGACGTTGAGCGCTCCCGCTATTTTCGCCAGTGTGCGCAGGCTGGGCGTTTTTTTCCCGGTTTCAATGCAATTGATGAAGCCGCCGTCGAGCCCGGCCATTTCGGATAATTGGCAGAGGGTCAGGCTGGCCTGCTTACGCAAGAACCTTATTCTGGCGCCCACGGTGATGTGCAGTCGGTTCATGGTCATGTCCTAGAGACATTATAGGCATAATGCGCCAGGGATAGAATATGCTAAATGGCTAAACTATGATATTGTCCCCCGGGCAGAGTCTGGCCGGGGACGATGAGCGCCCCGGTTCGGGGCGCTTGTGCGGTTATTTGGATATTTTTCGCTTCTTGCGCAGGATATACTTTATGGTCTGGTAGACGGCTTCCTGCTCGCGCGTGGTGCAGCCTTTGAGCAGGTTGATGATCTTGCGCTCTACCGACTGCGCTCCGGCGAGAGGCTGGAGTGGATTGCCCTCTTTAAGGAGGTCCGCGGTCTTTATCCCGAAGATAGCGCTAAGGCGCTTAAGGGTGTCGAGGCTGGCGGCTTTGAGGCCGCGCTCCATCTGGCCGACAAAAGAGGGGTGGATGTCTATCTTTTCGGCTAACAGTCTGCTGAAAAACCCCTGTTTTGTTCTTTAAAAACGCGCATCGGGC
>CAYQJX010000009.1:0-72708 GCA_964417965.1 uncultured Elusimicrobiaceae bacterium
GCCGGCAGAGGTCTTTCAGCAGCAAGTGTTGCGTTAAAAACTAGCGACCAACTTACGCCTTGCTTATAACCCTCAACAAAAGCGACAAAGACTTTTCCGCGTCCACGCTGTACAAGGACTACCCTATTAATTTGACCCACATGCACTGGGAGTCCCAGAGCGGCACCACGCAGGCCAGCACGGCCGGCCAGAACCTTGTGGGCCACGCCGCGCGGGGGTATTCTATTTATTTGTTCGTCCGGTTGAATCGCAACAATGGCCCGCTCACGGCCCCGTTCCAGTTCCTCGGCCGCGGGGCCTGCATCAGCCACGAAGGCAACCGCCCCATCGCCATGGTCTGGCAGCTGGAACACCCCATGCCCGCGGAGCTGCTAGAGGCAAACCGCGTCGGCGGGTAAGCTGGAAAAGGCCACGCAGTGCGTAGCCTTTTCCCGCGCCCCTCCAAATATCACAGAAAATAGCCTTCAACAACCCGACACGCCCTTGTCGGGATCGTCTGCTATGCTATTTGTGGGAGGGGGGGATTATGCCAAAGAATACCAAAGATACTGTCACGGTCAAGGGGACAACGATCGGCATCCTTAGCGTGCAGAGCGAGAGTTATATTTCACTGACGGACATTGCCAGACACAAAGATCCGGAACGGACGGATTATGTTATTCAGAATTGGATTCGGAGTCGGAACACTATAGAATTCCTGGGGGTATGGGAAACCATCAACAATTCAGGTTTTAAACCCATCGAATTCGATGGGTTTAGAAAACGGGCCGGACTCAATAGTTTCGTTTTAACCGCCAGGCAATGGATAGACGCCACGGGGGCCACCGGTATTGTTTCCAAGCAGGGGCGTTATGGGGGCACGTATGCCCATAAAGATATCGCATTCGAATTTGCCTCCTGGATATCCGTAGAGTTCAAGCTCTATCTTATTAAAGAGTTCCAGCGGTTGAAGGAAGCCGAGGCGGAGCGCTTGAAAACCGGCTGGGATGTTCAGCGTACGCTTGCCAAAGTGAATTACCGCATCCACACGGACGCAATAAAAGAGGTGCTGCTGCCGCCGCGCCTTGGGCATGCCCAGATAGAGGCCGTCTACGCAAGCGAGGCGGACCTGCTGAACGTCGCCCTGTTCGGACGCACGGCGGCGCAGTGGCGGCAGGAGAATCCCGCGCTGCAAGGCAATATACGGGACTATGCCACTGTTGAGCAGTTGGTGGTGCTTTCAAATCTGGAAAGTGTAAATTCCGTGCTGATACGCCAAGGGCTGGCGCAGAGCCAAAGGCTGCGGCAATTGAACGCCACGGCTATAGCGCAGATGCACTCGCTGCTCGGACTTCCGGCGGTCAAGCGCCTTGGAACAAGAGAACCGGAGGCAAAATATACGGCCGAACCGGATTCTCCAGAGATTTTGGGTACAGTGTCCACAAAATTGCGCTCGCTCTTGCAAAGGGGTCGAATTCGACCCCTTATAGGATTTTAATTATGGCGAATCTGCCATATTTAGAATGGTTAGGAGGGAACATGAAAACAGTAACTTATCCGCATGATCGGCCGCTGCCTTATCCCACCCGTCCCATAAAAGTCGAGGGGGGGATCGTTGACGCGTATGTAATCCCGGAAGAGAAAAAGGGGGAAGTCCTTAAAGCGCTCTATCCCTTTATCCCTGTCCCGTCCCTGGACGCGGAAATGCTGGACATCCACGAAGATAAAACGTTCAAGGTCCGGGAGTTCATGGTGCTGCGCAGCCCGGGGATGAACTGGCTGGTAAGCCCGTATTATCCCAGCAGCGGAGGCACAGTAATAGACTGGTGGGACACGGAGAATGATTAATACATGGCCGAGCGGCTTGCAGGAAACGAATTCTCGCGACATTGTCGCGAGAATTGCGCGCCGAGTTCGGGGGGGGGGGGGCGCTACCGGATAACGGGAGAATGAAGTCGTGACGGTTTGTCACGGGTTGAAATTGCTGGCGCTGAATGGCAAAATATTGGAGTTGATAATGGAGGGGTGGATATTCCATGACTGAAAATGACATAAGCGAGGATCTATTCGAGCAGGAGTTGACGCTGGTGCTGCTGCACCTGGCCAGCTGGACGGAGCGAAAGGGGCTGGCCCCGCGCGCCTGGCGGAACCACCGGTTCGAAATACTGCGCGCGCTCACGGACAAGGGCTACCTGCTGCATTCCGGGGGTGCAAAGTCCGTGCATCTCACCGCCGAGGGCGTGGCTGCTGCAAAAGCATTGGAGAAAAAGTACCGGAAGCGAAAATAATATAGCCTGCAGAAAAGATTTTTCAGGGAGAGCGAAATGGCGAAAATTAAAAAACATGTCTACCAGCTCAAGGTAACGCTTAAGGATATCAAGCCGACTATATGGCGCCGCGTGCAGGTTGAAAGCGATATCACGCTGCGGCAGTTGTCCTGCATTCTCCAGGCCGCAATGGGGTGGGGCGGCGGGCATCTTCATATGTTCATTATCGGCGGCGCTGAATATTCTGCGCCGCATGAGGATTCCGTAGGTATAAAGGATGATTCCAAAGCGGTTCTTGGGAAGCTCTTAGCCAAGGGCCCGAAACAGTTTACCTATGAATACGACATGGGCGACGGGTGGAAGCATTCTATAGCTCTTGAGGCTACCATACCAGTTGAAGCTGGGAAGACCTACCCGCTTTGCCTTGCCGGCGCGCGCGCCTGTCCGCCCGAAGATTGCGGCGGCACTTATGGCTACGAGGATTTTCTGAAAGCTATAGGCGACAAGAAACATGCACAGCACAAAGAAATGTTGGAATGGATAGGCGGTGACTTCGATCCTGAATTGTTCGACCTGGAAGAGACCAACGCCGTGCTTGCCGAAATGGATTACGACCTGGCCAGTGAGGATTTGCTCTAAAGCGCTGTGTGATTTCCCAGTTCAAAACTGGGGAATTAAACCAATAAGCCCCGAAAGGGGACAAGATCCTCAAAAACACTAAAACCAGCCCGACAGACCGTTGTCGGGTTCGTCTGCTATGCTATTTAGGCAGTAAGAGAGAGGGGGGCTTGACTATACAACAATTCTGCTGTATACTGTAATTACAGCAAAATAGATGTAGCCGCTCCGCCAGCTCGGGGAGGTAGTCGGATGTACAAGGTGATCTATTTTGTTTCGCGTCGCGGGGAGAACTTTGTCCGTGACTTTATCTTTTCCCTGCCGGAAAAGGTGGGATGCAAGGTGGCGGAGCATATTAAATATCTTTCTCTTACGGGGCCGCTCGCAAAACCACAGTATGTCAGCTACCTGCAGGATAAGATCTATGAACTGCGCGTTACGTTCGCGCATTATGAGCCCAGGGTCCTGTACTTCTTTAGCGGGCACGACATTGTTCTTACGCATGGGTTTTTGAAAAAGACCCGCGCCGTTCCCCAGGCGGAAATAGACCGGGCGAAAGCGATTAAGACCGCATATTTAGGGTAAGAGGCGAAATTATGAAGAAAAAAGAATATACCCATGAGGATCTTGAGAAGGAATTCCTGAAGACCCCCGCAAGGAGGAAGTCTTACGAGGATGGTGTGTCAGCCCTTCTTGTAGCGCACAAGATTGCGGACCTGCGGGAGCGCGCTCATATGACGCAGGCGGAGCTTGCGAAAAAACTTCACACCAAGCAGCAGGTGGTCTCCCGGATGGAGAAGGACCGGTATAAGCCCTCGTACACAACATTGGAAAAGATTGCCCATGTATTCGGCAAAAGGCTTGAAATAAACTTTATTTAACTATGGCGAATTCGCCACAATTAAAAAGAAAGACGGGGTTACGCGACTAACCCTATCGAATTCGATAGAGTTAAAATATGTCCCTGGAAAGGCTACGCACTGCGTAGCCTTTTTCACGCGCCTATATCAACAGTATCCGCTAAGCCTGCATGTGTAAAAGTGCAACCAGCGGTTGCACAAATTGTTTTAGGGGTAGTTTCGCCCTGGATTACTTCTTCCACGCAGTTTTCCGCATGTCTCCAGAGTTATCTCTCAAGAACGGCAGGAGGAAGGAAGCGAGGTCGTGACATTTTGTCACGTACTGACCCGGGCTTGTCAGATCACCGCCCCGGGGTATATTAACAGGATAAAAAGTTTTCCGCCCAGCGGCCTTAGCCTTATTGGCGAGGATTCGGCCGCGGCTAATATGCTGTACTCCCTGCTTTGGGGGGAGCGCGGCGCTCAGCGCGGCCTGGGCACGCCCGAGGAGGCCTTCCGGCGGCTTGAGGCTAACCCCCAGCATCCTTGCCGACCTGCGCGAGGTCGCTCTTGCGACTTTTCCGCGTCCACGCTGTACAAGGACTACCCGATTAATCTGACCCACATGCACTGGGAATCCCAGAGCGGCACCACGCAGGCCAGCACGGCCGGTCAGAACCTCGTGGGGCACGCCGCGCGGGGGTATTCAATTTATTTGTTCGTCCGGTTGAATCGCAACAACGGCCCGCTCACGGCCCCGTTCCAGTTCCTCGGCCGCGGGGCCTGCGTCAGCCACGAAGGCAACCGCCCCATCGCCATGGTCTGGCAGCTGGAACACCCCATGCCTGCGGAGTTGCTGGAAGCCAACCGCGTCGGCGGGTAATTCTGCCACAACCTGTGGCAGAAACATAAACTTTCCCAAAACAGCCATTTCCCAACCCGACAGACGGTTGTCGGGTTCGGCTGCTATGCTATTTGTGGGCATAGGGGGAGTTATGAGTAAACATAATGACGCCGTTATAGCGGGCACTGACTACGAGCGGTTCATAACCGCACTTAAAAGCCGTATTCAAGCAGCCCGCATTTCTGCCTCTCGGGTGGTGTGCCGTGAGATGATCCTGCTTTACTGGGATATCGGACACTCTGTAGTGGAAAAACAAAGATCGCTGGGCTGGGGCGACTCCGTAGTCCAGCAGACTTCTAAAGACTTGCGGCGAGCGTTCCCGGAAATGACTGGGCTATCCCCGCGCAATCTGTGGAACATGAAGCAGTTCTATCTTACCTACGCCGATGAGTCAATTTGGCAACAGGCTGTTGCCAAATTGGAGAAAAGACAGGCTTCGGCAATTCTGCAACAAGCTGTTGCAGAATTGGGCGGAGGGCAGGTTTCGGCATTTCTGCGACAAGCTGTCGCAGAAATACCGTGGGGCCAGAATCTGCATATCCTCAACAAGGTGGCCGAGCCGGCCGCCCGGCTGTATTACATCCAGGCCACGGCGCGGTTTGGCTGGTCCCGCAACACGCTTCTTAACCAGATCAAGGCCGGCGCGTACGAGCATGCCTTGCTGGAAAGGAAGACGCATAACTTCCCTCTTGCCTTGCCGGAGCATCTCGCCAGCCAGGCCGAAGAGGCGCTTAAGAGCAGTTATAGCCTGGGATTCCTGGGGGTGCGCCGCGAGATAAAAGAACGGGAACTGGAGAACCGGCTGATAGAACGCTTGCGGGAATTCATTCTTGAACTGGGCTATGGTTTTTGCTTTGTGGGCCGCCAGCATCGCTTGGTACTGGGGCAGAAGGAGTATTTCATCGACCTGCTCTTCTACCACAGGTTCATTAAAGCGCTGGTGGCTTTTGAGTTAAAGGTTGGCCCTTTTCAACCCGAACACGCCGGCAAGATGGATTTCTATCTCAACCTGCTGAATGAAAAAGAACGTGCCCCCGATGATCGCCCCTCTATCGGCATTATTCTGTGCGCAGAGAAAGATAATCTTGAGGTGGAATTCGCCCTGAAGAGCAAGACCAACCCCATCGGCGTGGCAGAATACCATCTGCAGGCTGAGCTCCCGGCGGAATTTAAGGGCAAGCTCCCCACGGCGAAACAGTTAATGTCCGTTGTCCGCCATATCATGCCGGTGCGGAACTCCGGCTAGAGGAAAGCTAGCATGGAGAAGTTGTAATTTCCCAGTCCGAAACTGGGAAATCTGAACCAAGGCGCAGGACACGGGCAAAGAGCTCCGGCCAGCGGCCTTAGCCTTGTTGGCGAGGATTCGGCCGCGACAACCCTTTGTCGCTGCCTGAATGTATAATAATCTTCTGGCTGCTATTCTGTAATTAGTCGGACCGCAGGATAAAGGGAATTATGATCGGAGCTATCGCAGGGGATATTATCGGTTCAGCCCACGAGTTCAGCGGGACCAAGACCACGGTCTTTCCGTTGTTCCCTTTACGGGCGAGGTTTACTGACGACACTGTGCTTTCCATAGCCACGGCCGAGAAACTGTTGACCGGAGGCGACTATGCCGCTTTATACCGCAAATGGGGGAATAAATATCCAGGCGCCGGCTACGGCGGGCGGTTTAAGGAATGGCTGCAGGGCCCGGGGTCGGGGCCGTACAATAGTTTCGGTAACGGCTCGGCTATGCGCGTAAGCCCTGTCGGCTTTGCCTGCAGGACGCTTAAAGAAACGCTGGATGAGGCCGCCCGCAGCGCCGCGGTTACGCATAACCACCCTGAAGGGATAAAAGGCGCGCAGGCGGTGGCCGCGGCCATCTTTCTGGCGCGCAAGGGGAAAACCAAAAGGGATATTGCCGGCTATGTCTCCGGGTTCGGCTATAGGCTGGGCGTGCCGGTGGCGGAAACCCGCAAGACTTATTCTTTCGATGAAACCTGCCAGGGCAGCGTGCCCCAGGCGCTGGACTGCTTTCTTGAATCAAAAAATTATGAGGACGCCATAAGAAAAGCCGTCTCTATCGGCGGCGATGCCGATACCCTGGCGTGCATAACGGGCGGCATAGCCCAGGCTTTTTACGGTTCGGTGCCGGCCAGGATAGCTATCCGTGCCCGCGGGATGCTGCCTGTCGAAATGCAGGAGGTGCTGCAGGCTTTCGAGAAAAAATACATGCGCCTAACCCAGTCCGTTCAGTGGCGCCAGGCTTTAGTTCGTCCAGCACAGAAGCCGCCGCGGATAATATTGCTGGACGATGATGAGAGGTATCTTAAACTTTTCGAGGGGGTTATCTCCAGCCGGCTGCCGGTGGAGGTTTTTGCTACTACTGACTGCAGGCAGGCAATAAGGGAAGCCCGGATCCGTCCGCCGCTGGTTTTGATCACGGATATTGTTCACGAAGATCTGGACGGGATAAGCCTGCTGAAACTGTTTAAGCATCAGAAGCACACAAAAGATGTTAAGGTCTGGATAATTTCCGGCAATATTCCCAGGAATTTTAAACCGCAGACTTTAATGAAGCTCGGGGCGGATTTTGTCCACACTAAACCCTGTCCCCTTGAAATTCTGGAAAAAGAGATCAGGAAAGTACTGGGTGCCCGCTGATCGCGGGGGCCTGGTTTAATTCTGCTTCGCGCTGAATTCCGCCACGCGTTTCTTTATGTCTTCCCTCAGCTCTTTTGGCCCCAGCACGGTCACGTGCGGGATCCAGCGCAGCACATGCGGGATTATTTCCGGCAACCGCCCGACCTTGGCTTCAAAGATCAGGGTGCCGTCCTTCTGTTCCTTTATCACCTGTCCGCCTATCAGTTCGTGGCGGCGGTAATAATCCCTGGCGAATCCTTCCACCTTAAGCTTGATTTTCTGCTTGCGGTCTTTGTCCGGCATGGCGCCCCAGATGCTGCGGGCGTGTTCCAGCGCGCGCTTGGCGCCTTCCGGTTCCCGGAAAGGGGCGGGGCCGTCTATGATCTTAAGGCTCTTTATGCGGTCTATCCTGTATTTGGGGAAAATATCGGGTCTTTCCCGGTAGGTGCTGAAGATGTAGGCAAAACCGTCTGCGACAAGCACCTTGAGCGGGCAGATACGGTGCGTTTTCAGCTGGCCGCCTTCCTGCTGATATTCAATTTCTAATTCCTTGTTGTACTCTATGCCTTCCTCTATATCCTTTATGTAGGGGATTGTGTCCGAGATTATGCGTGGCATCACCGGCACGATAAAAGTCTCGAAAGGCTGCCCCGCCGTAAGGTGCAGAAAGAGTCTGTCGAACTGGCTGGAAAGGCCGGCCCCTGCGTTGCGGGTGAAGGCCGCCATGGCGTTAAGGGCCGTGAACTGTTCGTTGTTCAGGGGGCGGTTCTTAACGCATATCCCGTCCGCAAACCTGTAGCAGCCGTCGCCGCAGGTCTGGGTGAAGAACCCGGCTTTGTGCAGCATGGCGAAGTCCCGCTGCAGTGTGCGCTTTTCTTTTTTGAATTCTTTGGCCAGGTCCGCTATTTTTACCGGCCCGCTGCTGAGTTTTGCGATGATGCTGAGTACGCGGCCAAAACGTTTGATTGTGTCTTCCTGCGGCATGTGTCCCCCTGTTGTCGGTCTGTTTTTATTATACCAAAGGCCGCGACAAGCCCCTGTCGCACCCCCGGGATAGAATATCTCTGGTTGAGTTGCGCGCGCCCAGCTTAAAGGGGGCCGCCCGGGGAGTCGCCCTTGGAGGGGAAAATCATGAGGCTTTCTATATTCTTGTCGGCAAGCTTGCTGCTGCCTGCCTTTTGCGGCGCGCAGACGGTGCTGCTGAAGGACGGCTCTAAGCTTGAGGCGGTTAAAGTGACGGAGGACGGGGCCAGGCTTTCTGTCCAGACGAAATACGCGGAGTTCTTTGTGGCTAAGGCCGAGGTGGAAAACCTCGAGGCGCTCGGCTTCGCAATAAAGAAAGCCGGGCGTACGCCTAAAACGGACGGCCTGGAGTTTATCTCCGAGCTGACGCCGGACCTGAAGGTGAAGGTGGAATACTTCTTTAAACGGGAGAAAACCGGCATGCAGACCTTCAGCCAGACCGGCGAGCTGCTGTCCAGCGAGGGGGAGATCGCGGACGGCACCTATAAAGAGTTCTACCCGGACGGGAAGCTGAAAAAGGAAAAGACGGTGATAGACGGCCAGAATAACGGCGCCTTCCGGACTTTTTACCCCGATGGCAAGCTACAGAGCGACGCTTATTTTATAAACGGGAAAATGAACGGCGGCCACAAGATGTATTCCGACCTGGGCCGGCTCCTCATAGAAAGGAACTATATTAACGGCGTGGCCAATGGCTACGCCAGGGAGTTCGATGATGGCGGGGCGCTGAAATCCCAGACGCTGTACGTAAACGGGGAGCCGGCCGAGGCTAGGGTTGAAGCGCCGCCGCCCCCGCTGCCGGCCAGGCCGCACGAACGGAAGCTGGCGCTTAAAAATCCGCCGGCCCCGAGGGCGGAAAAGGAGGCGGCTTTCTTTATCGAGGGAGAGGTGTTTAGTCTCGGCGGTGGGGATAAAGAATGGGAGAGTAACTACGACGAGGTTATGGGCATCTTAAAGGAAAACCTGGATTACGCCCTGGGCGACTACAGCTCTTACCCCGGGTTGGGGGTGACCGCCGGCTTTACCATCGGGGCCTATAAAAAGTCGCCGGTCTATATAGCGGGTAGCTATGTAAAAGGGCCTTCTGCCGACATCACCGTAAACGTGTCGGATTCATATTGGGGTACCGGCACCTATTCTGAAGAGTTGACCACCTCTTTTTACAGGCTGTTGGTAGGCTACAAGGTGGTGGTTCCCCTGCAGAATGAACAGTTTTTCACCTTTGACCTCAACGCCGGTTTTGCCGGGGGGGCTATAGAGTCGGAGTGGTCCAGCAGCGGCACTTTTTTCGGCAGCGGACGCGGGACAGATACGGAAAGCTGGACCGGCTTCACCTGGGCCGTGGGGCCGGGCTATTCCTGGGAAGGGGAGAGCTGTACCTTTGAGCTGGGGGTCCGGTATACGGTTTTCCCGGCGCTGGCCGACAGCGAAAAGTTCTCGGACGTAAAGTGGCGCCCCTTCAGCATTAAGGCGTCGCTGCTGTTTTAAATAAGGGGGGCATATGGGACATGGCGGGAATCTATCCTGTGGGAAATGCGGTTATAGCGTGGAACTGATGTTCGGCGTCGGCATGCGGAGCTGCGGCGTTTTTAATCTGCCGCTTAACGAGGATAAAAAGGACGGCCTTCCGGCTTATATCCGGAGCCGGGCAGAGTATAAAATAGTAAAAGCCCTGTTAACTGAAAAGCACGGGGTTGTGGAAAATTATGGCCTCGGCGCCTACCGTTGCCCAAGGTGCAGGACTTTTCATAACGGCTTCCACTACTTAATAAAGCACAAGGGCGGAAAGCATGAGCCGGTTTATACCTGCAAAAAGTGCTCTTCCTCTTTGGATTATATCGGGGACGACCCGGACTTTTCCGCCTACCCCTGCCCTAAATGCGGCAAGCCTTTGCTAATGATGACGACCAGCATCATGTGGGATTAGACTATTTGGCAAGGAGATAAATATGCCCGCAAACTCTTATCGCGTTTATACCGATTCCCTGAAGAAAGACCCGGCGGAGCTTGGTGAATTGCTGCTGAAGCCGGGGTTCTGGGATAATTTCCCCAAAAATCCGGAGGCGTTCCAGCGGGCCGTGGTTAAGGGTGTCGGGATAGCCGTGAACTTTACCGTGGAGCCGCCTTTCGGGGCGGGGCTCAAAGAAGAATACGGCGGTATCGCCAGCGCTGAGCTGTATAAGGAGTACCATGAGTGGATCACCCTGGGGCCTGAGGTTTTCGCGCTTACGCATTTAAAAAAGGTAAACGCGGCGTTTGCGCTGTTCCTGCCGGACTGCAAGGCCGAAACCGACCGCGTGAGGGACGCGTATAATGCCCTGATAGAGGGGCTGCCCAAGCCGCCCAAAGACTACCACTGGGTTAGTTCCCGCGGCGGGATTATTTTCTCCGGCCCATTCGGGCCCGTGGTCGGGGGTACTTTAAGGCTGTGGTCCCTCAGTCTCGGCTATCCTCCCAGAGCGCATTAGCTGCCGCGGAGATGTCTTCGCACCCCACGCGGCAGAAACCTCGCTAACCCGCCCCGCGACTGTCAAAGATTCTTTGACGGTTCCTGCGATAAACCGCATATCAACGCGACAATACGCTGTCGGGATGGTCTGCTATGCTATTTGCAGGGGTTTGGGGCCTTGATTATTCTGGTATAACTGTTATACTATTATGAGCGCACGGTTTGAGTATGACCCGCGGAAAAGCGGGATAAACGAGAGGCGTCACGGCATAGCTTTGCCGGATGCGCGCAACCTGTGGCGCGTGGCGCATGTGATAGTGCCGGCCAAGAACGTTACCGGGGAAAGCCGCTCCGCTATACTTGGAAAACTGCACGGCAGGGTGTATGTGGCTATCTTCACCATGCGGCATGGGACTGCGCGGATAATCAGCTGTCACAAGGCGGACAAACGGTGGGTAAGAATTTATGAAAAATATCTCGGGTAAGGGCAGGGCGCGCGGCAAGATTACGGCCGAAGAGTTCGACCAGAAGTTCGAACGCGGCGAGGATATTTCCGGCTTCCTGGATTTTAAGAAGGCGACCGTGGTGAAGCGGGTTAACGTCGATTTTCCGGTATGGATGATAGAGCGTCTTGATAACGAGGCGCTGAAACTCAATGTCTCCAGGCAGGCCGTGATAAAGATGTGGATACACGAGCATCTTGTTCGCCCTTCCGTGCATAAACATTTATAAATGCCAATTAAATTTAAATTTGACGCTTGGTTTGATGAACAGCTTGTGGAAGTGATAAAACAGCTGCCGGATAAGTTTTCCAGCCACGAGTTCATTCTCGCCTTCGCGCAGAAGCACCAGGCGCTCTACATTGACCTGCTGTACTCCTACCGGGATAAAGATCCGTTCGAGATAGCTCACGGGCGGCTGGCCAAGCATCTGAACGATTTTGGCGACCTGATAGTCTGCGATGGCGAAGTGTTGAGCGCCGATATTTTCGGGCGCTCCAACAAATGCTCTTCCTGGCGCAAAAAATAGCGGGCCGCGCGGGCCTAACCGATTTAAACATTCCAAAAAACATCTCAAAACACCCCGACAGACCATGCCGTCCGCCCGCCTGTATTATATCCAGGCCACGGCGCGGTTTGGCTGGTCCCGCAGCACGCTTCTTAACCAGATCAAGGCCGGCGCGTATAAGCATGCTTTGCTGGAAAAGAAGACGCACAACTTCCCGCTTGCCTTGCCGGAGCATCTCGCCGGAGAAGAAAACTGGATAGTGGAAAAGCAGCAGGGGGAAGTTGGGTGAAAACGAGTCGAAAATATTCCATTTCCTGCCTATGGAAAGCGAATTGTTGCGACAGTGTCACAATTGTCTGTAGGATTCCGCTTACTTTACGGAAGGATGGAAAATGATGGTGAAGCCGGCACCGTCCGGCAGCTTAAGGGTTAGCTGGAACTGGATCTTTCCGTACTTAGCGGCCACTCTGGCGCGTATAGCCGGCACGTCTTCCCACTTAAAATCGCTTAGCTCTTCGACAACCAGATATTTTTTGTTGTGTTTTGCGGTAACAACCGCGAGAATTCCCGTCTTGCCTGTGGGGGAGGTCGCTGCACTAGGCTTGCCTTTAAGTTTTGCCTTCTTCTCGGCCCATTTATTAGTAATCTGGTACTTTTCCAGGTCTTCCCTTAGAAACAGCGGGTAATTGCCGGTGCGCGTATGTACATGGATTTTCCCTTTTGAAACCAGGTACCTGAAGGCTACCGGGTGGTAATCCAGAAAGCGCGCGGCTTCCCTGGAGGTGAATAGTTCCGCGCCGGTTCCCGGCTCGAACAATACATCGGTTTTGCGTTTTGGCATCTTGACAATTGCGGCAATATATGTTACACTAGTGTAATAGCATGCGGTTCCATGCTCTTCAGCGATCCTACAAGTTGATTATACAAATTAGCTAATTTCATGGTTTTAGCGCGTTCTTAAGGAGGGGCGATGCCGAATTTAGATAATGACGGGATACTTGTTCGTGTGGGGCGCAAGATAGTGATTATGCGCAAGCAGTCCAGTATGACGCAGGCTGAACTAGCGAGGAAACTCCATGCCAGGACTGGGGACGTGGCCAAAATGGAGAAAGGTCTCTATAAATTAAAACTGGGAACGCTTCTGAAAATAGCGCAGGTGTTCGGCAAAAAACTTGAGGTAAAAGTTATTAAGGGAAAAAGAAGAATATGAAAAATGAAAAAATGGGCCCGCAGCCAAAGAAAGGTGATCCTGAATATGACGCCTTATATGCGTCTATCAGTGAAATTGCAAAGTCGTTAATTGCCTTGGGGAATACGGCGGCGGCACAGTACGCGCCGATCGTGAACGAGCTTGTCAACTCGCGCTGTAAAGATCACATGGAAATACAGCGCACAATGGACTACCTTCTTGATTTCTGCGGCAACGCGGACGTGCTGCAGTTGTTTAAAAAGCTCTGCCGTTATTACTATCCCCTGGACCCGGCGGCCACCTCGGACTATATCGGCTACTACCTGGAACAGTGGGAGCCGGAAAGGTATAAGAAACTAATAAAGGCACAGAAGAAGAGGAAGTAAGCCGGGATTTTGTGCCTAGTTCGCTAAAGGCGGAGGGTTTATGCTTAATATCTATCTCAATAAAAGCGGAGACCTGGACTTCGACTTCGTTAACAAGAAGTCGAGCAACTTCTTTACCATCTGCGTGTTGGTAATAAGGGGGCCGAGCAAAGACCGTGCCATGGCCAAGGCAGTTAAAGCCGCACTGCCACTGGTTGCAAAGACGTATTTCTACAAAAGCGTAAAAGACATTGAGTTCTACTTGTGCGCGGTGACTTTAGATAAGCGTAAAGCTTATGCCATGCCTTCATTCAACAAGAACCGGATATATAACTATATAGCAGGACTCGTGTTTAAGGACATAGACTTCAAAGACACAGCGGTAAAGGTAACGATGACCGCAGATATCCACGGACAGGGGATAGGGAACATTCAACTGGATGAATGCCTTCAGGATCAAATCCAAGGCCGGGTTGAACCCTTAATCCCGCTAAAGATCTTCCGCTTATTCTCACTGAAAAACCTTGGGTTAGAGGCAGCAGGCATATTCGCACATGGATTACGTATGAAGCATGAAAAGAGAGACCTTGTCTGGTACTCTGTGTTCAAGGAAAAGGTCAGGTCGGAGCGGATATACTAGCGAAAAGAGAGAGAAGAACGCACACGACCCCGACAGACCCTTGTCGGGTTGGCCTGCTATGCTATTTGTGGGTATGGGGGGATTATGAAAAAGAAATACACGGTTCCAGAAGAAACAGGCAAGGTCCTGCTTTACAATGAAAAAGGACTTGGGGTGCGACTTGAGGTTCAACTGGAAAACGAAACAGTCTGGCTTTCGCAGAAACAGATGGCAAAACTCTTTGCCAAAGACATCAAAACCATTAACGAGCATATTACAAACCTATACCTGGAGGGAGAACTAAAGAAAACTCCAACTATCCGGAATTTCCGGATAGTTCAAAGTGAATCGGGTAGAGCAGTTGCCCGTGAAATCAAGTGCTACAACTTGGACGTTGTTATTTCTGTCGGCTACCGGGTAAAGTCAGTAAACGGTACTAAGTTCCGCATCTGGGCTACAAATATCCTGAAACGGCATCTCGTAGATGGCTACACCCTGAACCAGAAACTGCTCAAAGCCAAGGAAGAGAAATTCCTGGCTTTTCAGCACGCTATAAATCTGATAGAGCGCGTTAAGGGCAGTAAACCGCTGGAATACCGGGAGGCGATGGGGCTGCTGGACGTGATCCGCGACTATAGCCGCGCCATGGGGCTGCTGGACGACTACGACCACGGTCGAGTAACCGTAAGGGGCGTCTCGTCGGGCGCGGGGTTCCGGCTTACGTCCGAAATGGCGCTGAAAGCGGTGCAGGAGCTTAAAGGCGGCGAACACGCCGGGGGCTTGTTCGGGTTAGAGAAGGACAAGTCCTTCCAAAGTTCTATCGAGACCATATACCAGACTTTCTCCGGCAAAGAGCTGTACCCCAGCGCTGAGGAAAAGGCCGCGCACCTGCTGTATTTTGTGGTAAAGAACCACTCTTTTGTGGACGGCAACAAGCGCATTGCCGCCGCCCTGTTCCTGTGGCTCCTGGAGAAGAACCGGCTGCTTTACCGTGTGGATGGCACGAAGCGCCTGGCGGATAATGCCGTGGTGGCATTAACACTGATGATCGCTGAAAGCGCGCCGCACGATAAAGACCTGATAGTGCGCTTGGTCGTGAACCTGATAAACAAGGAAAACTAATTATGGCGAATGCAATATAGAGATCTGCGCCCGGCAAGCGGCGCTATGATATACTTTAAGTGATGAAAACCAAGAATTTACTGTTTGCCATAAAGAACTATTTTGTGGGGGCGCTCAGCTGGTACGACGCCGGGCAGCAGGACGCCAAGGCCTGGCAGAACGACGTGCGTTCCTACACGCGGGTGATAGACGCCGGCAAGGCGGACTACGTGGTCTACAGCGACAGGGGCTGCGCCTACCTGGACCTGGAGCAGCCGGAGAAGGCGCTGCTGGATTTCAACCGGGCCATCAAAATGAATCCCGGCGACCCGGCGCTTTACGGCAACCGGGGCGACGCCTACGCGGAGCAGGGTAAGTACGAGCTTGCCCAGGCGGACTACAACCGCGCGCTTAAGATAGACCCCGCCATGGCCAGCGTCTACAATAACAAGGGGCAGGCCTACCTGGAAACTGGCGACTTTGATGCCGCCCTTAAGGACCTGAACCGCGCTATAGAGCTGGACCCTAAAAGCGCGGCTGCCTATCTTAACCGCGGCTGGACCTACGTGGAGCTGGATAACCTGGAGAAAGCGGTAAAGGATTTTGAGGCCGCGCTCAGGCTGGAGCCGGGCTCGGCGGAAATACTGGGCAGCCTGGGCCAGGTCTACCAGGAGTTCGGCTATCCCGACAAGGCCATCGCCCAGTTCACCAAGATCATACAGGCCGACCCCAAAAGCGGCTACGCCTACAACAACCGGGGCCTGGTTTACCAGGAGCAGGGCGAACACGCCAAAGCCTACGCCGACCTGCAGAAAGCGCTCAGGTTTACGCCCGACGAAAGCAGCGTCTACAACAACCTCGGCCTGCTGTTCTCGGGCATAGAGGGCAAAGAGAAGGACGCCCCGGCCTTTTTTACCGCCGCCCTTAAGCTGGAGCCGGAAGCCCCGCTGTACCTGTTCAACCGCGGCCGTGCCTACCTGCTGGCAGGCAAGCCCAAGCTGGCGCTGAAGGATTTCAACAAGGTGATAGGCCTGGACCCGGAAGTGGGGTTGTATTACGGCGGACGCGGCATGGCCCATTACTACCTGGGCGACCTGCCCGCCGCGCTGGCCGACTTTGACGAGGCCATAGAGCTGGACCCGCCCGCCGCCGAGCTGTTCTGCAACCGGGCGCAGGTGCATATAGCGCTGGAAGATTATAAGTCCGCGCTGGCGGACTACGGCTTTGCCATAGAGGAAGACCCGCGCTGCGAGGAAGCCTACCTCAGCCGCGGGGCCATCTACCAGGACATGGGTGACTACGCCCTGGCCAAAGCCGACTCCGCCAAAGCCCGAAAACTGGCCGCCGCCGAAACCAAAAAAAGCGCGTAGCCGCTACCCCAAAAACTTCCTATTCCCACCCCGACAAGACGCTGTCGGGGTGGTCTGCTATGCTATTTGTGCGGGCAGGGGGGATTATGTCCACAAAAAAGCAGGCAAAGAAGATTGCGGACGCGGCGTCAGGGGATGATTTCCCCGGGCTGATACGGAGCCTGACGCACATTCATGATCATTTAAAGTTTCAGGCCGCCAAGGCCGTTAACGTAAACCTAACGCTGCGTAATTGGATCTTCGGTTGGCGCATCAAGGAATACGAGTTAAAAGGCAGGGGCCGCGCTAAATACGGTGAAAGATTATTCGCTGCCATAGCCGAGAAGCTTACCGGTCTGGGAGTTTCAAACTGCGAGCGGCGGCAGCTTTACCGATACTGTGATTTTTATGCCGCCTTTCCGGAGATTTCGGGGACACTGTCCCCAAAATTGGAATCAATTCTTGCGGTCAGATCACGGAAAAACGGAATTGTGGGTACACTGTACCCACAATCTGCCTTTCCTCCTGAAAAACTCCTAAGCGACCTTTCCTACAGTCACCTTGAAGAGTTATCTGAAGTGGAGGCCGGGCCTAAGCGCAACTTTTACATCACCGAATGTATATGCGGCAGTTGGGGCATTAGGGAACTGCAGCGCCAGATTGCAAGTCATTATTACGAGCGCACGCTTCTTTCGAAAGACAAGGTTAAGCTTTCGCGCCTGACGCAGGCCAAGGCCGAGACGCTTACCGCGGAGGAGATTATCCGGAACCCGTATGTTTTTGAATTCGCTGGAATGAAACCCAGGGAAGCGATGCTGGAATCTAACATGGAGGACGCCCTTCTAACCAAGCTGCAGGATTTCCTGTTGGAGCTGGGGCGGGGCTTCTGCTTTGAGGCCCGGCAGAAACGCATCCTTATCGGAGGAGAACACTATTTTGTGGACCTTGTGTTCTATCACAGGATCCTCAAATGCCATGTGCTGATAGAACTCAAGACCGATAGCTTCAAGCATGAGCATCTGGGCCAGTTGAACACTTACGTGAACTGGTACAAGAAAAACGAGGCCGATAAAGGCGACAACCCGCCTATCGGCCTGCTGCTCTGTACAAAAAAGAATCACGCGCTTGTGGAATATGCGCGGGCCGGGATAGACAACCAGTTGTTCATATCAAAATACCGGCTTGAGCTGCCTGGGAGGGCAGAGATTGCGGCGTTTCTTGGTAAGGCGGCCCAGGAGCGGTGGGGACTTGTTTAGTGTAAAGGGGGAGAATTCATCCCCTTATCGGATTGTAATTGTGGCGAATCTGCCATGTTTAGATTAAGTTGGGAGGGACCATGAAAACAGGCCACCCAACTGAAGCCCAAGTTTAAGCAGGCAGGGGCGGGCGGCAGGGAGAAGTTGGTAGAAAGGTTTGTAGAAAAGTTGGGTGAAAACGGGTGGGCCCCGACAAAGGTGGCCACTGGGAGGTTCTAAGGTAAATTGGGGGAATAAATGGGTGAATAAGTGGGGGATAAAAGAACTGTGGGTACAGTGTGTGCAAATTTTGCACATACTTATCCGATTGGGTGGAGCAACTTGTTCCATTTTGGAACAAGTTCTCTCGGAGGGCACGGCAGGGTTTTGTAGAATGTAGTTGCGGCAATCCTACCCAAAGCGCGGTGCGGCAGTATATTTGATGCCCCTAAGATTTAAATCACTCTGTTCCGGTAGCGGCGGCAATGCCGCGCTGCTGTGGACCAAGACCGGCGCCCTGCTGCTGGACTTCGCCCCCGGCAGCCAGCGCAGCTGCCGCCAGGCGCTGGAAGAGGCCAAGGCTCTTTGCCCCGCCATAGACAGCGTGCTGGTGACGCATGCCCATGGGGACCACATAAACGCCAATTCGCTCAAGGTGCTGCGCGAGGCCGGCCTGCCCGTGCGCTGCCACCCGCAGGTGGCCCTGCAGATAACCATGAAGTACGGCGCGGAATGGGCCCCCGGCCTGGCGCCCTTCCCTAAGAGCGTAAGCGCGGGGGATTTTAAAGTGGCCCATCTGCGCGTACCGCACGCGCCCAACTACTGCACCACGGCTTTTGTGATAACCGCAAAAGCGGAGGGCCGCCGCCGCAAGGTCTGCCTGTTCACGGACCTCAGCGCCTTCAGCGACGAGCACGTAGCCGCGGCGGCCGACGCGGATTTTATTTTCCTGGAAGCCAACCACGACCTGGAGCTGCTTAAAAAGTTCGGCCACCCCGGCTCGGAGTTCCACCTGTCCAACCTGCAGGCGGCGCGCTTTCTGCACAAGGCCTGCGGCGCCGGCACGGCGCAGCCGCAGGCGGTGGTGCTGGGCCACCTGAGCGAGCAATGCAACCGCCCGCACCTGCCCGCCCTGGAAATAGCCGCCTACTTCAACCGCAAGAAGCTGGCCGTTAAATTTGAAGTTCACCTGGCCGACCGCAGCGGCCCCGGCCCCGTGATAGCAATAAAATAATGGAAAACGCAGAGTTCACCGCCATCTTTGGCGCCGGGGGCGCCGTCTCCAGGGCCATAAAAGGCTTTGAGCCGCGCGGCCAGCAGGCGCGCATGGCCGCGGCCGTGGCGCATGCCGTGGGCGAGGGCGAGCACCTAGTGGTAGAGGCCGGCACCGGCGTAGGCAAATCTTTGGGCTACCTTATCCCCGCCGCCCTGTGGGCCGCGCGCAATCAGAAAAAAGTTGTTGTGGCTACCCATACCAAGGCCCTGCAGGCGCAGCTGGTAAAGAAAGACCTGCCCGTGGTAAAGGCCGTGCTGGAGGAGCTGGGCCTGCCGCTCAGTTATTTCCTGCTGATGGGGTCGGGCAATTATCTTTGCCTGTCGCGCCTGGACCGGGCCGGCAAGCAGGCGCCGGAGCTGTTTGACGAGGAAGGCCTGCGCGCCGCGCTGGAGCAGCTGCAGGCCTGGATACAGGACGCCGAAAGCGGCAGCCGCGCCGAGCTGCCCTTTGCCGTGCCTCACCACCTGTGGGCCGAGGTGTGCCGCGACTCCGACCTGTGCCTGGGCAAGAAATGCCCGCATAAGGCGGCCTGCTTTCACCGCAAGGACGTGGCCCGGGCCGCCAAGGCCGACATAGTGGTGGTGAACCAGCATTTATTCTTTGCCGGCATGCCGCTGCCGGTTTTTAACGCCGTCATCTTTGACGAGGCGCATAACCTGGAGGAGGTGGCGGCGGACTTCTTGGGCTTCTCGCTCACGGACCGCAAGGTAAAACGCTTTCTCGACGACATTTTTGCCCCTAAATCCAACAAGGGCCTGTCGCACCGCCTGTCGCGGCCGCCCACCGGCTGGGTGGAGGACGTTAAAGGTGCGGTCTCCGAGATCAGGCACGCCTCCAAAGATTTTTTCCGGGAGATAACCGGGAAGCTGGCGCTGGACGCCCTGCCGGCCGGCCGCGCTAAAACCTGCCGCGTGCGCGAGCCCGGCGTTGTGGCCAACCTGCTGCAGGCGCCGCTGCTGGAGCTGAGCGTGCTGCTGTCGCAGGCCATCCCCCACAGCCAGTCCGACATGGAGGAGGCCGAGGTAAAGGCCTGCCTTAAGCGCTGCCTGGAGCTGGCCGCGCAGGTTAACGCTTTTCTGGAATGCAAAGAGGCGGCCTGCGCCTACTGGGTAGAGGTTAAAAGCGCGAGGAAGAAAGAAGAGATCTCGCTGAACATGTCCCCGGTGGACGTGTCAGAGGACCTGCGCAAAGAATTGTTCGGCCGGAATTACCCGGTGGTGCTAACTTCTGCCACGCTGGCGGTGGACGGCTCTTTTGGCATGCTTAAGTCCCGCATCGGGCTGGACCAGTGCAATGAGCTGCTGCTGGATTCGCCTTTCGACTACACCAAACAGGCTGGCATATTGGTGCCGCAGGACATGCCGGACCCGGCAGCCGAAGCCGCGGCCTACGAAGCTGCGGTGCTGGACGCCTGCGTTAAGGTCTGCGGCGCGGTAGAGGGCGGGATCTTCCTGCTTTTTACGAGTTGGCAATCGCTGGAGCGCGCCGCGCGCGTGCTGGCGGGCCGGGTAGGCGGCAGGCTTATCTTTAAGCAGGGCGAGGAACTGCCGGCCAAGCTGATAGCGGACTTTAAACATGCCGGCAACGGCGTGCTGCTGGCTACGGATACTTTCTGGCAGGGCGTGGACGTGCCCGGGCAGGCCTTGTCTTGCGTGGTTATCTGCCGCCTGCCTTTTACTTCGCCAGACACGCCGCTGGAAGAGACGCGGCAGGAGTGGATGACGGCCAAGGGCCAGAATTTCTTTGTGGACTACACCCTGCCCAAGGCGGTGGTTAAGTTCCGCCAGGGCGTGGGCCGGCTGATACGTACTAAAAAAGATTTCGGCGCCATAGTGATACTGGACCCGCGCGTGCAGACCAAACGCTACGGCGGCAAGTTCCTGCGCTCCATCCCCCGCTGCGCCCGCCTGGGCGATTTTAAAGCCCTTAAAGCCTTCTTCGGCGCCTGCCGGCAGCCGACTATTTGATAAAATTGTATTTACGCTATGGCCCAGTCAAACAAAGCTGACATGCAACTTGAACTATTCACGGAACGGCTGGTGGAGCCCGTGTACCTGTTCTTCGATACCGAGACCACCGGCCTGCCGCGCAGCTGGAACGCGCCGGTGACCGCGCTGGACAACTGGCCCCGGCTGGTGCAGCTGGCCTATATGGCCTACGACGGGGAGGGCACGCTGCTTTCCTCTTTCGACTGCCTTATAAAGCCGGAGGGGTTTACCATCCCGGCCGAATCGGCGCGCATACACGGCATTACCACCGAGCGGGCGCTTAAAGAAGGCCGCGAGCTGGCCGGCGTGCTGCGGGAGTTTAAAACTCTGATGGACCAGGCCCGCTGCCTGGTGGCGCATAACATGAGCTTCGATGAGAAGATAATGGGCGCCGAGCTGCTGCGCAACGGCCTGCCGGATATTCCGGCTTCAAAATGTAAGATCTGCACCATGCACAGCACTACCGAGTACTGCGCCATCCCCGGGCCGCGCGGCTACAAATGGCCCAAGCTGACGGAGCTGCACCAAAAGCTGTTCCGGGCGGATTTCGACGCCGCCCACAACGCTGCCGCCGACGTGGCGGCTACCGCTAAATGTTTCTGGGAATTAAAGCAGCTGGGGATAATAAAGCTGCCCGGCTGATTACTTGGCGGGTTTTTCGGGCTGGGGCGCCCGTACAAATTTGTCCTGGGCGCCGTCGCGCTCCGCGGGAGTGGCCGGGGCCAGATAAGACCGCTGGTATTCTATCAGCACCCCGCCTATCTTCAGGGCTTTCACGGTGCGCGGCCCGAAGCTCACAATCTTGAGCAGCTCGCCGGTAAGTGAATTCTTAACTATGTCGCCTTCGGTTAAATGAAAGTTGTCCATGGTGTCTCCCGTTAAGATACTTTAACACATCTTCCCCTACCTGCACACCCTGTTGAGTTCCGCTATATCCTCAGCGTTCAGTTTAAGGCCCCGGCCGCTGTTGACCGGGAACATCAGGCTTTGCGGGTCCTTTACGTGCTCCAGGCCCAGGGCGTGGCCCAGCTCGTGGGCCAGCAGGTTCACCAGCTGCGCACGCTCGGTGTATTTGTAGATCTCTATGGTCTGCATGCCGCCCGAAACCCTGTACAGGCCCTCTTCGTACCTGCCGATGGACGACCCCGTGCGGTTGTACTGGTCCACTTTGATGTTAAGCTGCACTATAAGCTGGTTTAGCGTGGTGCCCAGCGCGTTGAGGGTGTCCACGTTCTGGTTCAGGGCGCCCTCTATCATCTTAATGCCGCCGAACTGCGCGGCGAGCGCGTTCTTGGCGCTGTTAATGCGCCGTGCTTCGGCCGGCGAGGCGCTGCCCCGCTGGTTCATGCGGCCCACCTCGGCGTTGTAGGCGGCTTCCCTTACCTTGTAGCGGCCCACTATGGCTTTCAGCCGGGTCTCCTGCGCGTCCACCTGGGCGGCCAGCGTTTCGTAGCGGGCTTTGAGCGCTTTGTAGGTGTCCAGGGTCTGGTCCGTAGTAATGCCCAGCGCCTTCAGTTTGTCCAGCGCTGCCTGGCGGTCGTCGTAGACCATCAGTATGGTGACGGTGCCGCTGCTTTCCGTCAGTTTAAAAAGGTTCTTGCGCGACGGCAGCTCCCAGGCGGTTTCGGCCTCACGCAGGGCGTCTATTAATTCTTCCCGGGTTATGGTGTAGCCCGGGGCTATGGCCCCCAGGGAATAAGTGATGGGGAAAGAACAGGGGAACAGCCTGGCCTGCAGCATCTGCGCCGTCGCCCGGTAAAGGGCTTTATGCGTATGCCACTGGTACCAGGCGGCGCCCAGCGCCGCTGCCAGCAAAAACAAGCCGAGGAACTTGCGCATAGGTAAATTATACGATTTCCGTCCGGTCAGGCCGCTGCCAGATCGCGCCATATTAAAGGTAAAATAAATAACAGCTATGAAAACAATATCCAGGCTCTGGGGAAAGTTCGGCCGGCTGCATTTCGGGCTGTACTTCCTGTTCTCGCTGATGGTCTACTTCGGGAGCACTACCTCTTTTTTCTTTGCGAGTTATTCTATCCTGGATACCGGCCTGGTCAAGAACGAATGGCAGCAGGCCGTGGACGCCGGGGTGAAGGGCGAAAAATACCAGACTTCGCAAACTGCCCGGGACAAATTCTTTAAATCCCTCAACCTCAACAAGCGGGTGGATAAACGCTGGGTGCGGGGGGAGCTGCAAGACGATATCCGCTACGAAGGCAAGGGCGAGGGTTTGCAGTTATATTTCCTGCTGCTGGTGGTGTGGTTGTGGCCGCTGTACCGGCATTATTTCTCCCGCAAGCCGCAGGACTTGGCACGCATAGAGAGCCGTATCATCAACCTGCCGCTGGCTATTTTCGTGCTGGGCTGGGTGATAGCCGTGCAGCGCTATTTCAGCGGGGTAGCGGGCTACGCGGAGCAGTTCGGGGCCGCGCCGGACCGGGTAAAGCTGGTCTTCGCGGTGTCGGCGCTACTGTTCGCCGCTTTTGTCAGCTATTTAAATCTCGAGCTCACCGGGCTGTATATCCGCCGGTTCATCGCTAAACCGTTCTTTGCGGTCAACAATCCCTACGGTCTTAAGCGAGGCTTCGCCGTAAGCCTTACGCTGCGCTATGCTCTCCTGATCTTCTCGCTGGGCATGGTGCCGCTGCTGCTGGGCCTGTACGTGCCCATTTATTCCAACCTGGATATTTTCCGTAAGATCGCCTCCGGCGGAGATGAGGGCAAGGTCCTGGCGCTGTTGGCCGAGCATATCCGCATGCTGGTGCCCATAGCCATAGTGGGCGTGCTGACCTTGATGATAATTGTGTTCCAGGCGGTCTCCATCTGGCTGTACCGGCTTAACGTGCAGGCCCCGGTGAGCGCGCTGGTGCGGCGCATGAAGGCCGTGGCGGCCGGGGATTTCAGCTGCAAGACCTCGGTGCTGTACGCCGACGAGTTCGGCCAGCTGAAGGGGCATTTTAACATGATGCTCGACGGCCTGCTGGAGCGGGACCACATAAAGGACACCTTCGGCCGCTACGTCTCCATGGAGATAGCCGAGAAGATCATGAAGAGCGGCAAGGTGAACCTGGCCGGCGAAGAGATCCACGCCACGGTGCTGTTCTCCGACATCCGCGGATTCACTCCGCTCAGCGAAAAGCTGCCCCCTGTGGAGCTGATCCGCTTTCTCAACGAATATTTCACCTATATCGGCAAGCCGATAGCCGCCAACAAGGGCGTGATAAATAAATTCATGGGCGACGCCGTGATGGCCATCTTCTCCCCGGTGTTCGGGGTGGAGAACCACCAGGAGGCGGCTTTAAAGGCCGCCATCGGCATGCGCGAGGCCCTGCGGGAATTTAACGCCTTGAAGCGCTACCCCGAGGTGGGCTTCGGGGTGGGGCTGCACAGCGGCGGGCTGGTGGCCGGCAACGTGGGTACCGCCGAGCGGATGGAATACACCGTGCTGGGCGACACCGTTAACGTGGCTTCGCGCATTGAAAGCCAGACCAAGGATGTCACTACGCAGATCCTGGTCAGCGAGGCGGTGGTGCAGGGCGTGGACAAGAAAGATTTCCCCGGTTTCGACTTTGTGGAAGGAGCGCCGGTGCTGATGAAGGGCAAATCTAAACCGATGGTGCTCTACCGGGTGGAACCAAAATGAACGACAACAAACCCGGCCTGCCGGGCTTTAAAGAAAAATTGCTGGCCGCCGCCGAGCTGCTGGAGGCCGTAGCCGCCGACCGCGGCCTGCTGGCCGGCGTGGCCGAGGACGAAAGCACCCGCCTGCTGAAGGCCGCGGGTGAAATTTCCCGGCCGGACGCCCGCGCGCGCCGGCAGCTGGTAAAGGCCGCCACACGCCGGCGCAAGGCCGCCCGCACCGAGCGCGCCGAGAGCGCCCTTAACGAGACCGGCATACGCAAGCTGCGCCGGCAGTCCGTGTTCACCACGCCCAACGTTACCCCGCCGCTGGCCTGGGAAGGCCGCCCCGGCGAATTGCCGCCCCCGGGCGCGGCGCACGAGGAGCAGAACTGCTATATCTGCAAGACCAACTATACGCAGCTGCACCATTTTTACGACCAGCTCTGCCCGGCCTGCGCCGGGGTTAATTTTCACAAGCGCACCGAGACGGCAAACCTGAACGGCCGCGTGGCCCTGCTGACCGGCGGGCGCGTTAAGATAGGCTACCAGGCGGGCATTAAATTGCTGCGCGCCGGGGCGCAGCTGATAGTCAGCACGCGCTTCCCGCGCGACTCGGCCCTGCGCTACGCGGCCGAACCGGATTTTAAGGATTGGGGCCACCGGCTGGAGATCTTCGGCCTGGACCTGCGCCACACGCCCAGCGTGGAGGCTTTCTGCGCCCACCTGCTCTCCACGCGCAGCCGGCTGGATTTCATCATCAACAACGCCTGCCAGACCGTGCGGCGGCCGCCGGAGTTCTACCGCCATATGATGGACCGCGAACAGGGCCCGCTGCAGGACCTGCCCGAGGGGGCGCGCAAATTGCTGGGCGCCTACGAGGGCCTGCGCGGCTACAGCCTGCTGCCCGAAGGCCCCGCCGCGGGCCGCGAGCTGGCGGCGCTGACGCCCGCCGACGCGCAGACCGCCGGGCTTACCCACGCGGCGGCGCTGTCGCAGGTGCCGCTGCTGCCCGACGAGCTGACGGCGCAGGGCGCCTTGTTCCCGCAGGGCCGGCTGGACCAGGACCTGCAGCAGGTGGACCTGCGCGGGCGCAATTCCTGGCGCATGCTGATGGCCGAGGTGCCGGCCGTGGAGCTGCTGGAAGTGCAGCTGGTCAACGCCGTGGCGCCGTTTATCCTCAACGCGCGGTTAAAGCCCCTTATGCTGCGCACGCCCGAAAGGGACAAGCACATAGTCAACGTGTCGGCCGTGGAGGGGCAGTTCTACCGCAAGTTCAAGACCACGCGCCACCCGCATACCAATATGGCCAAGGCCGCGCTCAATATGATGACGCGCACGGCCGCGGCGGATTATTACACCGACGGCATCCACATGAACGCGGTGGACACCGGCTGGGTGACGGACGAGGACCCGGCGCATATAGCCGCGCGCAAAACGGCGGAGCACCGCTTTCACCCGCCGCTCGACATTGTGGACGGCGCGGCGCGCATAGTGGATCCCATCATCGCCGGCTTTAACACCGGCGAGCATGTGTGGGGGAAGTTCCTGAAGGATTACAAGCCTACGGATTGGTAGGCGGGGGCGTGGGCTCCGCGGGCGCGGGCTCCGCGGGCTCCACAGGCTGGCCGTCGCGGATGTATTTAACTTTAGCCGGGTTCTTGGCGTTAGTGGCGCCTATACGGCATTTTTCGCAGCGGCGCAGGCAGTCTTCGTATTTATTGGCCGGCGGCACTTCTTTGGCTTTTACCGGGCCCATAGCTTTACCGCAGTCGGGGCAGCGGAGTCGGGGTAATGTGACCATTTATCTAAAATAGCATATGGCTTTAAGGCAGGACAAGCGCCAGGTTAACGCATGAAACAAGTTACGGCCGCGGTTATAGAGAAGGACGGGCTGATCCTTATCGCCCAGCGCAGGCAGGGAGACGCCCTGGCCGGCAAATGGGAATTCCCGGGCGGCAAGATAGAGCCGGGCGAGACGCCCGAGGCCTGCCTGGAGCGCGAGCTGATGGAAGAATTCGGCGTGGAGACCAGGATAGGCGCGTTCATCTGTTCCAGCCGGTTCGAATACAAGCACCTGCCGATAGAGCTGCTGGTCTACCGTGCCGAGCATCTTTCCGGAGAGTTCAAGCTGAACGAACATGACCGCATAGAATGGGTGACGCCGGCCGGCCTGAAGGATTACGATCTTTCCAGCGCGGATATACCGGTGGCGGAATTGCTGGCCAAGGGGGGCGTATGAAAAAAATATTATTGAGCCTGGCGGTATTGCTGGCCTGGGCCGGCCCGGCGGCCGCCAAGCCGGCGTGGAGCTGGGTGTCGGCCAACGAGTATTACCTGATACTGCCGGCCGCGCAGGACCTTAAGCTTTCCGTGGGCGGCACCGAGGCCGTTAAGCCCTGGGGTTTCGGCCTGCGGGCAGTGGGCAACGATACCGTCTCCAAGACCGGCGGCATACAGCTGCAGAGCGTAAAGGCCGGCGACGACAGGTTCTACCTGCTGGAGCTGCTGCTGGGCCTGGAATATCTGACGCCCAAGACTGCGCGGCCTATGCGGTTCAGGGCCGGCGTGTTCGGCGACCTGGGTTTGTCGGACACTACTTTCTTCGTGGCGCCGGTGGTGTCGGCCGGGCTGCTCTACACCACGGACATGGCCGCGGAGACCCCCAAGGGGATAACCTTCGACCTCTTCTACCGGCTTTCCGACATAGACCTGGACAACGCCGGCCACCGCGGCGCCGCCACGCTGGAGCCCGCCGTGGGCTTTAAGCTGGGCTACGTCTTCGAAGGTTTCTGGACGGTGAAGGACAAATAGGACCCGCCCGCGCGGGCAATAAAAAACCGGAGGGGCGTCCCTCCGGTTTTTTATTTGGCGCTTTCGGCGTAGAGGCGGGCGAGGATCTTTACCATGGCCAGGGTGTCCTGGCCGCAGTACACCAGCAGGTCCCGGCGGGCCCGGGCTGTTTCCTCCGGGTTTAATTTGCCGGCCACCATGGCGGCGAAAGCCAGCTGGGCGTCCGCGCCGTTGCCTATCGGCAGGCCAGCGTAGGTCATGTCCGGTATCATGGCCGGCAGCAGTACCTTTATTGAATAATGGCCGCGGAACTCCGGCAGCACATAGGCCTGCTCTTTAAAGGGCGCCATCAGGTCTAGCAGCCGGTCGGCGAAATTGTTAAGCGGCCCGGCGAAGTCCGGGAAGTCGGCCGCCAGCTCGCGCAGGCGGGCGGCCTCGAAGGCGGAGTTATAGGCGAGGAGCGAACCTTCGGCCCCGATGTTCTTTACGAGGAAGGCTATCAGCCCGGGGCGCGGGTCCCCGGCGGGATCTGCCAGGTATTCCAGGTGGCGCGGCTCGGCGCCGGGCGCGTCCTGCACGTGCAGGGACACCTGGAAAGGGATCTGCTGGTAGGGGCGGGAGGCGTTAAACAGCGGGATGCCCGGCATGAGCGTCTCGAAGTCTATATGCCAGAGCGGGTACTGCAGCGTGCCGAGAAAATCTTTAAGCGCGGCCTTGTCTACCGCGGGGCGGCCGGTCTTCTCCACCTGCAGGTAGAGCTTCTGGGCCGGGGTCAGGTCAAAAGTGTCGGGCACGTCGGCAAACCGCACTATGCCCATGGTCTTCAGCAGGTTCTTCTTCTCCCAGGGCAGGCGGGGCACGTCGTAGATGGAATATTCCGGCACATTCTTCCAGCAATGGCCCCGGAAGTCGCAACTATGCGGCTCGGAACAGTGACGGCCGATGCCGACCTCCGGAGTTTCCCCGGCCAGCAGCTCCAGGAATTTCTCCAGGTTTTCTTTTATCTCCGGCAGCAGCGCCGCGGTCTGCTCCGTTATGTTCTCGCGCTTGAAAAATTTCTTTGGGTCTATGGGGCCCTTCTTAACGAACTCCTTGTTTATGTGCATCAGCCAGGTTTTTTTTATCTTCAGGCCCGCGGCCTCCAGCACATAGCGCTGCAGGGCGGCGTCCGGGAGATGCTCCTCTTTGACGGAGGTGGAGCTTTTTACCTCTATCAGGTCCCAGGTGCCGTCGGGGTTCTTCTTGAGGATGTCGCAGCGTATCAGCACGTCGGCGGCGCAGAAGGCTCCCTCGTAGATAAGTTTGGCGCCGCTCTCTATAAGCCAGGCGGTATGCTTTAGCGCATGCTGCAGCTGGCGGAAGTCGAAAGCCACCAGTTTGCCGTCTTTGAAGTAACCGCGGCTCAGCTCGTCCACGGCTTTGCCTTCGTCGAACAGGCGCTGCGTGCCGGGGTCCACGGGCGGGATGAGTTCTTTGCGGTAATTGTAAAGCCACAACCGCTTGGGGCATTGCAGCCCCATCATGAACTGTGATTTTGAAATGCGCTTGGCCATAACCTTGTCCTCTATTATAGTCTAGCACACCAACCCGACAAAGGTGTGTCGGGGTAGTTTTGTTATAATTTACCCATGAGCGTGATAGGCGTTTGCCGCGATGTGCGCGATTTTCTGCGCACCCTGGCCGGGGACCTGCCCGAGGTCTTTCCGCCGCCGCGCCCCGTTTACCGCCGCCGTTATGCGCGGCCCCGGCTGACCGGGCCTACCGCCGCGCAGCGCCGGCGGGCCCGCGGGATAATAGAGGCCCGCGTGGCCCACTGGGCCGGGGCGCTGGGGCTGGAATATAAAAAAGTCTTCATCAAGAACCAGCGCTCCATGTGGGGCAGCTGCTCCGGGCGCCGCAATCTTAATTTCAACTGGCGGCTGGCCGCCGCGCCGCCCGAGGCGCTGGACTACGTGGTCATCCACGAGCTCTGCCACCTGCGCGAGATGAACCATTCCAAAAAATTCTGGGCGCACGTAGAGGCGGCCTGCCCCGCCTACAAGGCCCGCCGCCGCTGGCTGCGCGACAACGTGGCCCTGCTGCGCCGGAGCGACCTTCTCAACTAACCTTTTTTTTTACTCTTCGTTGATGTGTTTCTTGGTTTCGGCCGCCACCACGTGGGCCAGCAGCAGCAGGGAGATCAGGTTGGGTACGGCCATCAGGCCGTTAAAGATGTCAGCGAAATTCCACACCGCCGGCAGGGCCGCCACCGAGCCCACCATAACGGCGGCAATCCACAGATAACGATAGGGCTTAATAGCCTTCACCCCGAGCAGGTACTCGGCGGCTTTTTCGCCGTAATATTCCCAGCCGATGATGGTGGAGAACACGAAGGTGAGCAGGCCGAGGCTGAGCACCGTGGGCCCTATATAAGGAATATGGGAGAAGGCGCTGCGGGTGAGGGCGGCGCCTTTAAGGCCGCTCTGCCAGTCGCCGGCGCTGACTATCACCAGGCCCGTCATCAGGCACACCACCACGGTGTCCCAGAAAGTGCCGGTGGAAGAGACCAGCGCCTGGCGCACGGGGTTCTTGGTCTGGGCGGCGGCGGCCACAATGGGGGCGCTGCCCAGGCCGGACTCGTTGGAGAACAGGCCGCGCGCTATGCCAAAGCGCATGGCCTCTTTCATGCCCGCGCCCAGGAAGCCGCCCACGGCCGCCTGGCCGCTGAAGGCGGAGGTGAGGATAAGCGTTATGGTGGCGGGAAGTTTTTCCCAGTTGAAGAAAAGTATTACGGCGCAGCCCAGCACGTAGAACACGGCCATGAACGGCACCAGTTTTTCGCAGAACCTGGCTATGGACTTTATGCCGCCAAGGATGACGAAGGCGGTAAGCCCGGTCATCACCAGGCCGCTGATCCACACCGGCAGGGCGAAGGAGGTGTACAGCATCTGCGAGATGGAGTTGGCCTGCACCATATTGCCGATGCCGAAGGCGGCCACGGCGGTGAGGAAGGCGAAGACGAGGCCCAGCCAGCGCGCGTTAAGGCCGCGCTCCAGCACGTACATGGGCCCGCCGGAGAATTCCCCGGTGGGCGAGACCACGCGGTATTTGACGGAGAGCAGGGCCTCGGCGTACTTGGTGGCTATGCCGAACACGCCGGTGAGCCACATCCACAGCACGGCGCCCGGGCCGCCGGCCGCCACGGCGGTGGCCACGCCCACTATGTTGCCGGTGCCGATGGTGGCCGCCAGCGCGGTGGTGAGCGCGCCGAAGTGGGAAATGTCGCCTTCGCCCTCGGCCTCGCGTTTGAAGGAGAGCTTTATGGCCTTCCACATATGGCGCTGGATGAAGCCCAGCCGCACGGTGAGAAAGAGATGAGTGCCGAAGAGCAGCGTGATAAGCGGCACGCCCCACACGGCGGCGCCGGCCTTCTCGAGGAGGAGGTTCAGGTTTTCCATTGCCTTGAATTTTAACTTATTTCACCCCGACACTACGCTGTCGGGTTGACCTGCTAGGCTATAGTGCGGAAAAACACTGAGGGGGTTATATATGTCCGACTTGAATAAGGTAATGCTGATAGGGCGGCTGACGCGCGACCCGGAGATAAAAGAGTTCGCCAACGGGGGGAAGGTGGCGCACCTGGGCTTCGTGGTGCATAACCGGCGCAAGAACGCCGCCACCGGCGAGTGGGAGGAGGCGCCGGTGTGGGTGGAGCTGAAGGCCTACAACCGCGACAACGGCCGCAAGCTGGCGGATTTCGCCGGCAAGTTGGCCAAGGGGCGGCAGGTTTACGTAGAAGGCCACCTGGCTATGGAGGAGTGGACCGGCAAAGAGGACGGCAAACACCATAGCAAGACCCTGGTCTATGTGGACGCTCTCGACTTTGTGGGGAGCGGCAAACCGCGGGAGAAGGAAGGGCCGGCGGACCAGGTTCCGGCTGACCACGCGCCGGGGGAGCACGTGGCCGACGCGGCCTGGGAAGAGGAGCCGCTGGCGCCCGCCCGGCAGGGCAAGGCCGGGCGCAAAAAGTAGGGCGGTAAAAAGAACGGCCGGGGCTTGGGGGGCCCCGGCCGCGCTTTGGGCGTTATTACAGCAGCTTCCAGGAGAGGGCCAGGCTGGTGCGCTGGTCCCACTCGTAGTCTATCTCCGAGGAGCTGACGTCCTTGTTATCCATGTTGAAGCTGAAGATGAGCTTCAAATGCTTCATCAGCGAGACCGTCAGGGTATTGTCCCATTCCAGCGCGCACTTGCGCGACTCGGTCAGCCGGTTCCACGAGTCGTCGGTGTCCACCAGGCCGGTGTAGACGCCGGCCTTCATGGTGTACTCCACCGAGGTGTTCAGTTTGCCGTCGTACTCCAGCACGCCTTCCAGGCCGTGCTGGCGGTCGTGGTGGAACAGGCGGGAGTTGAGGTAATGCTGGTTGTAGAAGCCGCCGCGCACAGACAGTTCCTGCTCTTTAGAATCCAGCAGGGTTATCATCAGGCCCAGGGATTCCCTGGCCTGCACCGGCCGGAAGGCCCGGAACTCGTTATCCGAAGACGTGTCGTGCACGGAGGTCTGCAGGTTAACCGCGCCGTACGGGTCGGCGAAGAAGCCGGTCTTTAAGTTGAAGACCGAGTCCAGCGTCAGCTCGTCGCGGTTCTCCCGCCAGCGGGGCTTGTCCCACTCGTAGGTCTCGTCCTTGCTCCAGCTGGAGGCGTAGTCGAGGTTCAGGGTGTTGGCCCACTTGGAGGCCGGGCCGTTGCGGTCCGCCTCGGCCCGCAGCCGGGCTTCCAGCGTGGTGCGGGCTTTGTCGTAGAAATGGCCGTCCACGTGGATGCGGTTGCGGGAATGGCTGAACCCGGCCGAGACGGTAAGGTCTTTTTCCCAAGTGACTTCCCCGGCGGCGGCGCCGGCCGGCAGTATAGCCAGCCAGGCCGCGGTCAGGAGGGCTGCCTTACTTGCAGCCATAGGTGGCGCCTTCGCAGGGGTTGGGGGTGCGCCAGTCGTAGCCGACGGGGCTGAAGAAACTGACGGAGGCGTCTATCTTGCCGAAGTTTATGCCGGCGGGCACGTCCGGGAAACCGAACGCGGGCAGCTTTGTGTCGATCTCGGGGAATTTCAGGGCGTCCAGGTCGGCCGACAGGATGAGCTCGGCGTTTTCCAGCTTCGCCAGGATATCGAGCGACGGCATATTGACGTCGATGTCCAGGTTGAGGGCGCTGAGGGCGGCGTTCACCGCGTTGTTGGCCTCGTTCTGCAGCTGCCTGACGTATTTGCCTACGCCGAGTTCGTTGAGCACGCCCCAGAGGAAACCGCCTATCTTGTCCTCTATTTTGTCCTCTATGGCTTTCACGCCGTCCAGGATGGTCTTGAAGCTGATGGAGACGTCGTAGTCCGAAGTCCGGAACGGGTTGGTAAGGGTGGGGTTAGGGTAGGGGAAGCTGAAGCCGAATTCCTGGTCCAGGATGGCGTTCACCTTGCCCAGCTGGCTAGCCAGGGATTTAAGGCTTCTGGCGATGCGCTCTATCTCCAGGCGCAGCGAGTCCAGCTCGCCCAGGTCGGCGCTGAAGGGGTCGAAGAAATGCATGGAGGGAAGCCAGGGCTCGGGGTTGGTGAGCAGCAGGCGCACCACGCGGTCGTATTCGCGCACTACGCCGTCCACTTCGTTGGCGAGGTTGTCTATGTTCTTGCCGGCGCAGGCCTGCTTATCGGCGGGCAGCTTCTTGAGGCAGCCGGCGGCGATGGCGATGGGGAAGCGCATGTTGGCGATGGCGCCCTGGTTGACCACCCAGAGGGCTTTGCTCACCGCTTCGGCTTTGTCGGCGGCGTTGTCGAGCTTTATGCGGATGGGTTCGGTTTTGGCCTTTATGGCGTCTACCCGCTGGCGCGCCGCGGTAACGTTAGCCCTGAGCGGAGCCAGGGTTTCTTTTATCTTCTGCGCTTTCGGCTTGGCCTGCGTTATGGCCTCGGCGGTGGTGGCGGCGGTGTCGATAGCGGTGAGGGAGGCTTCCAGCGCCCGCAGGTCGGCATCCAGCGTGGAGATCAGGCCCAGCCGGTTGGCGGAGGTGCGCAGGAAATCCTTTATATTGTCCACGCGGACTATCAGGGCGGCCTGGTCGCTGTAGAGCGTGCGGGCATCCTGGTCCAGGGTCCGCAGGGGGGCGCTGGCGGCCTCCAGGTCCATGATGTATTGCGGCGTGGTGGTGCCGGGACCGCCTACGTGGCCGGGAAGAGAGGGTAGTTTGATCTTTGCCCAGGCGCTCGTGCTAAGGCAGAGGGCCGCGGCGGCCAGGATGACGGTTAAAAATCTGGTTTTCATGTTGCCTCCCTAAAGTTGACTATAAATACAGTTTAGCAAACATGCGGCGGGCTGTTGCCGGGCCGCCCCGTAAATTTTGTAGACTTTGGGCAGGTTTTTGGGGGGCTTGTGAAAAAAAATAACGACAAATATAATCCGGACGCGGAGCTGGCCAAGGGGGCCGACCTGACGGCGGAATCTTACGATAAAACTCAGGGCGTGTCCGTGGCGGCCGGCAAGGTTACCGTGGGCGGCAAGGCCGGCGGAGTGGAATTTACCGGCGCGGCTTTTGGCCGGGAAGGCGCCGGCATAGACGGCACCATGAGCCTGTGGCTGTCCATCTTCCGCTACACGCGTCCCGACGGCACCGTGAACCACGTGGCCGGCTGGAATATCATGCTGGCCCTGAAGGCGGGGCAGAACGCGCTGGAGACGGCCAAAGGCTTTGAAGCCTACATCAACGCCGCCACCCGGCCCTACCGGGCCAAGGCCTCCGGCGGCAGGGATAAAGCCCTGCTGCAGATAATTTACCGAGAAAAGAAATAGCCGCTCCGCACCGGGGCGGGCCCGTCTCTGGTAAAATATAGGTATGGCTTACCTCCACGCTTTTGCCAAAGAATTCCTGACGCTCACCTGGATGGTGCTGCCCTACTTCCTGGGCGGGGCGGCCTTCGGGGCCGCGCTGGACGTTTACCTTAAACCGGAGTTCGCGCTGAAACACCTGCGCGGCGGCTGGGGCTCCATGGCCAAGGCCGCGCTGCTGGGCATGGTGATGCCGGGCTGCTCCTGCGCCACCATGCCGATGGCCGAGGGCCTGCGCCGCAAGGGCGCGGACCTGGGCACGGTGACCAGCTTCCTGCTGGCCTCGCCGCTGGTGAGCCCGCAGACGCTGGTGCTGACCTACGCCTTACTCGGGTGGAAATTCACCCTGGCGCGCGCGCTGGCGGCTTTCCTGGGGGCGGTACTGATAGGCGCGCTTTTTATCTGGCTGGAGCGTCGGCCGGGCTTCCTGGACATCCCGGTTTCGATCCCGCTCAAGAAGTGCGGCTCCGGCTGCGGCTGCGGGAGCGGGGCCGAGGCGGACGCTCCCCGGAAATTCTGGCCCGTTTTCCTGGATATCCTCAAGGACCTGGGGAAATATTTCGTGCTGGGCATGGCCATAGCCTCGCTGCTCACCGTGCTGCTGCCGACCGACTTTATTGTGCGCTATATCGGCGCCTCCGGCCCGCTGGCCTACCTGGCCGCCACCCTGGCGGGCGTGCCGCTGTATGTCTGCGAGGGCGAGGAGATACCGCTGACGCTGTCGCTGCTGAAGCTGGGCCTGGGGCCCGGGCCGGCCTTCGCCTTCCTGCTGGGGTCGGTGGGGACCTGCATTCCGACCATGATCATGTCGCAAAAACTTATCGGGCGGCGCGGCCTGCTGGTCTACGCGGTTTACTGGGTGGTCTTCGCGCTGACCGCCGGGCTGATCTTCGGCCTGGCCTGAGGGCGTGAGCGCAGTTGACATTTGGGCGCAAGTCTGGGAAAATATCCCTAGATCCATTATCGGCGAGGAGAATATGGGGAAAACCAAATTAATCATCGGCTTAGTGATATTCGCGGGAGCGGTTTATTTTGCCGTCAAAATGGCGGGGCCCGCCACCAAGGGGCCTTCCGCGCCGGCGCAGTCCATGCAGCCCGGCCCCGCGCCCGAAGCGGCCCCGGCGGCGCAGGCCGAACAGAGCGTGCAGGACACGCTGGGCCTGGCCGGCCTGGCCAAAGGTTCGCTCGGCACCGTGAAGATCTCCGAGAACCTCTCCGTGCCGGACTCCAAGCTGCGCGACCTCTGCAAAATGGTCAAGAAGATGGACCCTTCCGGGTATTTCCCGGCGGACACCAACCCCTTTATAACGGAAAAGGCTGAGCTGGTGGACTTTGTGGCCATGTCCGGTTTCGGCACGATCCCGCTGATAGACGTGTCGCAGGCGGGCGCGGTGCTGTTCGCCGACGACGCCGGCCGCAAGACCGGCGTCTGGGTGCTGCAGTTCAAGACTTCCGAGTCGGCCTTGGCCTCCATGCCGATGATGCGCCCAGGGGTGTCGCTTAAGAAGGACGGCCTGGTGCTGACTTTCTGGCACGACTCCGGCATCAGCGACGCCTGCGAGCTGGCGGCGCGCGCCTACTACGTGGACAAGGGTTTTACCAGCGGCATGAACGGGCCCCGGTAAACGACTTTTCACGGCAAAAAAACCGGAGGGCTGTCCCTCCGGTTTTTTTATGCCCCGTCGATCTTATTTTTCCAGCATGAACGGGTAGCGGTAGTCGTGCGGCGGGGTGAAGTTCTCCTTCACCGCGCGCGGCGAGGTCCAGCGCATCATGTTTATGATGGAGCCGGCCTTGTCGTTGGTGCCGCTGGCCCGCGCCCCGCCGAAAGGCTGCTGGCCTACCACGGCGCCGGTGGGCTTGTCGTTGATGTAGAAGTTGCCGGCCGCGTTGCGCAGCGCGTCCTCCGCCTTCAGCACGGCGGCGCGGTCCTGGGCGAAGATGGCCCCGGTCAGCGCGTAAGGAGAGGTCTCATCGCAGAGCTTGAGCGTCTCGTCGAACTTCCCGTCCTCGTAAACGTACACCGTCATCACCGGCCCGAAGATCTCCTCCTCCATGGTCCTGAACTTGGGGTTGCTGGTCTCTATCAGCGTAGGCTGTATGAAATAACCCTCGGAGTCGTCGCAGCTCCCGCCGGCCAGTATCTTGGCGTCCGGGGCGGTCCTGGCGAAGTCTATATAACCCTTTATGGTCGCGTAGGCACCCTTGTCTATGACGGAGTTGAAGAAGTTGGTGAAGTCCTCGGCCGGGCCCATTTTTATGCTTTTTACCTGAGAGACCAGGTCGTCCTTTATGGCGGTCCAGACGGAGCGCGGGATATAGGAGCGGCTGGCCGCCGAGCATTTCTGGCCCTGGTACTCGTAGGCGCCGCGTACGAGGGCGCATTTAAGCGCCTCGCGGTCGCAGCTCTCGTGGGCGAAGATGAAGTCCTTGCCGCCGGTCTCGCCCACCACGCGCGGGTAGCCGCGGTACCGGCTGAAGTTGCCGGTGATGGAGGACCACATGCCGTTAAAGACCCCGGTGGAACCGGTGAAGTGCAGGCCCATCAGGTCGCGGCTGGCTATAACGGGGTTGCCTACCTCGCCCCCGGAGCCGGGCAGCATGTTGATAGCGCCGGCGGGGAGCCCCGCCGCCTCCCAGAGCTTGGCCAGGAAGTAGCCGGAGTAGACGGCGCTGGAGGCCGGCTTCCAGATGACGGTATTGCCCATGATGGCGGGGGCCGTGGGCAGGTTGCCGGCGATGGAAGTGAAGTTGAACGGCGTTACCGCGAAGACGAAACCCTCGAGCGGGCGGTAGTCCACGTAGTTCCAGCTGCCCGACGGGGAGAGGGGCTGCTGGTCGTGGATCTGTTCGGCGAACCAGGTGTTGAAGCGGTAGAAGTCCACCAGTTCGCAGGCGGAGTCTATTTCGGCCTGGTAGGGGTTCTTGGACTGGCCTATCATGGTGGCGGCGTTCAAGGTCTGGCGCCAGGTGGTGGCCAGCAGCTCGCCGGCTTTAAGGAAGATGGCGGCCCGGGCGTGCCAGGGCATGCGGCCCCAGGTCTCACGGGCGTCGGCGGCGGCCTTAACGGCCATTTCAACTTCTTTGGGCCCCGCCTTGTGGTAGCGGCCTATGACCTTTTTGTTCTCGTGCGGTATCACTATGTCGGCGGTGCGGCCGGTGCGCACTTCCTTGCCGCCTATGATGAGCGGGATGTCTATCACCTGGCCCCGCAGCTCGGTCAGCTTCGCTTTCAGCTCCGCGCGCTCGCGGCTGCCGGGGGCGTAATTAAGTATCGGCTCGTTTACGGGTTCCGGGATCTGGAAAATAGTGTTTAGCGTGTTCATGGTTCCTCCTGGGGCTGTTTTAAAGATGTTAGCAAGAGGCCGTGATATTAGTATAATTCATAGTATTCATGGTATGTATGATTAAAATTCATAATGGCGCTTAACCTTAACCAGCTTAAGGCCTTCTTCGCCGTGGCGCAGACGCTGAACTACACCGAGGCGGCCCGGCGGCTCTACGTCACGCAGTCGGCGGTCAGCCACGCCGTGGCCACGCTGGGCAAAAGCGCCGGGGACGACCTTTTTAGCAAGGCCGGCGGCCGGCTGGCGCTCACCGGGAGCGGCAAGATCCTCTACAAGGCCTGCGAGACCGTGTTCTACGAGCTGGAGCGGGCCGAGGAGCAGATAGCCGCCGCCAAGGGGCGCAATACAGGCACTATACGGCTGGGGGCCACGGTGGAGTTTGGCACCACGCTGCTGGTGAAGTACCTTAAAGGCTTCATAAAGAAGAACCCCGGAGTGCACGTGGACTTTCAGTTCCGCCACGAACTGCTGCGCCCGCTGCTTAACGACGAGCTGGACCTGGTGATAGACTGCCGCAGCCACAAGGCCGAGGGCCTGGAGAAAACCCCGCTGTTCCGCGAGGAGTACGCGGTAATAGCCTCCCGCGAGTTCCTTCATGCTCAGCGGGTGCGGCGGCCGCAGGACCTGGGAGGCTGCCCGGTGCTGTCCATGGACAAGGCCGGGGCCTGGTGGGGGAATTTCCTGAACGCCCTGCCCGCGGCCGAAAGGCCGGAGTTTAAGAACATCACCGAGCTCAACCATATCAGGGCCATCATCAACGCCGCCATGGAAGGCCTGGGCGTGGGCTTTGTGCCCAGGTACTGCGTGCTCAAGGAGTTTAAGGCCCGCACGCTGGTCAACGTCTTCCCGCAGCTCAAGCTGCTGGAGGATAATTTCTACGTCTACCAGAAAACCGGCAAGGCCGGCCTGGAGCGTCACCGCAATTTGCTGGGCTACCTGAAGAACATAAAGACCGCCCAGCTGGAACGCGCTTAGCTCAGGAGGAGAAAAAGATGAACTTAAAACTATTAGCGCTGCTGGCGGGGTTCGCGGTGGCGGGGACGCCGGCGCTGGCGCAGGAGATAGCGCCGGTGAACAGCTTTTTCGAGCGCGGGCCGGCGAAGGACTACCCGGTCAAGAGCGTCTACGTAGGCGGCGAGGTGCGCAACCCCGGGCCCGTAGAGCTGGCTGGCCTGCCGCTGCGCAGCGTGGCGGTAAAAGAGGTGGGTTTCGAGGAAGGAAAGGAGGCGTTCAAGGGCGCTTACTTTTTTACCGGCTATTCCCTCTACGATATCCTCAACACACGGCCGGTCAACAAGGTGAATTCGGATTTCTCGCCCGAAACCGACCTGTACGTGGTGGTGGAGAACGACAAGGGAGACAAGGCCGTGTTCAGCTGGGGGGAGATCTACTACGCCAGGGATAACTTCAAGGCCCTGATCGCCAGGTCGGCCCGCTCCGTAACGGCGCCCAAGAAGAACAAGGACTGGCCGCTGCCCGAAGGGCCCCGCCTGGTCTGTTCCTCCGACCTGTACAACACCCGCTTCATAACTAACCCCACGAAGATAACGGTAAAGTCAGTGGCCGGGGTTTTTCCCGGCAAAAAGCACCAGCTGCTCTTCACGCCCGAGTTCCGCGTGGTGGCCGGCGGCAAGACCACGGTGGTCTCCGACCCGTCCCGGCTGGCGGCCAAGCGCTCCTACCTGGACGCGGCCTACGGGCACGGCACCGGCTTCAAGGGCGTAAAGGCGGCCGATGGTTTTGTGCTGAAGGAAGTGCTGGCCGGAGCCGGCGCCCGGCCCCAGGACTCGGGCTCCTCGCTGGTGGTAGTGTCCTCCCGGGACTCCTACCGCGCGGCCTTCAGCCTGGCCGAGATCATGAACCGCAACGACAACGCGGACCTGCTCGTGCTGGATAGAGGGCAGGGAGAGGACGGCCGCTTCGCGCTGTTCTCGACTTCCGATTTCTTCGTGGACCGCAACGTGCGCTCCATGGATAAAGTGGAGATACTTAAAATATAGTATTTGATATCATTTAGAGAGGGAATCCCCTATGAGAGGTGACTTTATGAAAAACTTTAAATTCTTCGCGGCCGGAGCTGTGGCCCTGCTCCTGGCGGCCTGCGGGCAGAGCGGGCCTTCGCAGGGCACCGTGCGCCTGGCCACCACCACCAGCGTGCGCGACAGCGGCCTGCTGGACGAGCTGCTGAAGGCCTACCGGGAGAATTCTAAATACAAGCTGCAGGATATCGCCGTGGGCTCCGGCCAGGCCATGCAGCTGGGCCGCAACGGCGAGGCCGACCTGCTGCTGGTGCACAGCCCGGCCGACGAGAAACAGTTCGTGGACGACGGCTTCGGCCTGGCGCGCACCACGTTCATGCACAACGACTTCATCATCGTGGGCCCGGCGGCCGACCCGGCGGGCGTAAAGTCCGCCAGAAAAGCGGCCGAGGCCTTCGCCAAAATAGCCGCCGGCGGGCTGTTCGTGTCGCGCGCCGACAAGAGCGGCACGCATAAAAAAGAACTCATGCTCTGGCAGGCCGCCGACGCCAAGCCCGCCCCCGACCGGTACCTGGAGACCGGCCAGGGCATGGCCGCCGTGCTGTCCGTGGCCGACGAGAAAAAAGGCTACACGCTGACCGACCGCTCCACCTACCTCTCCATGAAGAAGAACGTCTCCCTGGTGATCCTGCTGGAGGGCGACGAGGGCCTGATAAACCGCTACAGCCTCATCCTGGTGAACCCGGCCCGGTTCACGACCGTCAATTCGGAGGGCGCCAAGGATTTCTTCAACTTCGTCCTGTCCGCCCCGGCCCAAAGGATAATAGAGGGCTACGGCAAGGAGAAGTACGGGCAGCAGCTGTTCTTCTACGATTACCGGATCTAGGCCGCCCGCGCGGCCGGTCCGCTGGCAATAATGGACTTCATAATTTCAGGCTTTCAAAAAGGCGCGGCGCTGGTCTTCTCCGGCAACGCCGAGGTGTTCGCCATAGCGCGGCTGTCGCTGGCCGTGTCGCTGGCGGCCACGGCGGCGGCGGTGCTGGTGGGCGTGCCGCTGGGCAGCTGGATCGCCGTAAAGAAATTCCCGCTTAAAAAACTCCTGATAGCGCTGGCCAATACCGGCATGGGCCTGCCGCCCGTGGTGGCGGGCCTGGTGGTGATGCTGTTCCTGTCGCGCAACGGGCCCCTGGGCTTTCTTAACTGGCTCTACACCCCGGCCGGCATGGTGATAGCGCAGACCATAATCGCCCTGCCCATCATCACCGCGCTCTCCATCTCGGCCATGCAGAGCGTGGACCCTAAATTCTACCGGCAGATCCTGGCGCTGGGCGCCAGCGACGCCCAGGCGATCCGGGTGTGCCTCAAAGAGCTGCGCCTCACCGTGCTGGCCGCCGTGATAGCCGGCTTCGGGCGCCTGGTGGCCGAGGTGGGGGCGGTGATGATAGTGGGCGGCAATATCCGCCACCAGACCCGCATGCTCACCACCGCTACGGTGATGGAAACGCAGATGGGCAACTTCGACACGGCCATCGCCCTGGGCCTCATCCTGCTCTCTTTAAGCTTCGCGGTCAACCTGGCGCTGACGCTGATCCAGCAGAGGCGGGTGGCCCGGTGATAAAACTGCGCGGCCTGCGTTTGGGTTTTGAGACCGGCTTCAGCCTGGCCGTGGACGAGCTCGCCGTGCGCGAGGGGGAAGTGTTCGCCGTCATCGGCCCCAACGGCGCCGGCAAGACCACCCTGCTTAACGCCATGGCCATGCTGACCCCGCCGGCCGCCGGCACCCTGGAGATCATGGGGCATGACGCGCTGAGGCCGTCCAACCGCCTGCTGCTGCGGCGGGCCATGTCCGTGGTTTTCTCCCAGCCCTACCTGACCACTGATACTGTTTTTAATAACGTGGCCCTGCCGCTGGCGCTGCGCGGCCGGAAGGACCGGGGAGCGGTGGAGCGGGCGCTGGAACTTTTCAAGATAACGCACCTGAAAGACCGCGATGCCCGGACCCTTTCTCAGGGCGAGAGCCACCGGGCCGCGCTGGCGCGCGCTTTTGTGACGGAGCCGAAGCTGCTGCTGCTCGACGAGCCTTTTGGCAGCCTGGACGAGCGGGTAAAAGACGCCATCACGCGCGACCTGCGCCAGGTGGTGAAGAGCTCCGGCGCGGCCGTGGTGCTGGTGACGCAGGACCAGGCCGGCGCGCTGACCCTCTGCGACACCCTGGCCGTCATAGTGAACGGGCGGATCCTGCAGCAGGGCGAGCCCCAGGCCATCTTCTCGCGGCCGGCCTCCAGGGAAGTGGCCGATTTTGTCGGCGTGGAGACCATCCTGCCGGGTAAAGTTCTGTCCCGGACCGACAACCTCTGCGCGGTAGAGGCGGGCGGCCGGACCCTGATGGCGGTGTCGGACTGCGAGGCCGGCGAGAGCGTGTTCTTCTGCCTGCGGCCCGAGGACGTTTCTGTTTCTATGAACGCCGACGCCGGCGGCCGCCGCAATAATTTCAAGTCCAGGATAATTTCGGTGGCCCCCTGGGGCCTGGAATACAAGGTGGAGCTGGATTGCGGTTTCACCCTGCAGGCCGCCGTTACCAAGCAGCTGGTAGACGGCCTGGGCCTCAAGCCCGGGGGCGAGGTATACGCCTCGTTCAAGGCGGTCGCGGCCCACTTAATAAAGAGGATACTATGATAAGTTTTGAAGAAGCCATCGAGACCGTTCTTAAGCACGCCCGGCCCCTGCCGCCGGTGCTGACGCGGATAGAAGACTCGGTGGGCCGCACCCTGCTGGAGGACGTGGCCTCGGTTACCGACATGCCGCCTTTCGACAAATCGGCCGTGGACGGCTACGCCGTGCGCGCCGCCGGGGTTAAGCCCGGCGTTGAGCTACCCTGCCGCGGGCTGATACAGGCCGGCGCCAGCTTTAAACGGCCGCTGCGCCCCGGGGAATGCGTGAAGATAATGACCGGCGCCCCCGTGCCGCCCGGCGCGGACGGAGTGGTGATGGTGGAGTATACTTCGGAAAAGAACGGCCTGGTGAAATTTTCTGCGGGCATAGGCAGGGGCGACAACATCGCCCGCCGCGGCGAGGACGTTAAGCGGGGGCAGCGGATCTTGCGCCGGGGCACAGTGATTTCCATAGAGCATATAGCGGCGCTGGCGGCCGCCGGGCGGGCCGCGGTAAAGACCGGCGCCCTGCCGGCGGTCTCGCTGGTAAATACCGGCGGCGAAATAGTGCCTCCCGGCCGGCCGCTCGGCAAGAACCGCATCTACAACAGCAACGGCCCCATGCTGGCGGCCCTGCTGAAGACCGACGGCGTGCACGCCGCGCCCGTGATAGCGCGCGACGAGCCGAAGGCCCTGCGGGCCGCGCTGGCCAGGGCCCTCAAGGCGGACATCGTGCTGGTTTCCGGCGGCGTCTCCATGGGCGACTACGACCTGGTGCCCGGCGTGCTGCAGGCCCTGGGCGTTAAAAAGCTCTTCCACAAGGTGCGCGTGCGCCCCGGCAAGCCCATGTTCTTCGGCGTGAAGGGCCGCCGGCTGGTTTTCGGCATACCGGGCAACCCGGTGGCCAACTTCATGGCCTACCTGGCCTATATCCGCCCCGCCATCCGCTCCCTGGCCTCCCGGCCCGACTGCGCGCCCAAGTTCCGGGACGGCGAGTGCGCCGTAAAATTCGAGCCGCGCACGCCCCGCCGCGCCCTGGTGCTGTCCAAAGTCTGCGCGCGGAACAAGTACGCCCTCTACGGCATAGACAATAACGGCTCGGCCGACATCCTGGCGCTGGCCGAGGCCAATTGTTTTACCATGATAAAAGAGAAAGGCTCGGTAAAAAAAGGCGGCTCGGCAAAATTCCTGCGATGGTAGACTACCTGCGCTTATCCCTCACCGACAGGTGCAATCTCAACTGCGTGTACTGCACGCCGCTGGAGAAGGACGGCTATTTAAAGCACGACGAGCTGCTGCGCCACGAGGAGCTGGCCCGGGCGGCGGGGGCCTTTGTGCGGGCCGGCGTCACCAAGATCCGCCTTACCGGCGGCGAGCCGCTGCTCAAGAAGAACATCGTCGGGCTGGTTAAACTGCTGCGGGCCATCCCCGGCCTGAAGGAACTCGCGCTCACCACCAACGGCCTGCTGCTGGGCCCGCTCGCAGCGGAACTGCGCGCCGCCGGCCTGGACCGGGTGAATATCAGCCTCGACACCCTGCGCCGGAAAACCTTTGAAGACATAACCGGCTCCGACGGGCTGGCCCGGGTCTGGGAAGGGATAAACGCCTCCCTGGCCGCGGGTTTTGGCGAGGTGAAGCTGAACGCCGTGCTGATGAAGGGCGTTAACGCCGCCGAGGCGCCCGACTTTGCCCGGCTTACACAGGAGCGGCCGCTGACCGTGCGGTTTATAGAGTTTTACCCCGCTAACGAAAGAGCGGCCCGCCTGAAAGGCGCCCTCTTCACCACCGCCGAGGCCAAGAAGAGCATAGAGAACGCGCTGGGCCCGCTGGAAGAACTGCCCGCAGCCAGGGGCGACGGCCCCGCGCGCGTTTATAAATTGCCGGGCGCCAAAGGCAAGATCGGCTTCATCAGCGGCCGCAGCAGCTATTTCTGCGGCGCCTGCAACCGCGTGCGCATGGACTGCACCGGCCGGGTTTACCCGTGCCTGTTCTCGCCCGCCACCCACAGCCTCAAGGACCTGCTGCGCGCCGGCGCCCCGGACGAGGCGCTGGCGGACTATCTAAAAAAGATATTTTTAGTAAAATCTAACTACAAGAAAGACTCCGCCACCGCCGGCCACATAGAAATGAGCAGCCTGGGCGGTTAAAAGGTAAAAATGATAGACGTCGGCGAAAAGAAAGATACAAAACGGACAGCCAGGGCGCAGGCTTACATAAAGCTCAACCCCGAAATAATCGGCATCATCAGGGCGGGCAAACTTCCCAAGGGCAACGTGCTCGAAGCGGCCCGCTTTGCCGGCATCCTCGCCGCCAAGAACACCGCCGGCCTAATACCACTTTGCCACAACCTCCCGCTAAATTTTGCGGGCGTGGAGTTCAAGTTCGATAAAACCGGCATCCTTATAACCGCCGAAGCCCGCTGCACCGGCAAGACCGGCGTGGAGATGGAAGCCCTGGTCGCCGCCTCCACCGCCGCCCTCACCATCTACGACATGTGCAAAATGTTCGCCCAGGACCTCGAGATAGGCGAAATCTTCCTGCTTGAAAAACTCGGCGGCAAGAGCGGCCATTACAAACGTAAATAATGGGCAAAATATTCTCCATAAACGTCAGCGCCGGCAAAGGCGTGCCTAAGGAGAACGTGCTGAAGGCCGTGCTCGTCAAAGGCCACGGCATAAAGGACGACGCCCACGCCGGCACCCCCGTCCGCCAGGTCAGCCTGCTCGACATGGAAAGCGTGCGCGGCCAGATAGCCGACGCCGCGGCCAAGAAAGCCGCCGTGGTCATCCGCCCCGGCGTCTACGCCGAGAACCTCACCACCGAAGGCGTAAACCTGGCCGCCCTTAAAATAGGCGACAAGCTCCGCGTCGGCAGCACCGCCGTGCTGCAGATCTCGAAAATAGGCAAAGAATGCCACAGCCGCTGCGCCATCTACCACCAGGTAGGCGAGTGCATTATGCCCAAGAAAGGCATCTTCGCCGAAGTGCTCGAAGGCGGCGACATAGCCGTAGGAGACCCCATTGTCCTTTATTGAAATAGCCGTGCTCACCTCCAGCGACCGCTGCTCTAAAGGCGAGGCCGAAGACGTCAGCGGCCGCCTGATCTCCGAAATGATCAAGACCATCGGCGCCCGCACCGCCGCCTACGACGTAGTCCCCGACGAGATAGCCGCCATAAAAGAAAAGCTCCTCCACTATTGCGACGCGCTGGCCGTAAACGTGGTCCTCACCACCGGCGGCACCGGCTTCAGCGGCCGCGACGTCACCCCCGAGGCCACCGCCCAGGTGATAGAGCGCAACATCCCCGGCCTGCCGGAACTTATGCGCGCCGAGGGCCTGAAAAAGACCAAAAAAGCCGTGCTCTCGCGCGGCATAGCCGGTATACGCAAGAACACCATTATCATCAACCTGCCCGGCAGCCCCAAAGCCGTAAAAGAAAATCTGGAAGCCATCCTAGACCTGATCCCGCACTCCCTGGAAATGCTCAGGGGCGGCGGCCACTGAACCCGGCGGCTTTGCCGTATGCGGAAAGAAATAATCCTATTGTTAGCCCTGGCGCTCTCCGCGCCGGGCTTTTCCCGCGCCGCCGCCGGCCCGGCCGCTGGCGGGATAAAGTGGTGGCTCAAGGACGCCGGCGCCGTGGCCACCTCCCCGCTGCATTGGGAGGGTTCTGACTTCGGGAAACTGGGGCTGGTTACCGCCGGGGCCGGCCTTTCCCTGTACCTGCTCGACGATTACATGGAAGACCGGGCGGAAAAGTTAAGGGATAATGAGTTCAGCCACCTTTCGGAAAAAGTGCGTTATCTCGGTGACGGGCTGGTACTGGTGCCGCTCATGGGCGCGGCTTACGCCTACGGGGGGCTGGCCGGAAAAGGCCGCCTGCAAAACGCCGCGCTGGTCGGCCTGGAGAGCTACCTGATCTCCGGGGCGCTGGTTGCCGCGGTAAAATATTCCGTGCACCGCCCGCGGCCCAAAACGGACCCTTCCTTTCATAGCGTCAGCGAGCGGGGCTTTTTTTCCGGCGGCGACGTCTCTTTTCCCTCCGGCCATTCTGCGGCGGCTTTCTCCACGGCCCGCACCGCCGCCTGGTATTTCGGGGACTCCGGCGCCGCGCCCTATATCAGCTATGGTCTTGCCTCCCTGGTGGCCTGGTCCCGCGTTAACGACAACGAGCATTGGGTTTCGGACGTGGTAGTGGGGGGAGCGGCCGGCTACTTTGTGGCGGACAAGGTGATAAAGCTAAACGAGGCCAGGGCGGGCGGGACTACCTATGCCCTGCTGCCCGTTTACGGCGCCCGGCCTGGGGTTACGGCGTTCTGCCGGTTTTAGTTCGCCCGGGCGTTCACGGCGAACTCCAAAGTTTGTAGGATATTCACGTAAAAGCCGGGGCCCAGGGGGCGAACCGGCGCAAGTTTAAAGGAGTTAGCATGAAGAAGATCGTATTCCTGTTCGTTTTATCTGTTATTCCCGCGTCCCTCTCCGCGCAGACCGCCGCGCTGACCCAGCTGGGCGGCGCCGACGCTTTAACGGCGGCGGCCGTGCCGGCTGTTTCCTCCCCCGAGGCAAAGGGGACTCTGCTGCTGCTCGACCCGCGCACCAACAAAGTGGAGGTCGTCATCCCGGCCGGCGGCGGCTTCATCTTCGCGGCCACCGGCAAGTTTCAGCCGGCCGCGTTCAACGGTTCCGGTTACGTGCTGCCCGGCGGGCTGTATATGCCCGTGGTGGGCGGCTCGCGCGCCAAGCCCGACGGCCTGACCGGCAAATGGCTGGGGCAGGGCGAGTGGACCTACCAGGGTTCCGGCGCCCACTGCTACATGAACCTCGAGTTCACGGATAGCAAGAATTACCTGGAGCGCAAGGGCGGCTATTTCGACTGCGGTTTCGTGGGGCTGGCCAGCGAGCCGGCGAAGTTCGCCAAGCAGGGAACGCAGCTGATAGCCGAGAACGGCCAGGTGGCGGGTTCCTACGAGAACAACGTCATAACGCTTAATGAAGCCTACAGCGAGACCGTCGGCATAGTCACCACCATAAAGGTGGACGGCCTGCATTTCGACTATAGCGAGATCTGGACCGGGTCTGACGGCAAAGAGCTTTACGTAATAACGGGCCGCCTTTTCACCGGCGGCTGAACCAGGCCGCTCAAAAGGCCCGGGGGTCTCCCGGGCCTTTTTTTTAGGCCCTCCGGTCCCTTGACAGGCGGGCGGGAGGCGGTTAACCTATAGGTAGACTGTTTCGGAACGGTGACTCTTATGAAAATAAAAATCCTGGCGCTGCTGGCCCTGGCCGCCGCTTTACCCGCGGCCGTGCGGGCCGGCGACATAGAGACGGACATTAACGGCGACTGTGGCAGTTTCAGGCGCGTCTCCGTTTACGGCGACGACAACCGCGAGGAATACTGCCGCAAGGACCGGGTGGTCCGCGAACTGGCTGATTCCGTGGCCGGCTTCTTTACCGACGGCAGCAGCGTTACGCTTAATAACCTGCCTTACGTTTTCGACCCGCGCACGCTGGGCGCCAAGTACCGCCTGGCCGCCGGCCAGCGCTTTGCCGACCAGCCTGCCGCCGCTTTCTGCACCGGTTTCCTGGTGGGGCCGGACCTGATGGTTACGGCCGGCCATTGCGTGAAAGACCATTACCCGAACGATACTACCGCGCCCAAAACCCATCCCGGCGACTGCCAGCAGAATTTCCGCCAGGGCGACTACTGCGAGAATATCCGGGTGGTCTTCGGCTTCAGGAAAGACCTGGGCGGCGTGATCCGCAAATCCGCGCACCCGCGCAACGTTTACAAGTGCGTGGGCGTAGTTTCCCACAGCCTGGGCGCCGGCCCCGACTATGCCGTGATAAAGCTGGACCGGGCCGTGCCCGACCGCATGCCGCTGGCCATTAACCGCGCCAACGCCGGGCTTTCGCAGAGCGTGCCGCTGTTCGTGATAGGCCACCCGACGGGCATCCCGCTAAAGATAGCCGGCGACGCTACGGTGATCTCTTCCGGCACCGACGTTTACGTGAACCGCAACGGCGTGAGCCGGAAATGGTCCGACAACGGCTACTCCTTCCTGACCAACCTCGACACCTTCCACGGCAATTCCGGCAGCCCGGTGTTCAACGCGAACACGCTGCTGGTGGAGGGCATCCTGGTGAAGGGCGACAACGATTACGAACCCGCCCCGGCCGCTACCGGCCAGAACCAGGTTTCGGTGTTCCCGCAGAATACCGGCGGGTCCGAGATGGGCAAAGGCGTAGGCGAGGTCTGCACCAAGATCTCGGTGCCGGCCGCCAAGATCCCGGCCACTTCCCGCGAGGCCACCATGCTGGAGCTTAACCGGAAAGCCAATAACCGGCTGTACCCGGTGCTGCTGGAGCGCCTGCACCGGCAGGCGGCCGAGCAGCGGCGGCAGCAGCCGCAGATCATGCCCATCCCTAACTATATAGTGCCGGACAAAGAGCCTGACGTGCAGTGGATCTAAGTTCGCCAGCCCTCTCAGCCCCCGTCCGGCCAGCGCCTGACGGGGGTTTTGCTTTGGCGGGGGCGCGGGTTCCAATGCCGATTTTAATAGAGTAGAATCTACTTATATTTAACGACATCCATAGGACGGAGGCTAACATGAAAGGCTGGACCGGCTATATCCTCAGGGTAAACCTTACCGACAAGACGTGGAAGAAAGAATCCTTTACCGAAGAATTCGCGAAGAAGTGGGTGGGCGGGCGCGGCTTCGCTTCAAAAATACTTTTCGACGAACTTAAGCCCGGCATAGACCCGCTGGGCCCCGAGAACAAATTGGTCGTGGCGCTCGGCCCGATAGCGGGTATCCCGGCCCCGAACACCGGCAAGGTGGTGGTGGCGGCCAAGAGCCCGCTCACCGGCTTCTACGGCGACGGCAACCTGGGCTCTAACGTTTCCAGCCAGCTGCGCAAGGCCGGCTACGATGTCCTCATAGTGGAGGGCGCCGCGGACAAGCCCGTTTACCTCAACATCGAGGACGACAAGGTGGAGTTCCTCGACGCCGCCGAGATGTGGGGCAAGGGCACCTACTTCTCCAACGAGTGGATCTATAAGAAGCACGGCAAGAACTCCGGCGTGCTCAATATAGGCCAGGCCGGCGAGAACAAGGTGCTGTTCGCCGTGATCCGCAGCCTGGAAGGCCGCGCCGGCGGCAGGCCCGGCATAGGCGCCGTGATGGGCTCCAAGCTGCTCAAGGCCATAGTGGTAAAAGGCACCAAACAGATACCGCAGCATGACCCGGAACTGATGCGCAAGCTGGGCATAGACGGCCTGAAGAAAGCCCGCGAGCTGGACCAGAAAAGCGGCTGGAGCAAACAGAGCACCAATGCCGTGCTGGCCTGGTGCAACGAGGTGAACGGCCTGCCGGTGCAGAACATGCGCAAGACCAGCCATCCCGAGGCGCACAAGATAGACGGCGAGCGCCTTAACGACGCCCGCATCGCCACCTACGGCTGCCCCAGCTGCACCATGCACTGCGGCATCACCATTCACGACGACGAAGGCCGCGAGAGCGAGCTGGACTACGAGAACATCGGCATGCTGGGGCCGAACGTGAACGTGTTCGACCTTAAGAAGGTGGGTTCGCTTAATTACCTGTGCGACGACTACGGCCTGGATACCATCTCGGCCGGCGCGGTGCTGGGGTTCTACGCCGACGCCATAGAGCGCGGCGCCACTAAGGGCGACTTTAAGTTCGGCGACGCCGACAAGGGCAAAACGCTGCTCTGGGACATAGCCGCCCGTAAGGGCGAAACCGGCAATCTGCTGGCCGACGGCGCCCTGAAGGCCGCCAAAGTGTACGGCAAGAACTCCGCCGATTACGCCATGCAGGTGAAAGGCCTGGAGATGGCCGCGTATAACTGCAAGTCCATTCCCGGCCAGGCGCTGGCCTTCGGCGTGGCGGCCATAGGCGGCCACCACCGCGAGGCGTGGATCATCACCTTCGAGCTCAAGCACAGCAAGCGCGAGAGCTACGGCCCCGAGAAGGCGGCTAAAGTGATAGAGCTGCAGCGCATCCGCGGCGGCCTGTTCGAAATGCTGGTGGCCTGCCGCTTCCCGTGGGTGGAAGTGGGCTACGAGCTGGAGAACTATCCCAAGTTCTTCAACGCCGTCACCGGCCTGGACTGGACGCTGGATAATTTCTGGACCGCGGCCGACCGCGCCTACTCCATGATCAAGCTGCATTACCTGCGCGAGTTCCCCAACGTGACCCGCAAGGACGACTATCCGCCGGCGGTGTGGTTCGACAAGGCCAACGCCGACACCGACGGCCCGCAGAAGGGCGTGGTGCTGGAATACGACAAGTACGATTCGCTGCTGCAGCATTACTACGACCAGCGCGGCTACGATAAGCGCGGTATTCCTACCCTGGCGACCCTCAAGAAGCTGGGCCTCGAGGCGGAAGCCGCCGCGGCTTCCAAAACGGCGAAGTTGAACTGATGAAGGTGACGGTGAAGCTGATAGGCCCGCTCATCTACGAAGGCGGGTTCAGCGAAAAAGAGCTGGACCTGCCGGGCCCGATGACGGCCGCGGAACTGTCGGCCTACGTTAAGATAGACAAGAAGCGCCCCACCATCATTACCCGCAACGGCCGTGCGGTGGGAGCGGGGGACGCGATAGCGGACGGGGACCGCGTGGTGATCTCTCATATTTATTCGGGCGGTTAGGGGGAATATGGCTCAACTGGACAAACTTATAGAGAAGCTGCAGCCCGGGCAGGAGATAATCCTGGAATCCGGCAAGGCCCCCGCGTTGAAGAGCGAGGGCGGCACCGCGCCTATGCTGAGCCAGCAGCTTTCCTCGGCGCAGATCTTCGCGCTGGTGGGGGAGATAGCCCCGGCTTTCGCCCGGGAGCTGGTGGCGCAGAGCAAGCCGGCGCAGTTCGACTACGCCTCGCCCGCCAGGACCGTGGCCGTCACTTTTTCCGTGGAGAACGGCCAGGCTACGGCCACCCTGGGCGCCAATGCCGTAAAGCCCGCCGCCAAAGCCGCCGCCACCGCCGCCGGCCAGGGCCCCGAGCCCGAGATAAATTACCTGCTGCGCAAGATGTTCAAGATGGGGGCTTCCGACCTGCACCTCACCTCCACCCAGCGGCCGCTGGTGCGCGTGCACGGCGACATGAAGGAGCTGGGTGACGAGCCCGTGCTGAAGGACAAGAAAGTGGACGCGCTGCTGGCCGCCATAATGCCGCCGCATAACGCCGCCCAGTTCGAAGAACTGCACGACACCGACTTCGCCCACGAGATACAGGGCCTGGCCCGCTTCCGCGTGAACGTGTTCCTGGACCGGTTCGGCATGGGCGCCGTGTTCCGCCAGATCCCGATGGAGATAGTTACCGCCGAGAAACTCGGCCTTTCCAAGGAGATCCTGGACCTCTGCTATCTTTCCAAAGGCCTGGTGCTGGTGACCGGCCCCACCGGTTCCGGCAAATCCACCACGCTGTGCGCGCTGGTGGACTTCATCAACCGCAACCGCAAGGACCACATCATCACCATCGAGGATCCCATAGAGTTCGTGCACCAGCGCAAGAACTGCCTGATCAACCAGCGCGAGATCCACGTGCACACCAAGTCCTTCGCCCAGGCCCTGCGCGCGGCGCTGCGCGAGGACCCGGACATTGTGCTGGTCGGCGAAATGCGCGACCTGGAGACCATCGCCATCGCCATAGAGACGGCCGAGACCGGCCACCTGGTGTTCGGCACGCTGCACACCACCACGGCCGCCTCTACCGTGGACCGCATCATAGACCAGTTCCCCGCCGAGCGGCAATCCCAGATCAGGACCATGCTGGCCACCTCGCTTAAGGGCGTGATCTCGCAGACGCTGTGCAAGAAGATAGGCGGCGGCCGCGTGGCCGCCATGGAGGCGCTGTTCGTGAACAGCGCCGTCTCCAACCTGATCCGCGAGGGCAAGATCTACCAGATCCCGTCCATCATGCAGACCGGCAAGAAGCAGGGCATGACCGTGCTGAACGACGTGCTGTTCAAGTTGGTGGTGGATAAGATAGTGGAGCCCGAAGAAGCCTACATCAAGGCCGTGGACAAGCCCAGCTTCGTGGCGGCGCTGAAGTCCAAGAGCATCCCGCTCAACCTGTCCGGCCTGGAAGAGTAGATCCGTCCGTCATTCCGGCGAAAGCCGGAATCCAGTCCGACTGGACCCCGGCTTTCGCCGGGGTGACGAAGAAAAAAAGCCCCGGGGCAGCCCGGGGCTTTTCTTTTTAAAGCGCCTTTAGTCTACGTAGAGGCAGAGGTAGGCGGTGTCTTCGGCCACTTTCAGCTGGAACTTGGCGTTGGGGGCCACGGTGAAGGTGCTGCCCTTGGGGAAGTCCTTCCAGTCCGCCGCTCCGGGGAGCTTTACCGTGAGCCGGCCGCTCACCACGCTCATTATTTCCTTCTTGCCGGTGCCGAACTCGTAGTCCCCGGGGGCCATCACGCCCACGGTGGCCGGGCCGCCGTCGGCGGTGAAGGCTATGGATTTAACTTTGCCGTCGAAATACTCGTTGGTCTTGAACATTTTTTCCTCCTCAGGCTTTAAAACCGTACAGTTCCGAATACTTGGTCTTGATGTAATTAACGAAAGGCGCCACGCTGAGCTTTTCGCCTATGGCGCGCTGCAGCAGCTCTTCGGGTTTGTATTTGGCGCCCTGCGTGTGCACCTTCGCTCTCAGCCAGGCGAGGATGGGGGCGAAGTCGCCCTTGGCTATCAGGCCGTCCATGCCGGGCAGGTCTTTCCTGGCCGCGGCGTGCAGTTGGGCCGAGATAAGGTTGCCCACGGTGTAGGAGGGGAAGTAGCCGATCATGCCGAAGCCCCAGTGCACGTCCTGCAGGATGCCTTCGGAATCCTTGGCGGGTTTCACTCCCAGGTACTCCTGCATCTTGGCGTTCCAAAGTTCCGGCGCGTCTTTTACCTTCAGGCTGCCGTCGAGCAGCTGCGTCTCTATCTCGTAGCGCAGGGCGATGTGCAGGTTGTAGGTCACCTCGTCGGCCTCTACGCGTATCAGCGAAGCCTCCGAGCGGTTGGCCGCCCGGTAGAGGTCCTCGGGGGTGCAGCTGTCGAACTTGCCGGGGAAATGTTTGCGGTACAGCGGCAGGGCCCAGGCGGCGAAAGGCCGACTGCGGCCTATGAGGTTCTCCCAGAAGCGGGACTGCGATTCGTGCATGCCCAGGGAGGCGGCGCCGGCCAGCGGCGTGAAGGCGAACTCTTTGGGGAAGCCCTGCTCGTAGAGGGCGTGGCCGGTTTCGTGGATGGAGGCGTAGACGCAGGCCGGCAGCCAGTCGCGCAGCGCGCGGGTGGTGATGCGGGCGTCGTCGGGAGAGCTGATGCCGGAGGAGAAGGGATGCGCCGACAGGTCCTGGCGGCCGCGGGTGAGGTCGTAGCCCAGGGCCTTGGCTATCTCCAGGGACAGCTGCAGCTGGGTCTCGGGGGCGAAGTCGCCCTTGAAGGGGGCGTTGGAGACTTTGTCGGCCCTTTCGTTGATGGCCTTGATCACGGGCTTGAGGCCCGCGGTCAGTTCCGCGAAGATCACGTCCAGTTTTTCGCGCGCCATGCCGGCGTCGTAAAGGTCCAGCAGGGCGTCGTAGGGCGAGTTCTTAAAGCCCAGGGCTTCGGCCTTGCGCAGGTTCAGCTCGGCCACCTTCTCCAGGTGCGGGGCGAACATGGCGAAGTCGGAGGCTGAGCGCGCTTTATGCCAGGCTTCGAAGGAGGCCGTGGTGGCCAGCGAAAGCTCTTTTACCAGTTCGGCGGGGATCTTTACTTCCTGGTCGTAGGAGCGCTTGAGGGCCCGCAGGAAAGAGGCCTCGAAGCTGTCGTGGCCTTTGGCCTGCGCCCAGTCGTGCAGGTCGGCTATGAGCGCGCCGGTCTCTTTGCAGGTGAGCTGGTGGTGGGCGAGCTCGCTGATGACGGCCAGGGTTTTGCCCCGGGCCTCGGCGCCGCCGGAGGGCATGTAGGTGTTCTGGTCCCAGCCCAGCAGCGCGCCGGCCGAGCCCAGCGCGGCCATATCTTCACAGCGTTTGCGGAGTTCTGCGAATTTCTTTTCCATGTTGTCCTTGTTAGACTCCGGATAAAGTGCGGCCCGGGAGACCCGGGCCGTTAGTGCTTGGATTGGTTCAGCCGCCGCAGCCGCAGCCGCCGCCGCATTTGTGGCCGCCCGGGTTCAGGGGGCAGGTGCCGCCTTCGGGCCCGCCGGCTTTTTTGATGCCGGGGATGTCGTCGGAAACTTTGACCACTTTGCCGAGCTTGGCGTCGTAGACGTATTTGCCGGTCTTGCTTTCGGTTTTTTTTATTTCTTTGTCGTCGGACATAAGAGAAAGGGGGTAAATTTGGTGCGCTCGACAGGAATCGAACCTGTATAACCGCCTTCGCAGGGCGGGACTCTATCCGTTGAGATACGAGCGCGGAGAACGAATAAGACTGAAGGTATATTTTATAATTTCTGGAGGGGTATAACAATACTCGCCCCCGCCGGGCCTACATCCCCAGCAGTTTCTGCCACCAGGCCTTCTGCTCGCTTTTTACTTCGGGCAGCTGCTCGAAAACGGGCTGCTCGGTCTGGCCGCGGTACAGCGGCATGCCCACCCGGAAGGTGGACCCGCGGCTGGGTTCGCTCTCCAGCGTAAGGCGGCCGCTCTGCATGACCACCATCGCCTTGGTGATGGCCAGGCCCAGGCCCGTGCCGCCCACCTTCTCGCCGGAGGCCACCTGCACGAACTTCTCGAAGATCTTGCTCTGGTCCTCTTTCTTGATGCCGCAGCCGGTGTCCTTGACCGAGAGGAAGACGAAGCCGGACAGGCCCTCCTTGCCGGCGTCGGCCGAGATCTCTATCAGGCCGCCCTGCGGGGTGAACTTGATGGCGTTGGAAATGAGGTTGATGAGCACCTGCACGGTGCGCCGCTTGTCGGCGTAGATGCGCGGCAGCGCGGGCTCCGCCTTGACCTCCAGGCGCAGGCTCTTGGAGTTGGCCCAGGCCTTCATGGCGTCCGCGGCTTCCCTGGCGATCTCTTCGGGGGCTACCTCTTCCTGGTGGAAGATCAGCTTGCCGGACTGCAGTTTGGAGAAATCCAGGATGTCGGTGATGATGGAATTGAGGCGCTCGGCGTTGCGCACCGCGGTGTTGAGCATGCTCTTGGCGGTGGTGTCCTTCTCCACGTCGCGGCTGAGCAGTTCCAGCGCGGCCTTGATGGAGGTGAGCGGGGAGCGCAGCTCGTGCGTCATGTTGGCGATGAAGTCCTGCTGCAGCTGCTCGGCCTGCTTTAACTTGACCGCGTCCGTGGGAATGGAGACCGTACCTACGATCTTGCCGTCCTCGTTCTGGATGATGGCGGTGGCTTTTTTGACCGTCTCGGCCAGCGCGGCCGGCCCGGCCTTGGCCACCTCTTTTGAAATGTCCGCTTTGTTCTCGGACCGGATCTCCCTGGCCAGCGAGACCACCTGGCTTTCCAGGTCGGAGAGGTCCATGACCTGCTTGCCCGAGAGCTCCGAGAGCTGCCTGCCGGAAATGGCCTCGGCCTGCGGGTTCATCATCAGGATCTTGCCGTCCTTGTCCACTACCACCACGCCTTCGGCCATGCTGGTCATCACGGACTCGGTGCGCGCCATGTCGTTCTCTACGCGCTTCTTCTCGCGGCGCACTTCTTCCAGCGCGCGGCCCACGCTCTCTTCCAGCTCCTGGCGGAACTTGGCGGCGAGGATGTCCAGGATGCGCTTCTGCTCGGCGGGGTCCGAGGTGGCCCGGCTGACCACGGTGGCGAAAGCCGATTCCAGGTTCTGACCGGCTATCGTTTCGGCCATCCGCGCGTCCGCCTGGGCCAGTGTGGAGGCGGCGGCCGGCGCGGCGGCGGAAGGCGCCTGGGAAACCGCTCCCTGCGGGTTGGCCGCGTCTACCTTGGCGTAGACGGCTTCGTTGAGGGTTATGCGGGTTATGCCGCGCTCTTTGATGAAATCCTTGGCTTCGCCCTTGTAGGCCTGCACTTGGCAGAGGGAGAGAATGTCGTCGCCGGTGACGCCCTGGGAGAAGGAGATGGTCTGGATGCGGAACTTGGTGAACAGGTTCTTGAGCGAGTTGGGCAGCTTGTCGGCCGTGAGCAGCTGGACGCCGTTGACCAGCAGCTTGTCGTTGTCGAGCGTGAGGGAGAAATCCCCGCCGCCCAGCGCTTCGGCTATCTGGGCGAGCGCGGCCTGGCCCTCTTCCAGCGCCTGGCGCACCTGGGGGTGCTCCGGCTTGTAGAGGTTTATCTGCACGAGGGCCCGGGTGAAGGCCTTCAGGAAGTTAAGCGCCAGCAGCTTCTGGTCGGGAGTGTCGCTCATAGGCGGAAGAGGTTCTTTCCTTTAAGGCCTTTCGTGGCGTTCCTGGTGTCGAACACCATGCGCGCGCGTTTGGCGATGTCGGCGTAATCGATGCAGGAGTGCGGGGTGACTATCATTACGCAGTCGTAGTCTTTTATTTTCTTCAGCGCGTCCCTGCGGGAGCGGCGGGTCTCGCCTTCCAGCACCACTTCGGCGACGTAGGGGTCGTAGTAGTCGGCCTTGGCGCCGGTCTTCTCCAGCAGCAGCAGCACGTCGTGGGCGGGGCTTTCGCGCGGGTCGGAGATGTCGGGCTTGTAGGCCATGCCGATCATCAGCACCCGGGAGCGGCTGAGGGCTTTGCCCTTGGTGTTGAGCAGTTCGCCCAGGCGGGCCACCACGTGGTTGGGCATGGTGGAGTTGATGGCGCCGGCGAGCTCTATGAAGCGCGGTTCGAAGTTGAGGGTCTTCATCTTCCAGCCGAGGTAATGGGGATCGAGCGGGATGCAGTGGCCGCCTATGCCGGGGCCGGGGTAGAAGGGCATGAAGCCGAACGGCTTGGAGGCGGCGGCGTTGATGACTTCCCAGACGTCGAGGCCGAGCTTGTTGCACATGAGGGCCATCTCGTTGATCATGCCGATGTTGACGGCGCGGAAGGTGTTCTCGAGGAGTTTAACCAGCTCGGCGGCTTCGGTGCTGGATACCAGGAGGACCTTGTCTATGACGGCGCCGTAGAGCAGGCCGGCGAGTTCGGTGCAGGCGGGGGTGAGGCCGCCGACCACCTTGGGGGTGTTCTTTACGCCGTACTTGGGGTTGCCCGGGTCTACGCGCTCGGGGGAGAAGGCGAGGTAGAAGTCCTTGCCGGCTTTCAGGCCGCCGGCTTCGAGCATGGGCTTAACGAGCTCTTTGGTGGTGCCGGGGTAGGTGGTGCTCTCGAGGATGATGACCTGGCCGCGCTTGAGGTACTTGCGGGTTTCCTGCACGGAGGCGACTATGTAGGAGACGTCGGGGTCTTTGCTTTTGCGCAGGGGGGTGGGGACGCAGATGATGACGGCGTCCATCTTTTTGAGCTGCGCGAAATCGAGGGTGGCGGTGAGGAGGCCTTTTTTTACGAGGGCGGCCACTTCTTCGGTGGGTACGTCGCCGATGTAGGAGACGCCGGCCTTAAGGTCGCGAACTTTCTGCGAGTCGACTTCGAAACCGGTTACCCGGAAGCCGCCCTTGCCGAACTCCATAGCCAGCGGCAGGCCAACGTAGCCCATGCCGACAATCCCTATAGCCGCCTTGCGCGACTCTATCAGTTTTTTAATCTTATCCATTTATAAACCCCTTTATACATTAAAATTATACTATAAAACCCCAATTTCGCTTCCGGACCATTAGGTCTACACGGGCTGGAGGGCTGACGGTGGTATTACCCCGCTCACCCGGACTGCAGGGAACCGTTGCGCGGTTCCCCTCAACCGGAGGAACCGGTTGAGCCTCCCTTCCCCAACGGGTGCTCGGGGTAATACCCCCGTCAGCCCTCTGCGGCTTATAGCTATTAGGTGCTTGGCGATTGGCCGGGGGCCCCCTCCTGAACCCCTTGGGGAAAGGGGGGCCCCGCTTAATTTCCCGCGGGGGGGGAAACCGCGCAACGGTTTCCCTGCGGTCAGCCGGGGTTCAGGAGGGGGCACCCGGCCGGTCGTTACATGGATGGAGAAAGTGCATGTAATGGGCCGGGATTTCTTTTGGAGGTTATATATTTAATATAATTAACATTCTATGGAGTGGATTCTTCAGCTGCCGGTGCTATTTTTTTCCGTGATCTTCCACGAGTTCGCGCATGGGTTCGCTGCCCACAGGCGCGGGGACGATACGGCCTATCTTTCCGGCCGGCTGTCCTTTAACCCTTTGCCGCATATAGATCCCGTGGGCACCGTCATCCTGCCGGCCGCGTGCATCTTCATGGGGTTCCCGGCCATCGGCTGGGCCAAGCCCGTGCCGGTCAACCCTTACCGCCTCAACAGCCCGCGCAGCGACATGGCCATGGTGGCCTTCAGCGGCCCGCTCTCCAATCTCCTGCTGGCCTTCCTGGCCGCCCTCGCCTTCAAGCTGCTGACCTTCCATTTCCTGCCGACCGACCTCACCTACACCCTGATGAAGATGTTCGGCTTCGCCGTCCTGATAAACCTGGCGCTGGCGATGTTCAACCTCGTCCCGGTCTTTCCTCTCGACGGCAGCCAGATAGCGCTGGGGGTGCTCAAGGGCCGCGCCCTGGAAATTTACGAGAAGCACCTGCCTTACGGCTGGATGATCATCATGGGGCTGGTCTTCACCGGGCTGGTGAAATACCTCATCCTGCCCCCGCTGTACCTGGCGCTGCGGCTGCTGGCCCAATTCGGGATCTACATAGGCTGATAAAATGGAAAACGAAAAAAAAGCTGTGGTGGTTTCAGGCGCCAGGCCCACGGGCCGGCTGCACCTCGGTAACTACTGGGGCACGATGAAGAACTGGCTGAGCCTGCAGGACAAGTACGACTGCTACTTCTTCGTGGCCGACTGGCACGCGCTGACCACCGGCGCCGACAAGAGCGAAACCATCGCCGGCAATTCCCGCGACATGGTGCTGGACTGGATGGCGCTGGGGCTGGACCCGGCCAAATGCGTGCTCTTCCGGCAGTCCGACGTTAAGGCCCACGCCGAGCTGGCGCTGCTGCTGGGCATGGTGACGCCTATCAGCTGGCTGCTGCGCAACCCCACTTTCAAGGAGCAGCTGCAGGAGCTGCATAAGGCCAAGTACAAGGGCCAGGAAGACAAGATGAAGAAGGCCGAGGGTATAACTAAACAGCTCGCCGAGGCCCATGGCCACGACGCCGAAGAAATGGCGATCAATTCCGACATGGCCGTGCTGGGCTTTCTGGGCTATCCCGTGCTGCAGGCCGCCGACGTGCTGCTCTACGACGCTAAATTCGTGCCGATAGGCAAAGACCAGCTGCCCCACCTGGAGATCTCGCGCGACATCGCCCGCCGCTACAACCACGTTTTCGGAACCGCCATCCTCGGCGAACCCGAGCCGCTGTTCACCAGCGCCACGCTGGTGCCCGGCATAGACGGCCGGAAAATGAGCAAGTCCTACGGCAACACCATCGCGCTGGGCGAGGACGCCAAGAGCCTCGAAGCCAAGATCAAGAAGATGTACACCGACCCCCTCAAGCTAAAGGTGGACGATAAAGGCCACCCCGAGGGCTGCGTGGCCTGCGCCTTCCACAAGCTTTACAACCCCGACTGGCAGAAGATCCAGGACTCCTGCCGTGCGGGCACCACGGGCTGCGGCGCCTGTAAAAAGCAGCTGATAGAGCTGATGGAAAAAGAGATCGCCCCTTTCAGGGCCCGCAGGGCCGAGCTGGAAGCCTCCGGCCGGGTGGACGAAGTGCTGGCCGCCGGCGCCGCCCGCGCCCGCGCCATAGCCGACAAAAAAGTAGCCGCGGCCTCAAAAGCCGCCGGACTGGTTTAACATGACCGCCATAGACATACACCTCGAAAATTTCGAAGGTCCGCTCGACCTGCTGATGCATTTGATCAAGAAGAACAATCTTGATATCTACGACATCCCGATCTCCAACATCACCTCGGAGTACCTGCAGTACCTCGACATGATGAAGAACCTAAACCTCGAGGTAGCCGGGGAATTCCTGGTGATGGCCGCCACGCTGATGCAGATAAAGGCCAAGATGCTGCTGCCCGCGCCCGAGCAGCCCGAGGGCGAGGGCGGTCCCGACCCGCGCGGCGCCCTGGTGAGCATGCTCGAGGAGTACCAGCGCTACAAGGAAGCCTCCAAGGAGATGAACGGGCGCTTCCACCGGCACAAGGACTCCTTCTACCGCGGCTCCCCCGTTTTCTCCAGCGAGGAGAAGTACCTGGACCTGGATTTCTACGCCCTGATGGACGCGGTGAAGAAAGCCTTCCAGCGCGCCGAGCCCAGCCGCGAGGTGGAGGCCGACCAGTTCCCGATAGAATCCCGCGTGGCCAAGATAGAGAAGATGCTGGAAGGCCGCGAATGGCTGCTGCTCGACGAGATTTTTGCGAGCGAGCCCAAGCGCCTGGGCGTGATCACCTGCTTCATGGCCCTGCTGGAGCTGGTCAAACAGCGGAAGATAGTGATCTCGCAGGACGAGGCCTACACCGAAGTGCGCATCTACCCCGCGCCCGTCTCGCACCAGCCGGCCCAGGAGCCCGCGGCCGCCCCGGCGGCTGAAGCCCCCGCGGAACCCGTACCGCCCGCCGACGCCGGCACGCAGAACTGATTTTTAACCTAAAGCTTCACGAGGTAATATGGAAGACGCCGAACTTAAAAAAGTGCTCGAAACCCTGCTGTTCATCACCGACGCCCCGCTGCCGGTGAGCCGCATCTCCCAGCTCTGCGAGATAAAGAACAAGGAGCGGCTGGAGACCCTGCTGCAGGAGCTCCGCAAGAGCTACGACGAGGAAGGCCGCGCCCTGCAGATCATGCAGGTGGCGGGCGGCTGGCAGCTCGCCACGCGCAACGAATACGGCATCTGGGTGCGCAAGCTCTACCAGAACAAGATGACCGTGCGCCTCACCCAGGCCGCGCTCGAAACCCTCTGCATCATCGCCTACAAGCAGCCGCTCACCCGCGCCGAGGTGGAAGCCATCCGCGGCGTGGAAGTGATAGGCCCGCTGGAAACCCTCACCCAGCGCCGCCTGATCACCGTGGTGGGCCGCCGCGAGAGCATAGGCCGCCCGATCCTTTACGGCACCACCAGCGAGTTCCTGCGCCAGTTCGGCCTGAACTCCCTGGACGACCTGCCCAAGCTGGAAAGCTTCAACATAGAGAACGTGGCCGCCGCCGCCCAGAGCACCGCCGTGGAGCTGATAGAGCAGGACTCTATCCCCGAGCCGGTGGCCGAAGGCGAGCCGCCGCAGGACCCGGCCCAGGCCGCCATGGAGGCACAGGACGAACCCTCCGAGGCCGCCGACCTGTCCGCCCAGGCCACCGAAGCGCCGGCTGAAGAGCTCCCCGCGGAGCCGGTCCTGGCCGAAGAGGCCCCCGTAGAGGCGGCCGTCACCGAGCAGCCCGCCGAACCGGAAGAGCCCCGCGAGAACAACTGACGTTTTGCCGCGCCGTAAAAACAATGCCTGAAATCAGAAAAGATCCCGTCTTCGGCCGCTGGGTGATCATCGCCTCGGAACGGGGCCTGCGCCCCAACGACTTCCGCGGCGCGCCCGGCGACCACGTCTGCCCATTCTGCCCCGGCAACGAGGACCTCACCCCGCCGGTGATCTACTCCCTGCCCGGCCCCGCCGGGGGCTGGCGCCTGCGCGTGGTGCGCAACAAGTACCCCGCGCTGGTGTCCGAAGGCGCCGTAGACAACCGCCGCGACGGCATCTATGACAGCATGGACGGCATGGGCATCCACGAGGTGGTCATAGAGACCCCCGAGCACGGCCGCGCGCTGGAAGAGATGCCCGCGGACGCCGTGGCCGACGTGGTGAAAACCTTCATGCTGCGCATCCGGGAGATCAAAAAGGACCCGCGCATCAAGTACGTGATGGTCTTCAAGAACCACGGCCGCAATGCCGGGGCCACCCTGCAGCACCCCCATTCCCAGATCATCGCCATGCCCATGGCCCCGCTGCGCGTCAAGCAGGAGATAGACGGCGCCGCGGAATACCACCTGGAGCGCGGCACCTGCGTCTTCTGCGACATCGTAAAGGAAGAGGCGCAGTTTAAAAAACGGGTCGTGGCCGAGAACGACAGTTTCCTCGCCGTAACGCCTTACGCCAGCCGCTTCTCCTTCGAGACCTGGATCCTGCCCAAGGCCCACTCCAGCCATTTCGAGAATATGCCCGAGGACAGGGCCGCGGCCCTGGCCGAGGTGCTCAAGACCACGCTGGGCAAGCTGTCGGCCTCGCTCAGCGACCTCTCGTACAACCTGATCGTGCACACCATGCCCGTCAAAGAGGCTGAGTCGGAGCATTACCACTGGCATATCGAGATCATGCCAAAGCTGACCCATGTGGCCGGCTTTGAATGGGGCACCGGATTTTACATCAACGCCGTTTCCCCCGAGGAAGCGGCCGAGATCCTGAACGCGGGGAAAAGGTACAAGGTTTAGGAGGAGATCCCATGAAGATACTCATCGCGGCCAGCGAAGCTTTCCCTTTCTGCAAGACCGGCGGCCTCGCCGACGTTACCGGCGCCCTGTCGCAGGTGTTCGCCAAGGCGCCCGACGCCGAAGTGGTGCTGTTCCTGCCGCGCTACCGCAACGTGGGCGGCGGGGCCTTCTCGCTGAAGGCCTGCGGCGGCAGCTTCCTGATCCCGGTGGGCAGCCGCGTGGAGACCGCCACCATGAGCCGCGTGCAGTGGGGCAAGGTGGCCGTGTACTTCATAGAGAACCCCAAGTATTTCGACCGGCCCGGCATGTACCGCATGCCCTCCGGCGACTACGAGGACAACGACGAGCGCTTTGTCTTCTTCTCGCGCGCGGTGCTGGAGGGCGCCAAGTTCATAGGCTTCAAGCCCGATGTGATCCACTGCCACGACTGGCAGACCGGCCTGGTGCCGGCCTACCTGCGCACGCTCTACAAGATCGACTCTTTCTACGCCAAGACGGCTTCCGTCTTCACGATCCACAATATCGCCTACCAGGGCATGTTCCCGCGCGAGACCCTGCTGAAGGCGGGTTTCTCCTGGCTGGATTTCACCCCGGAAAAGCTGGAGTTCTACGGCGGCATAAATTTCATGAAGTCCGCCCTGGTTTTCGCCGACCTGGTCACCACCGTCAGCCCGACCTACGCCAGCGAGATCCAGTACCGCCCCGAGTTCGGCCACGGCCTGGAGGGCGTGCTGAAGCACCGCACCTCCGACCTGTTCGGCATACTCAATGGTATCGACGAGGAGATCTGGGACCCGTCTACCGACACCTTCCTGGAGCGCGGCTACGAGCTCAAGAGCTTCCAGCGCGGCAAGGCCGCGGCCAAGAAAGCCCTGCAGAAAGAGCTGGGCCTGGAGGAGAACAAGGACGTCATCCTCGCCGGCGTGGTGAGCCGCCTGGACCAGCAGAAAGGCCTGGACACCCTGCTGCGCGTCGCCCCGGAATTCGCTGATAAAATGCAGTTCGTGGTGCTGGGCGCCGGGGACCCGGGCCTGTCGGACGCCCTCGGTGCGCTGGCGGAGGGCAACCCCAGACGGGTGGCCTTCAAGTCCGGCTTCGACGAGGCCCTGGCCCACAAGATCTACGGCGCCTCCGACATCTTCCTCATGCCTTCCCGCTTCGAGCCGTGCGGCCTCTCCCAGATGATAGCCATGCGCTACGGCGCGCTGCCGGTAGTGACGCGCACCGGCGGCCTGAAGGACACCGTTTTCTACAACGGCGAGCCCAAGGATTCCAACGGCTTCGCCATAGACCACGCCGACGACGGCCAGCTGCGCTCGGTGCTGGGCCACATAGTTTCCCTCTACGGCTGGCGCGAGAACTGGAACATGATGGTGCGCAACGCCATGAAGGGCGACTACGCCTGGCACAAGTCGGCCGAAGCCTACATCAAGCTCTTCGGCATCGCCGTCCAGCGCAGGCAGCTCTGAGCCGCGTAAGGAACAAGTCTTGAGACCTTTCCGCATAGCAGAACCGTGGATGTCCCGCCTGTGGCTGCCCGCCGTGCCGGCGGCCCTGCTTTTCTCCGCCGCCTTCTTCTTCATGCTGCCGCTGGCCGTGCCAGGCGCGCCCAAGGCCGCCGCCGCGCTGCTGCTGGGCTCGGTCGCGGCCCTGGCCCTGCTGGCCAGGCAGAAGCTCGGGCACCTGCGCCGCCATGAGCGGGAAGCGCTTTGTCTCGGTTTCTCCTGCAGCGTGAGCGGCAGCCTCTGGAACCCGTTCGGCCGGGCCGAGCTGGTGATAGAGCAGCCGGGAGTGGCCCCGGAGGAGTACCGCCTGCTTTGCGGCCTGGTGCGCATGAGCGGTCCCGATTACGGGAGGGCGGGGCGCCAGCTGGCCGGCGCCGGCAGCTGGGCCGCGGTCTGCTCGGCCTGCATAGCCCCGGCCATGGGCGCTTTCCCTTCTCTTAAGCCGGCGCTGCTGCCTCTTTTCGCCCTGGCCGCGCTGGCCTTCCTGCTGGCGGCGGCGGAAACCATCCTTGAAAAATTAGAGCAGGCCCTCACCGCGGCGGAAGGCTGTTCCTCCGAATCGGAAGACCCCGGCTACCGGCAGTGGAATTTTCTCAGCCTTGAGGCCAAGCGGGAACAGCGGGGCAGCGTGGCCCGCATGGAGTCCGATATCAGGAGCATACTCCTGGACAGGGCCGGTCTCGCGGCCGGTTCCGCGGTTATGGAGCTGGGCGCCGGGAGCGGTTTCCTGTGGCGCCATCTCCCGGAGGAGCTGAAACCCGGCTGGACGCAGGCCGAGAAGGACCCTTACGCCGCGCTCTACGCCAGGCGGCACGGCAGCGGCACCCATTTCTGCGTCGCCGACGTGAAAGCCCTGCCCTTCGCGGACGCCTCTTTCGACGCCGTGACGGGGCTGGAATGCCTGGACTCGCTCACTCTTGAAGACCAGGCCCTGGCCCTGCAGGAAGCCCTGCGCCTGCTCAAGCCCGGCGGCAGGCTGATACACCTCAAGGATTTTCCGGACTGGCCCGGCAGCAGGCTTGTGAAAATGTTCAACGCTTTCGCCATGCGCGCCCTCGGCCTGGAACCGGTGTTCAAGGCCGGGCCCCTGAGCATAGAGTACCAGGGCCTCCCGGCGCAGGATGTGACCGCTCTGATAGAGGCCGCCGGCAAGGAGGGGCCTCTTGTCCGCGCCCACGCCCGGGTTTTATGCGGGATCTACTCGGCCGGACCGGGCTCCGATCCGCGCTTCGGGGTGCCGATGTTCGTCTCTACCCTGGTATTGCGGGAGGCTTTCCTCGCCGCGGGGTTTGAGATAGCCGCGGACTGCTTCGGCGACGGAGAGCCCGGTGTAATGGCCTATCTCGTGGCGCGCAAGCCCGCCTGACCCCCGCCCGCGGGCCCAGGCCGGCCTGGGCCTATAGGCCCTCGCGCCGGGCCCGTTCCTGAGCGACAATAATATAGATGCGAAAATACATCAAGAGCTTCTGCTTTGCCTTCCTGCTCGCCCTGCCTTCCGTACAGGCGCTGAACGCCGGCACGCTGCCCTATTTCCCCGGCGCCGACGAACCCCAGGTGCCGTCCGTGCCGGCGCCGGAGCCCTCCGGCGGCGCGGCCGTCTCCTCCTTTACCCCGGTGGCGATACCGGACTACGCTTTTTCGGGCCAGGCCGACATAGAGGCCATTATCGAGACCGCTGTGCGCGCCTCCACGGCCACCGTGGAAGTGGCGGTATACGGCTTCACGCTGCCCAGGGTGGCGCGTGCGCTGGCGGACGCCAAAGAACGCGGCGTTAATGTGCGGGTGATAGTCAACGAGTCTCACGTGTTCACTACGCGCCGCAGCGAGGAAATACAGCTGCTGCTCGACAAGGGCGTTAACCTGCGCGTCCTGCGCGGCGCTGGCCGCTACGGCATCATGCACAATAAAATAGGCGTTTTCGACGGTAAATTGATGCTGGCCGGCTCCTTTAACTGGGCGGTAACGGCCAATACGGCCAACAGCGAGAACTCGGTGTACAGCCGCGACGCCGGGATGATAGGCGGCTACCGCAGATATTTCGACTGGATGTGGGGTTTCAGCCGCGTCGTGGCCGACGGCCCCGGCGAGCCGGTGGCGGCCTACGGCCAGCCCCCGGAAGACCCCTCGCGGCCCATCCTGTTCAACGGCATGCTGCTGCCCGGGTATTCTTTCTCCCCGGGCGGGCAGACCGAGCTGAACATCATCAACGCCATAAATTTCTCGCGCGAGAGCGCCGATATCGCGGTCTTCAGCTTTTATTCCATGGACATAGCCAGGGCCGTGGCGGAGGCGGCCAGGCGCGGGGTGAAGGTGCGCGTGCTGGTGGACCGCGTGCAGGCCAGCCAGTCGGAAGTGGGCGGGTTCTTCCTCGCCAACGGCGTGCCTTTCCGCTGGAGCCAGGGCTTCGCCGGCAAGGGCGTGATGCACAACAAGTACGCCGTGCTCGACGGCAAACTGCTGATGACCGGCTCTTTCAACTGGTCCATCAACGCGCAGGAAAATAATTTCGAGAACATGTTCTATACCATGTCCCCGGCCTATACCGGCCCTTTTGCCGCCCAGTTCGGCAGGCTTTTCGAGGCGGCCACTCCGCCCACCGCCGAGGACCTGGCCAAGGCCCGCCTGGAACCGCGCGGCGCGCTTTTTGAATAACGGGGTTCCGGGCAATAAAAAGGGAGGCTTTCGCCTCCCTTTTTTATTTCTCCGGAACGGGTTTACGCTTCGGTCCCGGCCTTTTGCGCGCCCATGTATTTCTTCCTGAACCAGATCTCCAGGTCGTCCATCAGCGAGTAGGTGACCGGCGTCATCAGCAGCGTGATGAGCAGCGACAGCGTCTGGCCGCCGATGATGACCATGGCCATGGTGCGGCGCGTGCCCGAGCCGGCGCCGGTGCCCAGCGCCGTCGGGATCATGCCGGCGATCAGCGTCAGCGTGGTCATCAGGATCGGGCGCAGCCGGGTGCGGTTGGCCTCTATCATCGCCTGGTGCCGCGGCATGCCCTTGGCTCGCAGGGTGTTGGTGTAGTCCACCTGCAGGATGGAGTTCTTGGTGACGATGCCGAACAGCATGAACATGCCCATGATGGCGAACAGCGTCAGGTTCTGGCCCGTGAGGAACAGCGAGATGATGGCGAACGGGATGGTCAGCGGCAGCACGATCATGATAGAGACCGGGTAGACGAAGCTCTCGAACTGGCTGGCCAGCACGATGTAGATGAAGATGAAGGCCAGGACGAAGGCGATGCCGAATTCCCTCAACATCTTGCCAAGTTCTTTGGCCCTGCCGTAGATGCCGGCCTTGTATTCCGGCGGCGCGTTGAGCGCCTTGAAGGCCTTCTCCGCCTCGGCTATGAGCCTGTTGACCGGGATGCCGTCCACGTTGGCCTTCACCTGCACGTTGCGCTGCCGGTTGAACCTGGCGATCTGGGTGGGGCCGACGCCTTCCACCACGCGCGCCACGCTGTCGAGGCGCGTCACGCGCCCGCCGTTGGCGGGCACCATCAGGGCCTCTATGGCCTCTTTGCGGTCGCGGAAGGCTTCCTCGGCGCGCAGGCGCACCTGGTACAGCTCGTCGCCGTCCTTGAACTTGGTGATGTCCTCTTCGCCGCCCACCATGGTGCGCAGCGAGGTGGCGATGTCCTCCACCTTCACGCCCAGGTCGTGGGCGCGGCTGCGGTCTATCTCCACGCGGTACTCGGGCTTGGCGTAGGAGAAGGAGGTGTCCACGTCCACTGCGCCCTTGACCGTGCGCAGCTTGTCGGCTACAGCGCTGGAATATTCGTTGAGCTTAACCAGGTCCGGGCCGGAGATGTTGTACATCAGCTCGGAGTCGCCGCCGCCGAAGCCGCCCGCCGGCATTACGGCCACGCGCAGGCCCTTGTATTTGCTCATCATCTCGCGCGAGGCCAGCAGCAGCGTCTGCATGGGCAGGTCGCGGTCCGCCAGGTCGTCTAGCTCCACCAGCACGTAGCCCTCGTTGGTGGTGGACCCGCCGAAGTGGCCGCCGGTGCCGGTGCCGATGGAAGAGAGGATGCTTTTGACGTGCGGCAGTTGGCGCGTCTCGGTCTCCACCTGGGCGAAGATCTGCTTCATCATGCCGAGGCTGGTGCCCTCGGGCGCGGTGATGTTCACCTGGTACAGGCCGGTGTCGTCGGCCGGCATGAAGTCCTTGCCGAGGAACATGAACAGCGGCACCATGGAGATCATGATGAGCACGGCGTAGACCACCATCTGCTTGCGGCGGGCGAGGGCCCACTCGAGCATGACGATGTACTTGCCGGCCAGGTACTCGTTTATGTGGTCGGTGAATTTCTCCAGGCGGGTTTTGGCGCCCGGCTTGATCCTGAGGAACAGCGAGCAGAGCATGGGCGTCAGCGTCAGCGCCACGAAGACGCTGATGGACACGGCGAACGCGATGGTGAGGCCGTAGCTCTTGAGAAAACGCCCTATGATGCCGCCCATATACGCCAGCGGGATGAAGATGACCAGGAGTGCTGCCGACATGGCCACCACGGCAAAGCCTATCTCGCGCGAGCCGTCCTGCGCCGCCTTGAGAGGGCTCATCTTGTGCTCTTCCATGTGGCGGTAGATGTTCTCCAGCATGACGATGGCGTCGTCCACCACGATGCCGACGGCGATGGTCAGGCCCAGCAGCGTCATGGTGTTGATGGTAAAGCCCGCCGCCTGCATGAAGATGAGCGTGCCGATGAGCGAGGTGGGGATGGCCAGCGAGGAGATGATGGTGGAGCGGAAGTCGCCCAGGAACAGAAGCACCATCAGGGCGGCGAAGATGGCGCCCAGCACCAGGTGCTCGGTCACGGTGTTGACCGAGTCCTTGATGAAGAGGCTCTGGTCGCCGATGATGGTGGTCTCCACGCCGGGGGGGATGGTCCCCTTCAGCTCTTCGATGCGCTCTTTGATGTTCTTGACCACGGCTACCGTATTGGTGCCGGACTGCTTCTTGATGACCAGCGTGACCGAGGGCTTGCCGTTATAGTAGGAGGCCGTGGTCATGCGGGCCCCGGTGTCCTCCACGCGGCCGATGTCGGAGACGCGCACCTGCGCGCCGTTGATGTTGGCGACGACGATGTCGTTGAAATCCTTTACGTCGGCGATGCGGCCCAGCGTGCGCAGTACGAATTCCTTCTCCTTCTGCTCCACCTTGCCGCCGGGGATCTCTATGTTCTGCTGGGTGATGGCGTCCCTGACCTGCCTTATGGACAGGTTCATGGCCGACAGTTTGAGCGGGTTGACCACCAGGTGGATCTCCCGCTCGCGGCCGCCCACGATGTCGATGGCGCCCACGCCGCTGACGGTCTCGATGTTCTCTTTGATCTTCTTCTTGGCTATCTGCGTCAGGTCTATGAGGTCCCGGTTGCCGGAGACCACCACGTTGAGCACGGCCTGCGCGCCGATGTCGAGCTTGCCGATGACGGGGGGATTGGTGCCCTGCGGCAGCTGGGCCAGCACGGAGTTCACCTTGTCGCGCACTTCCTGCGCGGCGATGTCGCCGTTCTTCTCCAGCGCGAACTTGATCATCACCAGCGAGAGGCCCTCGAAGCTGGTGGAATTGATGTCCTCGATGCCGGAGATGGTGTTGACCGCCTCCTCGAGGGGCTTGGTGACGGAGGATTCCATCTCCTCGGGGCCCGCGCCGCGCAGGGAGGTCTGCACCATCACGTAGGGGAATTCCACGTTGGGCATCAGGTCGATGCCGAGGCGCAGGTAGGCGAAGGCGCCCAGCACCACCAGGGTGGTGATCATCATGGTGGTGAAGATGGGCTTGTTGATCGAGATCTCGGTGATTTTCATAGGCGTGGCCTGGGAGCGCTCAGTTGGCTACTTTTATCTTGCTGCCGTCCTTGAGGCCGTAGAGGCCGAAGGTGATGACGTCGGAACCTTCTTTTACGCCGCTGACCTGCGTGAATTCGCTGGTCTTTATGCCGGTCTTTACCGGAACGCGCGCGGCCAGGCTGCCCGGAGCGGGGACAAAGACGAAGTCCCCGTCCTCCTGGCTGACCACGGCCCCGGCCGGCACGGAGAGCGCCGCGCCGCGGGAGGCCACTATCAGGCGGGCCTCGGCGAACATGCCCGACTTCAGCCGGCCGTCGGCGTTGTCCACCAGCACTTCCACCATGGTGTTGCGCGAGCGCGCGTCCACCACCGGGCTGACCCGGTAGACCTTGCCGCCGAAGCGGTGGTCGGGGAAAGCGTCCACCTTGATGACGGCGCGCTGGTCGCGGAAAACCTTGCCCACGTATTTTTCGGGCACGTCCACCGCCACGCGCACCTGGCTCTGGTTGACCACCATCGCTATCGGGGTGGCCGGGGTGACGTTGGCGCCTACGTCCTGGTAGACGCGGCCGATGACGCCGCTGAGCGTGGAGGGCACGGGGGCCGGCTCATAGACCACGCCGGGCTCGTCGCGCTCGACCAGGGCCACGGTCTCGTCCTTCTTTACGGGGTCGCCTTCCTTAAGGAGGTTGCGCAGCAGCTTGCCGGAGGTGCGGGGGTAGAGGGTGGCTTCGTCCAGGGCCTTCACCGAGCCGGTGAGGAGGATGTATTCCTCCAGGTTGCGGGTGACCGCCTTTTCGGTCTTCACCAGGAAGCGGTCTTTCTCCAGGTTGTTGAGCGCCTCGGCGTCCTTGTTCCTGCAGCCAGCCGCCAGCGCGGCCGCGGCGGCCAAAGATAAGATGAGTATTTTAGAGTTGAGGTTTTTCATAAATTAAGTCCGGTCCTTCCTTGTCTTATTCGCCCAGGGTCCACTTCAGTTCCGCGTCGGCGGAGCAGACGTCGTGCTTGGCCTGGGTGTAGAGCGTCTGCGACCTGTTCAGGGCCAGGGTGGCGTCGTTGAGGTCCAGCTGGCTGGCCAGGCCGTTCTTGAACCTGACCTCGGTGGCCGAGAGGGCCTTGCGGGCCTGCGCCACCGCGGTGGTCTGGGAGGCCAGCCTTTCTTCTGCTTCCCTGCCGCCCAGCCAGGCCTTCTTGACCTCTATCTTTATCTTGCGCTCCAGCTCGGAGAGGTTGTTGCGGGCTATGCCGGCCTGCAGTTCGGCCTGCCGCACCCGGGAACTGGTGGCGCCGCCGGCGAAGAGCGGCACGGAGAGCCGCAGCCCGGCCACGGTGCTCCAGGTCCTGTCGTCGGAAGCGGGGAAAGAGGAATTGGTGGCGCCGTAGTACTGGCGGGAGGCGTAGGCGCCGAGGTAGGGCAGGTGGGCCGCCCGCTCTATGGAGATCAGTTTAGTGGCCAGGTCCAGCTGCTGCCGGAGGTTCCTGTACTCCGGGCGGGCCGCCAGGGCTTTGGCGTAGAGGGGCGCCGCCGCCGCGGGGATCTGGGCGGCGCAGTCGAGCCCGCCGGCGAGGGAGATCTCCGTCTCGGGGTCCAGGCCCAGCAGGTTCTTCAGTTCGATGAGCCCTTCCTCGTAGAGGTTGCGGGCCTGCGTCAGCGCCGGCTGGGTGTTGGAGACCTCCACCTGCTGGCGCAGCACAGCCAGGTCGCTGGCCACGCCCTGCCGGTACTGGCTCTCTATCATGCCGAGATGCTGCCGGGCCAGGTCCAGCGCTTCCGCCTGTATGCCGGTCATATCCTTGGCCAGCAGTACGAAATAATAAAGCTGCTTTACGGCCTTGGTGATGCCGTTGCGGGCCGTCCGGTACTGTTCGTCGCTGGCGTCCGAGTAGATGCGGGCCATCTTTATGGCCGTGGCTACCTTGCCCCCGGCCCAGACCACCTGGTTGAGGTCCAGCGAGCCGGCGTACACGTTGTCGGTCTTGCTGCCGAGCAGGGCGGAGGAGGGCTTGCTCAGGTAATTAGTGTAGGACATAGAGGCGCTGAGCTGCGGGTATACCGAGCCCCAGTATTCGGTCACCTTCTCCTTATATATGCCGCGGGAACTTTCCGCGTTGAGCATGGTGGCGTTATTGCGCAGGGCGGCGCCTACCGCGCCGTCCACCGTGAGGTCCAGGGGGGCGGCGGCGGCGCCGGCGGCCAGCAGCGCGGCCAGGCCCAGCGCGGCGGCCAGCGTCTTCAGCGAGCGGGCACCGGCGGTTATCAGGCCCGCCAGGCGCGCGGGCAAGCCCTTGTCCAGGCTGGCTACGCCGTTCTCGCGGGCTTCGATCATGAAATGCGTTATCACGGCGCTGACCATGCGGATGACATCCTCGGCGGCCTGGCGCGGAAGGTTTTCCTTTTTGAGCATGGCCCGCAGCGCTGCGCGGTTGCGCTCTTTGAGGTCCCTGGCCAGGGAGGCCAGGACCCCGGCCTCGGGGGAACTGATCACCTTCAGCGCGCACTTGGGCATATTCGGGTAGCGCCGGATGAAGTCCAGGTGGTTGGAGAAGATCTTGCCCAGCTTCTGCTCCAGCGTCAGCCCGGGCTGGATAATTTCCATGTGCACTTCCCTGAAGTGCTTGGTGCCCTCGGTAAAGGCGGCTTTGATCAGCTCGTCCTTATCCTTGAAATAGTAATAGAGCACCGGCTTGGTGATCTTTAGCTTGGCCGAGATCTCCCGCATGGAGACCGCGTCGGGGCCGCTCTCTGCCATCAGGGCCGAGGCCGTTTCCAGGATGCGCTGGCGGGTCCTGTCGCCTTTCTTGAGTTTGGGTTCTTGTTGTGGTTTCATATAAAACTTACCTACCGGTAGATAAAATTATAACAGACGCCTCGCGTTATGTCAACCGGGCCAAAGGCAGGCCTGTCCCAAGAAAATCCGTAAAACAAAGAGAATCCTCCGTTAATG
>CAYQJX010000010.1:0-69743 GCA_964417965.1 uncultured Elusimicrobiaceae bacterium
AGCACCCCAAGGCCGACGTGGTGGTGAACTTCGCCTCCTACCGCTCCGCCTTCGAAAGCTCCATGGAGGCGCTCAACCACCCCAATATCCGCACCATCTGCGTGATAGCCGAGGGCGTGCCGGAGCGCCGCGCGCGCATCCTGGCCGCCACCGCCAAGAAGCTCGACAAGATGGTGATAGGGCCGGCCACCGTGGGCGGCATCAAGGCCGGGTGCTTTAAGATCGCCAACACCGCCGGCACCTACGAGAACATAGTGGAATCCAAACTGCACCGGCCCGGCTCCGTCGGGTTCGTGTCCAAGTCCGGCGGCCTGTCCAACGAGTGCTATAACATCATAGCCCGCAATACCGACGGCCTTTACGAGGGCATCGCCATAGGCGGCGACGCCTACCCCGGATCGACCCTGCTTGAGCACATCCTGCGCTACGAGGCCATCCCGGCCGTTAAGATGATAGTGGCGCTGGGCGAGATAGGCGGCACCGAGGAGCTGCGCATAGTGGAGGCCCTCAAAGCCAAACAGATAAAGAAGCCGCTGGTCATCTGGGTGACCGGCACCTGCTCCAAGATGTTCCCCGCGGGCGTGCAGTTCGGCCACGCGGGCGCCAAGGCCGGCTCCGACCTGGAGACCGCCGACGCCAAGAACGCCGCGCTTAAAGCCGCCGGCGCGGTAGTGCCGGATTCTTTCGACGACTACGGCGTGAAGATCAACGAGACGTATGAAAAGCTGGTGAAGAAGGGCGCCATCAAGCCCGCGGCCGAAGTAACTGCCCCGGCGCTGCCGATGGACTTCGCGCAGGCCATGAAGGAAGGCAAGATCCGCAAGGCCACCACCTTCATCAACACCATCTCCAACGAGAAGAAGGAAGAGCTGGAATACCTGAACATCCCGATCTCCAAAGTGCTCGAGAGCGAGATGGGCATCGGCGGCGTGATAGGCCTGCTCTGGTTCCGCCGGGACCTGCCGGACTACGGCCGCAAGTTCCTGGAGACCGCGCTGATGCTGACCGCCGACCACGGCCCCGCCGTAAGCGGCGCGCATAACGCCATAGTGGCGGCCCGCGCCGGCAAGGACATCATCTCGTCGCTGGCTTCGGGCCTGCTCACCATCGGCCCGCGCTTCGGCGGCGCCATAGACGGCGCGGCGCAGCACTTCAAGCGCGCCTACGACGCCGGCCTTACGCCCGAGCAGTTCATTAAGGACATGAAAGCCAAGGGCATCAACATCCCCGGCATCGGCCACAAGGTAAAGAGCCTCACCAACCCCGACATGCGCGTGACGCAGCTGAAGGCCTTCTGCAAGAAGAACTTCAAAGATACCGCGCTGCTGGACTACGCGCTGGAAGTGGAACAGCTGACCACCGCCAAGAAGGGCAACCTGATCTTGAACGTGGACGGCTGCATAGGCATCTGCTTCGTGGACATGCTCACCAGCGCCGGCTCGTTCACCAAGGACGAGATCGACAACATCGTCAACATGGGCTGCCTCAACGCCCTGTTCGTGGTGGGCCGCTCCATCGGCATCTTCGGGCACATCTTCGACCAGAAGCGCCTGAAGCAGCCCCTGTACCGCACCCCCTACGACGAGATAGCCTACATGACGGACCTCTAAGCGTCCGCCTCACAAAAAAAAAGAACCCCGGGCCTCCCCGGGGTTCTTTAATTCCGGGGAATCCGAGATTGTCTCCGAGATTAGTGCGTGTGGCGGAGCTGGATTATGAGGGCGGTGTGGAGGACGGCGGCTATTTTAGCGAGGGTGCGGATGGTGAGGTTCTGGTTGCCGGCTTCGATGCGGGAGATCACGGACTGGGTAGTACCTATGGCTTTGGCCAGCTGGCCCTGGGTCAGCTTCGCCTTGGCGCGGGCCTTGGCTATCTGCAGTGCCAGCCGCACTTCGATATCGGCCTTGGCATAAGCCTCTTTCCAGCGCGGATCGCTCTCCGCGCCGGCAAAGACTTCGTCCAAGGGAACACTTGCGCGTTTCTTTTTCATAAGTTTTCCCAGCCTCTCCGTGAAACCCAATCCGACATCGAACTTTTGGACCTTTCTATCTCCGCGGCCGGCACTTCCGGGGACTTCTTCAAAAACGCATTAGTAACCACTACAAACTCTTTCCAGAACGAGTACAAGAACCTGTGCTGGTGATGCAGGATAATGATCCGCAGCTCCCATACTCCGTCCCGGAGATACTTTCCATACTCATCCGGCAGCTCCGGCCCCAGTTCGGCCAAAGCTTTAAACCATCTTTTCGCCTTGGCCTGGTGGTTAATATCCATTGCCCGCGCATAATCGCAAGCCTGGCATCTCCCGCCCGCGTTGCGGTAAAAATAAACCTTATATTTAGCCCCGTCCATATTATAGCACATATGCTATGTTTGTCAACAGCAATGCCCCCGTTCGCTAATAGTCTACCAGACCGCCCCGACACCATACTGTCGGGGGAATTTTGGTTATTTCGGCCTCGGGAAAAGACCCCAGGCCTCCGCGGGGGGCGCCCGGCGCGGGCTGCCTCACTGTATTTGATAAGATTGAAACATGGACCCTGCAGCTCAGAACGACCTCGGACAGCTGGCGGCCAAAAGCTCCGCCGGGATACTTGCTGGGCTCACCGTCTGGGGGCTTGTAGCCGGACTAGTTGTTTCCGCCGTTGGTTTTTTTTATTTCAGGTACGGGAAGCAGAATAACAGTTTTTTCACCATGGGCACCGGGGTGGCGCTCATGGCCTTCCCTTATTTTGTCACGCAGACGCTGTATATCGTTCTTATCGCCGCCGGCCTGATCCTCTTCCACCGCTTCTCCGGAAACAGCTAATTCGGCTACGCCCTACCAGCATTTATTGCTATTAAAATCGCCGTGCCAGTCATCCAGGTCGCATTCGCGCATGCCGTCCGGCTGTACCACATTGATGAAAGAATAGAAGCGGCGCCATTCGCCCAGGGTGGCTATTTCGGTCTTGCCGGCCCAGGCGTCCACGTAGATAGCCGTGCGCAGCGGGTCCGTGCCCCTGGGCCAGACCAGCGCCACAAAATGCGGCAGCAGCTTCCAGCCGTACATCGCCGCCGTGTCGTATTTGGCGGTGAGGTTCTTATCCGCGCGCAGCGCGTCCACGGAAGCGAAGGCCCAGCTGCTGCAGCCGGAATCCGGGATCTCCCTGTCGGCGCCGATGCGCCTGAGGAAAGGGTTCAAGGCCTGGCGGGCGTTTCCGTTCCAGCCGTGCACGTGGCCGGCGGAGTCGCGTTTGGCGCGCGCGGCCTCTACCAGCCCGCGTATCCTGGCCATGTCGCCCCCGCCAAACCCGCGGGCCGCGAAACGGGAATCGTCCGGTCCGTCGCCAAGCGCTATACCTTTGTTCCCGGCGCGGCCGGCGAACCCCGCAGGGGCGGCTTCGCCATCCGGCTCCGGGTACAACGTAGCGGCGAAACCGGGCTCCATGTAAACCTGGGCGGCGCTCCTGTCCGCGCCGGTAAGGGCGTGCGCCTTGGCGTGCGTCAGCAGGTCCCGCACCGCGGCCAGCTTTTTCCTGGCGAAATCTTCTTCGGCCGGACCGAGGTCCTGGCCCAGCGCCAGCAGGTGCTGCTCTCCTACCGAGCGCAGCAGGCGCTCGGCCTGTTCCACGTTCCAGCGCGCCCGCAGGGCGCGGGAGAACTCCAGCCCTTCGCTGGAACCGCTCTCCGCCACGGCTTCGGCGGCGGCGGGTACGGCGGGGACGTCTACTGAAGAGGAATCCATTCCGGAGGCCCAGCCAGAATCGCGCGGCGCGTCCCTGAAGTCGGAAGGACGGGAACAAAGCGCCGGCCCCCCGGCCGCAAAAAGGGCCGAGGCGCAGAAGAAAGCGAAAACAGCTAAGCTCCTGTTCTCCATAAAAGCCTCATCATAGTGTAGGGTCCCCCCCGTAAATTGTCAAGGTACCTTAGGCACCCCTCCCGGCGCCGCGGCCTTCAGGAACCCGAGTCTTTAAACGTTTTTACCTATTAGGTATACTTTCTCTATACCGGGCACAGGAGACCACATGAAAGACCAGATACTTAAAAAAATCGAGACCTATGAGAATTACGCCATAGAGATACAGCGCGGCCTCACCGCCATACCGGCGCTGGCCCCGTCCTCCGGCGGCAACGGCGAATACGACAAGGCCGTTTGGCTGGAAGGCGAGCTGAAGAAGCTGAAGTTCGACTCCATAGAATGGATCAACGCCCCCCAGAAGGAAGCCAAGAACGGCATCCGCCCCAACGTCATCGCCCGCTACAAGGGCAAGAGCTCGAAGAAGACCATCTGGTTCATGGCCCACCTGGACATCGTTCCCCCCGGCGAGGCCAAGCTGTGGAAGACCGACCCTTATAAGATGGAAGTGCAGGGCCGCAACCTGATAGGCCGCGGCGTGGAGGACAACCAGCAGGCCATAGCGTCGAGCCTCATGGTGGTGAAAGCCATGATGGAGCTGGACTACCGGCCCGAGTACGACATCGCCCTGCTGTTCTGCGCCGACGAGGAGACCGGCTCCGGCTACGGCGCCGACTACATTTCCGACAACAGGCCCGACATCTTCGGCAAAGAGGACATGTTCTTCGTGCCCGACTCCGGCTGCGAGGACGGCTCGCTGATAGAGGTGGCCGAGAAGTCCATCATGTGGATGAAGGTCATCACCAAGGGCAAGCAGTGCCACGCCAGCCGCCCGTCGCTCGGCATCAACGCCTTCAAGGCGGCCAGCGAGCTGGTGGTTAAGTACCAGGGCCTCTACGAGAAGTTCCCCCACAAGGACGCCCTCTACGAGCCCCCGATCAGCACCTTCGAGCCCACCAAGAAAGAGGCCAACGTGCCCAACGTCAACACCCTGCCCGGCGAGGACGTGTTCTACATGGACTGCCGCGTAATGCCGGTGTACCAGCTCACCGACGTGAAGGCCGAAATGCGCCGCCTGGCCGACGAGGTGGAGAAAAAGCACGGCGTGAAGATCTCCTTCGAGCCGCAGCAGGAAGCGCAGGCCGCGCCCCCCACCGACCCGAACGCCGACATAGTGGTGGAACTGAAGAAGGCCATCAAGGAAATTCTCAACGTGGAGCCCAAGGCCTACGGCATAGGCGGCGGCACGGTGGCCGCTTTCTTCCGGCGTCTGCACCTGCCGGTGGTGGTGTACTCCCGCCTCAACGAGACGGCGCACATGCCCAACGAGTCCTGCGTGATAGACCACATGATGGGCGACGCCAAGGTGTTCGCCGTCACCACGCTGAACCTCTGCGCCAAGAAGTAAAGCCTTAAAATAAAAATACGGCGCCGGTTAACACCCGGCGCCGTATTTTTTTATCCCAGCGGAGCTATTTGGCTTTCAGCACCGCTATGTTCCCGGTTTTGGATGTGGCGAGCACCTGGAAGGAGCCGCCGCCGGCGAAATCGTTCTTTACAGAGCCAGTGTCGCTCTTCAGGCTGGCGCTGATAGCGGCCTCCAGCGGAAAGACCAGCGAGATGTCCGCGCCCCCGGTCTTAACGCTGGCCGTTCCGGAAGCGGGGACCGTGGCCCATTCCATGGCTACGCTGCCGGCGCCGATATCTATAGCCGCCGGCCCGCAGAGTCCTTTCAGAGCCACCTTCGAGCCGCGCCCCTTGACGATCAGCTGTTTAGCGCAGAACTCCCCGGAAATATCGGCCAGGCCGAGGTCCGCCTCCACCACGCCGGCCATACCGGAAACGTTTACCTTGCCCATGCCGGACTTGGCTTTAAGATCCACTCCAGAGGGGGCCCGCACCTTGAAGCCCGCCGGACAAAAGGTCCATTTCCGGTTGCTCTCCGCCTTGAGCAGAAGCGTGCCGTCCCGCAACTCCACGCTCAGCGCGCATTTGCGGGGATCGCCGCCAAAAATCTCCACCGTAACGTCCCCTTCTCCGCCCGCCACCGTGACCGGCCCTGTCTCCGTATCCACGGAGATCTCTTTTATCTCGGCTGCGGGGAAAATCCAGATCTTCCCCCCTATGATCGGGACCAGTGGCGGCACCGGGTCTTCGGAAGGAGGCAGTTCACTGGGGTCGCCGGGCTCCGGGATGATGATAGGATCGGGGTTGGGCGGGAGTTCCGGGATGATAGGGGATTCGTCGTCCTTGCCGCCCGAACGGATGGAATCGGCGGCCGCGCTATAAGCCGTCCCGGACGAAACTACGCCGGCAAAAGCGGCGGCCCCCAGGCCGAAGATCAATATCGCCGCGAGGGCGGCCAGGATCGTCTTTTTCATTTTCAGTTTTCCCCTATTCCCACAGTACTGTTATCTTACAATACCCGGGCTCCGCGCGACAGGGCTTTTGGACCTAAGAGGAGCCTGGGCCCATAGCCGGCCTGGCGCTAAGCCCAGGGCGGTTCTTTGCCGGCAACTTTAATCCAGCTTATCGTAGAAAATTTTTCAGGGGAATGCCCGGTCTCCAGGCAGAGGTCGGTAAACCCCATCTCCTTGAGCTGTACCGCGATCTCCTCCCCCCTTATGCCGTCGCCCAGGTTGGAATCGATGTAGATGGGGGTGTCCTTGGCCACCCCTCCGGCCGAGGCCAGGAAATCGGCCGGGGCTGAGAAAACAAGGAGCTCTACGCCGTGGACGCGGGCGGCGGTCTTCCAGTTTATGCGCACCAGCGCGTCGTCGTCAATAAGCACCGCGGTCTTCGGAGCGGCCTGCGGTACCGCTTCCGGCAGGTCTATCGTCACTTCGGTCCCGGCGCCTGGCCGGGAAGTTATACTGAGGCTGCCGCCCCAGCCCTCGGCGCAGGAGCGGGCGTGGTAAAGGCCGAGCCCGGTGCCGCCGGCCTTGCCGTGCGTGGCGCCCTTCTGCCCCAGCCGGGAGAGTATCTCCGGCGGTATGCCCTTCCCGTCGTCGCGCACCTTCAGCGTCACCCTGCCGCCGCCCCGGGACAGGCCCACCGACACGCGGCCGGCGCCGTCCAGGGCCTCCACGGCGTTATTTACGAGGTTGGACACCAGGCGGCGCAGCTCCGCCGGGTGAACCCTGGCCCTGGCTTCTGCTTCTCCGGAAAACTCTATCACCAGGCCGGCCCGGGAAGAGTACTGGGCCCGTTTCTCGGCCAGCACCGGAGAGACCAGGGACTTAAGGTCGTGCGCGGAAGCGGCCTTCGCGGCCGGGGCGGCGGCGCCGGGCGCCCTGTAATTTTCAAGCAGGTCCCTGGCTATTTCGCCGATGCGCCCCAGCGCGCCGCGGGCCAGCTCACGCCTTTCCTCAGGCAGGGCGGAGAAATCCGCGAGGGAGGAGTCCAGCGCGGCCAGCGGCGACCTGATGTCGTGCGCCACCTGGGCGGCCAGCGCCGAATAGGATTCTTTTATGCGCAGGTCCAGGAGCAGGGTATAGTCTTTTATCAGCCTGCGCCGCTCCCTCAGCGCCACCGGCAGCGAGAGCAGCGCCAGGAGCAGCCAGGACAAGACGCCCCAGGCGGCCGGAGTCCAGCGGGGGTAGTAGAACAACAGTTCCCCGGCCGGGACCTTCTTGTCTTCGTCGAAATAAACGCCTACCCGGGAAGAAGCGTAGAGCATCCCGGAGGAGCTCTCGGCGCCGGCCGGCACGCTGAACCCTTTCTCCTGCCCAGCGGGCTTCCAGGCCATGCCGGCAAAGTCGCGCGAAATGGAGGAGGGCATGGTGGTTATCACGTGGCGCGCGTCCCCGGCCAGCAGCGAGTCGCGGGAAGCGGCGGCCAGCTGCCTGGCCAGCCGGGCCTTGAAGTAACCCGTAAAAAGCAGCGACAGCGCCAAGGCCGCGACAAAGATCACCGCCTGGAAAAGCAGGAACTTAACGGCGAGCTGGCGCACGGATCTTTTAATTTCAGGGTCCATCACTTTCTCCTAAGCCGCCATAAAGGATCTCCGGCGATAGCCGCCGGGTAATTGAATTCCCACGGCGCGCGCGCCAGCGAAGCGTAAGGCATAAGGCCGATAGGCAGGGCGCGCGCGCCGGCCAGGGTCTTGTAATGCAGTTCCCGGAGCATGGCCATCCGCTCTTTCTTGCCCGGGCAGGCCACGTAAGCGGCCAGCCACTTCTCTTTGGCCTCCGGGCTCAGGTCGAAGAACTCGAGGTCCAGGTAGTACAGCACCAGGCCGATATCGTCCTGGTAGCCGATGTCGCTGCCCAAAAGGAAAAAATCGGGTTTAGGCGGGTTTTTCCTGTCCTTGAGCGGCGCGGTATCGGCGTAGGCTATCCCCGGCAGCCATTTTTTTATTTCGTCCCCGTCCAGCCAGAAATAACTGTAGAGACGCCTGGCCTCTACCGTCTTATTTATCACCAGTTCAGGCCCGCCGTCCAGCCGGGCGCGGACATCTTCCAGCTGGGCCCTGGACAGCGCGCCCTCCATGTTGAACAGCTGGTGCGGGGTCTCGTTCATGCGCCGACGGGCGGGATAAAGCGCGCGCAGCTTCCTGGCTATAAAAAATCTTTCCTCCCTGGAAAGCCGCTTCAGCCCGCGGTCGGTGAAGACGATGTAGATAATCCTGACCGGCCGCGTAAAGTGCACGGAGTAGCCGGGGTGGGCGGCGGCGAAGTCGGCCTTATCCTCCGGTTTAAGGACCAGGCCGATCGACAGATAGTCGGCCGTGCCGCCCGAGAGCGTGGCGAGGGACTCCTCGTTGGTGTTGTATTTTTTAAGACTGACTATCCTGACCTGCCGCGGCATTTTAGAGGAGTAGCGGTAATGCGCGGGGTTGGCCCGGAGCACCATGTCCCCCAGGCCCAGGTCGGCGTCCACGTAATACGGCCCCGACGTATTGCGGTAGTCTGTTATCTTCAGGGTCGCCGGGTCTACGGAGCCGCGCGGGATTACGGAGTAGGCCGCGTTGGTCAGCAGGTGGAAAAGAAAAGGTTTTGGCCCGCCGAGCTTCATCACCAGCCGGCGGCCACCGTCGCGCACCTCCAGGCCCGGGCAGGGGTCCTGCAGGTTTTTCAGGCTGCTCCGCCCGCACAGCATGCGGCCGAGGAAACTGTAGCTGGTGCCGCCCAGGACGAAGGCTCTTTTCAGGCTCTGTTCGGCGTCGAAGGCGTCTATCGGCCGGCCGCCAACGGTCTTAAGGCCGGGGCGCATGGTGAAGACGGCTTCTCTCCCCGCCCATTCGAACTGCCCGGCCAGCTCGGAAACCAGCTCGTTGCCGGAAGAATAGCCCACCAGCGGGCTGAAGAGGTTCTCGGAAAAAAAGTAGTCCCGCGTGTAGTTGAGCGAGACCGGGTCATAGACGGAAGGAGGGTTGGACGAATCCATCAGCAGCTTCAGCGCGCCGGGTTCCTGCGCCCTGAAAACGGCGAAAGCCGAATAAAGCGCCGCCCCGATAAGAAGGGGCGGAAATATTATTCGGAGTTTCATCCAGATAATTGTGCCTTTTTTGCCGAGCTCCCGCAATTTGGGCGCCTACCTGGCTTTCAGCACGGAAATGTCTCCCGTTCCGGATTTGGCCTGCAGCTGGAAAGGCCCTTCGGCGGCGAACTCGTTCTTTATGGAGCCGGTACCGCTCTTCAGGTTGGCGCCTACAGCGGCCCCTGCCGGGAAGGTGACGGAGATATCCGCGGTCCCGGTCTTTACCCTGGCGGTGCCGGAAGCCGGCGCCTTCAGCCAGTCCAGAGCTACGCTGCCAGTGCCGGTACCTATTTCCACGGGCCCGCAGAGCCCCTTCAAGTTCACCTTCACGCTGCCGCCTTTGACGGTCAACTGTTTGGAGCAAAGTTCGCCAAAGATGTCGCCGGTGCCGCTGTCCACCTCCACCTTGCCGGCCAGGGCCGACAGGGCCACGGCGCCGGTGCCGCTCTTAACGGAAACCGTGCCGGTTATCCCGGAGACGCCTATCTTGCCGGTACCGGACTTAGCCTCAAAATCTATCCCGGACGGCGCCGACACTTTAAAGCCTGCGGCGCAATCCACCCATTTCCCGCCGAAGCCGAAGGGCCCCTTCACCTTAAGTATTTTGCTGCTCTCGGCCTTAAGCAGCAGCTTGCCATCCAGCACCCCCATGGTCAGCACGCAGGTGTCGGGCAGGTTCCCGAAAACCTCCACTTTAATATCCCCGGGCGAGCCTGCCACCGTGATCGGCCCGACCTCCGTGTTAGCGGAGATTCCGTTTATGCCCTTGGCGGGAAAAGTTTTAATCTCCAAATCCGCGCAATAGCCCTGCCCGGCCAAAGCGAGCAGCGCTGAAAACATTATGGTCTTTTTCATTTTTCCTCCAGGAACCTGTGCCGCTCTTTAGAATACGTAAGGACCTGCGCAACGGTTGCGTCAGTAATACTACCTCTTTCAGGTCAGAATCGGGGCCTTTACTGCCCCGCCGTGGACGCCGGAAAGCGGCTAGCCTGCAAATACTTCATTTCCGCCGCGTATTTGCCGCAAACAGAATTATCAAAGCCTTCCTTGCCGTAAAACCTGAAGCACTCAGAGATGTCGCTGGTAATGCAGCCCGACGCAGGTTTGCCGATAGCCTCAAGGTTCGCGCACGCTTCCGACTCCGCCACGAAGCCGGGCTTCTTCGTCCTTTGGTAGGCGTTATTTATCTCCAGCTCCCGCTTCGCGTCGTCCGTTCTGCCAAGGTTCCAGGCAAGCTGCGCGAGATTGGAGCTTTTATCTTCCGCTTTTATGTTTATGGCGGCATCAAGATCGCCGAGGGCGTTAACCTTGTCGCCCTTGGCGAAATATGCCTCGCCGCGATCCTCCAGTATCCAGGTTTTAACATTCGGATTTTTGGTTGTTTGAAGTACTTTGGTGAACAAAGCTATTGCCGCATCGTAGTCCCCGCGCAGAAAACTGCTCATCCCCATACCCTGCCGTCCCGCGTCAGTATCCCAAAGGCCATTCCTGCGCAGGTTCGCGTCTATAAGGTCGGCAAGGTGCCGCATCTTGCCTTGCTGCACTTTAGTTCTCTCTTCGAGAGACATTCCTTTGAGTTGAGGTTTTTTCTTGCGAAGATCCGCCATTAACCGGCGGATTTCGTCCTCGGCGGAGCCGGCATCTTCCCTGAATTTCTTGTCCGTATCTGGGCATTCAGCGCGGTCATCATTGCTCCGGCCGGCGCTTTTTGTCTGGACCGGTTTCACTTCCGGAGTCTCTCCGGGGCCGGCAAGTGCGGGCCCGGGAACAAGAACAACGGACAAGAGCGCATAAACGAATAAACACCATTTCATAAATTCTCCTCACCATTGCTACAGGATACTCCGCCTTGCATGTTCCCGGCACCTCCGGCCGCAACAGCCTCAAGCACGTCTACACTGCGGCTGGCGGGGACCAGCAGCAGGCCCAGCTGATCCTTAAGCGCGACGGAGAGCGCCTCGCTGCTACCGCCGGCCCACGCCAGTTCTACGCGGTATAGTCCGGCCAGACCTGTCTCGTCCAGGACCGGCATGGAGAACTTCCCCTCGAGCGCCCTCGCCAAGCCGTTCATCTTCAGGCCGGCAGAACGGAGATGGCCCCGCCCGTCGCTGCACGAGCCGCCGGCGATGCCCGGGGAAAGGCCGGGCGTCGCGGCGCCCTTGTCGCGGCGGAGCAGCAGTACCCGCTTTTCTTTCTTGAGCTGCCGCACTTCCACGCCATATACAGCCTTTACGGCCTGTCGCAGCAGCGGTTTCATAATCTCTTCCGAAGCCTTCGGCACATGCACCAGGAAATCGTAATTTTTTCCCGGCAGCTCCGGCGCGATTTCTATGTTCCACCCGCTAATATCGTAAGCATGGGAAAGCATGGAGCACAGGTCCAGGCGGGTATACCTGAGCGTCGCCGTTTTGCTGTTGGAAACGTACACCAGGCCCGTTTGCCCGCTGTCCGCAGAACGGGTAACCTGCACGGTGAGAACCTCCCGGAGAACATCGCTTACGTCCCCCTCCGGGCCCGCCGCGGGCTGCGCATTAAGGAAGTCCTTTACGATCTCGGCTGTTTCGCCGGCGCCGGGTTTTATCTTCATTTTTTTATATCCGTCCGCCCGGCACCAAGGGTCTTCAAAGCCCTGTCCACTATCTCGCCGGCGGCTATGCTGTCCATGCCGCCGGTTCCCTCCGCGGCAGTTATCGCCTGGTGCTCCGCATACCCGTGCATGGTGGCGGCCGCGGACCCCCAAAGAGAGATAACGGGGGTGCCGGTCATGTGCGCGGCATGCATGAGGAAGTTGTCGGAGGTGATCAGCAGGTCCATCCGCTTTAGCAGCAGCACCGCCTCCTGGGGAGTGGTCACTCCGGCCAGCGAATAGGCGTATTTAACTTTTTCCGCCCCGCCCTGCCCGAGCTGCACCACCAGCGCCCCGCTGTCTCCGAGGGCCTTGGCCACCTCTCCCCACTTGCTCCTGGCCATCATCTTGCCCGGAGAAGCACTGTCCGGGGCGATGGCCACGTTCTTTGCCTGCCACGGGATCATGGAAGCCACCAGGTCGTCCGAAACCCCGTCCATAGGCAGGTACAGGGTTTCCGGCGCGGGCAGTTCCAGACCGAAGAGTTTAGCCAGACGCTGGAAAGCGCGGGAAGCGCCGCCGGCTTCGGCCCTGTCAACGGTCAGCACCGGCGCGCCCTTAGGCAGATAATCTATCTTTTCTATGGCCGGGTGGCCGGCCAGCATTCCGGCCGAGGCAGCGCGCCGGATGACGTTATACTTCTTCCCCAGCCTGTCGTGAGCCAGCTTAAGCACCCCCGAGAGCAGCAGCGTGCCGCCCAGGCTTTCCGGAGCGTCTATCCATTGTGTCTCAGTTGTCATGTTTGGCTCCCCCCTCGTAACGTAAGCCGGTTATCGGCTCGAAATACTTTGTCAGGAACAGTTTAGTCGCGGCGCACCAGCCGGTCTTATGGCGCAGGTCACCGTGAAGGGCCAGGGAGTTCATGGGGCACCCGCCGTGGCAGATGCCCCAGAAACGGCACCCCCCGCACTCACCGGCCTGCAGCACTGCGGAACGCTCCAGCCAGTCCTTGCGCTTCTCCCTGCCGAACACCTCGCCGATGGTGGTATCCGCGATGTTGCCGTAATTGACAAGGTTCCAGTCGGCGGAGCAGCTGCAATGCGAAAGCTCGCCCCGCGGGCCGATGTACATGTGATTATTCCCGCAGCGGCCGCCCCTGGTGCAGAGCAGGCCAGTGTCCTTACTCGTGTAGTAGCCGTAGTATTCGGAGAAGGGACGCACCATGCCGCGCCAGCCCGGGGTCTTCCACCAAAGCTTGAACATCTCACCCAGGAAATCCGCGTACTCTTCGGCCGTTATCCCGAGATCCCCCTGGTTCCCGCCTTGCACAAGCACCGGGTTTATCATCAGGTTGTCCGTCAGATTGGTCAGGAATTTCAGCAGTTCCCGCGGAACGGCCAGGGATTTTTTGGTCACCACGTAGATGATGCCCCACCGCATATCGCTTTCCTCCAGCAGGGACACGCCTTTGAGAAAGAGCTTGTTATAGCTGCCGGAATCCCTGCCGCCGCCGAACCCGCGCACATTATCCAGCGGGTCATAGCTGGTCCCGACGTTCGTTATGCCCAGGTTGCGCAGCGCGGCCACCAGTTCAGGATTGAGCAGCGTGAGGTTGGATTGTATGAGATTGGAGATCCTGCTCTTGGTGGAAGGGCAACACTCGGCCTGCAGCCGCGCCGCCTTGTTCAGGTAGTCGGCCCCGAGCATCAGCACTTCCCCGCCGTGCCAGGTCAGGTTGACATGCTCGGCCGGCCGGGCCTTAAGGTACTCGTCCACGCGGGTGAACACCAGCCTCAGCATGTCCAGAGACATGTCCGGAACGCTTTCTTTATGCACCACGTCGCAATAGGCGCAATTGGCGTTGCAGCGCTCGGTAGCTTTGAAAATTATTGTCGGCATTTGTTGTTAACCTCATCGGCGGCTTCCAGCAGCGCCGTTATGAACGGCTTCATCCTGCAGGCGTTGGCGTCCTCGCTTTTCCTGAAACCGCACATCCGCCACGCGGGGCAAAGGGCGCAGCCCCCGAAGTTCAGCAGCGGGGCGCGGCGCTTTTCCCTGGCGGACAGGCTGAGCCCCGCGAAGTCCACAGCCTCCGGCTTATCCAACGTTCCCACAAAGTCACCTTTAGCCAGGGCGGCGCGGGAAACGGCGATATTACCCGCCTCGTCGCAGTGGAAGAAGGTCCCCTCTTTTTCCAGATAAAGCTCGTTGTAATCCGCCTGCTGGTTCTTGTACTCGGTATAAGCGTAGAGGAAGGGCTCCACCGAAGTGTGGGCCACTTTACCGCAGGAGTCATAAGCCAGCAGGTCTTCCATGGCGTCCCAGTCGGCGTTGTCCCCGTCCAGGATCAGCCCCGTCTTCACCATCAGCGAGGACAGCACGCGCGCCGCGGTGATATTTTCCGGAGTGGCCGGGAAATAAAAACGCGCCGCCGAGCTGCGCAGATTCTCAAGGGCCGGGGCACAGTCCAGAAGGCGCCCGGCGCTTTGCAGGCGGAAAACCAGCGGCAGGTCCAGCCATTCTTTTTTCAGCTCCACCCCGGCAAGGCTGTCGGCGGAGACCTCTATGCAATGCAGCCTGTCGCGGCTTACGGCCGCGGCTATCCTGCCGATCTCCCCGGCGTCCCCGGTGCGCACGGCGAGGCGGCGGGCGCCCGTTTTAGCGATGACGGCCCCGCTGAAAGGAACCACAAAGATTTGCTTTGTCGTATCTGTCATATTTTGAAAGCGCGTACGCCACCCTCCCGGTCTATCTCGCGCAGCACGTGCGCCGCGCAGCCGCCGTCGCATACCCCTTTTTTTCGCCAGGAGCAGCTGTCGCATTTTTCGTAGATGCCGCCGGCTTCCTGCCTGATGTTCTTAGTGAACGTCCTGAAGTATTCCATCATGCCGTTGTAATCGTCGAAGTCGTACACCGATTTGCGGTGCGTGCCGGACAGCGGGAAGCAAGCCCACGCCATCATGTCCGGACCTATGTCCACGGGACCGCCGCAGGTGAATTTATGAACGCCCTTGGTGGCTTTATACAGCTGCCCCAGCTTTTCGTCGCTGAAAAGGCACATGGGGAACCCGCAGTCCAGCCCCGGGCAGACGTTCTGCTGGTCGAACACCGGCAGGTGGTTCAGCAGTCTGTCCACGATCCCCTGGATGTCGGGGATGGAGATGAAGGAATTATTCTCCCGCAGGATCGGGTGCGTAAGCCCCAGCCGTATGGAGCGCTTAAGCCCGTAACGGTTTATGTACTTGAAAAGGAAATCCAAACTGAAGTCTTTGCGGTAGATGTTAAAACCCGGCGTCACATGCGCCCCGAACTCCTCAAGGAACTCCTCCACCCGTTTAGTTTCGCTTTCCGGGGAGAAGGCCGGGTCGTTAAGGTTGCAGAGGAAGGAAACTTTCCTGTCGGCCTGCGGAACGGTCTTGTAAACCCGGCGCAGGTCATTTTTCACCTTCTCGGACATGATGCCGCTGCTGAAGACCGTAACGGAAAAATCCCGCTTAAGCGCGTAGGCCAGGAAGTCGGCGAACTGCGGGTGCAGCGTCGGCTCGCCCCCGAGGAACCTCATTTCGCGGCAGCCGCCCTGCGCGAACAGATCCGCGAGATAGACCAGGTCTTCCCATTTGATCACGTCGCCGCCGTCGTTCTCACCCATCTGCTTCTTGGCGAAGCAGTACGGGCAGGAACGGACGCATTTTTGTGTAAGCAGTATGTTTGGCATATTAGGTTCTTCTTTTCGGCTTTCTTGCCCCGGGCGTCAGCCGCGGCTGCGGTAATTCCGCCGCCGCGGCTTCCCCAGGCTGCACTTAGTCTTTGTACTGCACGTACTGATCATAATAGTAGGTGTTCCCGTTACTATAACCAGCGCCGTTCGTATAGGTCCCGCTCCTGTCGCTGTTTTCCGCCGCAGCCGCCTGCAAACCGGTGACAGCAGAAGCCACATGTCCTATGGTGCTGAACTTGGGCCCCTGTACTGCGGCCGTAGCCGCATGCGCCGCCGGCACGAAAGCCCCGATGAGCTGAAGACCCATGCCCACCCCTACCGAAGCTTTCGCCATCCGTTTAAGCGCCTCGCGCCGCGAAACCCTTCCGTCTTTAACTTCCATTTTCTCCTCCTTACTGCCTTTTCGGAAGCCGATGCCCCCGATCGCATCTCTCGAAGCAATTATAATGCCACCCCTGAGAAACCGCTTAAAGGGCCCTTCCCCTGGGGTTAGGGACGACGGATATTCTCATTTAAGACCGCTTATTTTCATTTGAAAATGGCAACCGCCGGGGAAGCCCGGCGGCTGCGATAGCGGGAGGTGTTATTATTTAGCCGCTTCGACCGTAACTTCAATGCGGTTCTTCGGTTCGTCCAGGATAAGGGTGCTTTTCCCGAGCAGGAGCCGCGTCGCGGCCTGGAAACTCACGAACGCAACCTGTGCGCCCGCCCCTGGCACAAGGAGAGGTCCCTGCAGTTCGAACTGGGATTCAAGGATAACACAATTCCTGTCCTGCGGATCCGTTAAAGGCTTGAACCTGGCCTTGCTCATATAGCGTTTCATGTCGTACTTACGCTTACCGTCGACTTCTCCCAGGTCCACATTGGTCTCCCCGCTGGAGGAGAACTCGGCGTCCGCCCTGTCCACAGCCGTCAGGCTGCCGGAACTCTTCAGGATCTCCGTACTTATTTTGTAGGTTATCCTGTAATTGTCTACGCCGTACCTTACCATCTGTACCGGCCGATTATCCGCGCCCTCGCCCATTTTCGGACCCTTCTCGGCGGCATTGCCCTGGCCCGCCAAGGCAAGCGCCATCACGCCGAAAAGCGCGGCCACTATCATTCTTTTACCCATTTTCTTGTCCTCCCGTTTATCAGACCTGACTTTGAAAACAATTTTAACGCTTTGCAAAAGGGGGAGCATTTTCCATGCCAGCAGGATAGCCCGGCAATGCTATTTCCATATGGAAATAAAAAAAGCGGGCTTACTGCCCGCTTTCGTGGTTTCTGGGTAGCTCCGGGGGGTCAGGCCCAGGGCGGTTCTTTGCCCGCGCCTTTGTGCCCGGTGAAGTCACCAACCTGCATGATATTTACGGGCTTGCGGCCCGTCAGTGCCCTAGCTCATATATTTGCTGCTGGATTCCCAGAGCTTGCGGTAGTACGGCAGTCCGGCCAACAGCTCCTCATGGCTTCCCTCTCCCGCGATGTTGCCATTGCGCAGGACAACGACACGCTCGGCTAATTTTATCGCGCCAAGCCGGTGCGTGATGATGACGGCCGTGTGCCCCTTCTTAAGTTCCATGAAGTCCTGATATATGCGGTCTTCCTCAAACGGATCTATCGCGGCCGTGGGTTCGTCCAGCACGATCAGTTGATGTCCCCTGTAATACGCCCTGGCGATGGACAGGCGCTGCCATTCACCGCGGGATAATTCGGTACCATCGAATTCTTTACTGAGCAATGTCTCCAGACCCCGGTCCAGCCGTTTAAGGTCGACGTGGAAATCCGCGGCAGCCAGCGCGGATCGCACCCGCTTGTCGGAACGGTCCTGCTCATTCGAGAACGCGCTGATCCTGACGTTGTCCCCCAGCGTGAGCTGGTACCGCTGGAAATCCTGAAAAACGCACGACACGTTACCGTAAAGGTCGTCTTTCACGATATCTTTAAGAGCGATGCCGCCCGCGAGGACCTCGCCTTCCCCGGGTGCGTACAAGCCGAGCAGCAGCTTGGACAGCGTGGTTTTTCCGGACCCGTTCTCCCCTACGACGGCAACGGTCTCGCCAGCACGGAGGATCAACGAGATGCGGCTTAAAGCCGGCGTGGATGCGCCCGGGTACGTAAAACCGACCTCTTTCATGACAAGGTCTTTCCTATCTCCGCAGCGCAGTTCACCGTACTTCTGCTCCTGCATTTCGAAAAAGGAGAAATACTTTTCCAGTCGGCCGGCGCTGACGGAAAGCTCTCCGAGCCTGCTGTCGAAAACTTCCTCCATCATCGCGAACATCTCCATGGTAGCCGCCAGGATGGCCGAGAACGCACCTATGGAGATGCTGCCCTTGATCAGCAGCGAGATCAGGAACACCAGGATGCTCATATACCCGGCCAGCGAGAACGCCTTGGCGGCGGTCTCCACGCCCTGGCTTTTCAGGTCGGCCCTGTATTTAAGCTGCTGGATCTTCTTGAAGGTCAGGTCGTAAAGCAAGAGGAAGAAGCCACTGGCGCCCAAAGCCCGCGTCTCCTTCAGGTATGTCCGGGATACCAGGCATTCCTTGTAGTGCTCTTCTTTCCGGCGCAGCGCGACGGACTGGTCTTCAAGCCGGGTGTAGTAGCGGGAGCGCAGGAGATGTGAGGCCAGGACCGGGACGAAAACAAGGGGCAGTATCAACGGCAGCAGCGGCTGTACGCGGTACAGGTAAGCTCCCATGAAACCGAAATAGGGGATATAGAGGCACAGGATATCCATGAGTACATGGACCAATTTGCGCACGTCGGCTGCTCCCCGGTAGGCTTGGCTGATCCGGTCCAGCACGTCCGGATCCTCGAACCCGGCTGCCGGCAGCCTGGCGGCTTTCTGGTTTAAGAGCTCGGTCATTTTCTGACCGCTCTTGCCGGCATAGAATTCACCGTAAAAGTTGGCGACACCGTCCACAGCTTCGTCCAGCACCTTTATAACGGCGAACACACAGAGGTACCACAGCACCGACGAGAATGGGACGCGGCCTGCGGCCAGCGCGACGACCTGGTCGAAGAACTTCTGTAGCCAAACCGTGGTAACGACCAGCATGACGGCGTCCAGGAACGTGAACGCGTACTCTATGACGAAATGCCGGGGCGAGACGCGGAACACCTGCGGGATAGCCCTGAGGGCCTGAAGCAGGAAATGCGGCAGGGTCATGCGGGCACCTCCCGGTGCTCCTTGTACCATTTTGCCTGTGCCGTGAACATCTCCGCGTAATAACCGTTCCGGGCAAGAAGGATGTCGTGCGGGCCTTGTTCGATGATCCGGCCTTCGTTCATGACTATTATTTCGTCGGCCAGCCGTGCCGCCGCCAGGCGGTGCGTGATGTATAAAGTGGTCATCCGCCCGTTAAGGCCGGACCTTCTGACGGTCTCGTAGAGGTTATTCTCGGCTAGCACATCAAGGGCCGCCGCCGGTTCGTCGAACACAAAAAGCCTGGCTTCCCGGCCGAAACTCCTGGCCAGTGCCAGCAGTTGCCATTGCCCGCCGGACAGGTCCGTGCTGTCCGGCTCCAGTTTACCCAAAGCGGTATCGGCGCCTTTTGGGAACGAACGGACTTTCACGGCCAGGCCCATCTGCTCCAGCAGCGCGTCTATCTTTCCCGCGGGAAGAGCGGGATTTCCCAATCTCAGTTGTTCCGTTACCGTCAGTTGATACTTGGCGTATTCCTGGTAAAGCACCGAGAAGTACGCTTTCCTTTCCGCGGCGGTGAAGGAGTTTATATCCCTGTTGTTCAGCAGTATCCTGCCAGTATAGTTCCGGTAGAGGCCCGTCAGCAACTTTATCACGGTCGATTTCCCGCAACCGTTCCTGCCCACGAAGGCATACTGCTTGCCGGGAAGGATGGTAAGCGAAAAATCGCGGAGAATCTCCCTTTCGGACCCGGGATACTTAAAGCTAACGCGGTCGAAAACCAAGCTTTCCAGCGGCATGCCGCAAATGCGCTCATCCGGGGCCAGGTCGCTGCCGGGCACCTCCGAAAGCCGCTGCGCGCACTCCAAGTCTTCCAGGTACAGCCGGTTGCCGGTGTAGTCTTTGAGCAGTCCCGAAAGTTGCCAGGACAAGGTATGGATAAGCGCCGAAAGGGAGATCACCAGGCTTATAAAGACGCCGGCCGTCATCCTGTTCTCCTTTACGAGCAGCAGCAAAAGCAGGGAAACAGCTACGAGCAGCAGCGTGAAGACCGCGCTTACGCTCTTTGAGCGGAGAAAGATCTTCCTGTCCGCCTTAAAATCCAGCTCTATTCTCCGGTCCGTCTCCTCGCCCCAGAATTTGCCTATCCTGTCGCCAAAGCCGAACAGCGTCCTCTCCGAGGCCGCTTCCCTGGAAGACAGCAGGGACCTGAAATACTTGGCCTTCCTCGCGTGGGGAGCTATCTGCGCACCGGCTTCGTACGCCTCGGTCCCGCTCTTCTTGGCGATCATGACCACCGGAAAGGCCAGCAGCAGGCACGCGACGGCGGCCGGAACGGAGGAGTGGCCTATAATGGCGATAAGCCCCAGGACGCTGAGGATAATCGCGGCCAGGTCCAGCAGATTAGTGAAACCGCGCTCTATCGAGCCGGGAAGGTCTTCGCCTACGCGCTCAAGCAGGTCGTAGGTCTCGTCGTTCTCGATATGCTCGTAGGAAAGACGGTTGAGCTTTGTGACAAGCTGCGGTTTCAGCTTGTTTTCAAGACGCATGTTGAAGCTGAGCTCCGCGAGCCGGGCCGCGGCCTGGAGCAGATAGCCGGCCATTAATACGGCAAAAAGCCCCGCCAGCGGAAAAAAGGCGGCGGACAGGCTTTGGGCGGAGATAACTCCGGGCAATACGTCAAGCAGGCCGGCGATGGCCAGCGTCTGCAGCACAGGCAGGGCGGCCTGCGCGGTGCGGAGGAGCAGCAGGCCCGCGGTTAACGGCCTGCTGCAATGGAAAGATATGGCGATGTACCTTAGGTTCTTGAGAGTATTCATGTTGCTTTCGCCGCGGCCGTATTACGGCCATTTAACCGCTGCAGCGGCAGATTAAAGGCAGCGGTCGGCCCGTGTTTTAAACTTGGTCCCTTCTCCGGTAGTCCCGCCTTTTCTCATGACCCGGTATTCCGATTCGGCCGTTCTTTTAGAATCGGAAGAGCAGGCGAGCGGCGAACCGTCCTCCAGCAACGCGTGCCCGGGACAATGGACGCACTTTTCCTTCAGGCCGCAGGTGGAACACTGCTGCAGATCGCTTTTCTTCAACGACAGCAGATATTTCCGCTCGGGGGAATCATACCAGATGGTCTTCAGATCGCTCGAGAAGACATCCCCCAGCTTATGGCGGAAACTGATGCAGGGGAAAACCTCACCGCTTGCATCTATGAAGATGGTGTTCTTGAGCGACGGGCAGATGCTCTCGTCCTGCCTCACTTTCTCCAGCAGCGCTTCGGCCTCCGGATTGCTGCTGGCCAGTATCAGGGCAATGGCGTCATCCATCCCGTCATCGTCCATGCGCAGGTCCCGCACTGACGTGTCGCCGTTCATTTTTGAGGAAATGGTAGGACAGGGATTGAAATCGAAACCGTTTTCGGCACAGAATCCGCCCACTTCGCGGAAATCATGCCGATTGGTCTTAAGTATCGGAGTTTTTATCTCTACGGCGATCCCATGCTTCTTCAGCAAAGCCACATTATCAAGGGCCTTCCGCAGAGACCCCTTGACTCCGGTAATGGCCTCGTGGACCTCATGGTTCAGGGAAAAGATGGTCGTACCGAATGAGGAAATGTGAAGGTCCGCGAGCTCTTTGGCTATGCTCTCATTAATAAGCGTCGCGTTGCTCAGCAGATTGACGCTGAACCCCAGTGACCGGGCGTCCCTTACAGTGCCCATGATGTTCTTTCTTAGGAAGATCTCGCCTCCGGTCAGATTAAGGTACAACGCCCCAAGTTCCCTCAATTCCCGCAGAAGTCTCGCGACCACTGCGTCATCAAGCCCTTCAGAAACGCGTTCGGGAATATAGCAATGGGTGCATTTCAGGCTGCACCTGGTCAGAAGCTCAATGGTAACATTGAGCGGGATATCGGCTTTCTGGGTTATTGTCTGCAGCGAAACGGCCTTGATATTTTCTTTCATTTTGCCAGCTCCCCGGAAGCAGCGATGAACCCCTTCTCGACCAGGAGTTCCGTAAGTCCGGTCATATCAGCATCCAGCACTCTTTCCTCCACGTCATAGCTTTTTAGCAGCTCGGCCCTGATGGCCTCATAGTCATGGAGCTTCCCGATAAGCAGCCAGAAATCTTTCCCGACATTGTCGAGGGCGTAGATGAACGAGTTCCGCTCATCGCGGAGATACAGCGTGTCCAGGATCACCTGCCACGCCACGTTAAACGTATATGTCAAACGCATCCGGCTGTCCCCTTTTAGCGAAAGTGTAAGGTAAAAAAGCCTGAAACCCACCTGCTTCGAATAAATCCCGGAAAAGATCTAACCCGAACGTATTATATTCTTAAATGGCCGGACTGGTCCAGAACATGCCGGAGGCAGCCGGGAACCGAAACCGCAATATAGGCGCCAGGACAACGGCAGCGGACACTAACTACTCGTCCCTGCCGTTGCCTGACCCGGGACCGTTTAGAGCACCTCGCCGGATTTGCCGTTGCAGGCATTGCCGTGACCGCAGCGCGTGGCGGTTTTGGCGCAATTGGAAACAACGGTCAGAACGGGCGTCGAGTAAGTTTTTTTCATGATAATCTCCTGGTAATTTTGTTCGTTTTCTGCGTTACAAGTTGTTACGCCCAATACGGAGCAATTTATATGCCAGGGCGCCTTGTTACAGAAGCGGCCAAGTGTTTTGCTTACGGATGCCGCAAAATATATTCTCATTTGAAAATATTGTTTTCAAATATGAATAGAAAAGCAGGGCAATGGCCCGCTTTCCTAGTTTTGGATAGCTCCGGGAGGTCAGGCCCAGGGCGGTTCTTTGCCGGTTACTTTAAGCCAGGGGAGATGAGAGAATTTTTCGGGGCCGTGGCCGGTGGCCATGGTGAGGTCGGTAAAACCTTTCGCATGCAGGGCCTGGGCCGTGTCTTCGCCCTTAACGTCGCCGCCCAGCTCGGAGTCTATATAGATTGGCGTATCTTTGGGCAGGGCTTCAGTGCCGGCGATAAGTTCTTCCGGGGTTTTATGCGCCTTGAACTCCACGCCTGCGGCTTTGGCGGCCATCCGCCAGTTCATGTGCACCAACAGGTCGTCGTCCAGCAGCACCGCGCGCGCAGGCGCGGTTTTAGCCGCGGCCGCCGGCAGTTCCAGCGTAACGGCGGTGCCTTTGCCCGGCTCGGATTCCATCCTGAAGCTGCCGCCCCAGGCCTCCACCGTTTTGCGGGCGTGGTAAACGCCCAGGCCGGTGCCGCCGGCCTTGCCGTGCGTTTCGCCCTTCTGCCCCAGCCTGGCCAGGATCTCCGGCTGTATGCCTTTGCCATTGTCCTTTACGGTCAGCAGCACTTTGTGGTCCAGGGCGGACAGGGAGACCGAGACGGTACCCGGCCCGCTGAAGGCTTCTACCGAGTTATTGATAAGGTTTGAGACCAGCCGCTGGAATTCGGTGGGCTCCACTGAAGCTTTGATCTCCGCAGCGCCGGCGGCGAAATCGATACTGACGCCGGGCTTATCCTTGTGCTGCAGCCGCTTCTCCGCGACCACCTGCTCCACAAGACCGCCAAGAGCGAGCACCGCGGTTTTGGGTTTAGCCGGCCCGGAGGACGGCGCGCGGTAACGGGTTAGCAGTTCGTCGGCTATGCCCTGCATGCGCGCCACCGCCCCGTCTATCATGTTGCGCTGCTCCTGCGGGAGCTCCAGCCCTTTAGCCGCCGCATCCAGCGCCGCCAGCGGCGACCGTATATCGTGCGCCACCTGCGCGGCCAGGTCTGAGGTGGCCTTGGAGATAGCCAGCTCGCTCTCCAGCCGCGCCGCCTTGCCGAGCGCGTCGCTCATGCGCCCCGTCATCTGCGCGAAAGGCGTGCCTATGGTGCCGGACGGCAGGCCGGCTATATGTTTTTTTATGGACTCCCGGATGACCTCGCTGTGCCGGGAGTCGGCCACGGCGTTGATCTCGTTGACCGAGCGCTCTATAGCGAGCAGCGTCTTCATTGCACCCAGATTGGAGATAATCAGCAGCCCCAAGAAAAAGAAGACCACGGTAATGAACAGCACGTAGTTCTGGCCGAACACCGCGGCGTTTACGTCCAGCAGGTCTATCACGTACTCAAGCCGGCCCAGCTCAGCGCCGTTGGAGACGAACGGCACGTTATGCGTTATCTGCGCGCGCGGCCGGTCGTAAAGATTGCCTACTATCGCCTCTTTGAAGATCCACCTGCTGCCCTCGAACACTACCGGGTGGAAAGCAATGCGTTTTATGTTTTCGTTCTTTATGCGCCACATTATGCGCTGCGTCTCAAAAACGTCGCCGTCCAGGAAGGCCTTCTCAAAGTAGGCCGCGTTCTGCCGCATGGCGGTCAGCAACTTGTCATCAGCCACCCGCACAGCGGAAAACGCCGAGAAAGCCTGCCAAAAAGCGACGAAGACCAGCACCGACACAGCATAGTGCCGCCAGTTATAAGCGAATATCCTGAGAAATATTTTTACCATCTAAAATCAGCCACCTCTGGATATTCCGAGAACCCCCGACCGACATCTAAATTTTTAATATTTTGTGGATAATAAAGCTTTGTACTGCTTTGATACAACGGCAAGACAACAGCCTCCCGCTGCACCCCGCTCGCCAACGCCATCGCTGCCTTCACCTTATCGGCCCTACCGTCCAGGGAGAGTAATTCCTTGTACATTTTCCTGAGATCGGCAGGAACACTATCTATCACAGCAGCCTCACCCAGATAGTACTCAAAAAACGGCGCATATTCCGGCCTGACCGTATCAGATACAATCACGATCAGCCCATAAGACTTCAACTTAGAGCGATTATGCAATTCGCTTACCAGATCCTTTGGCACGTAGTTCTTAATAATTAGTTTGAGCCCAGTACGATCGAAGAGTCGTTTAGAGAACTCTCTAAGCTGCACAGCATTGTTTTGGTATAGATTCGCTAAAACAATTTGTTTGTTCTTTAAATAGTGCTTTTTCTCATTAGTGCATGCCGTACTACTTCTGCCCGCCTCCCCCCCTGGAATGCCTAAAGGCAGCAGCCACTTCACATCCAGTAACCCCTTCCTTTCCGGAAGAAAAGCTTCCCTAAATTCTCCCGCGTCGACACAATTATATACAGCATCGCGAAAACGGCTATCTGGATTATTGATGGCTAATCCCACGACACGCAGTTCGATGTTGAAAAATCCGGCAAACTCTTTCTGGATCCATTCCGGCTGCTGGAATGTGGACAGTTTGTTGAAGTCACAGATACTCCTATCGTTAAGCCGCACGTCCCCCGGGCCGGAATACTCATGAAAGATTACTTTGTTGTATCCATTTCGGACCGGCTTTTTTCTTTCCAGTGTGATTTGCTTACTCTTCACGCTTTTCACGAAAAAGGGGCCCAGCCCGGATTCGTATCCGGTTTCAACTTTTATGCTGGGCGCATTATCAAATTTTGATAAAAAGTCCAGATACCCATGCTTCGGTTTCTGGAACCTTATAGAAACACAGCCTTCGTTTTTGTTTATAGTGGCCCCTGGCTCATATTTCTTTGTGACTTCGGAAATATATGAGAGGAAATACTGGAAAGAAAATCCGTTTTTCGCGTCAAAGCGCAGGGTCGTGTCGGGACAAAACAGGTACTCAGTAGATAAGTTGTTGCGTCCCCAGCGTTTTAATATGCGTGACGCATAGTTCTGGCCGTCATCTTGGCGAAAAACCGGTTCGTGCGTCTGCCGGAGGACATAGAAGGTGGAGGTTTCAGATTCGTTCTTAACGGACACTTCCGCAGGCAAGGCTCCGATCAGCACCTTCCAAACATCCTTCTCAGAGGACGTGCCGGCAGCGCACTCCCCGGCAAAGATCGGACAAAAGAGTACCCCTAATATCCAGGCCGCGTGATTTGTAGACATTCAGAATGGAAACCTATTTTTTTCAGGAATTTATTGGATGCGACATTGAACGGGTTGGCGCCTGTAGCCACAACATCCACAACCTGCGACTTTAACCAAGAGACCATCCGGCTTTTCACCTCGCACCTCTCATCCCCGGTCAACCCCGGGTCTATCCACACCCAGGTTATCCAATCAATATCCGTCCCGTCAAAGTATTTCGCCTTGTTCAATGGCAGCAATGCAATAGGATGACCGCTTTTACCGAGACAAAACACTTTTGCTTCCGGGATATGCTGTTCCGCGTTCGTTTGAATGATCTTAAGGTACTCACTCTCAAGATATTGTTTCCACGGATACCCGAGTTTTTTAGCCCATGGACCACCGAAGTAGTTTTTCTCCGTAGACAAATAGAGTTCCTGCACCTCCGCTGAGCTCTTAAACGGATAGTCATCGATTCCAGACGGCGTTGCGCATTGGTTGGGGACAGTTAGCCCATCTCGTTGCGTCCGGTAGATCAACCTGGCTAAATATTTACCAGAAAGGTTCTTGTTCAGCGCGGCAAAGTCTTCGGGGATCTCATGCTTAAAATTCACAAGAAGTGTCGGGGTTTCCAAAGGCCAAGGAATATTATCCACAAGAGCGTTAGTAATCACGGCTGCATCATCCGCTTCGCACACCAGCAGCCTGTTCGTTTTGCTCACAACCTTTATTTTTTCCGGCATATCATGACCCATAAATTGTTTTTTTATCCGTTGTCAGTTTCCTGAAAACTTTTTCACATAACACGCATGGAGCCGAATCCTCCGGGAGGAACGGGGCCATATTTAAACCAAATTTTTTGATAATCCCCCTGAAAGACAAACTTCGCATCATACGGTAAAACTCACTGTCCAAGTGAGCTTTAAGCGTTGGATGACAAATGTTTTGGATATTAGTATCAAAAACCAGAGAAGAGCAACAAATACTAAATCCTTTTTCCGGCAAGCAGGTTATTACTTTTTTATTAGGGCACCTGCGAGACAAGACATTGCGGTCAAAACTGGGATGCTGGTAAAAGATCCTGTTACTCCGGGCCCGCCCTACTGGCAACACCTTTTGCATCCCTATCTGAAAGTCTCCGATGTCCTTCAACTTATTAAGCAGCAGCATATCCATCGGCGACTGAACAGATGCCACCACTCCGAACCCGATATTCAAACTGCGACAGGCATTATGCAGGTTCCGGATGTAGGAGAATGGCAAGAACTTCTTATGAAATTTATCATAAGACAACTGCACAGAATCCAATTTTTTAAACGAGGAGAGAAGTGTGACCGCGGAGCTCTTTGTTTTAGCAAAATGCCCGTTAGTGGTTATTTTGACTTTGAATTTATTCAATTTCCCGAGTTTCGAAAGGAACGCATTTGTACGGTCGAGATATAGGGTGGGCTCTCCCCCCAGAAAATGCAACGTTTTCATGCCATGCGATTCAACCGCATCCAGCAGAAGGCTCTCTTCTCGCGGATTAAGCGCCGCACTTGCATCAGGAGAACAACAGTGCGCACATGCAAAGTTGCATTTAAATCCGAACATGATGCCGATCTTGGATATTCTTTCAGTCATTTTCCACAAAAATTAACGCCCGAGTTACCTTTGGTAAAGCCCGGGCGTTAACCCATTTGAATATCGAAAAGAACTTTACAGAAAGATCACCCGACCTTGGTGGGCTTGGGGTCCCCATGGACAAGAACCTGGGCGCACACATTATTTAACATGCGCTGCTTCGCAGGATTCTGGATTACCTGCATAAGAGAATTCTTTTGTTTAGCCGGGAGGGTTCGGACATACTGAACCGCCTGTATTGCAGAAAATAAGCCGACCGACACCAAAAAAGCCGCTATTATTTTGTCTTTCGTTGTCATTTTGTTTTCCCCTTAACCCCTATATTCTGCCATTTTTGCGGGTTTTGCGCAATTTGCCGATAAAAAAAGGGAAAGCAAAGTGACTTTTTGCTTTCCCTGGATACATCCGATTAAGGTCGGATCGTGGATACTCTGGGGCCAATCCCCCAAATTACAAGGAAGACTACACGGATAGTGTACATCGCGGGGCTTGCGCGCGTAAGGGCATTAGTGCCCACGCGGCGCTAGGCCCTTGGGCTACCGCGCGCCGGCGGCGGCGAGGCTGAGGTCTTTGCGGTACTGGGCGATGGAGCGGCGGCTCAGGTCCACGCCGTGGCGGGAGCGCAGCTCCGCGCAGAGCCGGGTGTCGCTGAGCTGCGGCTGTTCGGCGGCTATGGAGTAGAGGCGGTCCAGGTTGACCTTCTTGGAGCTGGGCAGCAGCACCTCCATGGGCGCCTCCATGCCCCAGGGCATCTGTATCGATTTATTGGAGACCAGGCGGTTGAGCACGCTGGCGTCCACCTCCAGGTTCTTGGCCAGCGTCTTCTGGGACAAGGGGCGGCGGCGGCTGGGGTCCCCGGTGGCCAGGTAGTCGGCCTGCACGCTGATTAGGATCTCCAGCGCGCGGTAAAGGGTGGTCTTGCGCTTGTCGGCGAACTCTATCTTTTTCAGCAGCTTCTCCACGCGCTTGCGCTCGGCGGGGTCCATACCGGGCAGCAGGGCGGCCAGCTTGTCGCCGTCCACCTTGTAGCGGCCTTTCCAGATCTCGCGATGAAAGAAGGCCAGCACGGGCTCGCCGTCGTCCAGCTCTATGCCGGCCACGGCGCTGAACACCTTGGCGGCGGGGGCCTCGGGCTTCGCCTCGAATTCGGCCTGGATGAAGGCCCGGTTGACGAAATCGCGCAGGCGTTCGGCGTCCTTAATTGTAATGTCGCATTCTTCGGCGCGCTCTATGTCGCTCATCACGGCGTCGCGCAGGAAGCAGGCCTCGAACTTCTCCTGGCCTATCCCCTGGATCAGCTTCACCAGGTCGCCAGTGCCGTCGGCCAGCTCGGGCAGGTCGCCGCTGGCCATATTGAGGCCGTAGCCGGCGTATTTGCGCGCGGCGTAGCGGGCGGCGGGAAATTCGCTCAGGTTGATGGCGCCGGAGGTCTTGAGCAGCTGGAACACGCGGCCGCCCTCCAGGTCCTTTATCATCTCCGCGAATTCTTCCTCGGGCATTTCGGCCATCTGGGCCATTTTAAGCGCGCCCAGCAGGGCGGCCGAAGTTCTTGCCCCGGTGGAGGCGGTGAGTTTAAAGCTGTGTTTCATAAAAAGCTCCCTATGCGCACATTATACCTGTTATTCAAGAACAGAACAATTTTAATGCCAGCGCTGCGGACAGCAAACTCCGATTTGGCCCCCGAGCGCCGGAAGTTTGTATAATATAGATAGGGTTATATATTCTCATCCGAGAACTGCCATTCTCATTTGAAAATCAAAGCGGCCCCTGGGGGAGCATGGAAAAACTCAATATTTTCGTACTGGAAGACGACAAACTGGCCCAGAAGGTGATGGGCGCGCACCTGTCCCCCCACACAGTGGACATGGCGGCCGACCTGGACTCGGCCCTTAAAAAGCTGGACGCCGGCCGCTACGACATGGGCTTCTTCGACCTGATGCTGGGCGTGAACGACGACTATTCCGGCCTTAAGGCCATAGCCGCGGCCGCCAAAAAAGGCATCTACAGCGTGGTGGTCTCCAGCTCGGACTCGGACGAGATGATAGACAAGGCCTACGCCCTGGGCGCCTCTGATTTCTACGCCAAGGGCAACGAAGAGGCTAACGTGGAGGAGATCCTGCGCAAGTTCCTGCAGAACCGCAGGGCCGCGGCTTCCGACGATATCTTCACCTCCGCCTTCATCACCGAGGACCCCGAGACCCGCGCGGCGGCCACGGAAGCGCTTAAGTACGCGCCCACCGACCTCCCCATCCTTATCCTGGGCCCCTCCGGCACCGGCAAGACCTCGCTGGCCAACATCCTGCACGAACATTCCGGCCGCGAGGGCGCCTTTGTCTCCATCAACTGCTCCGCCTATACCGACGACCTGCTGGAGGCCGAGCTGTTCGGCCACAAGAAGGGCGCTTTCACCGGCGCGTCCGAGGCCCGCAAGGGCCGCCTGCTGGAAGCCCACCGCGGCACCCTGTTCCTCGACGAGATCGGCACCATGAGCCACAACATGCAGATGAAGCTGCTCAAGGCCATAGAGGAAAGGACCTTTTATCCCCTCGGCTCCGAGAAGCCCGAGCGGTCCGAGTTCCGCATCATCAGCGCCACGCTGGAGGACCCGCAGGCCCTCATCGCGCAGGGCAAGATGCGCTTCGACCTGTTCCAGCGCATCCACGGCTACACCATCAACCTCAAACCGCTGGCGCGGCGCCGCGCGGACATCTTCCCGCTGGTGCACCATTTCACCAAGGGCGGCCGGCGGCTCTCTTTCAGCCCGGACGCCAAGGCCTTCATGCAGGACTACGCCTGGCCGGGCAATATCCGCGAGCTCAAGAAGTTCACGGACCTCGTGTCCGGCGGGCAGCAGGGGCGGGTGGACCTGGACACGGCAAAGCGGCATCTCAAGGGGCAGGCCCTGGCCGCGGGCGCGGGCTACGAGGATTCGCTCTACGCGCTGGCGCTGGCCGAAGGCCTGGACGCCGCGCTGGAGAAGGTGACCGGCGAGCTGGTAGGGCGCAGCCTCCGCGAGAACGGCGGCGTGCGCACCAAGACGCTGACCGACCTGAAGATCTCTACAAGGCTTTTATACGCCACCCTCAAAAAACTGGGGCTGGATACCGAAGGGGGAAAGAAATGACCGGGATAGATAATTCGAAACTGCTGCACGACCTGCGCTCCAAGTGCTCCAGCCTCAAGAGCGCCGCCGAACTCTACAAGGACTGTTCGCCCGCGGAAAAGAAGGAAATGCTGGCGCTGATGAACTCGGCCGCCGCCGAGATAACCAGACTGCTGGGCCAGCTTGAGAAGTCCGCCTAGAGCGGGGTTAATAAGTATAATTAGGTGGTCGCCCGTACCGTGGCGAATTCTTATGGAGGAAACAATGAAATCATTAGCGCTGCTGCCTCTGCTGCTGCTCTGCTGCGCGCCGCTCTACGCGGCCGGCGGACAGAAGGACGAGCTCCCGCCGGGAGCCTCCATAGAGAAAGACCCCAAATACCCGCCCGTGATCGCCTACACCCTCAAGAACGGGCTGAAGCTGCTCATCCTCGAGAAAAAATTCGTGCCCACCGTCTCCTTCACCCTGATGTTCAAGGCCGGCAACGTGGACGGGCAGCAGGGCAAGACCGGCCTGGCCCACCTGATGGAGCATATGGCCTTTAAAGGCACCAAGACCATCAACTCCGCCAATTACGCCAAGGAAAAGATCGCCCTGGAGAAGGTAGAAAAGGCCGCCCAGGCCATGATAGCCGCGGAGTCCGCCGCCGCGCCCGACCTGAAGAAGGTGGAAGAACTGCGCAAGGCCCTGGACGCCGCCGAGAAAGAGGCCGACGCCCTGATAGTGAAGGACGAATACTGGAAGCTTTACAACACGCTGGGCGAATCCGGCATGAACGCGATGACCTCCACCGACTATACCGGCTACGTGGTCTCGCTGCCCGCCAACCGGCTGGAAGCCTGGATGGTGATAGAATCCGACCGCTTCAAGAACCCGGTGCTGCGCGAGTTCTACCGGGAGCGCAACGTGGTGATGGAAGAGCGCCGCATGGGCGAAGCCGACCCCAACAGGACGATGTGGGAAACGCTGGTCTCCAACGCCTTCGTGGCGCACCCCTACCAGAACCCGACCATCGGCTGGATGGACGACCTGAAGCGCCTCACCCGCACCGACGCCGAGGCCTTCTTCAAGGCCTTCTACGTGCCCAACAACGCCACGCTGGCCGTGGTAGGCGACGTGAGACCGGCCGAAGTGATAAAGCTGGCCGAAAAATATTTCAGCGACTGGCAGAACCGCCCGCTGCCCGCGCGCGACTACACCAGGGAGCCCGCGCAGAAGTCGGAAAAAGTCATCAGCGTCTTCTTCAAAGCCAAGCCCGCGCTGCGCATGGGCTTCCACAACCCCGGCATGGACAACCCCGAGATCTTCCCGCTGATCATGGCCTGCGAGGTGCTCTCCAACGGCAAGACCGGGCGCTTCTACAAGACCCTGGTGGAAGGCCAGGAGCTGGCGCTCTACGCCGAAGCCTACGCCTCCTTCCCCGGCAACCGCTACCCGTCGCTCACCGTGATCGCCGCGGCCCCCAAGGCCCCGCACACGGTGGAGGAACTGGACGCCGCGCTGCTGGCCGAGGTGGAGACGCTCAAGAAAGAGCCCCCGACGCGCTGGGAGCTGGACAAGATCCTCAATAACTACGAAGCCGAGATGATAAAGCAGCTGGAGTCCAACTCCGGCCTGGGCATGAACCTGGCCCAGAACGAGCAGATCTTCGGCGACTGGAAGTACGACTGGAAGATAGGCGAGGAGCTGCGCAAGGTGACCCCGGAGCAGATCTCCGCGGCCGCCGCCAAATACCTCACCCGTGACAACCGCACGGTAGTTTTCCTTAAAGAGCCGCTCAAATAAAGGAAAAACCATGAAAAAATCGATAACAGGAGCCGTACTGATGACCCTCTTTAGCGCCGCCTCTTTCGCGCTGCCCCCCGCCCTGCCCAAGCTGGCCGGCGTAGACTTCAAACCGCCGCAGGGCTCGCGCGTCGTGCTGCCCAACGGCATGATCGTCTACCTCATGAAGGACAACACCCTGCCGGTGGTCCACATGACCGCCTTCATCCGCACCGGCAAGCTCAACGACCCCTTAGAGAAGGTCGGCCTGGGCGAGATGACCGCAGGCCTGCTCAAGGACGGCGGCACGCTTAAGTACAAGCCGGAAGAGATAGACAAGACCCTGGAATTCCTGGCCGCCTCGGTGGAAACCTCCATGGGCATAGAGGAAGCGCGGGCCAACATGACCGTGCTTAAGAAGGACCTGGACGCGGTGCTGGACATCTACGCCGACACGCTGATGAACCCCGCCTTCGCCCCGGACAAGGTAAAGCTCAAGCGCGACGAAACCCTGGAGCTCATCCGCCGCCGCAACGACGATCCCGGCCGCGCGGTGGTGCGCGAGGCCCTGCGCGCCTTCTACGGCCCGGCCCACCCCTACGGCTGGCGCAGCGAGGAGGCCACGGTCAACGCCGTCACTATCGAGGACATGAAGGCGTACCACGCCAACTACTACAAGCCCAACAATATCATCATCGCCGTGGCCGGCGACTTCGGCTCGGAGGAGGAGATGCTGGCCAGGCTCAAGGCGAAGTTCGGCGCCTGGCCCCGCGGCGAGGTTAATTTCCCCGTCATCCCCCCCGTGGAACTTAAGGCCGGCCGCCAGGTCTTCCACGTGGAGAAAGAAAGCTCCCAGGCCTATATCGTGATGCTGCAGAAGGGCATAAAGCGGCACGACCCGGTGGAATACCCGCTCAGCGTGACCACCGAGATGCTGGGCGGCGGCCTCTCGTCGCGCCTGGCGGCCGAGATCCGCTCGCGCAAAGGGCTGGCCTATACCGTCTACGCCTATTCGGCGAAAAAGCCGGATTACGGCTATATCCTGGCCTATTGCGGCACCAAGCCCGAGACCTATTCGCAGGCGCTCTCCGAGATGCTGCGCCAGTTCAAGCTGATCACGGAGGAGGCCGCGCCCGCCGAGGAAGTGGTCCGCGCGCGCGACTCCATAGTAAATTCCTTCGTCTTCAGGTTCCCCACGCCGTTCGAGCTCCTGAGCGAACGGGCCTCCTTCGAATATTACGGCTACAAGACGGACTACCTGGACAACTACGTGGAGAACATCGCCAAAACCGACCCCGCGGCCGTGCTGGCGGCCTCCAAACGGCTGTTCAAGCCCGACGAGGCCATGCTGTTCGTGATCGGCAACTCCAAGAAGTTCGACAAGCCGCTCTCCGAGTTCGGGCCGGTGACGGAGCTGAAGGAAGACTGAGCCGGGGCCAGCCCCCAAAAAAGAAAGGCCCCGGAAGGGGCCTTTTCTTTTGCGCGGAGCCGGCGGTCAGACGGCCTTATCCTTCTCCAGCGCCGCCTTTACTTCCTCCGGCAGCTCTATCAGCCTGAGGTCGCGCCCCACGCAGACCAGGTCCGTCTCGGCCCGGCCCAGCAGGCGGCCGTCCTGGTTGTGGATCTCGTAGGCGAAAACGATGCGGTAGGGCGTGAACTCCTTCACCCAGGCCTTGATGTCCAGCACGTCGCCGTAAAGCGCCGGGGCCTTGTACTCCATCTCGACCCGCCGCACAGCAAAACCCACACCCTTCTCCAGCAGGCCCTTTACGGTAAGCCCGCGCGCTTCCAGGTATTCGGAGCGCGTCTCCTCCAGGTATTTAAGATAATTGGCGTGGTAGACCGCCCCGCTGTTGTCCGTATCGTAGTAGTAGATGCGTCTTTTCATTTATTCTCCGATTATCTTTATAAGCAGGCGCTTGTCGCGCCGGCCGTCGAACTCGCCGTAGAAGATCCGCTCCCACGGCCCGAAATCCAGCTCGCCTTCGGTGACGGCCACCACCACCTCGCGGCCCATGAGGGTGCGCTTCAGGTGGGCGTCGCCGTTGTCCTCGCCGGAGAGGTTATGCCTGTAGCCGTGCGCGTCGTAAGGCGCGAGCCGCTCCACCCACTCCAGGAAGTCCTGGTGCAGGCCGCTCTCGTTGTCGTTAATGAAGACGCTGGAGGTGATGTGCATGGAATTCACCAGGCACAAGCCCTCCCTGATCCCGCTCCGGGCCAGCTCGGCCTCCACTTTGTCCGTGATGTTTACTATGGCGCAGCGTTCCGAAGTGCGCATTGTCAGGTAGGCTGTATGTGATTTCATTTTTTTTCCGTGGTCCCGGCCGGCGGCTACAGGACTATTTTACAAACTTTATCCGCGCGGTATGATTTGCTATAATAAACACATGGCTTATAAATGTGAACTTTGCGGCAAAAAGTCCGTTTCCGGTAACTCTTACAGCCATTCCAATAAGGCTACCAAACGGCTTTTCAAGCCCAACCTTCAGAAACAGAAAGTGGTGCACAATGGCAAGACCCAGTCGGTCTATGTCTGCACCATCTGCATAAAGAGCGGCAAAGCGGTACGCCCGGTTAAGTAACCCGGACGCACTCCCCTCCCTTCTTGTTTCCAGGTCTGGCCGCCCCCCGCGGGGCGGCCGGACTTATTTGTCCCCGCAGGCGCCCCGCCAAAGCCGGAAACAAGAATTTAATAATTTATAAACAAGCCTTTTGTATAATTTTCCTGTATCTTATAAAGGGATTCTATATTTATCCCTTTATATCTTTTATACCGATTTTGGGCGTACCGGTCCCGGAGGACTAAAAAAATGGAGCAGGAACCTAAACTGGACCCGTCGACAATTACCGACGTGGAAACCGCCAAACTGGCGCTGCGCTGGGCCGTGGAGAAGATCCACGGCCTGCAGGAGGAAACGGGGCGCCTGCGCGAGGACAACCGGACCAAGACCTCCATCAACCGCTCCCTGACCGAACAGGTGGAGCAGAAAACCGAGATCCTCAAGAAGTGGCAGGGCACCATAAAGACCTGGGAAGAGAACTGGAAGACCCAGACCGCCATGGAGTCGGACCTCAAGTCCAAGCTCCGCGAACAGATCCTCAACGAAGAGAGCACCAACTGGCGCGCCGCCCGCATCCAGCTCGAGAAAGAGATCGTCGCCCTGAAGAACGAACTCGCCGCCCGCGAGAACGAGATCGGCCGCGTGAAGATGGCGATGATAGACGAGTCCCGCAAGGCCTCCGAGGTCAAAGAGGCGGAACTCAACGCCCTGCTTTCCAAACACCAGGACAACCTCGCCTCCCGCGAGGCGGCCCTGCGCGAGAAGTACGAGCGGCTGGAACACGAGCTGATGGCCGCCCAGCGCCTGCGCGCGGAGCAGGAAGAACTGTCCCTGCGCGAGCGCTACGAGGTGAAGGCCCAGGAGCTCTCCAAACTGCACGAGCAGAAAGAGGCGCAGCTGGAAGCCTTCCGCACCCGCCTGGAGAACGACTATTTCGAAAAAACCGGCGCCGTTAAAGGCGAAGCCGCCAAGGAGCTGGAGGCCCGCCGCCTGGAGCTGGAAGGCTCCTACCGCGACCTGAAGACCTCGCTGGAGAAGGAGCTGGAGGAGAAGCAGGCCAAGAGCAGGGCCGAAGAAGAAGCCCGCAGCCAGGAGCGCCGCGCCTCGTTCGACAACAGGCTGGCCGCCCTGGAAAAAGATTACGCCGAGCGCCTCACCCGCGCCGAAGAAGAAAAGACCGCCGAGATCGCGGCCTTCAAGAGCGCCGCCCAGCGCGAGCTGGAGACGCTGCGCGTGCGCACCCAGGAGGCCGCCGGCAAGCGCGAGCAGGAATACGTGGACCTGCGCCTGGAGATGGAAGGCCAGCTGGTGGAGCTGGTCAAGAAGCGCGAGGAGGAGATCCGCGCCCGCTACGAGCGGGCGGCCGACGAAACCCGCCTGCGCTGGGAGCGGGCCTCCAACGAAACCCGCGCCGCGCGCGACGCGGAAGCCGTCAAAGCGGCCGAGCGGGCCGAAGCCGAATTCAAGCGCCGGGAGGAAGAGCTGCGCGCCCGCCAGCAGGAGGAGTTCAAGGCTTTCCGCGGGAAGACCGAGGACGAACTGCGGGGCAGGGAAGAAGCCCTGCGCGCCGCCATGCTGGAGGAGCAGAACGCCTGGACGGTGCGCCAGCAGGCCGCCGCCGACGAAACCCGCCGCGCCCTGGAGGCCAGCCACGCCGACAGGCTCGACAGCCTGCGGGCCGGGCTGGAAGAAGCCTACCACATGAAGGAAAAAGCGCTGGAGACCAGGGTGGCCTCCGTGCAGCGCAAGATCAAAGCCGAATGGCTGGCCCGCGAGGACGAGTGGCGCATAGAGAAGGAAGCCGTCCTGCACGAGGAGAAGGAGAAACTTAAGGCCGAGTTCGAGGACCACCGCTCCCTCCTGCACAAGAAACTTTCGCAGTTCGAAGACGAGATGAAGCTCAAGTTCGCGCAGAAGGAGGCCGAGGCGGACAACGCCCGCAAGGCCTCCATCGCCGCGGCCGCCGACGAGCTGAAGAAAGAGCTCGAGGCCGAAAAGGCGCGCCTGCGCGACCAGGTCTCCTTCGCCAAACGCGAGCTGGAAACCCGCGAGAACGCCGTACGGCAGGAAGCCGACGCGACGGTGAAGACCATGGCGGACAATCTGCGCCGGCAGGAGGAAGAGCTCAAGGACAGGCAGCGCCGCAAACTCGAAGAAGCGGAAGCCGCCTTCAGCTCGCGCCTGGACGCCGAGCGCGCCAGGCTGGCTTCGGAGTTCTCGGCGCGCGCCGCCGCCGCCGAACAGGAGCGCCTCAAGGTGCTGGAAGAAAAGTCCGCCCTCGAGGAGGCGCACGCCGCCAAGGTCCGCCAGCTGGAGGCCGCCGGCGAAGACCGCGCCCGCCAGGAGCGCGCGAAGGCCGAAGAGGCCTTCCATTCCCGAGAGCTGCACATGAAATCCCGCGAGGCCGAGCTGGACAAGCTGCGCATCACGCTGGAGCAGCAGCACAACGACCTGAAGCTGAAGCTTTACGCCGAACTGCAGGAGAAGGAGCACGAGCTGTTCGGCAAGCTGGCCTCCGCCAAGGAGGAGATGTACAAGGCCCTTAACGCCCACCGCGAGGTGCTCGACAAGGAGCACGAGGCCCGGCTCTCCGGCCTGATGCAGAAGGAAGAGGAGATGCAGGGGCGCTTCGACGAAAAGATCAAAGCCGCGGAAGCCGCGCTGAAGCAGCGCCTGCAGGACGAGACCGACAAGCTCGCCGTGGAATTCGAGGGCCGCAAGGCCGACCTGGACACCAAGCTGAAGGCCAGGGAGCAGTCGCTGCTGTCGGCCTTCTCGGAAAAAGAAGCCCGCATGGAGGCCGAAGCCGCCATCCGCGAAAAGAACGCCGCCGCGGCCCAGGAAAAAGCCGCCGAGCGCCGCCGCCAGGACATGGAGAACACGCTGGCCCGCCGCGAGAAGGAACTGGACAAGAAATACACCGAACTTTCCGAGAAGCTCAACACCCAGTTCAGGTCCGAAAAGGCCTCCTGGGAAGCGCAGAAGCTTTCGGTGCTGAACGCCGACCGCCAGGCCCTCAGGGCCGAGTTCGAGAAGAAGGACGCCGTCATCGAACAGAAGTTCAACGAGGAGCTGGCCAGGAGCCGCCAGGAAAAATCCCGCATGGACGAGGAGCTCTCGGCCAAGAAGGAAGAACTGGAGAAAGCCTATTACGCGGAACTGGAACGCAGCCGCGCAGCCGCGGAAAAAGTCAGGAAAGAGCAGGAAGCCCAGCTTAAGGTCCGCTTCGAGGAACTGGAGCGCGAGCAGAACAGGCTCAGCCTGTGGACCGTGAGCAAAGAGGACGAATACGCCAAGCGCTGCCAGGCCCGCGAAAAAGAGCTGATGAAACTCTGGGAGGACAAGCAGGCCGAGCTGGAGAAGGAATATTCCGCCAAGCGAAAGGAACTGGAGGCGAAGTTCGGCAGCAGGTGATCCGCCGCAGGCGGAGCCGTCTATGACTAACGGGATCCCCCCCCACGATTTCGAGGATATCCTCAAAGAAACCGAGTTGGACTCGGCCAAGATGATCCTGCGCCTCACCTCCGAGCTGCACGACAAGGAGGTGGAGGTCGCCTCCACGCGCTCGCGCAGCTTCGAGGAGATCCAGCGCAACAACAAGGCCAAGGAGGCCGAGTTCGAGGCGCTGATGCGGGCGCAGGAGGAGCGCATCGCCAAGCGCGAACAGGAACTGGCGCGCCTGCTGGTGGATAAGGAATCCGCCCTCTGGCAGAAGTACCAGGCCATGCTCGACGACGCGGTCAGCCGGCAGCGCGGGGAATTCGAATCGGAGCGCGAACTGCTGAGATCCGATATAGAAAAAAAAGAGGCCGAACTGGCCGCCCAGAAGAAGAACCTCCGGCTGGAGATGGAAGCCCTTTTCAAGAAGTGGGAGGCCGAGCGCGAGGCCGATTTCAAGAACGAGCGCGAAACTTTCATAGAAGAGCTAAAACTGGGCCGCGAGACCGCAAAAAAAGACGCCATGGAACGTGCCCGGCACATGGAAGAGCTCTGGCGCCAGAAACTGCTGCAGCAGGAAGCCGATTTCAAGAACCGCGAGGCCATAGCCGCCGAGGAAATACGCAGCCACATGCGCCGCGAAAGGGTGGAGGAGCTCAGGGAGGTCAACGACCGCCTTAATTCCGAATTTTCAAAGCGCGAGGCCGAGCTCTACGCCCACTACGCCGCCTGGCTGGAAGAGAACAAGAAGCTCATAGAGGACAAGCACGCCAGGCGCTCGGAGGCCGTGGAGGCCGAGCACAGGGAAAGGACCGCCCGGCTGGAGGATTCGCTGGCCAAGACGCGCCAGGAGCTGGATGCCCGGGAGAAGACCTGGGAAGAAAAGTACGGAGAGCTGCGCCGCTCTTACGCCGAGAAAGAGGCCGCCCTGGACGCCCAGGGGCGCGGGCTGGAAGCGCAGCACCTGACCCGCGACCGCGAGCTTTCCGAGAAATACGAAGAGCTCGCCCGCTCGCTGCGCGAAGACGCCGCCCGGCGCAAGGACGCGCTCCTCAATAAGGAAAAAAGCCTCGAGACCCAGTACGCCGCCAACCTGGCGGATTTCGCCGCGGAGAGCGAGCGCCGCCTTAAATCCATAGAGACCAGGGAAGCCAAAGCGGCCGCCGAGCGCGGCGAGCTGGCCGCGCTGCGCGCCCAGATAGGTTCGCTGCTGGCCCAGAAACAGCAGGACCTGGAGAAAACTTTTGCCGAGCGCAACTCCCTGGCCATGCAGTCGCTGGAGGAGTCCTACAAGATAAAAGAAGCGAGCCTCGCCAAGAAATACGAGGACATCGACCGCCATTACGCCTCCCTCGCGGCGCAGCGGGACGAGGCCCTGGCCAGGGCCGACGCGGCGCAGCAGGAGAACGCCAGGCTTAAGGACGCTCTCTCCTCGCTGGACTCGGACGCCAGGGGCGCCGCCGAGGCCGAGCGGGCGCGCCTCGCCGCGGAGCGCGACAGGCTGGAGGCGGAGTTCCGCGCTAAGACCGAAAAATTCAAAACAGAAGCCGCGGAGCGGGAGCGGGCAATGAAAGCCGCCTACGCCGAAAAGCTGGAGGCCGAAAGCTCCAGGCTGGGCGCCCAACTGAAGATAAAGGAAGAGGCGCTGGAAAAAGAGCGCGAGGAGCTGGACCGGCGCTCCGCGGAAACGGAAGAGCGCTTCATGCAGGCGCTCAAAGAACGGGAAGGCGAGATCAGCGGCAACTTCCTCCGGCACTCCGAGCACCTTAAGAACCAGGCGGAAGCCGCCCGCCGCGCGTGGGAAGAGGAGCGCGCCGCCCTTGCCGCGGCCGCGGACGCCGAGACGGCCAAGGCGCGGGAGCAGGAGCGCGAAGCCGCCGCCAGGCGGGAGGCCGAGCTGAAAGTTTTTTACGAGGCGAGGGAAAAAGAGTACCGCGCCTCCGCCGACCAGGCCGCGCAGGCCACCGAGCGCCACCTGGCGGAGAATTTTGCCATCAAGGAGCAGTCCGTCACTGCCAGGGTGAAGGCCCTCGAGGAAAGCCTGGCCAAGCTGTCGGGGGAAGGTGAAACGGCCGCCCGCGAACTCGCGGCCGCCAAGAACGAACTGGAGCTGTTCAGCACCCGCCTGGAAGAGGCCGCCCGCGAAAAGCAGAAGCTCATACAGGAGAACCTCACCAAGGCCCGCGACCTGCGCCAGACCCTGGAGAAGGAATTCCTCGACAAGCTCAAGGACATAGAGCAGAACTACCTCGGCCAGCTGACCGACCTGTCGAAGCGCTCGGAGGAGGCCCGCCGGGCCGACCAGGACGAATATTTCCGCAAGCTGCAGTTCGTGAAGGACGATTTTAACGCGCAGCTGGCCGAGCAGGCCAAAGCCATGGAGGCCGCCTACCTGGAGCGCGAAAAGAACCTTTCCGCGGCCATGGAGCAGTCCTTCAAGCTCAAGGAAAAAGCGCTCGGCGCGCGCCAGGCGCAGCTGGAGAACAGCTACCAGGCCATGCTCTCGGAAAAATCCTCCCTGATAGACACGGACCGCGAGCTGGCCGACAGCGTAGGCCGCATGAAGGACGAACTCGAGGCGAAAAACCTGGAGCTCAAAGAGACCATAAACTCCTACAACACCCGCCTGGCGGAACTTGAGACCAGGCTGCGCTCTGATTTCGAGGCCCGCCGCAAGGACCTGGAGGACACGCAGCGCATGCGGGCCTCGCAGCTGGAATCCGAACGCGCCAAACTGAAAGCCGTGCTCGACCAGGAGCAGCGGCTGGTGACGGACCTGCAGAAGCGCGAAGCCGCGCTGCAGGAAGGCTACGCGGCGCGGGAAGCCGAGCTGGCGCGCCGCTTCAAAGAAGCCCGCGAGCGCCTGGAAAAAGATTACCAGGACAAGCTGAAAGAACAGGGCGGGAATAAGTAATTCTCCCCCCGCGGCCCGCGCAAAAAAACACGGCGGCATCAGCCCGTCGTGTTTTTTTTATTTCCCGAAATATTTGTATATAATTTATCTCCCGCGCAAAGCATAAAAACCGCGCGGGAACAGCGGCGGTTATTATTAAGAAGGCGGTGAATCTTAAAATGAAAGAATTCAAAAATAAAATACTTTTTGTGGGCTACGGCGCGGTCGCGCAGTGCACGCTGCCAATCCTGATGAAGCTCATGAAAGTATCTGCCAGGAACATCACGGTGATGGATTTCGAGGACAAGCGCAAAGAGCTTAAGCCGTGGATCGCCAAGGGCGTCACCTTTATCCGCAAGAAGGTCACGCAGGACAACCTGGACGCCACCGCCGGCAAATACCTCTCCGCCGGAGACATCCTGATAGACCTCGCCTGGAACATAGAGTGCGGCTCGCTGCTGCAGTGGTGCCACGACCGCGGCGTGCTCTACCTCAACACCTCCACCGAACTCGAGGACCCTTACACCGGCGCGCTGGACAAGCACCCGACGGAGCGCACCCTCTACTGGCGGCACATGAACATCCGCCGCCAGATAGCCAAGTGGAAGACCCCGGGCCCCACGGCGGTGCTCGAGCACGGCGCCAATCCCGGCCTGATTTCGCATTTCACCAAGAAGGGCCTGATCGACATCGGCAACCGCCTGATAACGGACAAGAAAGTTAAAGGCAAAGACGCCGAAATTATCCGCCAGCTGATCAGCGACCAGACCTTCAACGAGCTCTCCAGGAAGCTGGGCGTGAAGGTGATACATTGCAGCGAGCGCGATACGCAGATCTCCGCAAAACCCAAGGAAGTGGACGAGTTCGTAAACACCTGGAGCGTGGAGGGTTTCCGCGAGGAAGGCACCACTACCGCCGAGATGGGCTGGGGCACGCACGAGAAGGAACTGCCGCCGCTCGCCTACCAGCACAAGACCGGCCCCAAAAACCAGATCTGCCTGGCCCGCATGGGGATGAACACCTGGGTCACCTCGTGGGTCCCGAATTACAAAGTGCGCGGCATGGTGGTCCGCCACGGCGAAGCTTTCACCATCTCCGACAAGCTGACCGTCTGGAAGAACGGCAAGGCCGTGTACCGCCCTACGGTGCATTACGCCTACTGCCCCTGCGACGCGGCTACGGTGTCCCTTGAGGAATTAAGGGGCGACGACTACAAGCTGCAGCCCAAGTTCCGCATCATGACCGACGAGATCATAAAGGGCGAGGACACCCTGGGCGCGCTAATAATGGGTCACGCCTACAACTCCTGGTGGACCGGCACCAAGCTGGACATCCACGAATCGCGCGAGCTGGTGCCGCACCAGAACGCCACCACCATGCAGGTGGCCATTTCCGTGGTGGCCGCCACCATGTGGATGATAGAGAACCCGGACCGCGGCGTGCTGGTGCCCGACGACCTGCCGCACGAATATATCCTGAAGATATCCAAGCCCTACCTGGGCAAGATGCTCTCCATCCCATCGGACTGGACGCCGCTCAAGCATTACACCAACGCCTTTCACGGGCATAACAACCCCGCCGTAGACAGGAAGGACCCGTGGCAGTTCAAGAACTTCCTGATCACGGACGGCGATTAGGTTTTTGTATAAACTAAAAAATCGGGAAATGGAGGAAGACCAGACAAAAGTATGATCACAAAGAAACAGATGCAGGACCTCGCCAAGAAGCACGGCACGCCCCTTTTCATCGTAGACCACGATGAAATACGCAAGAACTACGCGACATTCAAGAAGTACATGCCCCGCGTACAGGCCTACTACGCGGTGAAGTGCGAGCCGATGGCCGAAATAGTGAAGACGCTCTACAAGGCGGGCGCCAGTTTCGACGTGGCTTCCATGCCGGAGTTCATGATCGTGCACGAGTACATCAAGAACATGCCGGACAAGAAGCGGCTGGCCTGGATCTGGGACAAGATCATCTACGCGAACCCGATAAAGCCCAATGAGACCCTCAAGGAGCTGGACCAGTACCGGCCCCTCGTCACCTTCGACAACCTGGAAGAGATACACAAGATAAAGAAGTACGCCCCCCACGCCGGCCTGTGCCTGCGCATCCGGGTGCCCAACACCGGCGCCGTGGTGGAACTGTCCTCCAAGTTCGGCGCCTCCCCCGGCGAGGCCGTGGACCTGATCCTCGAGGCCGTGCGGCAGGGCCTCGGCGTGGAAGGCCTCAGCTTCCACGTGGGCAGCCAGACCACCAACTTCGAGAACTACGTGCAGGCCATCAACCTGGCCGCCGACATCTTCAAGGAAGCCAAGGAACGCGGCTACGACAAGATGAACCTGCTCGACATCGGCGGCGGCTTCCCGGCCCCGTACGACTCCTCCGTGAAACCGTTCCAGGAGCTGGCCCGGACCATCAACGCCGAGCTGGAGCGCCTGTTCCCGGACCCGAAGATAGAGATCCTGGCCGAACCCGGCCGCTTCATGATAGCGACCGCCGGCACCTCGGTAGTGCGGATCAACGGCAAGACGGTGCGCGACGGCAAGACCTGCTACTACGTCAACGACGGCGCCTACCACACGTACTCGGGCATCATCTTCGACCACCAGCACTGCAACATGTTCTCCTTCCGCAAAGGCAAGAAGGCCGAGAACTGCGCCGTGTTCGGCCCTACCTGCGACGCCCTGGACGTCATCTCCACCGCGATGCCGCTGCCGACGGACCTGCAGCTGGGCGAGCTGATGTACAGCACCAACATGGGCGCGTACAGCCACGCGTCCTCCACCTGGTTCAACGGCTTCCCGCCGGCCAAGGTGATACACGTGAACAAGTAGCGCCCCGGGAACCCGGAAAAAAATACCGCGGGCCGGCGCCCGCGGTATTTTTTTCGCCCCCCGCGTAATTTATTATAATTTACCTATGTCACTACACCTGGTACCCAAAGAAGTTTTCCTGACCAAAGGCCTCGGCCGCCACAAGGAAAAGCTGGCGAGCTTCGAGGAAGCCCTCCGGGACGCCAAGATAGCCAAGTACAACCTTGTGCACGTCTCCAGCATCTTCCCCCCCTACTGCAAGGTGATCCCGGCCAAGAAGGGGATCCCCAAGCTCAGCGACGGCCAGATCCTGCACTGCGTGCTGAGCCGCAACGCCATCAACGAGAACCACCGCCTGATCGCCTCCTCCGTAGGCCTCGCGGTGCCCAAGGACCGTTCCCATTACGGCTACATCTCCGAACACCACACCTTCGGCGAGACCGACGAGAAGACCGGCGACTACGCCGAAGACCTGGCGGCCATGATGTTATCCACCATCCAGGGCGTGGAGTTCGGCAGCGAGACCACCTGGGACCAGAAGGAAGAGATCTGGAAGCTGAGCGGCAAGATCGTGCGGGCCGCCAACATCACCCAGTCGGCCATAGGCACCGAGGGCGTCTGGACCACCACCGTGGCCGCCGCCGTCTTCCTGTTCTGAAAATTTCCGGCGCCTGACGGGCCGGATGGCCGGCCCGGTAACACCCAAAGGTAATTATGATCTTCAAACCGGCTAAAAAGCAGTTCCTGTTCGGTGACCTGAAGGCTCCCGGCGGCGCGGCCTTCGTCATCCTGCCGGTGCCCTACGAGAAGACCGTCTCCTACGGCAAGGGGACCAGGAAGGGCCCCGGAGCCATTGTGGACGCCTCCTGGCAGCTGGAGCTGTGGGACGAAGAGACCAAGGCCGAGACGTGGAAGCGCGGCATCTTCACCGCCGCCCCCGTCAACTGCGCCCTGCCCGACAAGAAGTTCTTTCCCCTCCTGGAGAAGACCGTGGACGGGCTGCTCGCCTCCACCCAGGCGCTGCCCTTCTTTATCGGCGGGGAGCACAGCATAACCCAGGCGCTGCTGCCGCCTTTTATAAAGCGCCACAAAAATCTCTCCATCCTGCATTTCGACGCGCACGCGGACCTGCGCGTGTCCTACCACGGCGACCGGCACAGCCACGCCTGCGCGGTCTATCCCGCCTCGCGCACCAACCGTGTGGTGCAGGTGGGCATCCGCAGCGTGGGCCACGACGAGCGCCAGTTCCACAACGCGGGCAACGTGACCACCCACCTGATGCACGAGAACCGCGACCTGAAAAAACTGGAACGCGCCGTGCTGCGCGAGCTGACGGACACGGTTTACCTGACCATAGATGTGGACGGCTTCGACCCGTCCGTGATGCCCGGCACCGGCACGCCCCAGCCCGGCGGCTTCGGCTGGTACGAGGCGCTGCGCCTGTTCAGGACGGTTTGCAGGAACAAGCGCGTGGTCGGGGTGGACATCGTAGAGGTGGCCCCGGTCAAAGGCTCGCACGTCAGCGAGCTCACCGCGGCCAAGCTGGCATACCGGCTGATGGGCTACCTGTCCTGAACGCCCGGGGCGACAAAAAACCGCGGGCCTTCCCGCGGTTTTTTTACGCCCGGCCCGGGGCCCTCAGTGCGGGACCAGGTGCAGCCAGGGCAGTTCGGCCAGGGCCGCGGCGGTAGCCGAGTCCAGGTCCGGGTATTTCTCGGCCGTGCCTTCCTTCACCGGCAGCCAGGCCATCTCCAGGATCTTGTCGTCGAAATATTCCTCGCGGTAGCCGCAGACGCCGTCCTCGTCCCTGCGGAAGAAGCGCACCCTGCGCTTGCCGTCCGGGGCGTAGACCGTCTTGACCACGGCCACGGTATCCGTCTGCGCGCCGGGCAGGAAAAACGCGGCCAACGCTCTTTTTAATCCCCTGAACACGCGCCCTCCTTAATCCCTGACCTGGACATAAAATTTGATATCATTTCTGTTATGCCTCCGCCGAACAAAAAGATCCTGGTCATGGACGACGACAAAACGGTACATTCCATTCTTAAGCTGGTCTTTGAAAAGGCCGGCTACCAGGTTTTTTCAGCGCTGGACGCCATGCAGGGCATGATGATGGCCAAGCAGGTCAAGCCCGACCTGATAGTGCTCGACATCATGATGCCCGCGGGCGGCGGCTTCGCCGTCTACGAGCGCCTGCAGATGATGTCCGGCACTTTCCAGGTCCCTTTCCTTATCTATTCTTCCGTGAGCCGGGAGGACATCCTGGCCAAGATCCCGGAAGGCCAGCGGGTGGAAGTGCTGTCCAAAACTGCCCCCATCGACACCATCCTCGCCGCGGCTGAACGGCTGCTTAAGCCCTGACGCGCTAAAACGTGTCCAGCTTGTCGAACTCTGAAACTTTCTTTTTCTCCAGCAGCCCGGCCAGGTCGCGGCTGTAGGCGAACGGTCCTCTGGGCCAGCCGAAGGCCAGCTTCACGGCCGTCTCTATATCGTACTCGGAGGCCATGATCTCGGCGGCCAGCAGCCTGGCCTCCTCCACCACGGGCCGCATCAGTTCCCCGAAAATTTCTTCTTTCCCGGTCTTCTTCAGGCCGAGGTACTTTATCATGTTCGGCAGGCCCGGGTTCTCCCCGGCTATGCGGCCCTCCTCGTAAATGTAGAAGCCGATGGTGGTCTTGCGCCCCAGCTGCCCGTACTGCACGAGGCGCCGCAGGGTCGGCGAAGGGGTCAGGCGCTCGGGGCTGCCGAGCGCGGCGTAGATGGCCTCCGAAGCCCGGAAGTCCGAATCCAGGCCGGCGAGGTCCAGCATCTCAAAGGGCCCGGCCGCGGCGCCGGCTATTTCCTTGAAAGCGGCGTCGATCTCGTGCGGGTAGCCTTTGCCGGACTCGAGCAGGCGCAGCGCGGCCAGCAGGAAAGGACGGGCCAGGCGCTCCACTATCTGGCCGGGGTTGTCCTTGACCATGATCGGCGTCTTGCCTATCTTGCGCAGCAGCGCGACGACGGCCTCCACGTATTCGTCCTTGGTGTGGTCGGTGCGCACCACCTCCACCAGGGCGTTGGTCCGTACCGGCTTTAGCAGATGAAACCCGAGCACGCGTTCCCTGGGCAGCTCGGCGAAATCCAGCATTTCTTTAAGCGGGGTTACGGCGCAGCGGGCGGCCACCACGCAGCCCCCGTCCAGGTGCGGGCGCAGCTTGGTATACAGCAGCTTTCTCTCCTCGGGGGACTTGGAGGCGGCCTCGATAACGATATCGGCGCCGCTGAACTTGGACAGGTCCTGGATGCCTTCTATATTGCCCAGCAGGTCCTCTTTGCCGGCCTGGCGCAGCGACCAGGAGATCTTGGCCAGCGCCACATTGAGGCTGTCTTTGAAATCGTCGTAAAGCCGCACCTGGTAGCCGTGCTTTACGAACAGCTCGGCCGCGCCGCAGCCGGTGGTATTGCCGCCGATAATTCCTATCGCTTTTATTTCCATGTTCAGCAAAACTCCTCGCGGGAGGCGGCTAGGCCACCCTGACTTCTTCCAGCCGCACGATCCCGTCCTTGCCGGCGACTATCCTGATACGTTCGTAATGGATGGTGACCTGCTCTTCTTTGTCGAAATAGGTGTACTTCAGGACCAGGTTGATGTGGTAGACCCGCGAACAGACCGCCGCGCGCAGGTCGCCGGTGGCCGGGTCCACGTAGGGATAATCCACGGCCGCGTCGTCGGCCTGCGCCACGAGCTCGCGGATATTGAAGCGCATGATGTCGTTAAGGTCGCGGCGGCGCTCGTGGCTCTTGAGGATGACCTCGGGGTAGAGCAGGATCTCCTTCTTGTACTTGAAGACGCGTTCCGGCTTGCCCTCCTCGTCCACCGAGGTGATATTGTCTATGCGGCGCAGGCGGGCTATGTCCGGCGGGATGTCCCGGTCCGAGATGAAGGTGAAGGCCTCTTTGAGCAGGCCGATGCGCGCGCCGCCGCCGGAGGAGTCCAGGATGTCTATCTTGCGGTCGGAGATCCAGCGGGTGAGGCTCTTGGAGAACAGCAGCTTGAGCCAGTCCTTGATGCGGTCCTTGAAGATATAGCTGATCACCACGGCCAGCACGAAGGGCATGCTGTTCATGGCGTAGCGCTGCTGGAAGAACAGGGTGACCAGCACGGCGAACAGCATGGCGCTCCCGGCGGCCAGGCCGAAGAACACCTGCGTCAGGCCCTCCCACTCGGAGAACTCGGCCTTGAGATAGAGCACGCTGGAGATAAACTTCTTCAGCACGCCCCGGCGGTAGATGATGGTCTCGTTGGTGGAGCCGGGCGTGAGCACCGACGGGTACTTCATGGCCTGCCGGTAGCGGCTCTGGGCCGTCACGATAGCCAGCACGCCCCGTTCCACGTCGGCGAAGCGCTCCCTGGCGCCCGGGTTATTGCGGATGGCCTCCAGCAGCGAGGTCAGGTACTCCTCCAGCAGCAGGCTGACATACTCGTCGAAGAAAGCGGCGGTCTCGCGGATCTTAAGCGGCACGGCCGGGTCCGAGACCTCGGCTTTAAGGGAGGACAGCGCGGTCTCGAGGTTCTTAAGGTCTCCGAGGAAATTCTCCAGGCCTTCCCCCACGAAAAGCCTGCGCTGCGCGGCCGGCACGGCGTTCCCGTAGGTGGCCAGCCCGTCCACGAAGATCTTTACGTAGTCGCGCAGCTCGCCGCGGATAATGCAGCCCAGCAGGCGGAACTCGCCGCAGATCTTGTCGGAGAGCGCCGGGTCCCCCTCGCCGGCCAGCACCCGCGACAGGTCCTGCCGTACGCGGTTGAGCGGCGAGGTGGCCAGCGCCGGGTCGCAGACCTTGCCCAGGCTCATCTTGGGCGTGCGGAAGCGGATGTAGCGCTGGCTGGAGTTGTAGAAATTCTCTTTCTTGTAATTATGCGGGCCCACGTTGAGCGCCCGCGGCACGAAGAAGTAGGTCTCCACCTCGTAGGAGCTCCTGGCCGTGGCGTCCAGGTCGATGTCGAGCTTGATCTCGAAGCGGTGCCTGTCGTGCTGCTTTATGCGTGAGTCGAAAATATCGTTCTGGTCGTCAATCATAAGGTGATGGCGGCCCGCGGGGGCCACCGCTACATTATAGAAATTGTAGGCAGGGGACGCTGATGACTATATTCCTAATTGCTACTAACTCCAGCACGCGTTGCGGGAAATAGTCATATAGTCATCAGCGTCCCCTACCTTCTATTTGTCGGGGTGGAATTTGTCGTGGGCGCGCTTTACGTCGCCTTTGTCCACGTGGGCGTAGATCTGGGTGGTGTTCAGGCTGGCGTGGCCCAGCATCTCCTGCACGGAGCGCAGGTCGGCCCCGCCCTGCACCAGGTGGCTGGCGAAGGTGTGGCGGAACAGGTGCGGGTGCGGTTTAAGTTCCACCCCCGCCTCGCGGCCGAAAGCCACTATGTCCTTCCACATCTGCTGGCGGCTGAGTTTCACTCCGGAACGGTTGAGGAACAGCTCGTCGGCCACCGCCCGGCCGCCGAATTTAAGCTGCCTGGCCTCCAGGTACTCCTTCAGGCGGCTCAGCGCGGCCGCGTTGACCGGCACCATGCGCTCCTTGGCGCCCTTGCCGAAGACGCGCAGCCAGCCCTGCTGAAAATTAACCGATTCCAGCCGCAGGCCCAGCAGCTCCGACACCCGCATGCCGCTGGCGTAGAGCAGCTCTATGGCCGCCGCCGCGCGCACATGGGCGAAGGCCTGCCCCGCCGGGAAACCGAGCAGCTTCTCGGTATCGCGGCGGTCCAGGAAGCGCGGCACTTTGCGCGGCAGCTTGGGAGCCCTGAAATTGGCGGTGGGATCTTTCTGCGCCTTGCCTTCCAGCCGCAGGTAGCGGTAGAAGGCCCGGAGCGCCTCGGTCTTGCGGAAGATGGAGGCCGGGCCGAGCCCGCGGTCCTTTTTAAGGGACCACAGGTAGCCCTCCACGAACGTCGCCTCGGCTATGGCGGGGTCGGTCTTCCTGGCCTCGCAGTAGGCCAGGAAGGCTTCCACGTCCCCGGAGTAGGCGAGGCAGGTGTTTTTTGCCAGGCCCCGCTCCATCCCCAGGTAACGCGAGAAATCAGCCGCTAAAGGACGCATCTATTTCTTAGCGTACTTTTCTTTGCGCTCGGCTTTTTCCGCCGCCTTGGCGGCCGCCGCCGCGGGCGTGACGTTCATCAGGCCGGGCTTCAGCCCCGGAGTGAGGAAGCGGCTGCGCAGCTCGGTCTCTATCTCCAGCGCCACGTTCTTGTTGGTCTTCAGGTAGGTCCGGGCGTTCTCGCGGCCCTGGCCTATGCGGTCGCCCTTATAGATGTACCAGGTGCCGGATTTTTCCAGCAGGCCGGTCTCCACGCCCATGTCCAGCAGGCAGCCCTCGGTGGAGATGCCCTCGCCGTTGACCATTTCGAACTCGGCCTGGCGGTACGGGGGCGCAACCTTGTTCTTTACCACCTTCACCCTTATGCGCGCGCCGGTAACCACGTCGGCGGACTTGATGGTCTCGATCTTGCGGATGTCCAGGCGCACCGAGGAGTAGAACTTGAGCGCCAGGCCGCCTGGCGTGGTTTCGGGGTTGCCGAACATAACGCCGATCTTGTGGCGCAGCTGGTTGATGAACATGACGGAGGTTTTGGTGGAGGACACGATGGAGGTGAGCTTGCGCAGCGCCTGGCTCATCAGCCGGGCCTGCAGGCCCACGTGCAGGTCGCCCATCTCGCCTTCGATCTCGGCCTTGGGGACCAGCGCGGCGACCGAGTCGATCACGATGATATCCAGCGCGCCGGAGCGCACCAGTTTCTCGCAGATCTCGAGCGCCTGCTCGCCGGAGTCCGGCTGGGAGATCAGGAGGTTGTCCACATCCACGCCCAGTTTCTGCGCGTAGACAGGGTCCAGCGCGTGCTCGGCGTCTATGAAGGCCGCCATGCCGCCTTTTTTCTGCGCCTCGGCGATCACGTGCAGCGTCAGCGTGGTCTTGCCGGAGGATTCCGGGCCGTAGATCTCTATCACGCGGCCGCGGGGCAGCCCGCCGATGCCCAGCGCCAGGTCCAGCGACAGCGCGCCGGTGGGGATGGTCTCTATCTTCATGTTGGCGGCCCGTTCCCCCATCTTCATGATGGCTTCTTTGCCATAGCTCTTCTCTATCTGCGCGAGGGCGGCTTCGAGCGCCCTGTTCTTTTCGTCTGTAGCCATAATTTGTAACCTCCGTTAAATTTTCTTACCTAGATAGTCTACAACCTCAACCCGACAGCGTAGTGTCGGGGTGGCGGAAAAGTATTATGTTAACATTTCTGCACCTCAGTTAAAGAACCTTTTCGCCGCGACCTCATTGAGTATAGATGATTTTTCTCCAGCTGTCAAGTATTAAGGAGATATTGACTTTAGCGATATAATATATTATCCTTTATATATGCATCCCATACAAGAGAAGCTCCTGAATCTTTCCAAAGCCAACAACCTGGCGCAGTTCAGCCTGCGCGAAATGGCCGCCGCTATCGGCCTGCCGCAGGAATCCCCCCAGAAGATAAAGCACCATCTCCTGCAGCTCGAGAAGAAGGGCTTTTTCACCATAGACCGGGCGAAGGGCCTGATGGAAAAGGCGAAGCTCCTGCCGGGCCTGGCCAGCGGCCTGCTGAAAGAAGCTTCCGCCCTCTTCTCCATCCCCATAATCGGCATGGCGAACTGCGGTCCCGCCACCATCTACGCCGAGCAGAACTTCGAGGGCTTCCTGCGCGTCTCCGGGCGCCTGATCGGCCGCTCCACCCCGGCCGGCCTCTACGCCCTCAAGACCAGCGGCTCGTCCATGAACCGCGCCGAGATAGCGGGTAAGAAGATAGAGGACGGCGACTACGTGGTGATAGACAGCAACAAGCGCGTGCCGGCCAACAACGATATTGTGCTGGCCATCATAGACAACAAGGCCACCATCAAGCGCTTCATCGACGACCGGGCCAACGGCCAGGTGATCCTGAAGGCCGACTCCTCCCACGACTACGAGCCCATCTACCTGCACCCCGACGACGACTTCCTCATCAACGGCAAAGCCGTCGCCGTCATCAAGAGATAATTTTGCCCCGGCGCCGGCGCAATTGAAATTAAGGAGGGATCCATGAACAGAGAAACCGTCTTTAAACAGCTTAAATCTTTTCGCGGCAACTGCGTTAAGATCAAGATGCGCGATGGGAGCGCCGAGAGCATTGTCGTTCCCAAAAGCTATGAGATCGGGATCCTGGAATCGGAAAGCAAAGACGGGAAAGAAACCGTTTGGCTTAGGATCTGGAACAATGAGCTCCAGTTCAGGCTGGAGAATATTTCATCCATCACCAAAACAGCCATGCTCCATGATATTGACGTTAGCGGACTAATAGTAAAACATCAACCGTATTTTGCCTGAAAATTTTACTTGCCTTGGCCGGACGGATTAGGTTTAATCTGACTAGAGTCAATTGACCGGAGGCAAGTACATGAAAAAAATAGCACTGTTCACCGCGGCCCTGGCGTTCTGCGCCGGCTCCGCCTTTTCCGCCGAAAAAGTAATTTACGGTTCCGACGACCGCCTGGACATCTACCAGGTTTCCGACGCCCGCCTGCTCAAGCTGGCGGATTCCACCGTGGGCCTGTTCCAGGGCTACGACGTGACCATCGAAGGTTCCAAGGCCAAGCTGGCCACCGAATCCTACGCCGACGGCTACAATCTCTGCAAAGAAGAACCCTTCTACGAACAGGTCACCGGCGCCTTCTGCTCCGGCTCGCTGGTAGCCCCGGACATCATCATGACCGCCGGCCATTGCGTAAAGACCGAAGACGCCTGCAAGGGCACCAAGTTCGTGTTCGGCTTCGCGGTGAAGGCCAAGGGCGTAATGCCCTCCGAAGTGCCCGCCAACGACGTATACGGCTGCGCGCAGCTGATTGGCCGCGAGCAGGTAGGCACCGGCGCCGACTGGGCGCTGATCCGCCTGGACCGCAAAGTGACCGGCCATGAGCCGCTCAAATATAACACCGCCGACACCGTTAAGAACGGCGACGAGCTGGTAGTCATCGGCCACCCGGCCGGCCTGCCCACTAAAGTGGCCGGCGGCGCCACCGTGCGCGACGCTTCGCCCAAGGGCTACTACGTGGCCAACCTCGACACCTACGGCGGCAACTCCGGCTCCGCGGTGTTCAACGCCAGGACCGGCGTGATAGAGGGCATCCTGGTGCGCGGCGAGAACGACTACGTGTACAAGGACGGCTGCTCCGTCTCCAACGTCTGCCCCTCCACGGGCTGCCGCGGCGAGGACGTGACCAAGCTTTCCGCCATCACTTCCCCCTTCACCAAGGCCTCGCTGGCCGGCGCCGGCGAAACCGTGACCGTAGCCAAGGCCGCCCCGGCCTTCGAGCTGCTCAAGACCGTGGCTCCCGAACTCAACTAAACCAAGGGCCATAAAAAAACCCCCGGCCGCCCGGGGGTTTTTTATTTATACCCTTAATAAACTATTCCACCACGCTGAACCGCACCGTGCGGGCCCGCACGGTTTCCGTACCGCGGGAGAGCGTAAAGCTGACGCTGTGCGCCCCGGGCGCCAACGGCCAGGGAGCGCCGTTCCCGCGTTCGGCCAGCTCCTTGCCGTCCACCGTCCAGGCGATCTCCCCCTCCTCCTCCCCGGCCTTGAAGAAAAGGGCCTGCGAAGCGCGAGGCACCTGCGGGTCCAGCCTGAAAACATCCCCTTCCGAAGGGAATTTTACCGAGGGCTTTCCGGCAGGGCGGGGGAGCGCGGCCTCCGGCGGGGAATGCTCGGAGCATTGGCCGGCGGGCAGGAGCGCGGCGGTGAAGACCTCCTCCATGGAGGAAGGGCAGAACTGCGAAGGCAGTTGGCCGGAGACGGGGCAGACCCGGGCGGTCTTTATGCCTGGCGGCCGCCGGAACGGGGTGGAGCCGTAAAGTTTTTTAAGCGCCAGCGCAGTTTCCTTTAACACGGGCGCCGCGCCGGTGATGCCGGAAACCCGGCGCATGGGCGCGCCGCTGAAATTCCCCACCCACACGCCTACTGTCCACTCCGGCGTATACCCCACGGCCCAATTGTCGCGGTAATCCTTGGTGGTGCCGGTCTTGGCCGCCAGTTCGAAGGGCAGGTTGAAGACCGAATCCGCGCCGAAAGCCGGCGCGCGGGCGGAGTTGTCCGAGAGGATATTGGTGACGATATAGGCCTCGGCCCGGCCTATAGCCCGGCGGGCCCCGGCCGGCTCGCCCATAGTCAGCCGCGCCGGCAGCCAGATGCCGCTCCGCGCCAGCGCCGCGTAGGCCGCGGTCAGCTCCAGCAGCGTCACCTCGCCGTTACCCAGCGCCAGGCCCTCGCCGTAAAAGTCGGCCGGCTTATCCAGCGAAGCGAAACCGAAATCCTTAAGCTTTGCCAGCAGGTCCTGCACGCCGACGCGCTGCGCCAGCCGCACCGCCGGCACATTATAGGAACAGGCCAGCGCCTGGCGCAGGCGCACCCGGCCATGGTAGGAACGGTCGTAGTTCTCCGGGGCGTGGCCGCCGGCGGCGTAGAGCGGGGAATCGTCCAGCAAGTCAGAAGCCCGCGCGCCTTTTGAAATAGCCAGGGCGTAGAGAAAAGGTTTAAGCGCCGAGCCCGGCTGCCGGCGGGCGAGCACACCGTCCACCTGGCCGTTATTGATCCCGTCGAAAAAATCATTGGACCCTACCCATGCCAGAACGCCGCCGGTGGCGTTATCCAGCACCAGCACGGCCCCGTTCTTAACGTGATTGCGCCCGGCCAGGCCGGCAAGGTGGCTGCTAAGTGCCCGCGCGGCGGCCTCCTGGGCGCGGCTGTCCAGCGTGGTGGCCACGGTGCCTCCGGCCGGGGCGCGCCGCAGCGCCTGGTCGGCGAAGTGGGGCGCGCTGAAAGATCTTTCCTTCTCCCTGGCCGCCGTCTTTTCCGCCAGCGCCAGGCGGTAGGTCTCGGCGTCCAACAGGCCCAGGTCTGACATGCGGCGCAGGATCAGCCGGCGGCGGTCTTCTGCCGCCCCGGGGTGGCGGCGAGGATCGTAATTTACAGGGGATTTGGGAATGCCGGCCAGCAGGGCCGCCTGGGCGGGGCTCAGGTCGGCCGCGGGTACGCCGAAATAATCCAGCGAGGCCGCGCCGGCCCCGGTGAGCAGCGCCCCGTAGGAGACGCCGTTAAAATACGCCTCAAGGATCTCCTCCTTGCTGTGCCCGGTCTCCAGCCGCAGGGCGGAGAACATCTCCTTAAGCTTGCCGAACACGGTGCGGGGGCGCGGAACCAGGGCGCGCGCGAGCTGCTGGGTTATGGTGGAGGCGCCGGACACCGTGCGGCCGCGGCTGGCGTTCTGCGCAAAGGCCCGCGCCGCGGCGCGGAAGTCCACCCCCGGGTGGGCGAAAAATCGCTTATCTTCGGCCGCCACCGTGGCCAGCACCAGCCAGGGCGAGATCTCCGCGAGCTTAAGGGGCACGCAGGCGGCGTCGGCCCCCCCGTCCAGGTAGGAGCGCAGCGGCCGGCCGGCGCGGTCGGTGACAACGGTGGAAGCCCTGGGCGCCTCCATGGCGGCCAGAGCCGGCGGGGACGCCGCGCAGCACAGCAGGGACAGCGCCAGACCAACGGCGGATGAATTCATATGCGGAGAATAATTATAACCCTTTTTGACGGCCGTCATTAGCAGCCGGAACGCTTATTGGTAAAATTGATAAGCGCCCGACATCAAAGGGCCACAACATGAAAACTACACTCTTAACCCTATTCGCCCTGGCAGTCTCCCTGGCCGCGCCCGCGGCCGCGGAAACCCTGAGGATAATAAGCCCCTACATAGGCAGCGTCACCAACAAATACGCCAACACCGCCTATGGTCTGGACCTGGCCGATACGGCGCAGATGCGCGGCGTCTACGCCCAGTGGATAAATACCGAAAAATTCCAGGCTAACGCCTTCTACTACGGCGCCCCGGAAGTAAACTACAGCGAGGTTACCGGCCTGCACCTGAACCTGGACTTCTATTTCCGGCCTACCCGGGCCGGCAAATGGGTGGCCGGGGCCGGTCTGGAGAGCCTCAATATAGACATGTCCGCGGGCAACGCCATACCCGGACTGACCTCTTTCGACATGGACAATACCGTAACCTTCTGGTTCGCCAGGACCGGCCGGTATTTCTACTACAAGAACGGCCCGCTGGACGCCTCCCTGCTGCCCTACGCCGGCTGGGCGCACGAGTCGGTCACCGGGGACATAGCGCTTAACCCGGCCGGCCCCGCCCCCCTGACCAGGGTGGATATAGACGACAGTGACGACCACGCGCTGGCCGGCCTGAACCTGAACGCGACCCTCTGGCATTTCATAGACCTGCAGGGTAAATGGATGGGCCGGTTCAAGGACGGCGACCGTCTGGACGAGTACTCCCTGATGGCCAACCTCTACCTCAACCGCCACTGGGGCCTGTCCTACCGCTACAAGTACATGGAGTACGGTTCCTCCTCCAACGGCTACCACCTGGGCGGGGTGGCCTATTGCTTCTAGCCGGCAGTTTTATGCTAGTATCTAGGCATATAACCCTTTTACCACTATCTCGGTCTAAGGAACACTTAAGGAGAACTAAACATGGCAAACCCGAAATTCATGAAAGAAATGCAGCCTGACGCGGAACTCAGCGCCGTTATTGGAGCGGAGCCCGTTGCCCGCCCCACCGCGGTCAAGAAGATCTGGGACTACATTAAGAAGAACGGTCTCCAGGACAAGGTCAACAAGCGCAACATCAACGCCGATGACAAGCTCCTGAAGATGTTCGGCAAGCCCCAGATAACGATGTTCGAACTGGCCGGCATCCTCGGCAAGCACCTGAAGTAATCAGCCGTGCGGCGCATAAAGGGCTTCCCGTTAACCCGGGAGGCCCTTTTTTGCCATGTCTGAAGAGAACGAAGCCCCCAAACCCCATAAACGCCGCGTCCGCTACGCCGGCAAGCACCCCCGCAATTTCGAGCAGAAATACAAGGAACTGGACCCCGCAAAGTACGCGGACCAGATAGCCCATATCATAGCCAAGGGCCTCACCCCGGCCGGCACCCACCGCCCCATCTGCGTGGACGAGATCCTGGCTATCCTGGCCCCCAAGCCCGGCGAAGTCGCCTTCGACGCCACGCTGGGCTACGGCGGCCATACCCGCACGCTGCTGCCGCGGCTGCTGCCGGGCGGCCGCTTGTTCGCCGTGGACGTGGATACGGTGGAGCTGCCCAAGACGGAAGCCCGCCTGAGGGGAGAAGGTTTCGGCCCGGACGTGCTGGTTATAAGGAAGATGAACTACGCCGGCATAATGGGCTTGATCGGAGAGGCCGGCGGCGGTTTTGACTGCGTGCTGGCTGACCTGGGCGTGTCCTCCATGCAGCTCGACAACCCCGAAAGGGGCTTCACCTACAAGGCCGACGGCCCGCTGGACCTGCGGCTCAACCCCGAGCGCGGCAAACCGGCAGCCGAATTCCTGAAGACCGTGACGGCCGAAAAGCTGGCGGCCCTGCTGACAGAGAACGCCGACGAGCCGCACGCCGCAACCATCGCCCGCGCCATAAAGGAAAGTCCCGCGGCCATACTCACCACGGCGCAGCTCACCGAGGCCGTTACGGCCGGGATGAAGCGGACTGACCCCAAACTGGGCGAGGACATCATAAAGAAATCGCTGCAGCGCGTCTTCATGGCCCTGCGCATAGAGGTCAACGAGGAGTTCAGCGCCCTGGACCGCTTCCTGGCGGCCCTGCCCTGGTGCCTTAAACCTGGCGGCCGCGCGGCCATCCTCACCTTCCATTCCGGCGAGGACCGCCGCGTTAAGAAAGCTTTCGCCAGGGGAGAGGCCGACGGGACATATTCAAGCGTGTCGCCTACCCCGGCGCGCCCCTCCCCCGCCGAACGCCGCTCCAACCCCCGCTCTGCCTGCGCCAAGCTGCGCTGGGCCGTCCGCTCTGACGCCTTGCCGGGAGCCCTATGAAAAGACCCCTTCTCCTGGCCGCGCTGGCGGCCGTGCTGGTGGCCGGCATAGCCGGGCTAAGCCGCGGCACCTCCCTGCTGGAGACGGCGGCGAAAGAAGTGCTCAAACAGGACCCGAAAGGCCGGAAGATACTCAAAGATTTAGAGCGCTACCAGAAACTGGCGCATATCTTCAAAAAATACCACGACAGCCGGACGCTCGACGACGCGGACCTGCTGGAAGTGCTGCGCGAAACCGGGGTTATAAAAGGCGCCGCGCCGGCTAAAGGCGCGAAACCAGCGAAGCCCCCGAAACCCTTCCCTATACAACAATATTCAGGCAAGTACCGCTGGCCCATGGACGCCGGGGTGGTCAGTTCGGAATTCGGCCCCCGCTGGGGCAAGCAGCACCAGGGGCTGGATATCGCAGCCGATATGGGCGTGCCGATAAGGGCCATCGCCCCCGGCGAGGTCATCTACTCCGGCAGCCATATCACCGGCTACGGCAACGTGATAATAATGCGCCACGACCAGGATACTACCACTACCTACGCCCACAACAAGGTCCTCAAGGCAAAGAAAGGCGACAAAATAAAAGCCGGGCAGATCATAGCCCTGCTCGGTTCCACAGGCCACTCCACCGGGCCTCACCTGCATTTCGAGTTCCGCACAGGCAACGCGCCGGTAAACCCGCGCGCCAAACTCCCTAAAAGCGTTTTTTAACCCTCACAAACAAAAACCGCCGGGCGGCCGGCGGTGAGAGCTGTAAAGGCGCGGGTTATTTTATCTGCGCCGTCATCTTGTGCAGCGAGCCTGCCACGTTGGCGTAGCTGCCTTTGTAGTAGTGCCCCCATTTCAGGCAGACCAGGTTGTTCATCTCGGAAGCCGCGATCTCGTGGAAGAACATGGCCGTGGAGAAAGCCAGCAGCGGCAGGCTGGCGGCGCTTACTGCCGCGCCGGCCCCGTGCCAGGCCAGCCTTTCAAAAGCGAACTCCAGCACCTTCTCCGTGCCTATCATGCCGCCTTCCTTAACGGCGTGCCAGGCCAGGTGGTGGCCCACGGTAGAGGCCCCCTCTACGTGGCCCACATACACCTCTTTGACGTCCTGTTTAACCACTTTCGCGAACTGTTCCAGCAGCGCGTCGGCCTCGGCCTGCCTGGCCTTGTCCTTTTCGAAGCTCTTATGGCAGCCGGCGGCGGCGCGCAGCGAGAAGTACACCGAACTCTGCAGGTCCCCGGCGCAGGAGCCCCTGCCCTCGGCGCAGTCGCGCTCTCCCATCTTCCCCAGCATCGCGCCGCAGGCCATCCAGTACATGGGGGTCACTTCCCCGTCCTCGGCCTGCTGTTTGCACATCTCCAGCACTGCGCCCACGCAGTTGAAGCCGCGGTTATTGCAGCGGCCGCCGCCTATGCCCTTGGCGAAATCCCGCAGCCAGAGGTCTTTGCCGTTGCAGTCGTCCATGTGCTTGTCGCAGTAGGCGATCATCCCGCTAAGGTGGCGGATGACGGCCGGCTTCAGATCGTCCTTGGGCGGGGCCGCCGGGGTGGATTTCTCGTATACGGCCGTAGGCTGGATGTCGGCCGGCGCGCCGCGTCCTTCCTGCAGCGTGGCGCGCAGCGAAGCGCCGGCGGCGCTGAAGTCGTCGGCGTAGGCCGCGGGGGCGGCCAGCAGCAGGGCTAACAGGGCGGTCTTTAACATACCCTAATAGTATAAGGGGCCGGCCTTGACATGTCAAGGCCGGCCCCTCATGGCGCGAACGCTGCCTACTTAAGCAGGCCGCTGTGCCTGAGCAGGGCTTTGGGACTGGGCGCCCTGCCGCGGAACTTCTTGAACACCTCGGCCGGGTGCAGGCCGCCGCCGAGAGAAAGCACCGTATCGCGGAACCTGGCGCCGGTGACCGCCAGGGCCTCCTCGTCCTCCAGGCCGGCTTCCTCGAAAGCCTCGAAGGCGTCGGCGCTGAGCACCTCCGCCCACTTGTAGCTGTAGTAGCCGGCAGCGTAGCCGCCGGAGAACAGGTGAGTGAAGGAGTTCAGGAACCTGTCCTCCGCCAGCGGCGGGATCACGGCGGTGCGGGCTGCTACCTGCCGCTCTATGGCCTTCAGGTCGGGCTTGTCGGCGGTGTGCATGGCCATGTCGGTCATGCCGAAGTTGAGCTGGCGCAGCATCATGATGCCGGCCATGAAAGTAGCGGAGGCCTTTATCTTCTCGAAGGTGGCCTCTGGCAGGGTCTCGCCGGTCTCATAATGCTTGGCCAGGCCGAGCAGCGTGGCCTTGTGATAGCACCAGTTCTCCATGAACTGGCTGGGCAGCTCCACGGCGTCCCATTCCACGCCGCCTATGCCTGCCACGTCGGGGTAGCCCACGGTGGTCAGCATGTGCTGCAGGCCGTGGCCGAACTCGTGGAACATGGTGGTGACTTCCCTGAAGGTCATCAGCGACGGCTTGCCGCCCACCGGCGGGGTGAAGTTGCAGGTCAGCGTGGCCACCGGCAGCCGGTCATGCGCGGGGCCCACGCGCTTTACCACGGCCACGTTCATCCAGGCCCCGCCGCGCTTGTTCTCGGGGCGGCTGTAGGCGTCGAGGTAGAAAGAGGCGATATGCTTGCCGGCCTTGTCGAAGATCTTGAAGAACCGGGTGTCCGGGTTCCACACGCGGGCCTCGCCGTCAGCGGCCTTAACGGTGACGCCGAAGATGCGGTTGACAAGCGCGAACATGCCGTCCAGCACGCGCGGCAGCGAGAAGTAGGGTTTAAGCTCCTCCTCGGTATAGCCGAACTTCTTCTCCTCCAGGCGCTTGGCCCAGAAGTACAGGTCCCACTGCTCCAGCGGGCCGGCGTGGCCCGACGCGTTGGCCAGCGCGGTGACCTCCGCGAGTTCGGCCTTGGCCGGCCCGGCGGCGGCCGCCAGCAGCTCCTCGAACAGGGCCGCCACTTCGGCCGCGGAACCGGCCATCTTGCGGGCCAGCGACAGCTCGGCGTAATTTTTATAACCCAGCAGCAGCGCCTTCTCGCGGCGCAGCTCCAGGATGCGGGCCATCAGCGGCGTGTTGTCGGTGTCGCCGGAAGAAGCGCGGGTGATGAAGGCGCGGTAGAGCCGCTCGCGCAGGGCGCGCGACCTGGCGAAGTCCCTGACGGCCAGGTACACCGGCATGTCCAGCGTCACCAGCCACGGGCCGTTGGCCGGGTCGGGCTTGGCCGGCGGGTTCTGCTTTGCGTAGGAATGCGCCAGCATCTCCTGCGCCGAGGCAGAGAGGCCGTCCACCTCGGCCTTGTCCTTGAGGACCAGCTTGAAGGCTTTGGTGGCGTCTATCACGTTATTGGTGAACTTGGTGGCGAGCTGGGAAAGTTCCTCCTCCAGCTTGTTGAAGCGCTCCTTCTCCCCGCCCTTAAGGTCTATGCCGGAGAGCTTGGCCCCCAGCAGGCGGCCGTCTATGGCGCGGCGCTGCGCGCCGTCGAACCTGGCCCATTCGGAGCCGTTCTTCATCTCCAGCAGCTTGGCGTAGAGGGGAGCGGACTGCCCCATCTTCAGGTCCAGCGCCACCACCTTGGGCTGGGCGGCCTGGTAGGCGTCGCGCAGGGCCGGCTCGTTGCGCACTACGTTCAGGTGCCCCACCGGCAGCCAGATGCGCGCGGCCCAGTCTTCGGCGTCGTTTAGCGGCTCTATAACGGTGGCCCAGGAGGCGGGCCGGCTGTCGGCTTCCACTTCGGCCAGGGCTTTCTCGGTTATCTCCACCAGTTTGTCCACGGCCTCGGCCACGTGTTCGGGTTTTATCTCGTCGTACCTGGCCAGGTCTTCGCCGCTAAGTAAGGGGTTCATGGGATCTCCTTGAAAGTAGTCTCTAAATTATATCAAGCCGAAAGCAGTTTGGCCCGCTCGGACCAGATCTGTTCCATGGCGGCCCTGGCCGGCGGGCGCGGCGCGTCCAGGCCGCGGGCCACGGCGCCCAGCAGCTCTATCAGGCCGTGGTAATCCGCGGCGGAGATGAACTCCGGCGCCACGCGCGCCTTCTTCTTGCCGGCCAGTACGGCGTCAGGGGCGGCCATGTTGTGGTAGTTGCCCAGCGGCAGGCACAGGCAGGAGGATTTTATGCCGTAGCTCGCAAAGCCGGTGGCTTCGCAGGCCCCGCCGGCCATCAGCTTGCGCTGGTAACGGAAAGCCGGGTTGGCTTTCTGATAGGCCGCGGCTATGGCCGAAATGGTATTGGTGAGCTCCGGGGTGAACACGCTCATTTTGTCCCCCACCCGCACTATGGGCCCCGCGCCTATGGGCGAGTCGTGCGGGAAACTGCGGGAACATTCCAGGCAGACCAGCCTGGCGCCCTTGGGAATGGAGCCGCCGCGGGCCGCGCCTATGGCCCCGACAAAACCCACTTCTTCGGCCCTGGTGAACAGCAGCGCCACATGCGCCGCCTTGTTGTCGCGGGAGATTTTTTCGTAGGCCAGCAGGGCGGCGGCCAGGCAGGCCAGGTCGTCGCAGGCGTGCAGCCGCGCGAGGCCGCCAGAGACCGCGCCGGCGGGGAAGCGCCAGCGGCCTATGCAGCCGGGCGTCACGTACGGCGCTCCCTTGGCCAGCCGCACCGCCACCGTCTTAAAAGGTTTTGCCGCCGCGTCCAGCGACAGCACGGTGGCCGGGCAGGCGCGCTTTAGTTCTTTATCGTAGATCTCTATGGCCGCGCCCTTGAAATACCTGTCATGCACGCCGCCGCGGAACTCCAGGACGGCGCGGCGGCCTTCCACCGTTTTCACTATGAAAGCCGGGTGGTCCATGTGGGCCGTTATCAGCAGCGCCGGCAGCCGGCGGCAGGCTTTCTCGAAATCGGGGCGGGAGACCAGCAGGTTGCCGCAGGGGTCGCGCTTTATCACCAGCCGCGGCCTGGCGCCAACCCAGCGCCGCACAAAGTCCGCCACCGCCCCCTCGTGCCCGGCCGCGGTAGGCAGCGAGGCTATTTCCACCAGCAGGCGTTCGGCGGTCTTTTTAAGGGCAGCGGTATTTTTGGCCATGGGGATATTTTATTAAATAAAAAATGCGCCGGCTTTTAAGGCCGGCGCATTTCCAGTTCGTTAAGACTTATATCTCCCTGGCGCCGAGGGCCTTCAGCAGGGCGGCGGCGGGCACCTTGGGGTAGGTCATGGTGATGCAGTGCACCGAACCCTGGCCCTGGTTGGAGAGGGCTTTGGAGTCGGCGCCGCTGGCCTTGAGGCCGAGGCTCTGGTACACGGCCAGCGCCTGGGCGTCGGTGGAGCGGCCGAACACGGGCACGATCACCTGGTCGTTCATGATGAGGGAATTCACGTAGGTCTCGTAAGGGCCGGAGGGCTTGGGCAGCATGTGCACGGTGAAGCCTTTGCCCTGCAGCACGTCCTTGTACTGGGGCAGGTCGGTGACCAGCACCTTCTCGGAGATGAAGCGCACGTGCTCGTCTATATGGCCGATGCCGTCCACGAAGGGCAGGCGGATCATTTCGCTGCAGCCGTACTGGCCGGTGAAGACGCTGTCGGGGATCTGGGTGTGGGCGCCATGGTTGACCATGATGCAGGCGCCGGCGTGGTTGGCCATGAAGTTGCCGCCCTCGTAGTAGTACTGGTGCTTCTCGAGGCCCGCGCCGAAGAGCTTGGCTATCTGCGCGTCGGGCTCGAAGCGGTGGCCGTACACGGCGTCAACGACTACCAGCTTGCCGGCCTTGTCTATGGCGGGCACCGGTATGCCGTCGCGGGCCCAGAAACCCTGGTAGGCGCCGGCGAGGGCTATAACTTTAATGCGGGAGCGGGGCACTACCTTCTCGTAGGCGCGCACGATGTTCTCTTTGGTGCCGGCGTCGTCGTAATCGGTGAAGATCACCAGCGTGCCGTCGGCCGGCAGCTTGCTGGCCATCAGCAGCTTGGCCTGGCTGGAGTTGAAATTGAAATCGGCGCTCATGATGAGGTAGCCGGGAGCTTCGTAGTCGGCGAAGGGGCGGTACTTGCGCTCCACGCGCTCATCCTGCAGGACGATGCCTTTGTTGAAAGATTCCTGGAGGCCGGAGTTGTGCTCCCGCATGGCGCTCTGTTCGCCGGCGCTGAAGCCGTGGGCGGGCACCGCTTTAACGGGGAGCGCCTTCTCGCCCGAAGAAGGGGCGGGAACGGCCGGGGCCTGGGCGGCCTGGTCCACGCTGAGGCCGGCGCCGTCGAAAGGACCGGCCGCTTTAACGTTAACCGCCGCAAAGGCCGCGAACACAGCTATCAAAGGGAATATTCTTTTCATGTATATAGTCTACATACATAAAGGTTTCCCAGTATGAGGCAAAGGGCCCAGGCCCCCGTTGAAAGAGTACCCAGGCCCATCTAGGGCTATGGACTGCCTGGCGGCAGGCCTCAGGTAAGTTTGGTGATCAGCTCCCCGGAGGCAGGGAAATCCCGCAGCAGGGCGGCGCGCCCCCGCAGTTCAAAGTCGTCGAACTCGAAACCGGGGGCCACGGTGCAGCCCACGAAGGAGAATTTAGTGCCAGGCTCCGGGTAGGCGCCGAACCAGCAGCCGGCCGGCACCAGGAGCTGCTGCACCTGGCCGGCGGCGGGGTCCGGCCCCAGGGTTACCCGCGCCTCGCTGTTGTCCGGGAAGAGCTGCCCCACGGTCAACGGCCCGCCCAGGTAGAAATGCCACAGCTCGTCCGCCTTCAGCCGGTGCAGGCGCGACTTCTGCCCCGCGGGCAGCAGGAAATAGATGGCCGTGCAGATATTGCGCCCGTTGGCCGTGGCCTGGGCCCGGTAGGTCTCCCGGTAGAAGCCCCCCTCCGGGTGCGGCTTCAGCCCGTAAATGCGTATCAGTTCTTCGGCAGTGATACTTTTCATATCCCCTATATTCTAGCAAGACGCGGCCACCGGCATCTTGACTGCGGTTAAGTCCGGCCCGCCGCCTGTATATCCTTCCAAGATTAAACTCCCTCGTTAAGGGTCTTACCTCCGAAAGCGCACGGCTTTTTTAAATCCAGCAGTGTCCCGCCGAATTTCTCGCTCTGGATTTGTCGCAATTGCCGCTAAATTGCGTTACAGTGCCGATACCCCAATTTAATGGGGCCCATAACCGTATGGGCCCAAAGGCCCTTCCGCCCGCAACCCCTGTCAGCTAAACTGTATTTGTAGTTTCCTTGTAATCGGGGGGATTGGCCCCCGGGTATCCACGAGCGGACCTTAATCCGCTGCATCCAGGGAAAGCGAGACCTCTATCGCTTTCCCTGTTTTCTTTGGGGAGTGCGCGGACAAAAATATAGTAGAATCTGTTTATGCAGGGGGTTTTATGAAAAAAGTTTGGCTCATCATCTTTATTCTACTGGCCGGAATTACAGCCGGTTTGCTGGTTAAAAAAACATTCAGCCTCAACAAACAGCCCGACGGCACCGTACAGATCTGCCCTCCGGAGTGCTTCCCCGAAGAGAAAAAGTGCGGATAGCCAGTCTCGCGTTGAAATTAAAAATCACAGCGGGCTTTCTGGCCTTGGCCGCACTTCTGGTCGCGGCCAAGGCCATTCGCAATTTATATATGACCCCAACAGAACCCCTGGAAATCAGCCTGTCTTCGGCCTACAACCGGCCACTCTCCGCTTACGACCCGGCCCATATCGAGAACGCACCGCAGCACATCGTTCTCTCCAACATCTACAGCCCCCTTCTTGAATACACCAACGATGGGGCGCTGGGCTCCGCCATAGCCAGTTCCTTCGGTTGGGATGGCGGCGAGGCGCACTTTAAAATACGCCCCGGCCTTAAAACCATCGATGGCCGCCCCATCAACGCCTACGATGTAGAGAACACTTTCAAGCGTCTCTTCATCATGAAGAGCAACACCCATGGGGACCTGAAAAGCGTTATCTGCCCCGGCGCCAAACTAACGTCTTTGAACGATAACTGCCCCAACATCGAAGTCCGCCAGGGCGGTGAACTCCTGGTCATAAAGTTCGAGAAGAGCAACACCTATCTTTTCCCCATGCTCACAGCAATGGACTACGCCGTAATTCCGTCTGGGTCCATCGACAGCAAGACGTTGAAAATCACCGATTTCAGGAACACCTCCGGCCCCTTCTGGGTGGATGAGAACACGGATGACCATATGGTCCTGCGTTCGAACCCGCATAGTTTCCGCTATTCGGACAAGATGCCGCAGAAAGTGGAGTTCGTCTACCTCAAAAAACCCAAATCAGACACGCCACTGAGCATGTTCCTGGAGAAAAAGATAAATCACATCGCCACGGTGGGGTCCTCGCCGGAGATACTCCTGAGCAATTTTACCGGCAAGAAAGACGTCTCCATGCATCTGACGGAGCCCATGTGGCTCAGGTACGCCACATTCACCCAGAAAGGCCGCCAGGAACTGCCGGAACAGCGGCGGCTAGAGATCGCAAAAACTCTCAAGAAAGTCCTGCTGGAAGAATTCCTGAAACTTGACGGCTACGTGGACGCGCCGCAGTTGTTCCCCGGCTTCGGCAAGGGCAGCCTTTCCGCGGAGGAACTGGAGAAACTGAAGACCAGATACGCCTCGGTTCCGGTCGTGGATGTGTTCCCTGAAAAGATGATCGCCTGGTTCTTCCCGAAGCGGTATATACCCAGGCTGCAGCAGCACTTCCCCAACACGGAGTTCGTAGACGGCAAAAAAGTCCCGTGTTTCATCGATCCCAAAGACCGTGGGGCGGACTATCCTCATTTTTACTTCGCGGGCACCGACATGGGCTTCCAGGAAGACATCAGCCTGCTTTCCTATAAAATTAATACCGAGATCTTCTATTTGACCGGCAAGGACGGGGAAGGCTGGATAAAAGATTACATCGGCGAAGAAGACGACGCCAGGAAGATAAAGATGCTCAAGAAGCTCCATTATGACGCGCTGGACAAGGCCGCCACGGTCCCGCTGGTCTTCTGCCCGTATGTCTCCGTGGTCCGCGCCCCATGGAAAATGGATTTCCCGAAGTACACCTATGACAACAATTTCTGGCAACTCCGCCATGGAGAGTAAGCCGCCCGAAATTGACAACTGCCCGCCAGCGCGGCAGCAGCTCCCAGAAGCAGTAAAGAAGATTGCGGCAAAATTCTTCGTGCTGCAACTCGCCCTTCTGCCCGTACTGATAGTTATTGTAACGACAGCAACAAGCTACTCAAAAAAGAACATCGCGCGGAATATCACGGATATCGTCCGTGAGAATCTCCTCATCGGCGACACCCGGAAGGCTATCTACCAGTTGCACAACTTCTCCGACGAAAGTTTTTCCAACGTCGCCTGGCAGTCCCGCGACTTCGCGCAGAAGTTCGAACTGAGCCCCCAGACGGACATTTTAAGCACACTGGACTCATCGGTGAGGGCCCCCGTTTACTTCGACGCCGCCAGAACCCAGCCCGCCGGAGAACTGATATTTTATTACAGCAGAGCTGACTCAATAGCCCTCTCCTTTACCATCTGGGGACTGTTCTTTTTCGTCCTTGTGCTCATCGGCTATAAAGAGAGGGCGGCATTCCTGAAAGAATATAACACGTCCCTCAAGATGCAGGTTTTAGAAGCCAATGCCAGCATGGCCGCCCAGGTGGCGCATGATATCCGCTCGCCGCTGGTGGCGCTGGATGCGGCTCTTGAGAACACCGCAGCCCTCCCGGAGAAGCAGCGCGCTGTAGTGCGCCACTCCCTCAACCGCATCCGCGACGTGGCGAACGGCCTGCTTGAAAGAAACCGCCGGCAGCAGAGCACAGCAGGCGCCGCCGGGGCTGATACCGGCGAGCCGCTTGAAACCCGCCTGCTCTCAAGCCTTATCGATTCAGTCATCTCCGAGAAACGCGCCCAATACGGTTCAAGGCCCGGCATAGAGATAGATTTCAATCCCACCAGGGAATCCTTCGGTCTGTTCGCCGTTATTCAACCTGTGGAGTTAGGCCGGCTGCTCTCCAACTTAGTCAACAACGCTGTAGAAGCGTTGGGGGATATGGGCAAAGTGGACGTGCGGTTAACAGAAGAAGGGGATAGCGTCCTTATAAGCATTGCCGACGACGGCAAGGGGATTCCCCATGAGATTTTGGCTAAACTCGGCAAGAAAGGCGAGACTCACGGCAAAGCCGGCGGTTCAGGCCTGGGGCTCTACCATGCGCGAACCAAGGCCGAAAGTTGGGGCGGCAGTCTGCATATTAATTCAGCCCCCGGGAATGGAACCACGGTAACGATAAAGCTGGCAAAGGCCCCGGTGCCGTCCAGTTTTGTATCGGTGCTTGAACTTGTTCCAGGCAGGCCAGTGATCGTCCTTGACGACGATATGGGTATTCACAATTTATGGCAGAAGAAGTTTGAACCCATGGGGCTTAATGAGCACAAAATCGAGGAAATTTATTTCAGCGAGCCCTCGGGCTTGCGCGCCTGGATGAAAGCCGAACCGGCCAAAGCAAAAACAGCCCTCTGCCTTTTCGATTATGAACTATCGGGCAATACAGAGACCGGCCTGAGCCTGGCCGAAGAGCTGGGCCTCTGCCCGCGCACCATCCTCGTTACAGGACGCAGCGAAGAGAAGCAGATAATGGAAGCCTGCGCCCGGCTTAAGGTGCGGAGCATCCCCAAGAGCTTACTGGAATTTGTCACTGTAAAGGCAGGCGCGCCGGCCCGGGCTGTCCTGATAGACGATGACACGATAGTTCACATGAACTGGGAAGCTGCGGCAGAAGAGGCGGGGATAGAGTTAAAATCCTTCAAAAGCCCGAGCGAGTTCCTGGCGAACCTTGAAGCCTTCCCTAACATGACGCCAATATATATCGACTCCGAACTCGGGGTGGATATGAAGGGCGAGGACGTTGCCGCGACCCTGAAAGAAAAGGGATATGCGAATTTAACTCTGGTTACCGGCTATTCTCCGGAGCGCTTCGCGCATTTGCCCTGGCTGAAAGTGCGAGGGAAAGAATCGCCGTGGCGGGCCTGACTTAGGGTTGCCCGTTCCCGCCGTTCTTCAGTTCCGCTTCCAGCTCGCCAAGCAGCCGCACAATATCCTGCGCCACCTCGCGCATCACGCCTGCCCGCTCCAGTTTCTTAGCGTCAGGGCATTTATTAAAGAACTCCGCCGCCTCCTTAAGGCTGGCGGTTTTGGATTTTATTGAATGATGAAGTTTGCTTATGTCAGCCATGTTATTCTACCTCCCCACCAGGCTGCTTTGGGCCCACCACCGAATACAGCAGGCGCTTTGATATCTTGAGCTGTTCCAGCGTGGCGGCTTTCTTGCCGTGGTTCTCGTCGAGATTGCGCCTGATCATGGCGGCTTTCAGATTCTCAGCAAGTTCGCTGAGGCCGTTCTTGAGCGCATAGTCATACTGCGCCTGTGAGAACAAAAGCGGCTCCCCGGGCCGAGCATCTGACTGTTTCAGATGGCGAGACACCAGCTCAAGGGAAATCTGCCCGTCGGCTCCGGCAGTGACGATCTCCACAAAGCGCTTCAGCTCGCGTGTGTTGCCGGGCCAGCCGTAGGCCAGCAGATGTTCCCTGGCCTCAGGCGCAAAGGCCAGACGCCTGGTGTTTTTGGTAAAAGCCCCAATCAGCGGCAGGATATCGCACTTCCTTTGAGAGAGAGGCCTGAGCGTCACCGTCATGCCGTGGACGCGCTGAAAAAAGTCGAAGCGCAGTTCCTTTTCTGCCAGCAGCTTCTGCACATCCTCAAGCGTGGCACTTATCACCCGGAAGTCAGAATACTCCGGCGTGTCCGCACCGAGCGGGTAAAAAGACTTTTCCTCAATGGCCTTGAGCAGTTTCATCTGCATGGCCTGGCTCATGGCCCCAATCTCGTCCAGGAACAGCGTCCCTTTGTCGGCCTGCGCCAACTTGCCCTTGCGGTTCTCGTGCGCGCCGGTGAACGAGCCGCGCCTGTAGCCGAACAGCTCCGCTTCCAGCAGGTCCTCGGTATAGGCTGCACAGTTGATGGCTACAAAATCACCCTTACGGCCGGAATGCCGGTGCAGCAACTCCGCCAGCGTGGTCTTGCCGGTCCCGGAAGGGCCCAACAGCATGACTGGCAGATTAGCAGTCTGCTGAAAAAGCCATCGTTTTCAAGATTCTCCGCATAATTTCCTG
>CAYQJX010000011.1:0-66615 GCA_964417965.1 uncultured Elusimicrobiaceae bacterium
GTAAGGCCGGCCAGGCGCAGCAGCGCTGGGCCGGCCGCACCGGCGGCCATAAGGACAATAATTCGGTTCGCACTTTATCATTGGCGGGAAGCGGATTTCTTTTAAACTTAAATCTCCGTGGGAAAAACTGCAAAAGTTCAACGCCGCGCAAGGCGCGGCGAGGGGCAAAACCGGGAATTTTAAATTTTGGGGTGCCTTCCAGGCCTCAGTGATAACCTACTTTGCGCAACATCCCGAGGAAACATTATGAATTCCTTATGATCTGCGGTAGGCGGATCTTATCCGCGAGATGTCGTCGCAGGCGTGGCCACGCAGCGCGGCCCCGCACTGCTCCTTGCCGCGAGAAGGCGGTTCGCAGGGCGGCGGCACTAACGCGCCTTGCACCTGCTCCCAAGGAGGTCTGCATCTTACAACTGCCTCCTTTTGCGCGGCCGGCCGGCCCAATAAACGTGGGCCTTGGCGCGGCCGCTCCCGTCCGCCTGCGGCGGCCGTACAACAAAGAAAATTATTCCCCGCGCGCATCAACTCTTTGCCGTGATAAGCCGCCCCATACCGCTCATTTGTTATTATACAATAATGCTACGTATTGTATGTAGATGTATAATTAGCAAATTCCTAGACTTTCAGTAATGAAGAAACCAATTCTGATCAAGTTCGCAAAACGGGTTAGGGAAGAACGTAAAAAGCTCGGCTTATCCCAGGAAGAGTTCGCATCTAAGTCAGGCTTCCACCGGACCTATATAGGCATGATCGAACGGGCAGAACGCAACATAACACTGTGTAATATCGAAAAACTGTCAAAGGCACTAAACACCTCGCTTTCGAAGTTACTTAAGGATTTGTAAGATACCCATAGGTTAGGGGACAATCGCTTTATCGTATGCAAATAGCCCAATGGACTGCGGCGTTATCTCTATTGATAACCCAAAATGCATATAGCGCACCCGTATCGGAGCCATATCTTGTCTCCATATCTCGGCTTGGAGTCATTGAGAACCAGTTCTGTGCTGATCTTAAGACTAACAACAATCAGTATATACTCACTAGCGAGGCGCATAAGGACATAATACTAACCCCCGAAATACCCGGGCCGACCCTTTCACCCGGAAAATATTCAGTCACATTGGAACATCAGAACCTTAAAACCAGCACATTGCAGATGACCGCAACCGTGCAAGGGGACAGAATCAAACTACTCAGTAAGACTCCGGTGGACATGCTACTGGAGAAGCAAAACTGCCTAGGGGAAACGCCAATATCCCACACATGGAGTTCCCCTTTTAGCGGGACCAAGGATTCCGATATTAAGTCTTTTCAACGCCGCATCGTTGGCAGATTTGCGGATTTCCGAACTGCCGGAGGGGATAACGGGCATAAACACGCCGGGATAGACCTCCGTGGCGGATTCGGCGAAGAGGTATACCCCATAAATGACGGCAGGGTGCTGGCAGCCTCATTCAAAGATCTTTCCGGCGGGGTAGTAATAGAGCATCTCCTCCCCGACGGCAGCAGATTATATTCAAAATATGTCCACATACAGGACATTTCCGTGAGGGTAGGGGAACAGGTCACGCCCCATACCAGGCTAGGCAGGCTTTTTGACAAGACCTCGTTCAAAAAAAGCCGATACACGCACAATCACCTACATTTGGAAATCCGGAAAAATTACCTGGATAAAGGCACTGACAGCTCTTATAGTGAAACTCGCAAAGAATTGGAAAGGCATTGTTTAGACCCGGAAAAGTTTCTTGGGGCACAACTCACCAAGAAATCTTCGCATACGCAACAAGGCCCTGGCACGAAAAAGTAACTGAAGAATGAATTATATCCTTCCACTCATGCTATCTGGGATAATCCTTGCTTTCAGCGGGGTCTTTTACCAAGCGTATTATATCCCTAAGCTTCTAGTTCTTTTTATAGGCGGCCTTGCTTCCGCCGTCATTCTACTTCAGCATGATGAGCTTCGCCTACCTGCACGTCACACTTTTCTTTTCCTGGCCGGCTATTTATTGATGTTGGGCAGCATGGCTTGGTTCTCCGGAGAACCGCGACACGCCTATATACAGCTACTATATGCCCTCTGCGGTTGCACGATATATCTGGTTACAATTAACGCGAGTGATTGCCAGAAACACACCGCGCTTAAGATCATCTGTGGGATTGCGCTAATACAATGTTGTTTAGCTGCGCTCCAGGCTGTCAACGCAGTATCATTTCTGCCTGGCGTGCTGATCCCGGTAGAAGGCCGCCTGACCGGAACCGTAGGCAACCCGGAATTTCTTGCCACACTGCTAGGGGTATCGACACTCATCGTTTTATATTTCCGAGATAAATCCGAAAGCAAAATAATCCAGAGATGGCTTGCCGCGGGGGCTGCGGCACTTTTCTTCGGAATACTTGCCATTGGGAGCAAGGGGACTATCCTTTACCTGGTTCTTTACGGAATATGGCGTTTCAAACGCAACTTCAAACTGATTGCTGTCGGAGCAATGACTTTTGTCCTTCTGATGTTACTGTTCTCTCCTGCATCTGTACTGGGACGTGTGTTTCTTTGGTTGACCAGCCTACGCATGTTCATTATGAATCCGATCGCAGGCGTAGGCCTTGGGCAGTTCGAAAACAAATACTTGCAGACCGTACACGGGTTCTTCTCATCTATGCCGGCGATAGCGGGATATTTTGGAAGCTATACAAGTCTTACACAGGATGCGCACAATATCTGCCTTCAGCATGCGGCTGAACTTGGCCTGCCGGGGCTAGGCTTCTCGCTGCTATTCTCCATCTTTGTGTTTAAACGCGCCCAAGCCTTAGGGGGACATCTTGGGGCCGCCTTGTTCCTGTTGCTTTATAAGAGCATGTATACAGTAATGCTCAACTCTCCGACCAGCCTGCTGTTACTGACGTTGCTCTTGGGCATCTCAGAAACCCCGACGCGTCTTAAATTCATAAAAGTCAAACCGATATGGGCTACAGTTTTAATACCTGCTTTCTCAGCCCTAGTTCTTGCCGGAGCACACCTTTGCATAGCCGACTATCACTATCAACACGGACTCAAAGCCGTAATGATGGGGAGTAACGCCACCGCGAAAAAAGACTTCATATCTGCCCTCAATATAGACCCAGAAAGAGCCGACCCGTACTTGGCATTAGCCTATCTCGACTTTCTTGCCGGAAATACCGACGGAATGAGCCTGCGGATACAACAGGCGCTCAAGCGTGGAAAGAGCATGGACACATACAAGATATCCGCGCACATGTTCTACTATAGCCGCATTTACGGCAATGCCGAGAGAATATACCGTTATATACTCTTTCTTTTCCCCGAGCATCTTACATCCATGGCAAAACTCTCGGTCATCGCCATTGGGAAGGGTGATTACACACAGGGCGTTTCACTGGCAGAAAGGATTCTCGCATTAAAGCCCAGAAGGCCCAATGCTTCAGATATCAGGAACGCGCAGATCGCAAGCGAGATAGTGCACAAATACGCCGGAGGTATAAAATGACAAAAAAGACCGCCAACATTATCGCTGTACTGGCAATGCTCGGCATGGTAACAGGATATTACCTGATTCAATACCGAAAATCTGCCGGCACTACGTTTCAACCGGCTACCGAGGCCGCGACAGCCGATGCCATAAGTCAGCCCTTAGCAGAAAAGACCGCTGGGACTGCCGGACCGATTCCCTCCGGAGACAGCCTGAGCCTGATTACCGGAGAAACCGCAAGTCAGACAGCAACACCTGCCGAAGGGGAATTAGACCGCCCCGAGGGAATGGACTGGTTCTATAAACGTTTCGGATCCAGCACCTGGTTCGCGGAAGGAACCTTTAATGTAAAATCATTTACCCCGCAAGAATATGAAGCCCTTATAGCCGCCACCTTGCAAGGCAATGAATCTGCGACTATTGCCTTGAAGCTTTCGATACTGAAGTATCTCAAAGAAGATCCTAAAGACACCGAATATAAAGCGCTAAAAGAGAAACTCTACTCTGAAGAATTCCTAAAAACAGTTCCAAGGTTTGAATATCTTGCCGAAATGCTGCCAGATGAGTTGCTAGACAATAAAGATTTCGCCACTGATATTCTTACAAAGAATCCATATAATCTGAAATTCTTCTCCGAGCGGCTGCGCTCCGACAAGGAAATCGTATCCAGGGCTATATCAAACAACGTCTATCTGCTTGAGCTTGCCTCGGATGCCCTGCGCAACGACAAAACCTTTATGAAGGAGCTGTTGCAGAAGAATCCGACTGCACTTCGCTACATTTCTGAGGAACTCAAGGGAGATAAGGACCTGGTATTCCCAGTTCTTAAAGGCCACCCAGAACTTTACTCCGCTGCCTCACCGAAAGTCCAAAATGATCCTGAAGTACTGCCGCTTATACGTACATTTATCTTGACCGGAGGACGCGGCCATCTAGGTACTTTACCAGAAAAGCTTCGCGGCGACCGGGAAGTGGTCATGAAAGCTGTGGAGAGCAATTGCAGCCTGCTGGAATCAGCCTCCATGGAACTTCGTGACGATGAGGAGGTGGTAAATAAGGCCATTGCGCGTTCGCGACATTGCCTGCAGTACGCAAGCAGCAGGCTAAGGGACAAATTGAAACAGCCGGGGCAGGAGGAGCAGACAGGGTGGGAATGAGTAGGTTTTCAGGGAACATCGCCAGGCTTATAGATCTTCTTCCGGAGGATCTGGATACACGTGCCGATATCTGTCTGGCCGTAACCTTCCCTGTGATCCTGATCAAAGCCTTACGAAAAACATTTTTCCCCGGCAAGACCGGCACGACACCAAGCACGCATACTGCAGCAGAGAGTTTCAAGACTGAAGCGTGCCCGCCGGGGACGGAGGGGGAGGATATCGCCGTCAGATACTCCGGCGGTGATGATTCCACATTGGTTGCTGCCCTTTCGGCGCAGAATTTCAGGAAAGTCCACCTTCTGACCTTTACCTCCGACAGCCGACTAAATCTTTTTGGATTTATTAATTCCAATCCTGCGAACACTGAGGTCAACGTGCAGAATCTCTCGTCAAAATACGGGGAGGGCAAATTCCGCCACGAAATCATAAACTTTGGCCCGCTCCGGAACGAGATCTATTTCCGTGACTTCGTGCCGAACTGCCGGGGGGATAACTTCCTTAAGTCTTGCTTCTGCATACCCTGCACACTGGCTATGCACATTGAAACCATCAGCTATTGCCTGCGCAATGGAATACGTTTCGCCTCTGACGGTTCTAATAATGAGAGTGGCCTCCTCTATTGGCAGACACAAAACCCGTTCAATCTGCGCGAGGTCATAGAATTCTATAAACGCTTCGGTATCACCTACATTGTAAATCCGGCCTATCATTGCGCCGATACAGGTGTACAGCTCAACAAGCTCGGCGTCCATGATGTGACTGGCTCAAAGAAGAACTACCGGCACCGCCGAAGAACCCAGCAATTCTGTCATCTCATCCAGATACAGACTGTCTGCCGCCGGCTTTGCGGAACACCTAATGACGGAGCGGCGACATCCGTGCAAAAGGCCGGACTTTTCTCCCGTTTTTTCGGAGACCGCCTTGATACATACGAAAGACACATACGCGCCAAGCTGGCAGCAGCGACTGCCTCTGAACACGGGAACAACTAAAGACATGAATAAGCACTGGAAATATGCCGCTATCCCAGACAAGAAGTGGCTCGACTGGAGATGGCAATTAGAGAATCGCCTCACAGGAAACTGCGCCATTACGGATTATTTTCCGAACATCGCCGAACGCTCCCTGAAAGAGTTTAGTTCTTATGCAGCCAGGTTCAATATTGCAATTACTCCCTATACCCTTTCACTCATAGGGCTGGACAAGAAGTTAAATCCTCTGGAAACCGATCCTGTGTGGCGCCAGTTCAAATTCCTATCGCAGGCCGAACTTCGCGGCGACGGGGCTTATGACGGTGTTCACGCCAACTGGGAACTTACAAAGGAGATGCCCACTCCGATACTGCACCACAAGTATCCCGGAAGAGCGCTGCTGCGTGTAGTCAACAGCTGCCACGGGTACTGCAGCTACTGCTACTTAACGAAACGCACTCTGGACGTTTCGAAGAAATGGCGTTTTGCCGCCTCTCCCGCAGTGTGGGAAAGGTCTCTCCGCTACCTACGAGCCAATCCCGAGATATCTGACGTGCTGATAAGCGGCGGCGACCCCCTTCTGCTGCCGAATGACGCGCTGGAGAAGATCCTCAGCGACGTTACCGCAGTAAGTTCCGTCAAGACTATCAGGATCAACACCCGGGCATTGACCTTTAACCCGTTCCGTGTGGACCCGGGACTCGCCAAGATACTGAAGAAATACCGGGTGACAGTCCTTGAAATACACTTAGCCCACCCTAACGAGATAACACCGGAATTTGACTCCGCGCTGGAAGTCTTAGACAAAGGCGGACACCGGCCCCTCATTCTTTGGAGATCTCCTCTGCTCAGAGGGATAAACGATTCCGTAGCGACGCTTAGGGAGCTGCTGCTCATGCTTTATGCCCGCCGGATCGTGCCCTACTACCTCTTTCATAGCGCCCCGTACAGCCTTGGACGGGAGTATTACGGCACGTCCGTAAAGCGCGGGATAACCCTTATGAAGGAACTGCGACGGGTGATTCCCGGGCCAAGTTTCCCCCGCTACACGCTTTTTCATCCTACCGGAAAACAGGACATCCCGCTGGAGGCAGGAGGCACTCCGGAATTCCGCTTCTGCCACGACGCCTCCGGAAAGCCCGCAGTAAAATTCCGTAATTGGAGAGGACAAACGGTAGTCTACCCGGACCGCTGAAGTATGCCATATATCTGCAAGAATCCTTGGACAACACTGTATATTTGGGGCAACGGGAATGTAACCCATTGTTGCTATTCCAACATCGGCAGTCTTGGGAATATAAACGAAACGCCTTTATTGGATATTTGGAGGGGGCCTAAACTAAAGCTTGTCCGTGAGAACATGGAGCGGGGGAACTACCTCCAGGCCGGCTGCGAATATTTCTGCCGCTCATACCGCTGGAATAGTTTTTATGGCTCCGAAAACGCGGCTGAGATTCCGGAAGGCCTTGGAAGGGTTGAAGAACTGCCTCCCGGCTGGGCGGAGGAAGGGCCCAGTATCATGGGCTTTGGGATCGACTGGGATTGCAACTTGAGATGCCGCCATTGCCTATCGTCGAGAAAAGGCAAGGGAGTAAAACAAGAGGATTTCCACACCCTCCGGACTTCTACAGAGAAAAGTCGCTTTTTGCGTTTCATGGGCGGGGAATTCACTATCAACAAAGACTGCCTTTCTATGCTTAAGGAATTGGGCACATGGGAAGCCCAGCCCGTAGTTTTTTTTAGCACCAATGGGCAGACACCACTAGCGTCCATAATGCCGTACTGCGGTGAATTAAAAGGGCTGCACCTTAAGTTCTCGCTCGAAGGATTGAACGGGGATTATGAACGCATACGACCCGAAGCGTCATGGGATGTTTTCGAACGTAACCTGGATGAGGCCGCGGGCATCTTTGCGGCCAAGCGCGCGGAGGGAAAAGACTGGAAACTATATCTTAACTTCTGTGTGATGAGGAGCAATTTCCAGGATCTCCCGTCCATTATTCAATATGCCATAAAAAAGGACCTCCCGCTGGTTCTCAATACCATAAACGGTATGCGGCACATAGATGAGAACATGTTCATGTACTCTGCCGTCAGCCTTCCAAAAGAAGAGATACAGCGGATCGCCGAACGTTGCCGTACGATTTTGAGCGAAGCCCGCCAATATTGCTTCAAGAACGAACTCGCTAGGCACCTGGATTATATACTCCGTTCCGCCAATGCAAAGAAACTGAACTTGCCGCACCAAGCCTTACAGTTGTGGACACTTTTTGTTAAAGGCCGCGCAGCGGATCTCTCTCTGTACGCTTTCTACAGGTTATCAATGAACCCGACCGCATTTTTATCCTATGCCTATAGGAAGATACGGGGGAAGATAGCGGCACCAAAGATCAGATTCAGAACCGCACGCAGAATCATGACGAACTCCGGAGATATTCTGAAAGGCTGGGTATGGAATTTTTCATTAGCCAAAGCAGGCAGCCAAGAGGCAAATGCATTCCAGCACCGGATAGGCGAATTTCAACTCCCAATAAAGGAAAGAGCCGAACTGGGCGTTGAGAACAAGAACCGGATCTCGAATATGCGACTGGCCTGCGAGGCTATCGACATGTTGGTACTGCAACCGGGACAAATCTTTTCAATGCGGAAGATAATCGGTGAGCCAGTAGCCCAGAAAGGATATAAACCGGGCCCCGTTATTGTCAGAGGCAAATTATCGAGTTCGCTCGGCGGCGGTCTGTGCCAGATATCAACAGTCCTCTTCAACGCAGCCTTGCAGGCGAATATGCGCATACTTGAGAAGCACAATCATAGCGTGGACTTGTGGGGGGAAAATCGACTCGTAGAGCTTGGGCGGGACGCGGCGTACACCTATGAATTGAAAGACCTAAAGTTCAGGAACGATATGGCGGCGCCAATACTGATCCGTATTTCAGCTGACGGGGAAAAGAAACTGGTTTGCGCCGAATTGTATTGTACCAGCCCCCTATCCGGCGAGGTAACGGTAGAAACCCTGGCCGACGCTAGACCGGGAGAGGCTAAGCACATTGAAACACGAAGATTTTTAAAGAATAACGGGAAGACGGAACTGACCTATTTCCGGCAGGAAACTTATCGTTCCCGCAATTGATAACATGCAGGAGAATTTTGTGCGCAAAATAAAAAATATCGGCATTGTGTTGGAGACCAAGGCGGATGCACTAAAAACAGGCCTGCCACTGGACCAGTTATACCATTGGCGGGAGCCGGGGGAAATAGCGGCGATAACCGGAGCGATAAACGAACTCGGCTTTACCACGGTCATCCTTGGCACTCCGGAGGACCTGGCGGCACGCCCCGATTGCGGAGTAGATTTCATCTTCAACCTTTCAGTAGGATTTGTCAATCGTTATCGCCTGGCGGCAGGCCCTGCCCTGTATTCGCTGTTAAAACTCCCCTATTCCGGCGCCGACCCGTACACGAAGATGATGAGCCAGCATAAACACGCCATGAAGTCCTTCTGGGACAAGCTTGGCATTCCTACCCCTGAATGGGCATACATTCACACTCCGGGCGACGTGAGAACCGCCACACTTCCGCCGTTCCCGCTTATCCTCAAGCCGGCTTATGAAGGCTCGTCTATAGGGATAGATGAAAATTCAGTGATCCATTCCAAAAGACGTCTATTAACAAAGGCGGATGAACTATTTTCACGCCTCAATATGCCAATGATAGCAGAGCGGTTCATCGCCGGCCGCGAATGTAAGGTGGGGATCATCGGTAACGCTGATACGGAGTTTTCCGGCATCATCGAAGATATTGGCGCTGATGGGAAAGGGCTGGGAGAGGAAACGCTGTATTTCCGCGCCAAAAAGGCCGGGACATACTCAAAGCGAACGATTGACTCCGGAGATGCTCTTTCGAAACGCATAATGAAAGACGCGCAACGGATCTATCAACTGTTCCGGCCTGTAGACTACGGGACAATGGATGTGCGCGTGGACGACCACGGACGCCATTACTTTCTGGAGTTCAATGCCGACGCGACATTGCATCCGCAAAGGACGCTGGCACAGTGTTGCGCTTTGAATGGGATAGACTACAGGATGATGATTGCCAGGATTCTCTCTGCCTCGTTCAAACGATGGGGGATTACTCAACCGCTACTGCGGATTAAATCCGAGAGTGCGCATCACACGGGCAAATCGCGCTGGGCCTGACAGGGCAAGTACCCGGCTTGACAACTCAGACCGGCGCAGATAGCGTTTACGAAAAGCGGTAAACGCCGCGCCCGCAGTGGGGCCTTTCACTACTTCCAACTTAAATTCAGCCGAATCTTTTTCAATATTGTATATCCTCCGGACAGCACCGTGGAGAACGCTGCAAAGCGTATCTCTAGGTGAACGTACGCAGACAAGAGGCGCGCGTCTGCGAACCGGCGGTTTCCACACAGGAGCTATCCTAAAATGAGCGCATACTGCGGCATAGATCACACAGACCGCGGCTAGCCGGGCTTCCTGAGATAGGCCGGCTACATGTGGGGTGCTGATATCGGACAAGTCCACCAAGCCTGGGGCTATGTTCGGCTCATTCTCCCAGACGTCGATGACCGCACCACCGAGCCGCCCGGACGTGAGGCATTTCTTAAGTGAGCGTTCGCAGACTATCCCACCTCTAGCGGTATTGATGACAACGGCCCCGCGCTTAAGCCCGGCCAGCCTCTTCGCGCCGAACAGACCCGCGGTCTTGTCCTTACCGGTAAAGGTAAGCGGTGTATGTATAGTTATAACATCGGAACCCATCAAGCTGGATAGCGGCTTGAAGGATTTATCATCGGTAGTTCTGCGCTTCGGCGGATCGTTCAGCAGGACATTCATCCCCAATGCCTTCGCCTTTATTGCCACACGGCTGCCGACATTACCAACTCCTACAACGCCTAACGTGGCCTCAGGGATGTTGATACGGCCCAGTTTATGAAGGGACAACAGTGCCGCGATCACATACTCTGCTACTGATTCCGCATTGCTGCCGGGGGCGGCGGAGAATGCGATTTTTTGGTCCTTTAAATACCTGAGGTCAATATGATCCGTACCGGCTGAAACCGTTCCGACGAACTTTATCCTGCTTCCGGCTAAAAGCTTTTTATCGACCCGCGTGACATACCGTACTACCAGAATATCGCAATTCTTTACCGTCGCAGCAGTGATTTCTCCGCTTTCAAGCAGCCGCAACTGACCAACCCCCTTGAATGCGTCATACACATAAGGGATATTCTTGTCCGCAATTACCTGCATAATTGGCCTATTCATTCTCACATCACAAAAATATACCGGAATAACTAATACCCACAACGTAATATTTAATCGCAGCGGAAGTCATGCAAATCCGAATCTATATCTTCGCGCTTAGCGTAACTAGCGTACGAGTCACCTATACCGCGGAGCATTGCTGCCGTGCGTGGCCATTTTCCCTGTAAAGAATCGCCCATCTTTCTATACTTCTCAGCCAATTTCCTTTCTTGTACACCACCATCGCTTGGTGCGCGAGAAACAATGCCGCGACTGTTAAATATTTCATTTTGCACATGCCTATCGACAGTCTCGCTGTTTAGCTGCTCGATGAGATTCCGGACCGCTATATGCGGCCACTCCCCATTCGGATCACTCGGTGTATGAGCAAGCATAAAGCCAATCTCCAGATCACACCCTATCCCATGATTGGTTTCCAAACATTGCTTGCGCGCAGCTATCACCCAATTACAAAACTCTTCCTCATTAAGCACGCCATCTTTATTAACACCTGGGATAAGATACCATGAATCTAATATCTTACGCGCTGCGCGCCCGCGGCGCTCAGACTGCTCTGGAGCAAGGTCACCGCGTGCTGGATCTGGCGCATGATCGTCTCGTTTATAGGTAAACGAAACTAGTTGGGCGAAGAATTGCGGGTCATTTTGCAGTGCACGATGAAGTGCCAAGGGGGATGACGTATGCTCTTTTAGATCATCTGCAATTGCGGCAAAGGGCCACTCGAGTGTGGCTATTTCCGCCAATGACAGCTCGTTTTTTTCATATATTTGATTGAAGACATGGCCCAGATGATAGATCTCCATCACGCCAATGCTAATTTCCTTTTCATCCATAACAACAAGTTCTTGGAGCAACCGCTGCAATAATGCACAGGGGATGCAACCGTGGGGCTCACCAGCTATTTGGAGTGCTGCGGCTGGCCGCTTAGCATCCAACAACTTTTCTACTGCGATTGGCGAATCTTTGTTTTTATTTATCTGTGAATATCCACTAGAATGTTTCCAGTAAACGGCCTCAACCTCTTTACCATGGCTACTTACTGATGCCCATGTAGACGCACCTTCGGGTAACCCGAAATACAACATAGCACACACTTCTGCGGTGTAATTGCCCCTTATTTTTATTCGCTTAATTTGCGCGTCTATCCAGCCAGCCCCATCTACCGACACTCGCCCATGTGCGTAACCCCGGATTAGGGCAGGCATATCCGCCACATGCTCGATAATAGCATCTAATACTTTTATGTCTTCTTTTTCATCGTGCACTACTTTGGCAAGGCTATACCCAAGAACACCAGGATGCGGTATTGTCCCTGCGTATTTTATTATGTCCGCTACTGGAACTTTATCCAAAACCTCACGTGCCGCACTCTCTCGAGCCTTACTTACAGCCTTTTCATTGGCATCATAATTTTTCGATTCTCCCTGTGGCAATCGTGGGCAGGGGCTACTTAACAACCAACCCACCCTCGCCAAGACATCTGTTGGGGCAAACTTAACCAATACTTGGTTAAGTGCCGGAACATGCATGCGTCTATTTTTCTTATCATAGCTATTAATCCAGTTCAGGGCCGCACGCGTTTTCTGAAGGAGCATTTCTCGTTCTTCTCGCGAAAACACATCTGGGTCAGTTGTTTTTACGGTCGCAATAAGTTTTTCACATGTTTCCGTAGGCAGCCTAATAAAATCCCCAATGGAATCAATCAAGTTCTCTCTTGCGCATGCGAGATCCCTTAATATTGGGAGAAGGCCTCTCATATACGTTTGATATTCCTCACCAGCTTCATGTTCAAGTCCACGTCGAGTCCCGCCTGTGTCACGCCAACGAAAACGGTGTGATTCTGTCAGACTCCCACCACTGTAATAGTTTCCTGAAAACTTCCAAGCCAGTTTGGGTTCCTTGGCAATAATGCTTTTAAAAGACTCTAGACGTTCCAAAGCCTTTGCGTGCGTTTGCGAGAAACCAGGAAGGAATAGATGACTGAGACTGCTTATAGCTCTATTACTCCACTTGCCACCAGGATCTATATTCGCCAACTTAACTAAGACATTTACGGCACGAGCGAAATATTGAGAACTCCAGGCAATGCCCTCAAGCGCCCAAAGCAAGCCTGAATGCCGACACTCACCGAAAACACCAGAATCGTCTCTCATTAAATCTTGAAAAACAGCTGGATTCCTTGAAAGCAATTGGTCTACGGCGTCCATGAATGAATCCGGCGCAGCCTCCGAAAGTAGCGCGGTTGCGTCTTTTATAGAAGCCCACGCCTCCCATTTGTCTGCTGTATTAAACACCTCTTTTACCACGTGGTCAGCAAATGTTTGAGTGGAGGCAATATGAGAAGAACGATCACCAAAAACGGCAAGAAGAACTAGTGATTCGACCAGACCAGTACGAAGCCATTCAGAATATGGATTTGCTTTACCATAAATAGCGGCCGCCCAGCGTTTTTCAGCGTCCAATTCGTATTTGGGATCTGTCTTTGTGAGAACACCGAGCAAAGCTTGCTCAAAATGTTTTAAATAATCCGGAATAATATGTGGGGCAAGAAGGAACCACGCGTCTAGCGGGGATTTAATCATCCAAACACTACCAACCTTGCGGATGGGGGAATCATCTATAGATAGAAAAGGGGTAAGTTCCTTAACAAAAGCCTCATAACCCATACCCGAAAGTGTTTCAATTACATGGCGGTCCCCATCTTTTTGTTCATCCCAGGCGTTTGCGAACAAGACTGGAATCAATGTGAATGCCGATTTGGCATTCGCCCAAGATGGGGCACTGACAGCGTTGGATTGAAATAACTGTCTGCGTAGGACTGTGATACTATGCCCAGAATCTCTTGCTATACGTTGGGAGTCGGCCTCTGACAAGCCACTCTCATGCAAAATCTTTTCTACAACACTACGTTGCGGTCGAGCTAGCCGAAGAATATCTCTAAGGCCAATAACGGTTGCGTCCATGCTTATAAAAACATGATGGCCTTTAGCAACAGCGGCAGGAGCCGCCTTAAGACAATCACCTTGAGCCGCAATAATCAACGGATAGTTCTGAAAAGCCTGAGTTAATTGACGCAACTCACTGATATTTTCAACCACTACGCATCGGGCCAAAGCCCGCACTCTTTCGGTTTCGGGAAGTGCAACTATCGATGCATAAAGAAAAGCAACCGCTTCATCGGGAGCGTCTCCCTGCACCTCAAGTATGCGTGGTTCTCCAGCGATCCATTTCTGAATAGCATCCACATCCTTATTGCGCCCACCGATTACCAGAGTTGGGGTCATTATCGGCTTTGTTCCTATAGCCCACTCTTCCCAAACAGCTTCTAGATCCCGGATTCCATTCGAGACAACTTTACCGATCTGACGCGCAAGCCACAAGGCAACTGCTGGGGAAGATTCAAGCCACTGCTCAAGCCCATCCGAACTAATCACTCGCACATCTTTCCACGCTTTAGCTAAACGCTTGGCGGCTTGCCATTTTGCACGACCAGGCCACGCGCGGGGGGTAACAAACACGAAAGTTGTATCTGTGGCAGTAAAACCCAAGGGATCCGATAACCGCTTGGCGTAATCACCTTCTGCTTTTGATGGGGCAGATTTTTCAGTTCCTATTTCCCATCCGGAAGTGCCATTGGGGAAGAACGGAGAAACCACTGAAGTCTTGAGACGGCCATCCCAACCACTAGTAGCAACACTATCTCCACATGAAAAATCGAACTCATCAACGGTTTTGCCCGTGTGAGCTAAAACCAGACGGCGAACCAATTCCGGCAAGGTGTCCTGGCAATGCCTTTGTTTACTGGTAACCCAATTTTTAATATCACCCGAAGTAATCCATTTCATAATTTTGACCTAATCCCTCTGCCCGCCACGGGAGATACCACCTGCGTTATTGTAACTGAAATAAATACCGGCCCCCTAGATGAGGGCCGGTATGGAAAGGGTGAGGGATTTGAACCCTCGGAGGAGATAAACCCCTCTACAGTTTTTCAGGCTGCTGCATTCAACCGCTCTGCCAACCCACCGTATAATTAATGATATCTTAAGACCGAATTCATTACTAGAGGCTTTTGGCCTAAGAACAGGGAGGCCTAAAGACCCATAAAAAGAAAGACGCGCCCTAATACGTGATAGAAATAATTGCAGTACTTCTTCGGGTGGGCAATTACGCCGTATCATAGTTGGGCGGGAACACTCATTAGAGGTCCCCGCGTCAAGAGGCAAAACAGTTCCTCCCACAGGTAGTGGTTCTTCATTTTAAAATCCGTTCCGTCGTTCCTGCTCAAGGTTGATCCGCGTCCGGGTTCTCTTTTTAATTGGCGTCGGTCGAAGCCGCACCAAACACTCATCAGGTTCAAGGCCGAGGCGATGCTGCCTGCCGAAGCCCCTGCCCCTTGTTCAGGGGCCCAGAAAACCGTTGGTACTCTGCCGCGTCCATTCAATGGCGACACTTGCCGCCGACAGTATAATGGCTTTCGACTTACGTCGAGCCAGCCCCACATTGGCTCGCGGCCGAGGCGTCTTCTCCAAAAGCAGTGGTGCTGTAAGCGGCTAATCAGTTATTAGGTTTTTCCATTCCCACCGTGAGCTCGCTTACAGCACTAAATCTTCTACGCAAAGGCCCGCGCCTCGTCGAAATCGGTCTGGTCCTTCATTATGTGGTAGCAAGCACGCGCCAGCTTGTGCGCCACCGCCTTCAAAGCGATAACGGTGTTAGTCTTGGCCTTCTTGCGCTGATAGAATTTCCGGATGCGCTCGTTGTGCATTACGGCGTAATGCGCCGCCTCAATGAACGCCCAGCCAAGGTACTTGTTGCCGTTCTTCCTATTGACCTCGCCTTTCTTTTTGCCGTTGCTGAAACGGCCGCCGCCAACGCAGCGCGCGTACGAAGCAAAATGGCCGACTTTAGCGAATCGCCCGATGTCGCCAGTCTCGAACATGATGGTCATGCCGATAATATGCCAGACACCGTAGACGGTCAAAAGTTTCTTGAACTCCGGCCTAAGCCTTGCTTTTGCCAAGACCACCTTTTCAAGGCCTTCGATCTCCGCGTCCAGGCAGAACAGAACTGACAGACTGCTTTTGATCGCCAGGACCAAAGTGGCGTTGCCGCCGCAAATCCGGCCCATTGCCTCATCGTCCAACTTCCGAATGACGGTGGCGGCGATTCCGGTGCCGCTGTTGCGGCTGACCAGGTTCTGGATGCTCAGGATGTGCAGGGTGCGGTTGCGCACCAGCAGCGAGCGCTTTCGCAGAAGATCCCGGACCGCCCGCTCCTCCTTGGGATAAATGTGCCCCGTCGGCAATAGCCCCAGGCGCATCAGGTGGGCCAGGTGCCGGGCGTCGTGCTCATCCGAGCTGTATTTAAGCCCGTCGTAAGTCTTAACGGCCACGGTGTTCACAAGCTTAACAGTATAACCCGAGCCCATTAAGCCATCCACCAGCCAGTACCAGTTGTACGTAGATTCAACGGCGATAGCCTGGATGTTTTCCCGGTGCGGCTCCAGCGCGGCCAGAATGGTCGGCAGGTCGTTCGGGTGCCGGCGTTCGTGGACGATCTTGTCGGTCTCGTCCAAGATAACGAGTACGCTGTTGTTGGAATGCAGGTCGATTGCGGCGTATAATCTCATATAGTGTTCCCTCCTCAGGTTTGTAATTTTGCTCCTAGACAAAGCAATTTTACACAACCTGCGGGAGGGGACCTCTAGATGATTATCAGATGAGGCAGGCCAGGGCGGGTGCGGCGGCCATCTCGCGGCAAGCCGCTACCGCCCTGGCCTTTCCTTATTTTCTTCGCGGTTTCCGCTTCTCCCGGTGGCTACAAATTAATAACAGAAAAGGCCGCCGAGGCGGCCGCACCAGCGGACGCCGGGGCGGTGTTTTGTAATTACGGTGCCACCGGGGTCAGTTAAGATAGATAACAGCAACAGGCACGCGCCGCGAGTGGCAGCAGCCACTGGCGATCGCGGGCAAAGTCTGTATTGATAACAGTTCGACTCTTTGCAGCGCGCGCGGGGAATAGTTTTCTTTGTTGTACGGCCGCCGCAGGCGGACGGGAGCGGCCGCGCCAAGGCCCACGTTTATTGGGCCGGCCGGCCGCGCAAAAGGAGGCAGTTGTAAGATGCAGACCTCCTTGGGAGCAGGTGCAAGGCGCGTTAGTGCCGCCGCCCTGCGAACCGCCTTCTCGCGGCAAGGAGCAGTGCGGGGCCGCGCTGCGTGGCCACGCCTGCGACGACATCTCGCGGATAAGATCCGCCTACCGCAGATCATAAGGAATTCATAATGTTTCCTCGGGATGTTGCGCAAAGTAGGTTATCACTGAGGCCTGGAAGGCACCCCAAATTTCAGTTTCAAGGAAATAGACTCCATTTTCCCAATGGAACCGCCAGGTTCAAATGGGATTTTGGAGCCTTTTAGTTTAGGTTGAACTTCTTGGAAGAGAATAAAGTGTTTCTAGACGGGGATATGCAGTTTCCCGTCCTTAAGTGACAGGCTCAAACCAAAACATGAGAGGGCTGGAAATGAAGAAGAAACAAAAGGAGGCTAAATGAAAACGGTGGTTATGTCTTTGCTGTTTTTTATTTGTGTTTTCCCAGCTCATGCCATAGATGGATATGCTTTTGTTCCAGACACTACGACCATTAAGGGCAGCTGGCAGGACTTTTTTAAAGATTCAATTTATTTAAATCTTTCCACTACAACCAGGAGAGAGGTTTGCGAAAAACTTTTTACAGACTTGTTTGCCGGAGATACTACATATCTTTCTTGGAACTATGCCTTACGACAGGAAGCGAAAAAGATATTTTTTGATAAGGCTGGATTTAAGTTAGAGAGCGCTACGCTATCTGCTGACATGATCGCAGGTTATGATAACGAACACTCTGCTGAAAAGACACAAAAACTTGGAGAGGCTATAGTTAGGTCTAATGAGGCAAAGTTGCCCTCCCCGGCTACTAATATAGATAAGAGTATTCCTAAAACAGAAATCCCTCGTACCGAAGTTAAGAAGTTTGCTATGCCGATAGGGCGTTCATGGTTTAGCAATCCGTTAGAGGATTTACAAAATGATCCCGCTTTCATCGGATATATAGCTATCATCGATTCTCGACGGGCAATTAAATAATATGAAGGAAACGAAGCCCAAGAAGCTTATGTACGGTAAGAGTGTGCGCGGTCAGATTTACATGCAGCCCAATCTTTGCCAGGAAATACAGAAACACGCGCCTAAGTAATGGCCGCGCTGGACGTTTCCGGCGAAAACAAGGAATCAGGGACGGAAGTATTACCCGTAAGCGAAACAAGTCCGAACTCGGTATAACCAGCCACCCCAACGATTCAAAGCTAGAACTCCCCGGCCCATGCCGGGGAGTTTTATTTTAAGGTTCGGCCCTGAGCAGCGGATTATTATAAAATTGCCGTATGCTTGATAAGAACGGTTTTAACGAATGGGCGGCGGAATACGATAAGTCGGTATCCGAATCGGAGAAGGCGGGGAGATACCCTTTTGCCGGCTACTCGACGGTACTCGCCGAGGTCAGGGGCTTGATAAAAGACCCCCGCGGGGCGGAGATACTGGATATAGGCATAGGCACCGGCAAGTTCTCGGCAGGCCTTTACGAGGAAGGGGCCAGGATCTGCGGCCTGGATTTTTCGGCGGCCATGCTGGAGAAAGCGAAAGCGGCGATGCCTGACGGGGAATTCCATCTTTTTGATTTCAATTCCGGGCTGCCGCAGAAACTTAAAGGAAGAAGTTTCGACTATATAATCTCCGCCTACGCCTTTCACCATTTGGACGACGGGGGGAAAGCCGCTTTCCTGCGCGCGCTGGCCGGGAACTTAAAACCAGGCGGGAAGATAATAATAGCCGATGTGGCGTTCAAGACCACAGGAGAGCTTGCCGCCTGCCGCGAAAGGTCAGGCGCCAAATGGGACGACGCTGAAATCTACATGGTGGCAGAAACGCTGCTGCCGCTGCTGCAGAATTCAGGGCTTAAGACTGAATACAGGCAGATTTCCAATTGCGCCGGAATCCTGATTCTTCACTAAATCCGGCTGTTTACCTATTTGAGAAGATAAGCGCAAGAAGCCACAACGACGAATAGTATGAATTATGACAGGAACCAAAAGCATCAGAAAGAAACTGGTTTTTATTCTGGTCGGGCCAAAAGGCAGCGGAAAAACCCATATCGGATCTCTTCTTGAAAAAGAGACCGGCTTGAAATTTTTAAGCGTGGAAAAACTTGGTCTGGAAAATATCCCGAAATCCAAATTGACCGGCTATGAGCTTGAAAAAGAAGGTTTTCATCATGAAGAAAGGGCGATCGACCGGATTTTGACAGAAGAAGACGCGATGTCTTTTGAAGCTACGGGCTCGTCCGAATATTTCCTCACGGTTTTAGACAGATTGCGCGTTAAATATGAGGTCAAGCTGGTTAAAGTGTTCAGTCCGCTGCCGACGTGCTACCACCGCATAAAGCAAAGAGGAACCGCCAATCATATCCCGGTTTCTGAAGAAAGGATAAAGACTATTAACGAGAAGGCGGCCAAGGTCGAGCTAAACTGGGCGTTGACCATAGATAACTCAACCCAACCGGGCAACGAACAAATCCTCCGCGTCTGGAAGACTGCGTTCTCTCAGCAGGTCAATATCCTTCAGGCCATTCGATTCAGGGAAAGACAGTGAAATCCTCGCCCGCTTCCTGACAGACACCAAGAGCCTGGACGGCACTACGCCAGAAGACCCGGCAAAAGACTGCGAAGCTGACATTGCAAGCGTAATTGCCGCACAGCACAGGGCGATCCAGCTTTCGCGGCGATAATCGCCCGTCTAGGCCCCTGCCAGTAGCGGCGACGTCCCAGACTTATTCATAGGCCTTTTTAAGCACACCTACTAGGCCCTTTGCCCCTTATAAACCGCTTCGACTATTGATAGACTATATACGTAGCCTATTGGGGGAGCCGAGTTCCTGCATGAAAAACATAATAACAGCTTTAGGTTTCTTTGCCTGCTCTGCTGTGCCGCTGTCGGCCCAGGACAATGAGTCAGGGATTTCACCAGCGCTTTCTTCATTAAGCGGCCTCCTCACCCCTGGGAGCCGCACACCGGTATCTCCCGGGCCTCAATTGCCGCAGCGCATTTTTAATTTCCCCGCTGCCATTAAATCCTTCAGGCCAGCAAGCGCGGCCTGCGACGCGTTGCAGAATGAGCCGCAGAACTCCGCCTTGAACCTAAAATGCGGGAGAGATCTGGCTGACGGAGGCGACAGCACCGGCGCGATAGCATACCTTGAGAATGTCCTTACCCTTGAGGCGCAGAATTCCAGGGACAAGGCTTTGGCACTGCATTATCTGGGAAGGTGTTACTTCGTCATCGGCGAGTATGACAAGTCCCGCAAGGCCTTTTCGGACAGCGCGAATATGGGGGTCGGCGAGGATTTTGCCTCCGGCGCCCGTTGGTACCAGAATCTTCTCGGCTATTCCGACTTTTACGCGCCCTGGAGCGTGCTGGAAAGCGAACACTTTGTTTTTCACTTCCAAACTCCTTCCGTGGTCCAGGACCAGGCGCATTTTATAAAAACGCGCGAGGCCGCCTATAAAGACATCACTTCTTTTTTTAACGGCGTAACGCTGCCGCACAAAATTAATTTTTTTGTCTGGAACTCCAAAGAGTCCGCCATGCAGAACGCAGGGTTCAGTCTCGGGTTCGCCGTTCCGCCGCTCAGCGTCATCCATTCGAATTTCAATCAGACCACCGGGCATGAGCCTGCCCATATAGTCTCCGCTAATTTTAACGGGTTCGCGGGCACCTCCATGTTCATCAATGAAGGAATAGCGGTCTACCTGAACCAGGCGGGCCAGAACCACCTGGAAATTACCAGGCAGTTCTTAAAACTGCACCCTGAAGTGGAAATTTCCGTAAAAGCCGTCTGGGCCAATAAAACCCTGCCTTCCGAGTACTATTCCCTGGCGGGAGCGTTTGTCACGCACCTGCTGGAGAAAGGGGGCAAGGAAAAACTTCTGGCCCTGGTACGGCGCCAATCCTACCCTGAAGCCGTAGAAATCTACGGCGCCGAACTGGACCGCCTGATAACTGAATTCGAGGCGAAACTTAACTAGACCGGTTGGGGTGTGCCGGACAAAATGAAGTGTTTTCGCAAACAGCCGCAAAAGCTTTGCGGACTATAAAATATTGCGGGCTCGCAATTATTGGTTTCGTTGCGGCAGGAGAAGTCTTCATCATACTGGGCGAGTCCGACGACCGGGCAGGCGGAGTTTTCATGGGCGTTCTCATCACCTTCGGCGCTATCATTATCGCTGGCGCGGCGGCGAGGTTTGAAAGGATTATCAAAAAAGACCCTGGCTACAACTAAGTCCTTTGGCCCCGTTAAGCTGCCCCATAGTCTCATGCGCTCTCCGGCCGTTTACAATACAATCTATATGTGAAGAAACTATTCCTGCTCACACTGCTGTCCTTTTGCTCCTCTTCAGCCGCAGCCCTTTCTTTAGACACCCATTTCACCCCTGAACGCATTTCCGCGGTAAGAATACCTGCCGCGCCGAACGCGCTTAAGGCCGCCCGGCCCCTGGGGCCGATGTCGGAGAACGCCAGGACCGGCTACATAGTGCTGTCCACCCCGGATTATTTTTACGGCATTTTAAAGATGCACGAGGCCATCCTCGCGAAACTTCCGAAAGACGTGAAAGCCATAGTAGTATTCCCGCGCGAAAACCCCCACTACCAGAAGTTCAAGGCCGATTTCGATTCTAAACGCTTCGTAGCCTGGACCTACACGCTGGAGTCGCCCTGGACCCGCGACTTCCTGCCCGAGGTGGTGGTGGACGAAACCGGCTCCGCCCGCATGGTACAGTTCGCTTACTACCCCGACCGGCCGCAGTCGGAGAGCTTCGGCGGGGAACTGGCCAAGGGCTTCGGCCTGACGCTGGAGAAATCAAAGGTAGGCCTGGAGTTCGGCAACTTCATCGCCGACGAGCAGGGCCGCATTTTCATGACGGAGAAGGTAATAGCCGACAACAAGAGCTGGACAAAGGCCGCCCTTGAAAAAGAGATCCTCGCAAAACTGCGCGGCAGCAAAATGGTCTGGATGCCCGTCATCCCCGGCGAGAGCACGGGGCACATAGATATTTACGCCAAGTATTTCGGCGGGGGCGCCGTAGTGGTAGCCGATTCAATACACGCCGAGATGAAGAAGGCCATGGACGCCGCGGCCGCCAAGTTCGCGGCGCTGGGCATGCGCGTCACGCGCCTGAAGAACGCGGATTTTCCGGCCGGGACTATCAGCGGCGTGACGGCGTACTCCTACACCAACTCGCTGCGCGTCAACGACACCATCTTCATGCCGGTCTACTACACCGCGCAATACGCGCACACCCAGCCCTTCAAAGCTTTAGACGAGGCCGCGGCCGCGGCCTACGCCGGGCTGGGCTTCAAGGTGGTAAAGATCCCCGCCTTCGACGCCGTGCAATTCGGCGGGGCCGTACACTGCCTTACCCGCGAAATCCCCTGGCTCCCCTGGTTCTGACTGGATGCAAAGAACAGAAGACACCGGACTTAAAGCCGCCCACCTGGAGCTCAGCCGGCGTATCGCCGGGCTGGACTTTAACGGCATCTGGCCGGGCTTCCATACTTTTCCTTTCGCGCTTTACGACGACAACCGCGTCCGCTTCACTGACTCCGAAATGCCCTGGGACGACAGGTTCATCGGGAACACTTCCATAAAATATAACGGCGGCTGGGCGGCGATCTGGAAGTTGACCGGCCCGGTCCGCGATCTGGACAACCTCGCCGCCTGCATAGTGCACGAGATGTTCCACGCCTGGCAGGACGAAACGGGAGGGCTGCCGATGGCGGACATGATGGTCGGGGCTTTTTACCCGCGCGACCTCCGGAATTTCGAATTGAGATACGCTGAGAACCTAGCGTTGACGGCGCTGCATGAAAAATTTGAAGCGGGCAGGTGGTCGGAGTTCAAGGCGCTGCGCAGCCGTCGCAGGACGGAGTATCCCGAGGCGGTCGACTACGACGTTAAGACAGAGAACCAGGAAGGCAGCGCCACGTATGCCGAACTCCGGGCCTTAAAATCATTGAATCCGACAATTTACCTGCGCCATCTGGAAAAAAGGCTAGCCTTTTTGCGCTCTCCGGAGAATATTTTCGACGCCAGGCTCATTTCATACAGCTCGGGCGCGATATTGCATCATGTGCGGCTGGAGAACGGTTTAGCCCCGGCGGACGGCGCCGACGACACAACTTCCGCCGATATACCCGTGCCCGCTATTCCGGCACTGACAGACGAGCACAGGAATTATTTCGGGGCCATAGACCGCCTGGTAACAGAAAAGCTGGCCGGCGCGGAAAAGCTGGACCTGCAGGACGCGGAACTGACCGGCTTTGACCCGTACAATGTCCGCGCCTCCGGAGAGTATCTCTACCACCCTTACTTTATCGCCGTAAGCCGGGGGGGAAAGCCCACCGAATTCATGATGGGCCCGCATCTCACAAGGATGCAGTCCCGAACCAGCAAGATCGCCGAAGCCTGGCGCCCTGCGCCGGACACCTCCCCACACTAAAGACTCGCCGCATCACTAAACCCGCCTTTTAGTAGCCCGGCCGCCCGTAAGTCGACAGGGCAAAAGGGCTGAGCACTAATACGCCGGCACGCTGGGCATTGCGCCTCATGTCTGCGCGGCCGCTAACCGCTAGACTATATCAACGGCTGAAATGGCTGTGAGAGCAGAAGGAGAAAATTAAATGAAAAAGTTAAACCTGATAGCCCTGGCAACGGTGTTAACGCTTATAGCGACCGGCGCCTACGCCCGCGAGGCCTCTTTCGAAGAACTGCTGGGAGGGGACGCCGGCAGCATAGTCCGCGGCCTGAACTCCGCAGACTCAGCGCAGACCCAGAAGATCTCTTTCCCGGTGCCGGCCGGCATGGAAAGCTGCAAGTACGCCTCGGTGCAGGGCGACACCTGTTCCTTTATATGCAAGAGCGGCGCCACCGTAACCCGCCCCCGCCTTAATTCTTCCGTAGCCCAGAACGGCGGCTGCGCGCTGTTCGTAATGGTGCCGGTGCAGAACAAAGCGGCGCCCGCTCCGCGGGTTTACGCCGAAGGGCACCTTTACGCCTACAACCGGGCCACCAAGAAATACGACACGGATATGATGCTGCGCTGCTCCGTCACGCTGGAGAATTTCAAGAGCTACCTGGACACCCAGCACGGCTCGCCGCGGGAAGTGGTGTCAGCCGACTACCGGCTGGGCGGCTTCCCCGACCTGGGGAAATCCGCAGCCGGTAACGCCGTAGCCAGCGCCCCGGACCAGTATTCCAACTACGTGAACCTGCAGGGTTACAACCAGACCGGGCTGACCAAGGGGGTGGACGTCACCATCCTCATAGACAACGTGCCTTCGGCGCAGGCGCTGCTCGCTAAGCCTTTCCAGCCCACCGAGGTTTACGTGGCCATGGAAAAATCGGCGACGTCCTACTTCGGCGGCGACGGCACGAAATGGGGCTACTGGTGCAACTTCCGCCGCTGAGAACTTTTAAGCTGCGAAAATTAAGATCCCCGGCTGCGCAGCCGGGGATTTTTTTGCCCGAACCCCTCAAGCTTGATATTTGGTGTTTTTGTGATTTTTGAGATTATAGGCTTGACTTTGAGAAATTAGAGCAATAGAATGTTTTCAGACATTGAACTCCTAGGGGTAGGGGATTAATTACCGCAAACGGTTCCTGCAGGAATCCTGGCGGAAAAATGGGGGAAGCTATGCTTATAATGAAAAGGGAAGAGCTGAAAGAACTGACGGACGAGAGGACGGGGCCCTGCGTTTCGATCTATATGCCTACCGAGAAGGGCAGCATCGAGACGAAACAGAACCCGATAAGGTACCGCAAACTGCTGCGCGAGGCCGAGCATAAACTGGCCGCGACGGGGATGAAGCCTTACGAGGTAGCCGCGCTGATGGCGCCGGCGCAGCCGCTGCTGGAAGACCATATGTTCTGGCAGTACCAGAGCGGCGGCCTGGCGGTGTTCCTTTGCAGGAGGATGAAGCGCGCCTACACGCTGCCGCTGCAGTTCTCCGAAATGGCGGCGGTGGCCGACAGGTTCTGCGTAAAGCAGCTGCTGCCGCTCTTCACCGAGGACGGCAGGTTCTGCGTGCTCGCGCTGAGCCAGCACTCCGTGAAGCTGTACCAGTGCAGCCGCTACAGCGTGGCGGAAGTGGACCTGCGCAAAGCCCCCAAGGGGATCGCCGAACTGCTGGAGCTCAACCCCGGCGAGAAACAGCTGCAGTTCCATACGCAGAGCCAGGGGCACGGCGGGGGGAGCGGGCAGTCCGGGATGTTCCACGGCCACGCCGAGGATACCGACGAGGGCAAAGCTAATATCCTCTCCTACTTCCAGAACGTAAACAGGGCGGTGATCTCCGCCCTCAACGGCAACGGCGGCCCGCTGGTGCTGGCCGGGGTGGACTACCTTACCCGCATCTACGAAAAAGCCAGCACCTATCCCAAGCTCTGGGCTACCCGCATAACCGGCAACCCGGCCGACTACCGGCCGGAAGAACTAAAGGACAGGGCCTGGGAGCTGGTGCGTCCGGGGTTCGAGGAGGACGCGCACAAGGCCGTCACGCAGTTCGGGCACCTGCAGGGCACCCCCAGGACCTCAAACCACCTGCGGACCATACTGCAGGCCGCCAACGATGGCCGGGTGGCCGAGCTGTTCGTCTCGGCAAAAGACCAGCGCTGGGGTTTTTTCGACGACGAATCCGGCATAATGGACGTGCATCCCAAGCCGGAACCCTGCGACCTTGAACTGCTGGACATGTGCGTCACGCGCACGCTGGACCACGGCGGCAAGGTGTACGCGCTGGCACCCGACAGGATGCCAGGGAGAGCGCCGGCGGCGGCCATCTTCCGCTACTAGGCCTCTCCACGGCCCCGTAAAGGCAGGGCCGCCGGGAAACCGGCGGTCCTGTCTTTGTCTTTTACTGTTTATAAGCGGTCTTAAAATTGGTTTAATACAGCAGGGGTAACTATGCAAAATCAACTTTCTTCTTCCTCGGACAAACTCATCCTGATCGTAGACGACGACAGGGGCGTCAGGGAACTGCTGCAGATCATTGTGGAGAAGGAGGGCTTCAAGGTGGCAATGGCCGAGGACGGGCCGGAAGCCATAGAGAAGGCCAGGACCCTCGCCCCGCACCTGATCCTCCTGGACCTGATGCTGCCCAAGTCGGGCGGCTTTGAGGTGGTGCACGAACTGCAGGGGGATGAGACCGGCACTATCCCGATCGTCATCATGACGGGGCGCTTTATGGACCAGTCCACCGCGGAGCTGATCAAGCGCGAATCCAACGTGAAGGAATACCTGGAAAAGCCGCTGAGGACCGCGGCGCTGGCGGCCCTGCTGCACAGGCTGTTAAATACCCGGGCGCCGGTCAGAAAAATCGGGCCCTGAAAGCTTAAGCCGCGGACTACAACTATGGAAATACTCATAACCAACGACGACGGCATCTACGCCGAGGGCATCTACGCGCTGGCGACCGCCATGCGCAAGGCCGGCAACGTGACGGTGGTGGCGCCGGACACCCAGCGCAGCGCCGTAGGGCACGCCATCACCATTACCGACCCGCTGCGCGTGACCGAGGCCAAGCGCAACGGCAAGTTCTTCGGCTACGCCGCCAGCGGCACGCCGGCCGACTGCGTTAAACTCGGCATCAAAGCGATCATGAAAAAGCGCCCCGACCTGGTGGTCTCGGGCATAAACCTGGGCGGCAACCAGGGGTACAACATCCTCTATTCCGGCACCGTCTCTGGCGCCACCGAGGGCGCGCTGCTGGGCATCCCGTCCATGGCCGTCTCGCTGGACACCTTCGTAAAACCCGACTTCGCGCCGGCCGCGGCCTTCGCAGTAAGGCTGGCCAATATGATGAAGAAGCGCGCGGTGCCGCAGGGCACGCTGCTCAACGTCAACCTGCCCAACCTGCCCGCCAAAAAGCTTAAAGGCGTGCGCGTGACCAGCCAGAGCCTCACGTGCTTTAACGACTGGTTCGACAAGCGCACCGACCCGCACGGCAACACCTATTACTGGATGACCGGCGACTACGAACCGAAAGACCCGGACCTGGCCAGCGACCTCAACGCGCTGAACGCCGGCTACGTCTCGGTCACGCCCATACAGTTCGACCTGACCAACTACAAGTTCCTGCCCGAACTTGAGAACTGGAAATTCTAACGTGCTACTAAAAACCACCCTCGCCCTCGTACTGGCGGTCCCGGCCGCCGGCGCCGCGCAGCAGACGGCCGTCTCCACGGCGGCGGTACAGGCCTCCACCGCTCCGGCGGCAGCGGAGCTGCCGGCCGAGCGCGCGCCGGCCCTGCGCCGGCTGATGAGGGACCTCAACCTCCTGCTGGAACGCGGCGGGGGGGTGCCCCCCGAAAAGCTGGACGCGCTGGCCGTAGAGACTAAAAAATTCAACGCGGTCCTCAGGGAAACGCTCGGGGCCGAGATCCTGGCCGACCTTATCCGCCGCGAGGACGCCGAGCGCTCCGAGACGGCCAAAAAGATACTGGCCCGCTTCCGCGCGGAGCTGCAGGTCTACTACGCCACCAACGGCGGCAAGTACCCCGCTTCTCCGGCAAAACTGGTCCCGGACCAGATCACGGCCGTGCCCGCGCTCGAACTGCCGGGCCACGAGGCCTCCGCCGCCATTACCCTGATAGATTCAAAGAAGTTCGACAAGGACGCCTCGAAGGCGGTTACGGATTCCGGCGGCTGGCTGTACTTTACCGCGACGGATTCGGCCAACTACGGGCTGCTGCTGCTGGACTGCAGCCACCGGGAACCCGGCGGCGAAGAGCTCTACAAATACTGAGAGGGACTATGCTCAAGGAAGAAATCGTAAACGCCGCGATAGAGAAGCTGCTGAAGAAATACCCGTCGGAAGCGGAGCGCATAAACGCCTGCGTGCGGCAGACGGCCCGCCTGTGGGACACCCGCAAGGACGGCACCGCGTCGGACTTCAAGCGCTTCTGCTACGCCAACTTCCTGATGGAGCCCGAGCTGGAGAAGCTGCTGCGCTCGTTCGAGGCCAAGATAGAGCAGATCAACGGCCACTTCACGGCCCTGCTGCTTAAGCTGCGCCGCGAGATAGACGAGGACACCGGCCCGCTGGGCCCGGCGGACCGGATGTTCGCCTCCTACGCGCCCGGCTCGCATATGACAGAGGACCTGTTCCTCACCAAGCTCGCCTTCCTGGCGCTGCTCAATTTCCCGGCCAAGACGCTGGAGACCTGCCTGGAGCACGGCCCCGCCTGGACCCGCGACGAATGGGCCCGCACCCGCCTGGCCGGGCGCTTCGCGCACCGCGTGCCTTCCGCCATAAACGGCGAGCTGGTGAAGGTCTATTCCGAAGCCGAAGGCTACATCAACTCCTACAACATCTTCATGTCCCGCATCACCGCGCCCAACGGCGACCACCTGTTCCCCGACGGCCCGCGCCTGATCTCCCACTGGGGCCTGCGCGATTTCCTCAAGGGCCTCTACTCGGACAAGGACGGCCTGGACCGGCAACGCGTGATACAAAAGATCATGGAGCGCATCATCACGCAGGAGATCCCGGCCAAGTTCATCAACTCGGAAAAGCACGCCTGGGACCCGGAAACCAACACTCTCGACGGCGCCAAAGCCCCCAACGAGCCCGACACCCGCTACGAGCGCCTGCTGGATATTTTCCAGGCGCACCTCAAAGAGGACCCGTATTTCCCGCTGGAGCCCACGCACATGGACCGCAAGTTCAAGCTGGGCCGCGAGATCCCCGAAGAGCAGGTAGAGGCCATGTTCACCGGCCTGCTGGACGCCAAAGAAGGCCTGCAGGCCGCCGAGCTTATAGCCGCGCGCCTGGGCCGGCCGCTGGAGCCTTTCGACATCTGGTACGACGGGTTCAAGGCCCGCTCCGGCATCTCCCGCGAGGCGCTGGACAAGGCCACCGCGGCCAAGTACCCCAGCGCCGACGCCTTTCAGAAAGGCATTCCCGAGATCCTGGTAAAGCTGGGCTTCGCCAAAGAGACCGCCGAGTTCGTGGCGGCCAGGGTAGAGGTCAACGCCGCGCGCGGCGCCGGCCACGCCTGGGGCCCCGGCATGCGCACCGAGAAAGCGCACCTGCGCACCCGGGTGCCCGCCGGCGGCATGGACTACCAGGGCTTCAACGTCGCCATGCACGAGCTGGGCCACTGCACCGAGCAGGTGTTCTCTCTCTACAAGGTGGACCACACCCTGCTCGAAGGCGTGCCGAACACCGCTTTCACCGAGGGTTTCGCCTTCGTCTTCCAGGACAGGGACATGGACATCCTGGGGCTCTCCACGCCCGGCGGCAGCGCCGAGCACCTTAAGACCATGGACGTCTTCTGGGCCACCCGCGAGATCGCCGGCGTAGCCCTGGTGGACATGAACGTCTGGCGCTGGCTCTACAAGAACAAGGACGCTGAGCCCGCCGACCTGCGCCAGGCCGTGGCCGAGATCGCCAAGGGCGTCTGGGACCGCCATTTCGCGCCGGTCTTCGGCGCCAAGGGCAGCCCGCTGCTGGGCATCTACTCGCATATGATCAACCACGGCCTGTACCTGCCCGACTACCCGCTCGGGCATATCATCGCCTTCCAGATAGAGGAGTATTTCCGCGAGCACAGCCTGGCCACCGAGATGGAGCGCATGTGCGTGCAGGGCTCCATCACCCCGCGCGAGTGGATGCGCCGCGCCGTCGGGGCGGACATCTCCGCCGAGCCCATGGTCAAGGCCGCCGGCCGCGCGCTCAAGGCGCTGAAGGGCCAGGAGACCAAGGTAAAATGAACGGAGAGAAACTGAAGAAGGCCTATCTCGCCGCGGCCGTAGCCGCGGGCGGGATAACGGGGGCCATAGTTTTCTACACGGTCATAGCCGAGGCGTTCAGGGTGATGGGCCATAAGCCGCCGCTGGCGCCGCCCGCGGCCTACGCCGTTAAATACGCGCTCTACATAATCGGGCTCTCGGCGCTGGCCGTGCTCAGGTTTTCCGCCGGGAAGTTCGAGGAGAAGAAGGCGACCCCGGAAGAAACGATAAAAGCGCTGACCGTGCAGGCCATGGTAAAAGCCGGCGTCTGCGAGCTGCCCGCCGTCTGCGGCCTCATCATGTTCCTGCTCACCGGCTACCGGCTGGACTTCTACCTGCTGGTCATCTTCTCCCTCGGCCTCGAAATCTACCATTTCCCGCGGCTCTCCCTCTGGGAAGAGCGCCTGCGCGGCGACTTTGGCCAACTATGAACAACTCCGAATATAAACTCATCGCGGTGGTGGGCGTTTCCGACGACGCCTCCAAGTACGGGCACAAGATCTTCCGCGACCTGCTGAAGGCCGGCTACCCCGTAAAGGGCGTAAACCCCAAGGGCGGCTTTGTGCTGGGCCACAACATCTACCGCAGCTTCTCCGAGATGGAGCAGAAGCCCGACCTGGTTATAACGGTAGTGCCGCCGGCCGCCACCGAGAAAGTGGTGGAGGAGTGCAACGCGCTCGGCATAAAGACCGTGTGGATGCAGCCCGGATCCGAATCCGACACCGCTATAGCAAAAGCCAAGACCTACGGCATAAAAACCATCAGCGCCTGCTTCATGGTGCAGAAGGGCGTCTGGTGATAAACAAACTGCTCGGCCCCAAATACGAAGACTACCTCGGCTTCATACGGCGGGCCATGATAAAGGACCAGATAGAGTCCCGCGGCGTAAAAGACCCGCGGGTGCTGGCGGCCATGGCCAAGGTCTGCCGCCACTGCTTTGTTACCGAGGACATGGTGAGCCGCGCCTACGAGGACTACCCGCTGCCGCTGCCCGCCGGCCAGACCATTTCGCAGCCCTACATAGTGGCGCTGATGAGCGAGCTGCTGGGCCTGAAGGGGAGCGAGCGCGTGCTGGAGATCGGCACCGGCTCCGGCTACCAGACCGCCGTGCTGGCCGAGCTGGCCGCCGAAGTCTATACTACGGAACTGCTGCAGGAACTGTCCTCCGCCGCGCAGGAGAAACTCGCCAAACTCGGCTACGCCAACATTAAATTCCAGACCGGCGACGGCGCCGCGGGCTGGCCCGCCAGCGCGCCCTACGACGCCATAATAGTCACCTGCGCTCCGTCCGACGTGCCGCCCGCGCTGCTGGCGCAGCTAAAACCCGGCGGCCGCCTGGTGATACCGGTGGGCCAGGAGCCGCAGGACCTGCTGCTGATAACCGACAAGCCTTCGGGCCCGGAGCGCCGGACCATCTGCCAGGTGCGGTTCGTCCCGATGCTGGACAAACCGGCCTGACCGTGAGAATACAACTAATGGATTCCCTCGCCTTCAAGATCGGCTGGCGCCTGCTGCTCTACCCGGCGCTGGTCTATGTCGCGTTGTCCTTTGTTTTTTTCTGGCTCTACGCGCATCCCAAGCGCTATGTCGGCTCCTACCATCCCAAGGACTTCGGCTTCCAGCCTGAGGAACTAAAACTCAAGACCACCGACGGCGTGCAGCTGGACGCCTGGTTCCTGCCGCATAAAACCAGTCGGAAGGCGGTGATAGTCTGCCACGGCTACCCCATGGACAAGAGCGATGTGTTGGGGTTGACGGTCTTTCTGGCCAAGCGTTTTAATGTGCTGTATTTTGATTTCAGGGCCACCGGCCGCAGCGGCGGGTTCTTTGCCACCGGCGGCGCGCGCGAAGTGCGCGACATAGACGCGGCCGTAACATACCTTAAGGGGCGCGGCTTTGACCGGACCGGCGCCTACGGTTTCTCTATGGGCGCGGCCACGGTGCTGCTTTCGGAGAATCCAGCCATTGCCGCCCGCGCGCTGGACGCGCCTTATGCCGAGCTCGGGGGGGAGCTGGACTATATTTTCAGGCCCTGGGGCTGGTGGCGCCGGCCGCTGCTGGCGCTGATGAAGACCTGGAGCCTGCTGTTCATGGGTGTTAATATCAACTCTATAAACCCCGCCGCCAGCGCCGCCCGGCTGACCACGCCTATCTTGCTGGTGCACGGCGACGCCGACACCCAGGTGCCGCCGGCCAACTCAGAGCGCATAAAGGCGGCCGCCCCGGCCGCCGAGCTCTGGATAGTTAAAGGCGCGGGCCACGGCGAGAACTGGTACCGCGCCGGCAACGCCTATGAACGCCGCCTCACGGAGTTCTTCGAACGGCACCTGAAGTAACACCGGTTACATGTAACCAAAGAGCTATCGCAATGCACTCCGGGATGTAATAAAATATCGGGGTTGCGGTTTTAATATGGGAGGGACGATGAAAAAACTAATTATAACTCTGTGCTGCCTTGCGGCCCCCGCCGTGCTGTCAGCCGAACAGTGGCAGGTGCTCGGCACCCGCCCGATGGGTATGGGCGGCGCCTTTGTGGCCGTGGCCCAGGGCCCGATAGCCCAGTACTGGAACCCGGCCGGCCTGGTAAAGAGCAGCGCCAATGTCTCCGGCATGGAAATCCCGGTTGGCGTCAGCGCCGAATTCACCGGCGACATAATAAAGAACGCCAGCCAGATCGGCGATTTGGCTTCTCAGTATTCAGCCATACAGACCGCCCAGAGTAACCAAGGCGCGATGGATGCCCCGAAGGTGGCTGCATTCGTAAAGACCCTGTCGTTGATGAACGACATGAACGACCCGGGCAAAGGCGCCCTGATAGAGATGGCAGGCGGAGCCAACTTCAAGTTCTCCAAAGTCGCGCTGTCTATCAATAACTTCACTTCCATCGGCCTCAACCCATTCATCGACACCACTAACGTCGGGCTCGGCGTGATAGCCGGTGACGGCACCAGCGGCGTAACAATGGCGGGCGCGGTTGCCACTAATCCAGGTGACTCGACGCAATTGGCCGCGGCGAATACCATAGAAGCCGCCATCAACACCATCGGCTACGCTAGCCTTGAGAACCTGATCTGCGGAAGCGGCGGCTGTTTGACAACCCAGAACGTAGGCATAACCAACGCCGATACTCTGGCAAACGCCTTCGTAAACCAGGCGGCTCTTTCGAATGACCAGATAACGGAAGTCGCGAACACGATGTCCCAGTACGCTGCGGATGTTGCCCCGATAATCAGCGGGGCCGCTTCCGGAGCGTCTTACACCAATAACCAGTCCGCCCTCGAGGTAGTCGGCGCTTCCTTCGTGGAAATAGCGGCCGGTTACGCGTGGAACCTGGACAAGTGGATGCACGGCCTGTCGCTGGGCGCCAACCTTAAACTGGTCAACGGCCGCACGGCCTCAACCTCGTTCCGGTTCCTCTCCGAGTCCAACACCGGCGACGCCTTCAAGCTGGAGAACACCAAGTCCAGCTGGCAGCCGGCCGCCGACCTGGGCCTGCTGTGGGACGTAAAGCAGACCTATGAGAAAGCTCCGTTCAGCCCCAAGGTAGGCCTGGTGATGCGCAACATCAACAGCCCGTCGTTCGACACTCCCGCGGGCGGCGACTACGACCTGGACCGCCAGGTGCGCCTGGGCTTCGCGCTGAACCCGGCCAAGTTCTGGACCCTGGCCCTGGACATGGACCTGACCAAGAACAAGACCCCGGTAGACGGCTTCGACTCGCGCCAGCTGGCGATGGGCACGGAGATCAACATCTTCAACCGCAAGGCCTTCAATATCCCGCTGCGCGCGGGCATCATGAAGAACCTCGCCGAGAAGGACTCCAAGCTGGCCTACACCTTGGGCACCGGCCTGAACCTGCTGTTCATGCACTTCGACGTGTCTGGCGTGGTGAGCAGCGAGAAGACGGAGATCGACGGCAGCGAAATGCCCACCAAGGTGGGTGTAGCCGCCAGCTTCGGCCTGCTGTTCTAAACCGTAGTAAAACACAAAGAGAACCCCGCCCCTGCGGGGTTCTTTTTTTGGATTTGCTAGAATTTACCTATGGCCGCCATTAAGACCGACAACCTGGTAAAGCGCTACGCCGAAGTTACGGCGGTGGACGGCGTTTCGCTGGAGATACCGGAGGGGGAGGTCTTTGGCCTGCTCGGCCCCAACGGCGCCGGCAAGACCACGCTCATCAGCATGCTCTCCACCCTGGTGCGCCCTACGTCGGGCACCGCGCTGGTGGCCGGCTGCGACATCAACAAGGAGCCGCTGGCGGTGCGCCGCAATATCGGCATAGTTTTCCAGGAACCCAGCGTGGACGACCTGCTGACGGCCCGCGAGAACCTGTACCTGCACTCCATGCTCTACGGCATGCCGCGCCGCGAGATAGGCCCCAAGATAGACCAGATGCTGGCGCTGGTAAAACTCTCCGACAGGTCCGAAAGCCTGGTAAAGACTTTCTCCGGCGGCATGCGGCGGCGCCTGGAGATAGCCCGCGGCCTCATCCACAGCCCCAGGATCCTTTTTCTCGACGAGCCCACCCTCGGCCTGGACCCGGCCAGCCGCAAGGCGGTGTGGACCCATATCCGCGAGCTCAAAGAAGCCCACAACACCACCATCATCCTCACCACCCATTACATGGAGGAGGCCGACAGCCTGGCCGACCGCATAGCCATCATCAACCGCGGCAAGATCATAGAGCTGGACACGCCGGAGGCCCTGAAGCGCAAAGTGGGCCAGGACCTGGTCTTCATCAAAGGCGAGCTGGACGAAGCCGCCGTCAGGGCGCTGCCCTTTGTGAAGAGCGTGGAGAGGGAGAATTCCCGTTTCAAGATAAGCATTGAAGACTCCGGCGCCAACCTGCAGGCGCTGCTCAACGCCGGCGGCAAGATAGACGAGGTAGAAGTGCGCCGCGTAACGCTGGACGACGTGTTCCTTAAATTCGCGGGGCAGCAGATCACCGACGACGCCGAGGAGAAGGCCGAAGGCATCTTCGAGCGCATCGCCGTCAACAAGAGCACGAGGCGCTGATATGATAAACTTCAACGCCGTCTACGCCCTGCTGCTGCGCGAAGCCAAGATCTTTGTGCGGGAGAAAGAGCGCATCATCTCCATCCTCATCTCGCCGCTGCTGTTCCTGTTCGTGATGGGCAAGGGCATGGCCGAGGGCCAGAGCCCCGTGCCGGGCTTTACCTACCAGCAGTATATCTTCCCGGGCATCATGGCGATGGTGATACTTTTCACGTCTATCACCTACGGTCTTTATATTATCTGGGACAAGCGGCTGGACTTCCTGAAAGAGGTGCTGGCGGCCCCCATCTCGCGCGCCACGCTGTTCTTTGGCAAGTCGCTGGGCGGCATGCTGGGCGCCCTCATAGAGACGCTGCTGCTGCTGGTGATAGGCGCCTTCTTCATCCTGCCGCAGGGTCCGCTGCAGGTGCTGCTGTGCCTGCTGGCGGCCTTCCCTATCTCCTACATGATCACCAACATGGGGCTTACCATCGGCGCCAGGATGAAATCCATGGAAGGCTTCGGCCTCGTCATGAGCTTCCTCACCTGGCCGCTCTTCTTCTTCAGCGGCGCGCTATTCGACCTGGCCGGCGCCGCGCCCTACATAAAAATCATCAGCCTCTTCGACCCCGTCACCTACTGCGTGGACCTGTTCCGCATCATCATGCTGGGCCGCGGCTACTTCTCCCTGTGGACCGACCTCGGTGCCATAGCCCTCTTCTGCCTCATCACCACCGCCCTCGGCGTCGCCGCCTTCGGCAAACTTCAACAAGAAAAATAGAGAAAAAAGCCTGGTCACGCGCTGCCACGCGGACTGGAACGCAAAACACGGCGTCGCGCACACCGTGCGCGCGCCTCCTCTCTCGGCCTCCGCGCTTACGCAAGCGTCGGCCTCCGAGAGGGTTTTGCTAACCCAGTCCGCATGTCAGCGCGGCAACAACGCCATGCGAGGGCTGGTTCCTCGCGACTTTGGGGAAAGGGGGGCCCCGCTCAATCTCCCGCGGGGGGGAAACCGCGCAACGGTTTCCCTGCGGCAAGCCAGGAGCGAGGAACCAGCCCTCGTATGGCGTTGTAGTGTGTGATTACTTCAGAGTGGCTATGTACTTGGCGAAGTCATCCCATCTGCCGTCGCGGGAGAAGGCGAGGGTGCTGTAGAGCGGGTGGTAGAAGGAGTCGGGGACGTAGATGGACACGCCGTGGCTGACCGCGTCCTGCGCCCAGTTGGCGATCACCAGCTCGTCCTTCACAAAACGCATCACGTCCGCGCCCAGCGCCTTCAGCGCCGGGTCGCGCGTGCCGTCGGTGACCAGCCCCACAAAATCGTACAGGTCCTTGTAGTCCGGGTCCTCGCCGAACACCTTGGCCTTCCCCTTGGCGCGCAGCAGCACCGGCCGCTCTGCCTTCATAGCCGCCACCGCCCAGGCGTCCAGCTTAACCCTGAAAGCGTTCATCTTCCCCAGCCGCAGCGCAGACTGCGTAACAGGCGCTCCCTCCGGGTCCCCGCCCAAATTCACAAAATAATCCTTGTAGGTGCTCACCGTATTGGCCGCGAACTCCTCCGCGCCCATAGCCGGTCTGGTGTTCAGCATGCCCAGGAACTGCGCGTAGCGCACCACCACGCCGGGCTCCGTCTCCTCGGAGGCCGTCATGGCCTCCGCGCCGCCCTTAAGCTCGTAGGCCACCGAGGCCATGCCCATATTGCAGCCGTCCAGCATCAGAAAATTCACCCCGCCGGTCACGCGCAGCGCCTCGGCCAGCTGCGGCATGGAGAACTCGTGGCCGGTTTCATCGTCGAGAGAAAAACCTTTTAGATTATTAAAGTCTGCCGAATTAGCCGTGTCCACCGGCTTCCAGCCATTGCCGTGGTCCCACAGCACCAGCGCGTAGCTATGGGCCGGGTAGGCGGCCTTGGACCACTGTATAAAAGAGACCAGCTCCTTCCAGGAACCCATGTCCGCCCGGCCGCGGTCCTCCAGTATCCGGGAACCGATGCGCGAAACGTCGCCGTCCTTCTCCACCAGGTAGCGCCGCACCCCGGTCCAGTCGCCCTCGCTGTGGTCGTCGCCCTCCTGGCCGTTCATGCGGCCCAGCTCCACGGTGATCTTCACCTTATCCGTCGAGCCGACCAGCTCCAGCTGGTTCATGTCCATCAGGCCGGAACTCTCAAGATTGTTCTTGCTGTTGATGAAATACATCACCGTCCAATCCGCGAGCGCCGGGGCCTTTACCTCGGGAACCGGAACGGACAGGGCCTCGGGCGTAACGGCGGGCGGCCAGGATTGGGCGGCGCAAAAAGACGAGGAAAGAAGAAGGGGAAAAATGGAGAGAAAGCGCAGGGCGCGCCGGTTGGACGTCATCATACCTATAGTGTAGATGAAAGGGGGGCGTTTTTCAGGGGCAAAAGACCTAAAAGGCTCAGGTCTTTGGGCCCGGCAGCGGCAGGCGCCGCAGGGCGGCCAGCTTCTCTTCCGGCAGCACCAGGCCGGTATGCCAGAGCAGGAGCGGGAAAGCGGCCAGGGCGGCCAGGCGCAGCAGCAAGCCGGGCACGCCGGCCGGCAGGGTGAAGAACAAGAAAGGCACAGAGCAGACGGCGACGGCGCCCAGGGAGCCCGCGAGGCGGCCAAATTCATAAGGCACCGGGAAGAAGCTCCGGCCGCGCAGGTAGATCATGGCGGCCATGACCAGGTAGGAGATAAAGACGGCCCAGGCGGCCCCGAACATGCCGAAAGGCGGGATCAGCGCGAAGTTGGCGGCAATGCTGACCGCGGCGCCGGCCAGCGTTACGCTAAGAATTACGCCCGTCTTCTTGGCGATGATCACCGGCGCGAGGAAATTGACGTAGACGCCGTTGAGCAGGTAGGCACCCAGCACCAGCGGTACAATGCCGAGACCCGCCCAGTAATCGGGGTGGATCAGATTCACGCCGGCCACCCGCAGCCGGGCCAGGTCGCCTATAAAGAAGGACAGCGCCAGCCACACCCACAGCCCGCCGAAGACAAAATAGGTGAGCACCCGCGCGAAGACCTTGGGCGCGTCGGGCCGGTGGGAGCGCTCAATAAAGAAAGGCCGCCAGGCCTGGTCGAACATGCTGACAAGGAGCATCATGAAGATGCCCAGGCGGTAATTGGCCTGGTACACGCCCACCGAGGCCGTGTCGGCCAGGTGCAGCATGATAGGGCGGTCCAGCACCTGCACCGCCATGGAGCCCAGCCCGGCCGGCAGCAGCGGCAGGGCGAAAGCCAGCAGGCTGCGCAGGACGGGCCTGTCCACCCTGGGGACAAAGGCCAGCAGTTCCGGGGCCAGCAGCAGGGCCGCCGCCGCCGAGGAGATCAGGTTGGCCAGGAAAACGCTCTCCAGCCCCAGGCCCAGGTACTTCAGGAACAGCACGTTGAGCGCCACGTTGACGACGATAGAGGCGGTGCGGATGCCGGCGAAGCGCAGAGGCCGGTGGCGCATCCGCAGGTCGGCGAAGGGGATGATGGTGATGGTGTCGAGCAGCAGGATAGCCGCGCCGTACCAGACCAGGCGGCTGTACTCCGCGCCTATGCCGGAGGCAGCGGCCCAGAACGGGGCGAAGCCGCAGAGCAGGAGGCTCAGCAGCAGCGTGGTGACGCCCAGGCAGGCGAAAGCCGCGGGGAAGGCCTTCTCCCGGTCGGCGTAATGGCGCATGTAGGCCTGGTCCATGCCGTAATGGTAGACGATGTTGAGGAAAGCGATGTAAGAGAAGACGGCGGCCACGATGCCGTACTCGGCCGGCAGCAGGTAATGGGTGTAGAACGGCAGCAGGATGAAATTGAGCAGGCGGGCGCCCACGGTGGACAGCCCGTAGATCAGAGATTCTTTGCCGAGGGATTTCAGGTCCTTTAACATGGGTCGTTCCGGCGCGCCGGACCTCCATAGTTTAGCAAATGACGACGGGGGGGCAAATAAGTTATAATAGTATTAACTCGCAAAGGCGGGTGGGGGAAAAATGGAAAGATTCACAAAACAACAGGCACCTGACTGCATGAACTGCCGTTTCAAGCAGAATTGTTTCGTCGTCCGCCTGGACGCCGAGACGCAGAAAGAATGGAACGTGCTCAAGCTCGGCCGCAAATTCACGGACGAGGAAGAAATTTACAACGAATGCCAGCAGCCGCTGGGCATCTACACCGTCTGCAAGGGCCGCGCCAAGATCTACTCTACCGACGCCAGGGGCCAGCAGATGATCAACTGGATCCGCCATCCCGGCGACACCTTCGGCCACATCGCGCTCTTCTCGGAGAACGAGTACATCTGCAACGCCCGCACCATGGGCGACACGGTGCTCTCCTTCGTAGACACCAAAAAGCTGGAACACTTCCTGGAGACCCATCCCAAGGTCTACAAGATCTTCCTGCGCAAGCTGGCCAACGAGATGCGCGGCATGCAGTACAAGGTCAAGGACACGGCCTACAAGCCGGCCCGCTCCAAGGTGGCCAAGGCCCTCATCACCGCGGTCTCCTTCAAGAGCAAGAACACCTCGACCCCGGCCATCCACGGCCTTAAGCGCACCGAGATCGCCGAGATCACCGGCCTGGCGCTCGAGACCGTGGTGCGCACCCTGGCGGACCTGGAGAAGCGCAACATCATAAAGCGCGAGATCAAGGCCATAAAGATCCTGGACTACCCGACGCTGGTACGCATAGCGGACCCGCACGCCAAGAAGTAAAGCCTGAGGCGTACTCGGACAAAAAGGAGAAGCCCGGAGATCCGGGCTTTTTATTTTGCCGCCGACTGGATCCCGGCTTTCGCCGGGATGACGGAATGGAACTAGGCGGTGCCGAACATCCTGTCGCCGGCGTCGCCGAGGCCCGGCACTATATAGCCGTCGGAGTTGAGCTTCTCGTCCACGGTGCCCACGTAGATCGGCATCTCCGGGTGGGCCGCGGCCAGGCGCTTGATGCCTTCCTTCGAGGCTATCATGCAGATAAAGCAGATGTTCTTGGCGCCGCGGCTCTTCATGATCTCCACGGCCTCCACCGCCGAGCCGCCGGTGGCCAGCATCGGGTCGGCTATCACCACCAGGCTGTCGGCCACGTTCTCCGGCAGGCGCACGTAGTACTTCACCGGCTTAAGCGTCTCTTCGTCGCGGTAGATGCCGATGTGGGCCAGCCGCGCCTCCGGGTACATCTTCACCAGGCCGTCCACCATGCCCAGCCCGGCGCGCAGGATGGCCACGAAGACTATGTCGTGGGCCAGCCGCAGCGCGTCGGCCACGCCTACCGGCGTGCGGACCTTGGAGCGCTTCACCTTGGCGTTGAGCAGGGCGTCGTGCGAGAGGAACATGGCCAGCTCGCCCATGAGCCGCCTGAAATCGGCCACGCTGGTGCGCCGGTCGCGCAGGCGGGCGATCTTATCCATGACCAGAGGGTGCCTGGAAACGTGAACGTTCTTCATTCTCGCTCCTCTTACTTTATAATTTCTTTTATCAGCGGCTCTTTGCGGGGCGCCTTCGGCCCGTAGGCGAGCGACGCCTCGAACATCTTTACGCCGTCGGCCAGCTTGGCCGGGCTGGACGCGTAGGCGCGGGCTATCACGTCGCCGGGCGCAACGCGGTCGCCGGGCTTGCGCTCGAGTATAAAGCCGGCGCCGAAGTCCACGGCGTCCTCGGCCTTGGCGCGGCCGCCGCCCAGCGCCACGCTGGCGAACCCTACGGTGCGCGCTTCCATGGCGGTAAGGAAACCGGCCTTCCTGGCCTTTATCTCTTTTACCAGTTTGGCCTTGGGCATATAGCGGTCCGGGTCGCCTACTACGCGCACGTCGGCGCCCTGCCATTTCACCATCAGGCGGTACTTCTCCAGGGCGCGGCCGTCGGCGATGGCGGCCAGGGCCTTCTCCTCGCCTTCCTCGGCGGTGCGGGCCTTGCCGCCCAGGTGTATCATCCAGCCGGAGAGGACGCTGAGGACCTTCATGAAGTCCTCCGGGCCTTTTTCTCCGGCGAGTATCTTTATGGACTGGGACGTCTCGATGCCGTTGCCGATGGCGAGGCCCAGCGGCTCGTTCATGGCCGTCATCACCGCCACGCAGCGGATGCCCAGGAGCTTGGCGGTCTTCATCAGGGCCACCGCCAGCTCGCGGCTCTTCTTGAAGTCCTTCAGGAAGGCGCCGGAGCCGTATTTTACGTCCATCACCAGGCCGGTGATGTCCTCGGCGTATTTTTTGGAAAGGATGCTCGCCACTATCAGCGGCAGGGCCTCCACGGTGCACGAGGCGTCGCGCAGGGCGTAAAGTTTCTTGTCGCTGGGCGCCAGCTGCGCCGTCTGGCCGAACATCGAGAGGCCGGTAGCCTTGAGCTGTTTTACTATATAGGAAGGTTCCAGGCGCACGTTGAAGCCTTTCATGGCTTCCAGCTTGTCCAGCGTGCCGCCGGTATGGCCCAGGCCGCGGCCGCTCATCATGGGCACCACCACGCCGCAGGCCGCCACCACGGGGGCCAGCGCTATGGAGACGCCGTCGCCTACGCCGCCGGTGGAATGCTTGTCCACCTTCATGCCCTTTATCGACGAGAGGTCGAGCTTCTTGCCGGAGAGGGCCATGGCCCGGGTCAGCCCGGCGGTCTCGGCCGGGGTGAGCCCGTTGAGGAAGGCGGCCATCAGCCAGGCGGAAAGCTGGTAGTCGGGGATGGAGCCGTCGGCGGCGCCCATGGAAATGAATTCCAGTTCGGGCGAGGTCATCTCCAGCCCGGAGCGTTTCTTCAGCAGCAGGTCCAGCATTCTCATGGTTTATTCCTTTATAGCTTTGGATTTGAGCAGGCCTTCCAGGATGGCCTGCATCTTGCCGGAGACCTTCTCTCCGAGCTCCAGCACTTCCTCGTGGGACAGCACCTTCTTGGAGATGCCGCTGCAGAAATTGGAGATCCAGCAGAGGCCGGCCACGCGCAGCTTGAGCTGGCGCGCGGTTATAGTCTCGGGCACTACGCTCATGCCGGCGATGTCTCCGCCCAGCTGGCGGTACATCTTCACCTCGGCGGGGGTCTCGTACGACGGGCCGGTGACGGCGGTGTAGACGCCCTCCACGGCGCGCACGCGCGCCTTGCGGGCCAGCTTTACGGTCTCCTTGCGGAAAGCCTTGTCGTAGGGCTCGTTCATGTCCGGGAACATTTCGCCGAAGGCGGGGTGGTAGTTGCCCATCAGCGGGTTGGACCCCATCAGGTTGAGGTGGTCCTTAAGTATCACCAGCTGCCCGGGCTTGATGCCCGGCTTCAGCGAGCCTACCGCGGCGGTCAGGATCAGGTTCTTGACCCCGAGGGCGCGCAGGACGCGTATCGGGAAAGCTATGAAGGACAGCGGCCGGCCCTCGTAGTAGTGGAAGCGGCCCTTCATCATCACCACGTCGCGCCCGCCCATGCGCCCGAAGATCAGCTCGCCGGCGTGGCCTTTAACGGTGGTGGAGGGGAAACCGGGGATGTCCTTGTAGGACACCGCCAGCCTGTCCTCCAGGCGGGGCAGCGCCCCGCCCAGGCCGGAACCGGCGATGATGGCCGTCTCGGGTTTAAAGCCCGCGGCTATTTTCTTAAGCCAGCCCGCGGTCTTCTCCACGTTCGCGAGTATCTCTGAAGATTCCATTATAAAGACTCCTTGATCAGAAGAAGCCGAACCCGTCGGCGTTAAAGGCTTCCTCAATGTGCTCGGGCTCCCTGCCCGGAACTATCGCTATCACGTCGAAACGGTACTCCTCGGCCCCGGGGCGCCTGGCCTTTATATAGGCCATGGCGGTTTTCACCAGTTTGGCCCGCTTGGCCGGGGTAACGCTGTCCGCCGGCGTACCGTAGCCGGGATTGGACCGCGCCCGCACCTCGACGAAGACCAGGGTGCTGCCTTTGCGGGCGATTATGTCCAGCTCGCCCATGGGGCAGGACCAGTTGCGGTCCGCGATCTCGAACCCGGCGCGCTTCAAAAAAAGAACGGCCTGCTCCTCGTACTGCGCGCCTTTCAGGTTCACCGCGCTATCCCCGCGGCCGCCCTGACCGGGGCGAAGCTGAGCCGGTGCTCGGGGCAGGGCCCCAGGCGGTTGAGCGCCGCCAGGTGGGCGGCGGTGCCGTAGCCCTTGTGGCCGGCCAGGCCGTAGCCCGGGTAGCGCCCGTCGAGGACGGCCAGCCAGCGGTCGCGCACTACCTTGGCGAAGATACTGGCGGCGGCGATGGAAAGCGATCGCGCGTCGCCGTCTATCACCGGCTCCTGCAGGCAGCCGTCCAGGCGCTTAATGCGGTGCGGCCCGTCGACCAGCAGCAGCGCGCGCGCGGGCGCCGCGCCGGTATAAAGCAAAAGCCGCCTGACGGCGGCTGACATGGCGTTGAAAGTGGCTTCCAGGATATTGACCCGGTCTATCTCGGCCGGGGAGCCGAAGCCAAAACCGAACCTGACGCCGGAGGCGAGCATGAGGCGCAGCGCTTTCTCGCGGCGGGCGTGGGAAAGTTTTTTACTGTCGTCGACCAGGGGGGAAATGAGGGGGCGGGCGGAAAGAGGGATCCAGGCGGCGGCCGCCGTTACCGGCCCGGCCAAAGGCCCGCGCCCGGCCTCGTCCACTCCTATGAGGAAATCCGGTTTCCTGGCTTCCAGCAGAGCGAGGTCGAATCTGCTTAGGGGCACGATTTTAGGGCAGCTTCCTTATGGGAAATAGTTCCCCGCGCGCCCTTTGCGGGGCGCGCGGGGACGGGCCGGTTATTTGCCGGCGGGCGGCTGCGCTTCGGTGGCGGCCGTCGGAACGGCGACCGTTACCTCTTTGTCCACTTCGGTCAGCCTGGCGGCTTTGCCGGTGAGACCGCGGAGGTAATAGATCTTGGCGCGGCGGACCTTACCGGTCTTCACCACCTCGATCCTTTCGATGCGCGGGGAGTGAAGGGGGAAGACCCTCTCCACGCCCACGCCGTACGAGATCTTGCGCACGGTGAAGCTCGCGGAAATGCCGGAGCCGCGGCGGGCCAGAACGACGCCGTCGAAGATCTGGATGCGCTCGCTGTCGCCTTCCACGACCTTGGTGTGAACCTTAACGGTGTCGCCGGTCTGGAAATCGAATTTCTCGGTCTTGATGCCCAGGTACTTAGCGATGTTATTCATACTGCCTCCTAATGTTGTCGAACAAAATCAGTGCGCCGCTTTACCGCGGCTTTTCTTCTTGACCTGCTGCGGGGCCTTCAGGTCCGGCCGCGCCTTCCCGGTCAGCTCCGCCGCCAGTTTGCTGCGCCAGGCGGCGATCAGCTTGTGGTTGCCGCTTACCAGTTCGGGCGGGACCGTCTTGCCTCTCCAGACCGCCGGCCGCGTGTAATGCGGGGCCTCCAGCAGTCCGTCCGTAAAAGTCTCGTTGACGGTGGCGTCGCTCTTTCTGAGCACGCCCGGGATGAGCCGGGTCACCGCGTCTATCACCGCCACGGCCGCCGGCTCGCCGCCGGTCAGCACGTAATCGCCTATCGAGAGTTCCAGGTCCGCCAGCGGCGTGACCCGCTCGTCTATCCCTTCGTAATGCCCGCAGATAAAGACGAGATGCTTCTTTTTAGAGAGCTCGAGAGCCACCGCCTGGTCGAAGCGCCGGCCCTTGGGCGTCAGGAGGATCACGAACGAACCTTTCTTCCTGACCTGCTTGAGGGCCCGGTACACGGGCTCCGCCATCATCACCATCCCGGTGCCGCCGCCGTAAGGCTTGTCGTCCACGGTGCGGTGCCGGTCCTCGGTGAAATCCCTGGGGTTGGCGAAACCCAGCTCCAGGAACCCCTCGGTGCGCGCGCGGCCCACGATGCTTTCCGAAAGCGGCGAATCTATCATCGCGGGGAAAAGCGTGACCGCGTCTACGCGCATAGTTTTCAAAGAGCTAGTCTATGTCCAGGTAGACTTTCTTGTTCTGCCTGGCGGCGGCGGTCTGCAGCACGGTGCGTATCGCTTTCACGACGCGCCCTTCCTTGCCGATGACCTTGCCGCGGTCGGAGGAGGCGACATTGAGCCTGAAGCGCACGATGTCCCCGTCTTCCGCAACGCCCACTTTAACGGCCTGCGGGTTCTCCACCAGCGAGCCGATGATATACATGAGTACGTCTTTCATCGCGGGTCCCGTTACTTGGCCGCGGCGGGCGCGGCGGCAGCGGCGGCCTTGCGGGCCCTGACGGCCAGCGAGCCGACGGTCTCGGAAGGCTTCGCGCCGTTCTTTACCCAGCGGTCGAACCTCTCGGAGTTGAGGGTGACCTTCTCCTTGTCCTTGCCGGCCTTGGGGTTATAGTGGCCGATAACTTCCAGCGGCTGGCCGTGGGGGCCGCTCGATTTCTCGATAGCGACGATCCGGTAATGCGGCTGGGTGCGCTTGCCTATTCTCTGAAGCCTCAGAACAACTGCCATAGTATCCTCCTTGATGTTACGACCGCTGTGCCGTGAAACGTGCGGGGCACGCTCGGACGGCAAAAAAATCCGCCACGCGTCCGCCTGATGCGGATTTGCGTGAACGTCTATTATATTATATTCGGAGGGGGTTTGTGAACTGCCTAGCGGCCGATGAGCTTCTCTATATGCCCCTGCAGGCGGGCCCAGTCGTAGGGCTTGTTGACGTAGATCTCCGCCCCGGCCTTGAAGGAATTCTCCATATCGCCGACGAGCTTCTTGCCGGTGAGCATGACGACTTTCACGTCCTTGGTGGCCTCGGTGGTCTTGATGAGCTCGCAGAGCGTGTTGCCGTCGATCTTAGGCAGGCCGATGTCCATCACCACCAGGTCCGGTTTGTGCTTCTTGACGGCCTCCAGGCCTTCCTCGCCGTCCGACGCTATGAAAACCTTGTACCCCAGCGCCTCTAGCCTGATGGCCAGGACCTTGGCTATCAGGTCCTCGTCCTCTACTATCAGTATCTTTTTAGCCATGGCAGTTTTACACCTTTTTCCTGAGAGCCTTCAGGAAACCCGCCGGGTCCGGCGCCGAAAAAAGGGCGCTGCCTATCACCAGCGAATCCGCCCCGGCGGCCGCGGCCAGGGGCGCGGTGTCGGCGCCTATGCCGCCGTCCACCTGCAGCCAGATCCGGCGGCCGGAAGCGGCGATAGCCTGCCTGGCGGCCCGCACCTTCGGGAGCATGTCCGGCATGAAGGACTGCCCGCCGAAGCCGGGCTCCACGGTCATCACCAGCACCAGGTCCAGCGAACCGAGCAGGGACTTGACGCGGGAGAAAGGGGTTTTGGGACGCAGGGCCAGCCCGGCCCTGAGGCCGAGGGCTTTTATCCTTTTGACGCAGGCGGCCGCGCCCGCGGCCTCGGCGTGCACCGTTATAAGGCCGGAACCGGCCTTGGCGAAAGCGTCGATGAAGCGCAGCGGTTCCGCCACCATCAGGTGGGCGTCCACCGGCAGGCCGCCGGCCCGCGCTACGGCCGAAACGATGCCGGGGCCGAAGCTGATATTGGGCACAAAATGCCCGTCCATCACGTCCACCTGCACCGAGCCGCAAAGCCGCCTGACCGGGGCCAGGCTGTTCTTCAGGCAGGCGAAATCCGCGGACAGCACCGAAGGCACGAATTCGGCGCGGCCGGAAGGAAGGGGGAAAGGGGGAATCTTCATCTTACCGGGCGCTCCTCGACGAGGATGCCGTTGACGAAGATGCGGATCTTTTCCGCGCCGCCGTAGGGGACGGACAGGTCGATCTTGGAGCCGGGGTCGCGCAGGCCGTTAAAGATCTCGCGGTCGCCGCTCTTGCCGAGCGCCACCACGCGGATATGCCGCTGCGAGCCGCTCTGCGACACCTCGTAATGCACGCGGAATTCCTTTTCCGAAGAAGCGGAGCCTTTGCGCGAGCTGACGGTAAGGGTGACCTTGCCTCCGGCGGACACCACCACGTCGGGCAGCGGGTTCTGGTCTATGATCGTCCCGCCGGGGAAAAGGGAGGAGGCGTCCTCGTTTAGCGCCAGCGGCACGTTGTACTGGGAGGCCCACTGCTGGGCCTCGTCGCTCTTCTTCTGGCGGAAGTCGGGCATCATGACGATCCCGGCGGGGGGCAGGCCGGCGGAAACCGCCACCTGCACCATGGCGTTCTTGGAGACGCTCAGCTCGGGCCTGGGGTCCTGGGAAAGCACGGTGCCCTTTTCCGCCTTGAGGGAATAGGACTCGCTGACCTCGCCGAGCACCAGCTGGCGCTGGCGCAGCAGCAGCTCGGCGTTCCTGAGCGGCAGGCCTATCAGGTTGGGGATGAAGACGGACTCGCCGCCCTGGCTGAACACGACGCGCACGATCTTGCCCTCGCGCACCGTGGAGCCGGCGCCAGGCACCTGGCGCAGCACGGTGCCTATGGGCACGGACTCGTTGAACTCGTAGCCCTCTATCTTCATCGCCAGGTTCATCTCGGAGAGGGTCTGCAGGGCGCTGGAGGAGGGCTTGCCCGCGATGTCGGGGACGATGACCTCTTTGCGGTTGTGGATGACCGTCTCCATGGTCCAGGAGAACAGGAAGTAGGTCAGGAAGAAGAGCGCCAGGCCCACGCCGCCGACGCGCAGCACAAAGCCGGGGCTGACGATCTTCTCGTCGGAAGAGGAAAAATGGCGCTGCCAGAAATCTTTAAATCCCACGATGGTCTCCTTGCTAACTTCAGATCAGCCGGTCGCCGGGCCGCAGGCGCAGGCCGTTGAGGAAATCCGCGCCGGGCATCTCGCGTTTTCCTTCGGGTTTCACGGTCTTCACGAGCAGCGCCCCCGAGGCACATTTTACAACAAAGCCGCCGCCGGGCTCAACGGACAGCACGGCGCCGGGCAGGGCCGCGGCCGGCGGCTCCGGGGCGGGGCCGGCCGCCAGCACCTGCACGGTCAGCAGGCGGCCCTGCGAGGGCATGGTAAAGCGGGCCCTGGGCCCGCAGGCCAGGCCGCGCACGCGGCCCAGCAGGTCGGCCGCCGGCATCTCGTCGAAAACCAGGCGCGCGGCGGAGGGGGTGAGCTTGGGCGCGGCCGAGGGCTCGCCCGCCTGCGGCTCCCTGGTTATCCCGCCGGCCGAGATCTTTTGCAGCCCTTCGCCCAGCAGCTCCGTGCCCAGGGCGGACAGCCGGGCGAAAAGCGAGGCCGCGTCGTCGGACTCCAGCACGGGCAGCTCGCGGCGCAGGAACACGGGCCCGGTGTCCATGCCCTTGTCCAGCCAGAACAGGGTGACGCCGGTAGTCTTTTCGCCGTTGATGAGCGCCCACTGCACCGGCGCGGCGCCGCGGTATTTGGGCAGCAGGGAAAAATGCACATTGAGGAAGCCGTAGCGCGCCAGCGCCAGCGTCTCCTCGGGGATCAGGCGGCCGTAGGCCACCACCACGCCGAGGTCCGGCTTGAGGTCCGCGATGACGGAATGCAGCTCCTGCTTTGAGGCCGGCTTGTAGGCCGTCAGGCAGAGCTCCCCGGCCAGCGCGTTCACCGGCGCGCAGCAGAGCTTAAGGCCGCGGCCCACCGGGCGGTCCGGCTGGGAGATCACGCCCGCCACCTCGTGGCCGGACGCCGCCGTCCGCGCGAGGAACGGGCAGGCGATCTCCGGGGTGCCGAGGAAGACGACGCGCAATTTCTGCATCAGGGGTTAAAGTTTCTCCGGCGTAATTTTGCTCTCGTCGAGCTTCTTCCACTGGGGCTTCAGCTTCATCAGGGCGGGCTTGAGCTTCAGGCGGGAGATGAGGGGCAGGCGGTCCACGAAAGTGACCCCGTCGAGGTGGTCCACCTCGTGCTGCAGCGCCTTGGCGAACAGGCCTTCGGCGTTGATCTCTATCGGCAGGCCTTTCTCGTTGATGGCGCGCACCTTAACCTTGGCGGCCCGGCGCACCCTGGCGAACAGGCCGGGGAAAGAGAGGCAGCCCTCCTCCTCGTACATGGAGCCGGACTTCTCTACGATCTCGGGATTGATGATGACGATGGAGAGCGGCTCTTCGCCCTCGCGCTGGATCCTGATCACCGCCAGGCGCAGGTCCAGGCCCACCTGGTTGGCGGCCAGGCCGGCGCCGCCTACGGCCTCCATGGTCTCGAACATGTCGGCCAGCAGCACCGGCAGTTCCTTCTTCAGCGCTCCGAAGTCGACTTTTTTTGTCTTCTTCGCCAGTATTTTCTCGCCGTATTTGCAGATCCTTCGTATTGCCATATATCCCTCACCTTACCCTGTTATGAAAGTTGGTACGTCATCTGGCGGCCTTCCCAGACCACCTTGGCCAGCACCGGCTTGGCCGGGGCGTCGGGCTTCTTGAGCATGCCCCAGGCCATGGCCAGGCGCTCCAGCTGCACCTCGGCCCCGCTGGAGCCGGAAACGCCCATCACTATCTCGTCGCAGCCGGCGGCCTGCGCCACCTGCGCCATGGAGTAGAACGGGTCGTTGGAGAAAACGAAAATGGGCTTGACGGTCTTGCCGTACTTCTCGGCCAGCAGCACCACCGCGCTGAACACTTCCTTGTCCTCGTCGGACATGGTCTCGCCGCCGGACTGGATGCCCTTGGCGATCTTGGCGCTGAGCACTATGATGTCGGTGGTGTCGTCGTCGGCGGTCTCGAGCACCGCGGCCAGGTGCACCAGGTTATTGGGGTTGCGCACCGGCACCAGCACGCGGCGGGCCTTGGTCAGTTCGGGCACCACCGTGTTAATATCGGCCTCCCGGCGGAGGTTCATCTTCTCGTCGTTATCCTCGTCGGGCATGTAGAGCTGGGCCTTCTTCTCGTTCAGCTTTTCGGAGACGTAGAAAATGGCGTAGAAGACAGCCGTGAAAGCCAAACCGCTCATCGTCGCGATCTTCTTGGTGAACAAGTTCATGCCGGTGGCCGCCAGCAGCACCACCAGCACCAGCAGCAGCCCTACGGGGACGTAGACATTGTTGTATTGGATATTCAGCGGGAACATCCATTCCCGTTCCTCGTCGCGCCTGCGGAAACGCAGGATGACCATCGACATAGTGTTAAAACTCATGCTGGCCAGCACGCCGAAGGCGTAGGCCTCGCCCAGCAGGAAGATGTCGCCGCCGGAGATTAGGATTATCAGCACCTGTATGACCGCGATGATATTGACTATCCGGTGGGTGGTGCCGTATTTCTTATGCAGGTGGCGGAACCAGTCGTGCAGAATACCGTCCTCGGCCACGCGGTTGAGCACGCCGTTGGCTCCGACGAAAGAGGTGTTGACCGCGCCCACCAGCATCAGCACGCCGGAAATGACCACCAGCACCTGCATGCCGAGGCGGCCCCAGTAGGGGCCCTGCAATTCCAGCGCCAGGCCGCTGAGCAGGTTTTCCGCGTACTTGCCGGCAATAAGGTCAGCCGGGATTATCAGGGCGGAGATGAAGGTCAGCAGGCCGGTGAACAGCACGCTGAAGATGAAGATGGACACTACCGCTTTCTTGAGGTTCTTGACCTTCGGATCCTCGATTTCCCTGTACACCTGCGCCAGGGTCTCCAGACCGGAGAGGGCGAGGATGGAATGGCCGAAAGCCATTATAATGCCGATCAGCCCGACCCCCTTAAGCCATGAAAAATGCACCGTCCAGCCCAGCGCCTCCTCCGTAAACACCGGTTTAAAGGGGGGCAGCGTGAAACCGCGGTGGTAGAGCGTATAGCCGGACCAGCCCAGCAGCAGCACGGCTACCACGGCCACGAAACTGATGATCTTCAGGTTATTGTCGGCCGACTCCTCCACGCCGCGGATATTCTCCCGCCAGAAATAGGCGGTCACGAGGAGCGCGAAGACCACGGCGAAGGCGCGGGCAGGGACATGCCAGTTGATATGCAGCAGCGGCATGATGTTTTCAAGCAGGCTGCCGAGGTAGAGACCGGCGGTGACGGAACTTATGGGGCCCGTAAGCGCGTAGTCGAACACCAGCGCCGAGACGGAAAATTTGGCCATCACCTTGCCCATGGCCTCGCGCACCACCACGTAGACGCCGCCGCGCACGAACATCAGGCAGGACTCGGTGTAGACGCCGAGCATCAGGCCGGCGAACAGCATGACGCCCATAATGAACCAGGGGAAAGCCGGCCCGAAGGCGTTCATGGCGATGCCGCCGGCGTAATAGGCGCTGGAGCCGAAGTCGCACAGCACTATGGAGGCGGCCTTCCAGAAAGAGATGAAGCTGAGCATGGCCGTGCTCAGGACGAAAACCTGCTTAAATTTGGGATTAGGGACCATTAAGGTAAATTATATATGTTTAAGGGCGCCAACGGAATGCGCGGGGGACAAGGAACGCGAGGGGGGCGGCGCTACTTGCTTTTTATAAGGGCGAGCACGGCGACGGGGTCTTTAAGCGCGGCGAGCTGGTCTATCAGTTCGGGCTGGAAGGTCTGGCTGAGCAGCGAAAGCATGTTGAGGTGGCGCTGGAAGAAAGCCGGCTTGTGGGGGGACAGCAGCAGGAGCAGGGCCCGGACCTTAAGGCCGGTAGCGGCGTCGGTGAAGCCTTCGGGAAGGATGCCCAGCACGGCGTGAAAACCGTCGAGCTCGGGGAACTTGGCGTGCGGGATGTAGAAGCCGCTCTCCAGCACCTGGTTGAGCTTCTCCACCTCGGCCACGCGGTCGAACAGGGCCTTGCGGCTTATGAGGCCGCTGACCTGCGGCAGCATCTTCTCCGTGAGCAGGCGCACAGCCTCCTCTTTGGAAGGGCTGCCTTCTATGAAAACCACGTTTTCGGGGGTTATTATGGCTGAAAGGCTAATGCCGTCTGACTGTCTTATCATAAGGACCGCTGTTGTATTTATATGTTATCATTTCCCTGTTCCCGTCGTCAAGAAACCGCATGAAAAAGAAAGCCCCGCAGCTAGCGGCCATAGGCGTAGACAGGGGCGGCACCTGGACCAGGGTGGCCGCGCTGGACGCCCGCGCGCGCCTGCTGCGCCAGGCCCGCTTCAAGACCTCCCCGCTGCGGGGCCTGCCAAAAAAACTGGCGACGCTGCTGGCCCGCTGGCCCGGGGGGACAGAAGCCCCGCTGGTGATAGCCACCCGCGGCGCCTTCAGCCGGGCCTGGAAGAAGCCCTTCCTTTTCAAGGCGCTGGCGGGCAAACTCAACCTTAAAGAAGTTATCTCCGACGCGGAGGCCGCCCATTTTGCCGCTTTCCGCGGCCGGGACGGCCTGCTGCTGATAGCGGGCACGGGCTCCGTGGCTTTCACCGGCGCCCCGGGCGCTTTTAAACAGACAGGCGGGGCCAACCCCGCTTCCGGGGACCCGGGCTCCGGCCGCTGGCTGGGCCGGCAATACCTTAAGCTGCGCGGCCGCCTGCCTGAAGCAGGCCGTATGGGGCACGGGCGGTCCGCCGCCTACGCGAAGCGGCTGCTGCGGCTGGCCCTGGACGGGCACGAGCACGCGGCGGGGCTGGCCGCGCAGGCGCAGGAAGAACTGGCCGCCCTGGTAAAGCAGGCCGCGGGGCGGGGGACCGGCCCGGTAAAGGTGGCCCTGGCGGGCGGGCTGATAAAGAATTTCCATTTCAGGGCGGGTTTCGTAAAGGCGGCCCGCCGCGCTCTGGCCGGGCGCAGGGTCTCCTTTATAGAGGCCGCCATCCCGGCCGAGCAGGCCTCCGCGCGCATAGCCCTTCTAGAGAGAGGAACAACATGAAAGAACTCCCGGTGATAAAAAAAGCCCTGCTGGCCGGCGGCCGCATACTAGCGGCCAAGTTCGGCAAGGTGACCTACCGGCTCAAAGGCCGCGCCAACCTGCTTACCGAGGCCGACCTGGCCTCGCAGAAGAAAGTGATCGGCGTGATCCGGGCGGCTTTCCCCGAAGACGGCTTCATGGCCGAGGAGAGCGACGTGGTGGAGACGCCCAACGGGCGCATGTGGATCATAGACCCGCTCGACGGCACCACCAACTACGCCCACGGCTTCCCGGCCGCCGCCGTGTCCATAGGCTTCGCCGTGAAAGGCGAGGTCAGGGCGGGCGGCGTTTACGACCCTTTCAGGAAAGAACTGTTCCTGGCCAGCCGCGGCGGGGGGGCCTTCCTGAACGGCCGCAGGCTCGCCGTTTCCAAAGTGCCCTCCATCGACAAGGCCCTGCTGGTGACCGGCTTTCCCTACGACCGCGCCGAGAAGGCCGCCTACTATTGCGCTTTCCTGATGGAGTTCATGCGCCGCTCGCACGACGTGCGCCGCATGGGCGTGGCCTCGCTGGACATGTGCTGGGCCGCCGCCGGGCGCACCGACGGCTACTGGGAGTTCGGCCTGAAGCCCTGGGACGTGGCCGCGGGGCAGGTGATAATGGAGGAGGCCGGCGGCAAGGTCACCGATTTCTCGGGCAAGCCGTGGCGGGGCCTGGCGGGCATGGGCTCGCAGACGCTGGCCGCCAACCCGCGGCTGCACGGAGCCATGCTGCGCGTCATAAGGCGGAAACTGTAGATGGCGCTGTTCGGCGTAATAATCTACGGGACGCTTTTCGCGGTAGGCTACGCCTGGGCCGTGGCCTGGATACTGGAGCGCAAGGACCGGAAATACCGGCAGGGCGCCACCTCTTTCACCGACGCTTTTATCATCGGGACCTTCGTCCTGCTCTTCGTCTACATCACCAACATCATAGTGCTGGTGCGCTGGCCCTCCTCGGCGATCACCTACGACCTGGTCCTGCTGGCCGGCCTGGCCGGCTTCTCGGCCTATAAAGAGCTCGTTTACCGGGGCGGCGACAATTCCGTCCGCAAACGTTTGCGGGCGGAAGCCCGGCTGCTGGAGCGCTATATGAAGAACGACCCCGGCAACGCCGCCCTGTTCGAGCGGGCCAGCGAGATCTACGAAGAGCTGGGGGAAAGGGAAAAAGCTATCGAGTCGGCGCGCGCCGCCGCCACGCTGGACCCCACGGTAAGGAACTCCTGGCGCTTCAGGGAACTGCTGGGCGGGGAAGAAGATTCAGCGGCCGGCAAGCCCGGCGGTAAAAGCGATTAAACTGCGGGTCATCTCACCTTTCCGGCATTGCCGGCCTTCAACGCTTCGATTGATTCTTTTACCAGGCCCTGCACGGCGACCTCGTACGGGAGGGGAATTAATTTACGGTTGTACGAATCCTTGGTGATCCATTTCCAGGTAAGTTTTTTTGTATCAAAAAGCCCCATATTCAGATGCAGCTGCTTTGTGGACTCATAGTCCTTTCTGGATTCAAAAAGCAGGGCAAAGGCAAAAGCCCCGTCGCCGATCTGCTTTGAAACCTTTTCCAGCAGCCCGGTCAGCTGCGTCGTCTGCTCGACCGCTGAAACCGAATCCAGCGAGGAGACCAGTGAGTCGATGCCGGCATACGCCCCGGGGATATTGTCCAGCGCCGGCCTGGGAATACTCACCGTATTGCCCCCTTCCAGGAACTCGGACCACTTCTTTACTATAAAAGCGTCTATCAGCAGGTTGCCGGAGGCGGTCTCCGCGGGCTTCAGCCTGGTCCCGTCGGTCAAAAGCAGCGGAAAGACTATGATCCGGCTGCCGGAAGTATCCACGTCCTGCCGCACATACACGTCCACGTTCTTAACCCTGCTGGCCAGTATCCCTTTAACCACGGCGCCAGCGGCGGCGCCTGGCCCGCCCGAATCCAGGGCTTCGTGTGCGGCGGAGCTTCCTCCGCTCAAGCCCCGTTTTTTTTCGGCGATCGGCAGGTCGCCTGCCAACAGCCTGGAAACAGCAAGCCTCGCGGCTTCCCGCAGCAGATAATCTTCCTCCACCTCGGCGGCGCCGCTGCGGAGGATTTCTCCGGAGGCAACGCTCAACAGCCTGAGGCTTACAAAATATCCGGCGGCACTTTTAGAGACCGCGCCGAGAACGGCGAGTTCCGCCCCGGCAACGCCGCCCAGCGATGCGGCTACCTTTTCATCGGAAAGGCCCGAATAGGAAAGTTTTTTTTCTTCGAGCGTGAAGTCAAGTTTTGTCCTGTCCGCGACCGTGAATCTGGCGGTCTTGGCCAGTTCAGACTCGACAAGGTTCCGCACGACCGAAGCCTCTGTTTCCGTAACCCCCGGCCCCGACGAGAAAGGCGCCACCGCCATGACGGCGGAGGACGACGGGAGCCGGGAAAGAGCGGCCTTCTCCTCGGAGGGCCCGCCCCAGGCGAGGCCCAGGGTCATGCGGTGGGCCGCGCCCAGTTCGCCGTAGGGGGAAAAAGCGTAGTCCGCCGTAAAGCCGCCGAGCTTGAGCCCGAAGCCGCCGGCGAAAGCGCCCATGAAGCCGTGATCGTCGTAGTTCTTGAAATTCAGGCCGGAGCGCAGGAACAGCCCGGACGCCGCCGAGGAGCGCAGGAACCATTCCCCGGCGAAGATCAGGTAGGGGGAATGGTCCGCGGGCAGGCGCCCCTCTATAAGGATATTGAAATCCGGGGAGTACTTCCACTTCAGCCCGCCGGCCAGCTCGGCCGGCAGCGGCGCCTTCTGCGAGCCCAGTTTCAGCGGGGGGCCGAAATTCCTCACGGCCACGGCCAGCTCCGTCGCCGACGGGTACGGCTCCCTGAACACCAGACCGGCGTCCAGCGCGGCCGAAGCCCCGGAGGCCTCGGCCAGGCGGGACTTTATATATTTCAGATTAACGCCCAGACCGCCCCAGGCCAGCCGCCGGGCCCAGCCGGCGCCCAGGGCGGCGTCGTAGGCGGTCACTTCTCCGCCGGCGGCGTTGCCGGCGCCGTCGAGCTTTTCCAGCCCGGGCGAGGAATTGTTGTAGAGCAGCCCCGTAGAAAAGGTATCCGCGCCGGAGCCGCGGGCAAAGACCAGGCCGGTCCTGGAGGAGCCCTCCAGCAGGGCCTCGTAGGACGCGGCCACCGCGCTCCCGGCGGCCGGCGCCGCGCCCGCCGGGTTGAGGAAGAACGAGTCCTGCCACTCCAGCGTAAGGCCGGCCCCGGCCAGCGCGGCGAACCGCGCCGAAGGCGGGACCTTGAGGAACTGTGCTCCGCAGAGGCCCCGCGCGTCGTCGGTAAACGCGCCGTCGGGGAAAAAGCCGCCATAGGCCCGGCCGCAGCCGAGCGCCAGAGCCAGCAGAAGGGCGGAGAAGATCTTCACCTTGGAGTTACTTTTTGAGGTCCGAGACCAGGTATTCCAGCCGGGCCTTTATCTTGGCCTTGTCCAGGCTGTCCATATCCTGCAGGATGTCTTCGAGGAATTTAACCGTAAAATCGCCGTTGACGCGGCCCTTGGAGAGGGCGGCCTCTATCCCCTTAAGCCGGGTATCCAGGTCGGAGATGCCCTCGTAGATCCCGCGCACGAAATTTTCGGCGGGGCTGCCAGCTGCGGGCTCCTGCCCGGGAGCGGCTTCTTCACAGCAAAGCTGGTCCACCGCCGGAGCGGGTTCCGTGGCGGCCTCGGTCAGTTCCGGCTGCACGGCCTGCGGCTCGGGCTGCGCATATTCCGACTGGGCTTCCGCGGCGGCCGCGGCCGCGTAAACTTCCGCCGATTCCTCCCCGGCCAGCTCTTCCTCGTCGAAAGAGGCGTTCTTGAGCTCCAGGTACTTGCGGATACAGTAAACCAGGGCTACCAGCGCGGCGGCGAAACCCGCGGCCCAGGCGTAGACCACCGGGTCCATCCAGGCTGAATAAAGGTTGAATTTAGGCATAGGGGCAGCGTCTCCGGATCTACAATTTCACTTCCTGGCCTTCCCGTACCGCGAAGCACTTGAGCTTTGAGCCGGCCTTCCGGACACGCCGGGCGCATTCGGCCACGACCTTGTCCACTGCGGCGTCGGAGCGGTCCTGGTTGTGGTGGAACAGGCCCAGCGAACGGACCCCGGCCTTGAGCGCCAGGTCCAGCGCCTGCTCCCAGGTGGAATGGCCCCAGGTCCTGCGGCGGGGGTATTCTTCGGGCAGGTAGTCCGCGTCGTGGACCAGCAGGTCGGAGCCGCGGGCGAACGCCACGTACTCCTCGGGCTTCTTGCCGCCGGGGTGCACGAAGCCCAGCTCGTTGTCGGTAAGGAAAGTGAAGGTGCGGCCTCCCTCGGAGAACTTGAAGCCGAGGCCGTTGTTGGGATGGCTGAGCTCTATCGGCAGCACCTGCAGGCCGCCGATATCGCAGCCGCCGGCGCAGAGGGAGGCGAACTCGAAACGGGCGGAGATCTCCTCGAATTTTACGGGGAAACCCGGGGGCTGCATGGTCTTGGCGATGATCTCCCGGACGGGGTCGGAGGAGAAAGAGCAGCCCATGATGCGGATGTGGGTTTTTTTATTGTAGATGGGGGCGAAGAAGGGGAAGCCCAGCACGTGGTCCCAATGCGAATGGGTGAACAGCATGTTGAAATTATTGTGGGAGTTCTTGAGCAGCTCCTTGCCGAGCAGCCGGATGCCGGAACCGGCGTCCACGATAATGAGCTCGTTCTTTTTAGAACGGACTTCCACACAGGTAGTGCTGCCCCCGTATTTTATGTATTGCCTGCCGGAAACGGGGATGGATCCCCTGGCGCCCCAGAACTTTATCTTCATAATTCAGTTATATTAGCAAATACTTCGCGGTTTTTTAATTGACTGTTAATACATACCGCTCTTTTTGAGTTCGCCCTCCGTGAGCGGGGCCCTGAAAAGCCTGTAAACCCAGGCCTGGTAGCCGATGACCACCGGGAGGAAGATCAGCACCACCCAGGTCATCAGTTTCAGGGTGTACGGGCTGGAGGCCGCGTTGTAGACGGTCAGGCTGAACGCCGGGTCTATCCTGGAGGCCAGCAGGTCCGGGTAGAGGCCCGCGAAGCCGGTCAGCGAGAAAAAGACTATGGCGGAAAAAGAAGCGAGGAAGGCCTTGCCGGGCAGGCCCTTCGCCAGCAGCGCCTTCGCCGCCGCCAGGGAAACCACCAGCAGCAGCGGGAGGAGCAGCAGGGCCGGGCGCGCGAGGAAGTTGCCCGAAAGCCCGGTCGCGAGCCAGCTCGCCGCGATGAACAGCAGCAGCAGCCCGGCGAGGGCGTACCAGCCTCTGTTGGCCAGCGACGCTGCCCGCGCGGCAGCGCCGGCGGGGGCCTTGAAAGCCAGCCAGAGCTGGCCGTGGAAGAAGAAGAAAGCGCAGAACAGCAGGCCGGTCAGCAGCGCGTACGGGTTGAGCAGGCCCAGGAAAGTGCCGTAGTAGGCGTCGGGGCCGATCTCGAGGCCGCGGAAAAGATTGCCGAAGGCGACGCCGAACAGCAGGGAGGCGGCAAAGCTGGAGACGGCCGCCGTTCTTTCCCAGAACGATTTCCACGACGGTGACTGCACCTTGCCCCTGAACTCCAGGGCCACGCCGCGCGCTATGAGCGAGAAAAGGATGAGCAGCAGCGCCGGGTACAGCCAGCTGAAAAGCCCGGCGTAAACGGGGGGGAAGGCCGCGAACGTGGCCCCGCCGGCGGTAACCAGCCAGACCTCGTTGCCGTCCCAGAAAGGCCCGATGGAGGCGAAGACGCCGCGGCGCTCCTCGTCGCTGTCGGCCGCCAGCCAGCCGGAGAACCCCACGCCGAGGTCGAACCCGTCCAGCGCGAAATACCCCGTCCACAGCACCGCCCAGAACACGAACCAGATCTTAGCGTAATCCATACTTTACCTCTAATCAGAATATTGCCAAAGCCGCGGGGGCGGCGGGGTGTCGCCCTGAGCCCCAGTTGGGGAGGGGGCCCCCCGCCTTAATTTCCCAGGGCGGGGGGGAACCGCGCAACGGTTCCCGGGTCTGGGGAGCAGGGCGACACCCCGCCGCCCCCGACGGAGATGCTAGACTTCCATACCTTTTCTGGCGTATTTGGCCAGCAGCCAGACGTCCACCACGCCGAGCGCGGTGTAGAAAAGCGTGAACCCGCCCAGCGACAGCCACACCTGCGCCGGCGTCACCGATTTAGAGACGCCTTCCGCCGTGCGCATCAGGCCGTAGACCACCCAGGGCTGGCGGCCTATCTCCGTGACGATCCAGCCGAGCTGGATGGCGATATAGGGCAGCGGGATGACGAACACCATCAGCTTCAGAAAAAGCGGGTAGCGCTGCAGCAGGTCCTTGCGCCACAGCCAGACCCCCGCCGCGGACAGCAGGATGAAAAGGCCGCCCAGGGCCACCATGGCCTTGAAGCTCAGGAACACCGGCAGCACCGGCGGCCTGTCGGCGGGCAGGAAATCGTTGAGGCCTTTCACCTCGGCCTGCGGGTCGCGGAACGCCATGAGCGAAAGCGCGTAAGGGACTTTCAGCGCTTCGAAATAGTTGCCCTCGCCGTTGAGCCTGGGCAGCGAGAGCAGCGTGTAGGGCGCGGCCCTCTGCGTCGCCCAGACGGACTCCATCGCCGCGAACTTGGCGGGCTGGTTCTTAGCGGCGTTCACGCCGCTCAGGTCGCCCACCACGGCGAGCAGCAGGGCGCTGGCCAGCGCGAACACGGCGCCGGTCCCGAAAGATCTTTTAAACAGCTCCTCCTGGTTCTTCCGGAGCAAATGCCAGGCGGAGACGCCCATCACGAAGAACCCGGCGATCACCCAGCCCGCGAAGACGGTGTGGAAAAATTCCAGCCAGCCGTAGGGGTTGGTCAGCAGCGCCATGAAATCCACCATCTCGGCGCGGCCGTTGCGCAGCACGTAGCCGACGGGCCGCTGCATCCAGCCGTTAGCCAGCAGGATCCACAGGGCCGACATATTGGTGGCGAAAGCCACTATCCACATGGCTCCCGCGTGCGCCCTTTTGGACATGCGGTCCCACCCGAACACCCAGACGCCGATGAAAGTGGACTCCAGGAAGAAGGCCACCGTGGCCTCTATGGCCAGCGGCGCGCCGAAGATGTCCCCGACGTACTTGGAGTATTCCGCCCAGTTCATGCCGAACTGGAACTCCATCGTAAGGCCGGTCACCACGCCGAGCGCGAAGTTGATGAGGAACAGTTTGCCCCAGAAGCGGGTCATGGAAAGGTACCGCGCGTCGCCGGTAAGGACGTAGCGGGTCTCGAACCAGGCGGTCAGCCAGCCCAGGCCGAGCGTCAGCGGCACGAAGAGAAAATGGAACATCGCGGTTACCGCGAACTGCAGCCGGCTTAAAGTAAGCACATCCATCACTAAACCTCCAGGTGGTCCCGCGCGTCTATAGTTTATAGCTGTCGACAGAGAAGTATAGAATTATAATACTTCTGTTCCCGGTTGACAAAACCGCAAAAGCCGCAAATCTCGGAATATTGCCGCCGCGCCGGGCATTTTGTAGACTATGGGCGGGTTAAGGGATCAGTCTGTGGGCAAAGAAAAATACGCGGTTCCTTTGGTATTCCTGTGCTTCGCCGCCACCCTGGCGCCGTGGCTCTACAATTTCCCGCTCAACGACGACTGGGCCTACGCCCTGGCGGCGCGCGCGCTGGCCGAGACCGGCCGCCTGACGCTTTCGGACTGGGGCTCCTCCACGCAGCTGCCGCATATAATCGCCGGCGCGCTGACCGCCAAGGTCTTCGGCTTCAGCTTCTCGGCGCTGCGGCTGGCCAACCTGCTGGTCGCGGCGGGAGCGCTCTTCATGTTCGTCAAGATCCTGGACCAGTTCGAGATCGGGAGCTTCGAGAAGCTGGCCGCGGGCCTGGCCCTGGCCCTGAACCCCCTTTACCTGCTGCTGGCCAACTCCTTCATGACCGACATCCATTATTTCTTCTGGATGACGGCCGCCGTCCACTTCTACGTCAGGCGGCTCAACGACCCCGGCGACGCCGCGGCCCTGGTCTGGGGGGGAGCCTGCTGCGCCGCCGCCTGCCTGACGCGCCAGCTGGCGCTGGCGATCCCGCTGGCCTTCACCCTCGTCGCGCTGCTGCAGGGGCGCCGGAGCTGGCGCGAGCTGGCCGGCGTCTGGGCGCCGCCCGGAGCGGCCATGGCCGGCTACTACCTGTGGTTCACGCGGGTACACGGCCCGACCTGGGCCTCCGAGAATTACGTGGCGGCCGCCACGCTGGGGCATATCTCCAAACCGCTGGTACTCCTCAACGACTCCTTCTACCGTCTTTTCTCCTCCATGGCCGAGACCGGCCTTTTCCTGCTGCCGCTGGCGGCCGGCTATCTTTTCAGCCTGCGGCGCTTCTCCGCCCGCAACGCCCTGAACTGCAGGATAAACCGCGCCGGCCCCTGGCTGGCCCTGGCGGTACTGGGCGGTTTCGCCCTGCTCAACGGCCCGCTGCCTTACCTGGAGAACAACATAGCCCGCTCGGGCCTGGGGGTGCTCACGCTCGGCGGGGCCGCGCTGAAGCCTTCAGGGCCGTTCGCCAGCCAGGCCTTCTGGACGCTGGCCACGGCCGCCGCCGTGCTCTCCGCCGTTTTCCTTATGTGCTGCTCGGGCCTCGCCCTCCGGGCCGGCAACCGGGGCATGCGCTTTATCTTCGCGGTCTCCTTCCTGCAGCTGGGCGTTTCGCTGCTGGGGGCCAAGTTCTTCGACCGCTACCTCCTGACCCTGCTGCCGTGGTTCGCCGTAGCCGCGGTTTTCGCGGCGAAGGGCGTAAAATTTTCCAGGGCCGCCGCGGCCGCGGTACTGCTGGCCTGCGCCGGCCTGAGCTGGGCCGGCATGAAGGATTACCTGGCCTGGAACGGGGCCAAGTGGGAGCTGGCCTCCAGCCCCGGCTCCGGGGTGGCCCCTGGGGAGATAGCCAACGGCTTCGACTATGAGGCCTGGCACAGCTATCAGAAGAACATGGCCTACCTTAAAACCATGAAACCGCTCAAGATGATAGGCGAATGGGAATGGCAGAAGGTCAACACATATAAGGCCGTCATCTCCTACACCCCGGACCAGCGGCTGAAACTGATAGACAAGGCGGAGTATTCCACCCCGCTTTCCTCCCGAAAAGGCGTGCTGTACCTGATGTCCCTGCGGTAATGTCCGCTCCAATAAATCATTGTTTTTTATAGCTTTTCCGCGCTAGTACAGCCTATAACCGGCTGCCGGCGGTTGCCTAACTCCCCGCATATTTCCTAGAATATATATATGACATCCTTAAACGGCCCATTCTGACCGTTTACCCCTAAAATTTTAACCCCGGGAACCCCTTTATTGGGGTGGGATGGAACAGCATAGCCAAAAGAGGCCAAACAAGATTATGAACAATGAAAAAATAGCGATAGTCGGTCTCGGTATCATTGCCCCCAAAGCCCTTAACAAGGACCAGTTCTGGAAGAACGTCACGGAAGGCCGCAACTGCGTAGGCGAAGTCCCTGCCGACCGCTGGGACTGGAAACTCTATTTTTCGGAAGACCACAAGGCCCCCGACAAGACCTATTCCAAGATTGGCGGCTTCATAGAAGGCTTCAAGTTCGATTCCATCAGGTACAAGATCCCGCCGCAGACCGCGGAGCAGATCTCCCGCCTGCAGCAGATGACCATAGAGGCCGTCCGCATGGCCCTGGAAGATTCCGGCTACGACAAGAAGCCCTTCGACCCTAAAATGACCGCGGCCGTGATAGGCAACGCCATGGGCGCCACGCGCAAGGAAATGACGGACATGCGCGTCTACAAGTTCTACAACGAGGACATCCTCAAGCATACCGCCGCCTTCTCTTCCCTGCCGGCCGACAAACGCGCCGCCATGATAACCGAGTACGAAGCCGGCATAGACAAGGGCATCATCCCGATAACCGAGGACACCATGCCCGGCGAGCTGGCCAACGTGACCGCCGGCCGCATAGCCAACGTCTTCAATTTCAACGGCCCCAACATGACCATGGACGCGGCCTGCGCCTCCTCCATGGCGGCGCTGGACTACGCTGTGCTCGGCCTGCGCGCCGGCAAGTTCGACATGGCGGTGGCGGGCGGCGCCGACGACATGATGTCGCCCCCTGCCTACGTGAAGTTCTGCAAGATCGGCGCGCTGTCGGCCGAAGGCTCCTATTCCTTCGACGAGCGGGCCAACGGTTTCGTAATGGCCGAGGCCGTGGTGGTGTACATGCTCAAACGCCTCTCCGAAGCGCAGCGCGACGGCGACAAGATCTACGCTCTCATCAATTCCGTGGGCGCCTCCTCCGACGGCAAGGGCAAGGGCATCACCGCCCCCAACCCCAAAGGCCAGAAGCTGGCCATCGAGAACGCCTTCTCCGAGGTGGACTATTCCCCGGCCGAGGTGGATTTCGTGGAAGCGCACGGCACGGCCACCAAGGTGGGCGACGCCACCGAGGTCGGCGTGCTCAAAGAGATGTTCGGCCCGCACATGGGCGGCAAAAAGCTCGGCCTCACCGCCGTTAAATCCCAGATCGGCCATTCCAAGGCCGCCGCCGGCGCCGTCTCCATAGCCAAGACCGCGCTCGCCCTCTACAATAAGACCCTCCCGCCATCCATCAACTGCGTCAACATCAACCCCGGCATAGACACCAACACCTTCCAGGTGATCACCAAGGCCGCGCCGTGGAACAAGGCCGGCATCCGCCGCGCCAACGTTTCCTCGTTCGGCTTCGGCGGCACCAACTTCCACGTGACCATGGAAGAGTACACCGGCCCGGGCCACCAGAAATACGCCAAGGCCGGCGCCGCCGCGGAGGCCCCCGCCGCCGTGGAAATAATTGAAAACTCCCGCGCGCCTTTCGCCAACTTGCAGGGCGAGGCCGTGACCTTTACCGGCAATACGCCCGCCGACGTAATAAATAACGCCAAGAACGAGGCCGCCGCCGTCTTCTCAAAGTGGCCCGAGGCCTACCCGCTGGCCGCCTACGCCCAGCCTTCCATGACGAAACCCAGGGGCGCCTTCGGCGTCTCCATCGTGGCCAAGTCCCCGAAGGACCTGCTGGAGAAGACGGACCTGCTGGCCAGGACCGGCAAGGCCGAGACCTGGACCGAACCGCCGCTCAACTTCAAGCTGAAGGGTGTTTACACCTTCAAGACCGGCATGAACCAGGCCAAGGTGGGCCTGCTGTTCCCCGGCCAGGGCTCGCAGTACGTGGACATGATGCGCGACCTCGCCGCCAAGTACCAGGTGGTGCAGGAGACCTTCAACGAGGCCGACGGCATCCTGGAGAAAATGATCGGCATCCGCCTGACCGAGGCCATCTGGAGCAAGCCCGGCGAGGGCAAGGAAGAACTGGCCAAGCGCGAAGCCGCCATCAAGCAGACCCAGCTCACCCAGCCGTCCATGATGACGGCCGACATAGCCATGTACCGCCTGTTCCGCGAGTTCGGCATAAAGCCGGACATGGCCATAGGCCATTCCCTCGGCGAGTACGCCGCCGCCACCGCGGCCGGCATCTTCACCTTCGAGAACGGCCTCAAGGCCGTCACCAGCCGCGCCAAGGAAATGGCCAACGTGCAGGTGGCCGACCCGGGCAAGATGGCCTCCATCGCCCTCGGCTGCGACAAGGTGGACGTGGAGCTGAAGAAGATCTCCGGCTACGTGATCTGCGCCAACAAGAACTGCCCGCTGCAGACCGTCATCGCCGGCGAGGCCAGGTCCGTGGAGGCCGCCGTGCAGCACTTCAAGGCCATGGGGATAGAGGCGGGGGAGATAGCCGTCAGCCACGCCTTCCATTCCGAGATCGTGGCGCCGGCCATGGGCCCGTACCGCAACTTCCTGCAGAACATCCCGATCAAGCCCGCCGACATGAAGATCCTCTCCAATGTCACCGCGGACTTCTTCCCTACCGACCCGCAGGGCATCTACGACATGCTGATCAAGCAGATGACCAGCCCCGTCGAGTTCATAGCGCAGCTCGAGCGGATGTACGCCGAAGGCGTGCGCACCTTCATAGAGTGCGGCCCCAAGCGCGTGCTCAGCGCCTTCGCCACCTCCACGCTCAAGGACAAGAAGGACATTACCGTGCTGGCGTCCAACCACCCCAAGCGCGGCGGCATCACCGAGCTTAACGACCTGCTGGCCAACATGACAGCCCTCGGCATCCCCGTGAAGTGGGACGGCAAGCTTCCGCAGAGCGGCGGAAAGTTCTTCAACCCGTATTACCAGGGTTGGGCGCTGAAGACCTCCGGCGGCGCGGCCGCCCCGGTCACCGTCTCAGGCCCGGCGGCGACGCTGCCGGCGGATAAGGCCTCCTTCGCCGAAAAGTTCGGCTTCAACTTCAACCCGATGGCCATCTCCGGCATAGCCGGCGGCACGCCGGGGACCTGGGACAAGCTGTTCCGCGAGGGCAACCTCGACGAGATCCTGGCCGGCAAGAACATGATAGAGCCCATCCCGGGCGAATGGCGGGCCAGGCAGATAGACAAGAACATCATCAGGGTGGTCAAGTCCCCGACCACCGGGGCCGGCACCATAGAGAAGATAGACTCGGTGGACCAGGCCATAAAGCTCTCGGCCCGCCGCGGCTCGCTCGACATCGAGGCCGAGTTCGGCCTGCCGCATACCGTGGCCAAGGCCCTGGACTCCACGTTCAAGATGGCCATCGGCGCCGGCGTGCTGGCGCTCAAGGACGCGGGCCTGCCGCTGATCCATTACTACAAGAAGACCACCACCGGCAGCTACCTGCCGCTGAAATGGGCCCTGCCCGAGCCCGTGGCCTCGGAGACCGGCGTGGTGTTCGCGTCGGCCTTCCCGGTGACGGAATCGCTGCTTAAGGAAGTCACTCATTATTTCAATCATAAGTACTCCGGCAAGACCGCCGAGCAGCTGTGGGAGGTTTACCACCGCATAGTGGACAAGCTGCCCACCGAGGCCGACAAGGCCGGGCTGCGCGCGTGGCTGCAGAAGGAATTCGCGGGCTACCAGCCCGGCGAAGGCCGCGACCCTTACTCCTTCAGCCAGAACTTCCTGCTGAAGGTCATCCCGATCGCCGATTCCCAGTTCGCCCAGTGGGTGGGCGCCAAGGGCCCGACCATACACGTCAGCGCGGCCTGCGCCTCCACCACCCAGGCGGTGCATATCGCCGAGAGCTGGATCCGCGCCGGCAAGTGCAAGCGCGTGGTGGTGATAGCCGCCGACGACATCACCAGCGAGCACGTGCAGGAATGGACGATGCCCGGCTTCCTGGCCTCCGGCACCGCGACCACCAAGGAGAACGTCTCCGAGGCGGCCCTGCCGTTCGACCGCCGCCGCCACGGCCTGATAGTGGGCGCCGGCGCGGTGGGCATGGTGATAGAAGACGAAACGCTCACCCGCGCCCGCGGCATGAAGCCTCTCGCCCGCCTGCTCCTCTCCGAGTGCGCCAACTCGGCCTTCCACGTCACCCGCCTCGACACCGACCACGTGGCGTCCGTGATGGAGAACTTCATAAAGAAAGTGGAGCACATCTACGGGCTGAAGAAGGAAGAGATCGCCCCGTACACGATGTTCATGTCGCACGAGACCTACACCCCGGCCAGGGGCGGCAGCGCCGCGGCCGAAGTGAAGGCGCTGCGCCAGGCCTTCGGCCCCAGCGCCGACAAGGTGGTGGTGAGCAACGTAAAGGGCTTCACCGGCCACACCATGGGCGCCGGCCTGGAGGACGTGGTAGCCGTGCGCGCGCTCAACACCGGCATCATCCCGCCCATAGCCAATTATAAGGAAGCCGACCCGGAACTGGCCGGCATCAACCTGTCCAAGGGCGGCCATTACGACCTGAAGTACGCGCTGCGCTTCGCGGCCGGCTTCGGCTCGCATATGGCGATGTCCATGACGGAACGCGTCTGGAAGGCGGGGGAATCCCGCTACGAGGACGAGGCCCGCTACCACAGCTGGATCAAAGAAGTTTCCGGAGATCCGGCGGCCGAACTGGAAGTAGTCTTCAATACCCTCAGGGTAAAAGACAAGAAGACCGCCGGCGTTAAGTCGCCGGCCCCGGCCAGGGAACCCGTGGGCGTAGCCGCCGCACCCGCCCCCAAACCGGCGCCCGCGGCGGCAGCCGCGCCCCAGCATTACGCCGAGCCCAAACCGGCCCCGGCGCCCGCTTCCGCGCCCGCCGGCGTCAGCGAAGACGCCGTGCGCGAGAACGTGCTGGAGATGATCACCGCTAAAACCGGCTATCCCAGGGACATGCTGGAGCTGGACCTCGACATGGAGGCCGACCTCGGCATCGATACCGTCAAGCAGGCCGAGCTGTTCGCCGCCATCCGCGAGCATTACACCATCCCGCGCAACGACAGCGTCTCGCTCA
>CAYQJX010000012.1:0-66063 GCA_964417965.1 uncultured Elusimicrobiaceae bacterium
CTCAAGAAATCCCTCGCCCTCGGCCTGCGCCCCATCGTCGTCATCAACAAGGTGGACCGCCTCAACTGCGACCCGCACGCCGCCCTGGACAAGGTCTTCTCCCTCTTCATGGAACTCGGCGCCTCCGACGCCCAGCTGGACTTCCCCGTGGTCTACGCCGTCGGCCGCGACGGCTGGGCCTCCGCCGACTACCACCACCCGGCCAAAGACCTCTCGCACCTCTTCGAGGTCATCATAAAGCACGTGCCCGGCCCGCTGGACCTCGACGACCAGCCGCTGCGCCTGCTGGTTACCATGCTCGACTACAGCTCCTACACCGGCCGCATCGGCGTGGGCCGCATAGTGCAGGGCCGGATCACCGCCGGCCAGCAGGTCTCCATCGCCGCGCCCGGCACCGCGCCCAAGACCCGCAAGGTCATGCAGCTCATGGGCTACAAGAACTTCGAGCGCATCGTCATCAAGGACGCCCATTCCGGCGACATCGTGGCCGTGGCCGGCCTCGAGGGCATCGAGGTCGGCGACACCGTCTCCGACCTGGAGAACCCCGGCGTGCTGCCCGGCCTGGAGATAGAGCAGCCCACCCTCGCCATGGAATTTTACCCTAACGACGGGCCTTTCTCCGGCCGCGAGGGCAAGTTCGTCACCGTGACCCAGATCCGCGACCGCCTCTACAAAGAGCAGCAGATCAACGTCGGCCTCAGGATAGACGAGATCCCCGGCGAGCCGGGTTTCAAGGTTTCCGGCCGCGGCGAGCTGCACCTGTCCATCCTGATAGAGACCATGCGGCGCGAGGGCTACGAGCTCTGCGTGTCCAAGATGGTGGTCATCACCCACGAGGAGAACGGCGTGACCGTAGAGCCCGTGGAAATGCTGCTGCTGGACGCCCCCGCCGAATACCAGGGCTCGGTCATGAACGGCCTGGGCAGCCGCGGCGCCCAGCTTAAGAACATGAGCGTCGGCGACGACGGCCGCGTCCGCTTCGAATACGTCATCTCGTCGAAGGCGCTGATAGGCTTCAAGTCCGAGTTCATGTCGTTCACCAAGGGCTCGGGCCTGATGCATCACAGCTTCCACGGCTTCCTGCCCGAGGGCAACTTCAACCGCCCCGGCCGCAACGGCGTCTTTATCGCCAAAGAGGCGGGCACTTCGGCCGGCTACGCCCTTAACAGCCTGCAGGACCACGGCATCATGTGCGTGGGCACCGGCGAGGACATTTACGCCGGGCAGATAGTGGGCGAGCACTGCCGGGCCAACGACCTGGTGGTCAACCCCTGCAAGGAGAAGAAGCAGACCAACATGCGCTCCTCCACCGCCGACATGGCCATCACCCTCACCCCGCACCGCCAGATGAGCCTGGAGCAGGCCATAGAATACGTAGAGGAAGACGAGTTCGTGGAAGTGACGCCCAAGAATCTGCGCCTGCGCAAGAAGATCCTGGACCACAGCCTGCGCAAGCGCGGCGAGAAGACCGAAGACTAGGCGCCTGACGGCGGATACCGGGCTCGGCCCGCGCGGACCTGCTATGAAATTATTCACCCGGGGCGAGGGCGGGGCGGGCGAGCTGCTTAAGGTGGCTTACCCGCTCATCCTCTCCACCGCCTCCACCACCGTGATGCAGTTCATCAACCGCGTGTTCCTGGCCCGCTACAGCCCGGACGCGCTGGCCGCCTGCGTGCCCGCCGGCCTGCTGGCTTTCGTGTTCGCCTGTTTCTTCGTCGGCGTGGCCGGCTATACCAACGCTTTCGTCTCCCAGTACCACGGCCGGGGCAAAACGGCCAGCGTTTCCGTGGCCGTCTGGCAGGGCGTCTGGCTGTCGCTGGCCTCCGGCCTGCTGCTGCTCCTCCTCACCCCGCTGGGGTATTTCATTATAGAGCATTCCGGCCACCCGGCCGCCGTGATACCGCTGGAAAAGCAGTATTTCCTCATCCTTAACGCCGGGGGCATAGTGGCCATCACCAACGGCGCGCTGTCGGCGTTCTTTACCGGGCGCGGCCTGACCAAGGTGCCGATGGCGGTGAATATGGGCGCCAGCGTTTTCTGCGTGCTGCTGTCCTGGCTGCTCATCTTCGGCCCCGGCCCTTTCCCCGAGCTGGGCATAACCGGCGCCGGCCTGGCCTGGGTGGCCGCGCAGGCGCTGATGCTGGGGCTTTACCTGAAACTGATCCTCTCGCCCTATAACCGCCGGCGCTTCCGCACCGCCAGGCTGATCGGCGTGCACAAAGGCCTGTTCCTGCGGCTCATCAAGTACGGCGCCCCCAACGGCGTGGGCTTCTTCCTCGACATCGCCGCCTTCGGCGCCTTCATCTTTATCGTCGGGGCCATGGACAAGATCTCCCTGGCGGCCAGCAATATCATCGCCTCCATCAACATGATCGCCTTCATGCCGGTGCTGGGGCTGGGCATGGCGACGCTGACGCTGGTGGGCAAGTATATCGGCATGAAAAAGCCGGACGTCTCCATGCGCGTCACCTATAACGCCGCCAAGATGGCCGCCCTCTACGGGCTCGCCCTCGGTTCCCTTTTCGCCCTGGCGCCGGGCCTGTTCGTCAATATCTTCGGCGCCGGCCATTCGGCCGAATACGCCGAGATCCTGGCCATGAGTCGCCCCGTCATGAAGGTGCTGGCCGTCTTTGTGTTCTTCGACGGGGTGGGCATGATCTTCGCCGACGCGCTGCGCGGGGCGGGGGACACGCGCTTCCAGATGCTGGGGGGCAGCGCCGCCGCCTGGATATTGTTCGTGCCGGGCATCTGGTATATAACCCGCTGCGCCGGCGGGGAGCTGATCCACGCCTGGGCCTGGGCCGGGTTTTACATCATCCTGCTGTTCGTTTTCTTTTTTCTGCGCTTCCGCTCCGGGCTGTGGCGCCGGATCGATATCTTAAAGGGTTAGGTATAATATCAACATGGCTGAAAAAATATTTTCCAAAGCGGGCGGCCTGCCCAGGGTAAAGCTGTCGCACGCGCCCGCGGGCCCCAACGCCTTCAAGCGCATGATAGACATCGCCGACCGCGCCGAGCCCGGGCAGATGGTGGCCGTCTACGACAAGAACAACAACCCCTACGGCGTGGCCATCTATAACCCGCGCAGCCAGATCACCCTGCGCATCTTCACCCGGGAGAACCCCGAGGAATTCCAGGTGGACCGCTTCTTCGACCAGCGCGTCACCCGCGCCGTGTCCCTGCGCCGCGACGTGCTCAAGCTCCAGGACAAGACCGACGCCTGCCGCCTGGTGCACGACTACGCCGACGGCCTGCCCGGCCTGACGGTGGACATCTACAAGGACCAGATCGCCCTCGAGTTCTACTCGCTCGGCATGTACCGCCTGTGGCCCAACATCGAGGCCGCTTTCCTGAAGCATTTCCCCGGCGCCTCGTTCCACCACCGCGCCACCTCCTACACCCAGGAGATGGAGGGCTTCAACATAAAGCCCGAGCCGGGTCCCGGCCGCAAGACCCGCATCACCGAGAACGGCGTGCAGTTCGAGATCGACATGAAGTCCGGCTACAAGACCGGCTTCTTCTGCGACCAGCGCGAGAACCGCCTTTACGCCTCTACCCTCGCCGCCGGCAAGAAAGTGCTGGACCTCTGCGCCTATACCGGCGGGTTCGGCGTCTACGCCGCCAAGCTGGGCGGGGCCGAGGCCGTGACCTGCGTGGAGCTGGACCCCGAGGCCAGCGAGCTCTCCAAGCGCAACGCCAACATCAACAAAGTGAAGATCGACCCGGTCTGCGCCGACGCCTTCACCTACATGCGCCAGATGCTGGAGCTCAAGCGGAAGTTCGGCATGGTGGTGCTGGACCCGTACAAGCTGGTCTCCAGCCGCGAAGAGCGCGACAAGGGCATCTTCAAGTACCGCGATTTCAACCGCATAGCGCTGTCGCTGGTGGAGGAGGGCGGCATCTTCGTCACCTGCTCCTGCAGCGGCATGGTCTCCATGGACGAGTTCTCTTTCATCCTGCGCGGCGCGGCCTCCAACGCCGGCCGCAAAGTGCAGATCCTTAAAAAATCGGGCGCGGGGCCGGACCACCCGGTGGCCGCCGACTACCCCGAGGGGGAATATCTGAAATGCATATTCTGCCGCGTGTTCTAGCCCTGCTGCTGTGCCTGCCGGCGCTCGGCGCCGCCGCCGCCTCGCCTTTCGACCGCCTGCCGGGCGAGTGGGGCGGGACTGTGGCCTCCGACAACGACTGCGAATGGAAAGTCCGGGCTTCCGTAAAGACCGGGAACGTCGGGTTCTTCGGCAACTTTACTTACGAGGGCGACTGCGCCGAAGAGCCGCAGCGGGGCGACTTCTCCATAAAGCGGACCTCCAAGAACTGTTTTAACGCCACGGTAAAGGTGGAGGGCATGCCGCCCATCCCCATGACGGGCTGCGCCGACAAGGCCGGCAATATAAATTTCAAGACGGTGGGTTTCAGCGGCACGCTCAAGATCTCAAAGAGCGGCAACTCCCTGACGCTCAAAGTAAACGCGCCGCAGGGCAAGGCCGAGGGCCTGTTCAAGCGTCTGGTGAAAAAGAAGTCCGGGGAGGCCGGGGCTAAACCCAGGCCAGGGCGGGAAGGAGGCGGGGATGAACAAAACTCTGGCAATGAACAGAAAGCTGCACCTGAAGTTCTTATCGGCGGCTATTAAGGAAGCCCGCAAGGGGCTGCGGGAGGGCGGCATCCCGATAGGCGCCGTGCTGGTGAAGGACGGGAAAATAATAGGCCGCGGCCATAACCGCCGCGTGCAGAAAAAATCCGCCATCCTCCACGCCGAGATGGACTGCCTGGAGAACGCCGGCCGCCTGAAGGCGGCCGACTATAAGCAGTGCGTCATTTATTCCACCCTTTCGCCCTGCTCCATGTGCACGGGGGCTATCCTCCTCTACAAGATCCCCGTCGTAGTAATAGGCGAGAACAGGACCTTCAAAGGGCCCGAGAGTTATTCTAAAAAATTCGTCAAGCTGGTCAACCTGGACCTGCCGGAATGTAAAGCGCTGATGGCGGACTTCATAAAAGCCCGCCCGGAGCTCTGGAACGAGGATATAGGGGAGTAGCGGTTCAATCCTTTTTCTGGCGCCGCGCTCTTTCCGCGTCCAGTTCCGCTATATGTTTCTGGCAGCAGAGGTCGCAGTAGCCGTGGCTGAACACGGCTTCCGAGTGCTTGCTGATATAGCTTTCCATCTGCACCCACTTGCCTTCGGGCGTCCTGATCTTCCTGCATTCGCAGCAGGTCGGCAGCAGGCCGGTCAGCTGCTTTACCTGGCGCAGCGCCTCCTGCAGCTTCAGGATCAGCCCCTCTTTTTCGTTGAGCAGCTCCTTCCTTTCTATGGCGTAGCGGATCACCCGTTTGAGCGTCCGGTCGTCGAACTGCCCCTTTACCAAATAATCCTGGGCGCCGTGCTTGAGCGCCTCCAGCCCCACGGCTTCGTCGTCGGTGCCTGTCATCACTATCACCGGTAATTCCGGGAACCTGCCGCAGAGCGCGGTCACGGTAGCCAGGCCCTGGCTGTCGGGCAGGCCCATGTCCAGCAGCACCACCGCTCCCCCGTCGAGGAGCAGGCCCGCGATGCCCTCTTTAAGCGTGGCGGCCGTGGTGACGGCCCCGGCCAGCCCGGCTTCCTTAAGCATTCTGAGCGTTATGCCGGCGGAAACCGGCTCGTCCTCAACCAGGAAGATACGGATGTCTTTTGTCATGATACCCCCAGGGACTTTATAGCAAAAACCAAGGCGCTATTAAAGCCTCCTTCCGGTTGTGTACAAAATGGCGCTAATATGTATATAATCCTGCTAAGGGTATTCTCTGAGCGTTTCTCAAAGGGGAGCGGGGGGGAAATTGGAAAACTTGCCAGTTGCCGGACCAGCCGGGCTTAAGCGGCGTCTCTTCGCCGTTTTTTTCGCCGTTTCCGCGCTTTCTATAGCGGGCGGCGCGGTCTACCACGCGCATCACCGGGCCGCGCTCCGTTCCGACGCGGAGCGGCTGCTGCTTTCCGTGCTGCAGGTCAAGCTCGGGCAGCTCTCTGCCTGGCGGGAGGAGCGGCTAAACGATACCGCCTCGCTGGTGGATAGTCCCGTGCTCTCCATCTACCTGAACCGTTTCGCGGCCGACCCCGGCGACCGGAAAACCGCGGAACTTTTAAGAAAGCGCCTGGAGAACTATCTCAAGCATAACCGCTATTCCTTCGCGGCGCTGGCCGACCCCGGCGGCCGGGTGCTTGTTTCCGCGGGGAGCGCCCCCGAAAAGGGCTGCCCGGAGGTGCGGGACCTTATAGCTAAAGCGGGAGCCTCAGGGCGCCCTGAAATGGGCGGTTTTTACATTGCCCCCGGGGAAAAAGCCCCGCATCTGGACGTGGCCGCCCCGGCGGCCGTAGGTCCCGGCGGCAAACGCCTTTTCCTCCTGCTGCGCGTAGCGCCCACCCAATACCTGTACCCGTTCCTGCAGGCCTGGTCCGCCAAAGGCGAGACCGGGGAAATACTGCTGGTCGGCAGGTCCGGAGGGGAAGTGGTTTTTCTCAACGACCTGCTCCATGTAAAAAACGCGGCTATGCGTTTAAAACTGCCGGTCGATACCGAGGGGCTGCCGGCCGCCCTGGCGCTCAAGGGTTTCAGCGGGCTGCTGCGCGGGCGGGACTACCGGGGAGCGGACGTTCTGGCCGCCGTCAGCCCCGTGCCGCAAACAGACTGGGCCCTGGTCGCCAAACTGGACTGGGCCGAGGTCATGCGGGGCACGGGGGAGATCGCGGTGCTGCTGGTCCTGCTCATACTGGCGCTGCCAGCCGCGGCGGGGGCGGTAACTTTTATGCTTTTCCGCAGCCAGGCCGAGGGGTACCAGGCCGACGTCAGCGCGGCGAAAGCCAGCCTGGCGCTGTCCGAAGATAAGTTCCGGCTCTTCTTCGAGAATTCCCCGCTGGGGAAATCCATCACCGGGCTGGACGGCAGCGTGCACGTGAACAAGGCTTTCTGCGACATGCTGGGCTATACGGAGGAGGAGCTGCGCGGCAAGAAGTGGCAGGACCTTACCCCGCCCGAAGACGTGCCTAAGACGGAAGCGATGGTGCGCTCGCTCGTCGCGGGGGCCCGCACCTCGCTCCAGTTCGAAAAGCGCTATGTGCGCAAGGACGGCGGGATAGTAGAAGCTGACGTTGCCACCGCCCTCCAGCGGAACGCGGCGGGCCGGCCGGCATACCTTATAACCACCATAAGCGACATAACCGGGCGCAAGCGGGCGGAAGAGGCGCTGCGGGCCAGTGAAACCGCGGTGCGCAGCAAGCTTAACGCCATCATGTCCCCTGAGGGGGACATCGGCTCGCTGGCGCTGGAGGATATTTTCGATATCCCCGCGCTGCAGCAGATGATGGACGAGCTTTGTAAGCTCACTAATATCACCAGCGCCATCCTGGATATAAAAGGAAAAGTCCTTGTGGCCTCCGGCTGGCAGGACATCTGCACCAGGTTCCACCGGGTGAACCCGGAAACCTGCCGGCATTGCCTTGAGAGCGACACTCTCCTTACCAAAGACATTCCCCCGGGCACCATCAGGTCCTATTTCTGCAAGAATAACCTGCGGGATATCGCCACCCCGCTTATAGTGGGCGGCAAACACGTGGGCAACTTTTTCCTGGGGCAGTTCCTTTACGAGGATGATCCGCGCAACGAAGGCGTTTTCCGCGAGCAGGCCCGCCGCTACGGTTTCGACGAAAAGGAATACCTGGCGGCTTATGGGCGCATCCCGGTCTTCAGCCGTGAGAAAGTGGAGGTCCTGATAAATTTCTACCGCCAGGTCTCGGAGCTGATCTCCTCCCTGAGTTACGGCAAGATAAAGCTGGCCCGCGCCCTGGCGCAGAGCGAGCGCGGCCAGGAACTGCTACGCAGCAGCGAAGCGCGGTTCAAGGCCATCTTCGAAAGCACGCCGTTCCCGGCCATGGTGCACGCGGAAGACGGAGAGGTGGTCGCTATAAACAAGGCCTGGGAGGAAATGACCGGCTATACGCGCGCCGATATCCCCACCATAGCCGACTGGACCGAGAAGGCCTACGGCCTGAAGAAGCAGCCGGTTATCGAGGATATAGAAAGGCTTTACGGCCTGACCGAAAAGAGGGACGAGGGGGAATACCGGATACGCGCCAAAAGCGGGGAGGAGCGGACCTGGTATTTCAGTTCGGCGCCGCTCGGCGTGGAAGGCAAGGGCCGCCGCACCGTGATAAGCATGGCCAACGACGTTACGGAACGCAAGTTGCTGGAGCTGGAGAAGGACAAACTTGTGAAAGACCTGGCCGCGAGCAAACAGGAGATGGAGAATTTCCTCTATATCACCACCCACGACCTGCGCAGCCCGCTGGTGAACATCCAGGGGTTCAGTCAGAACCTGGAGCATTATATCCGGGAACTTAAGGAAGGTCTGGCGCATGCCCAGGCGCCGCAGGGGATCAAGGCCGGCCTGGAGAAACTGGCCGGGGAAAAGATCCCCGCCGCGCTGGAGTTCGTGCTCGGCAGCTCCCGTAAAATGGACGCCCTTATCAGCGCGCTGCTGAAAGTCTCGAGGGTGGGCCGCGTGGAAATGAAGCCGGAAAGGATAGAGATGTCCGGCCTGCTGCGGAATGTGCTGGACGCCATGCGCTTTCAGCTGGAGGAGGCGGGCGCTGAGGTGAAGGCCGGGGTATTGCCGCCTTGCAAGGCGGACCCGGTGGCGGTGAACCAGGCGTTCAGCAACCTGCTCGACAACGCCGTGAAATACCGGGACGGATCCCGCCGGCTGGCGGTTGAGGTCTCGGGAGAGGTAAAGGGGGACCGTGTGCTGTATACTATCTCCGACAACGGCCCCGGCATCCCCGGAAAAGACCTGGAGCGGATCTGGAACGTTTTTTACAGCCATGAACGGACCGGGCAGAGGAAAGGCGAAGGCATAGGCCTGCCGATGGTGCGGCGCCTCGTAGAAAAGAACGGCGGCAGCATCACGGCCGGAGCTAAAGAGGGGCAGGGCACTGTCTTTTACATAGAATTTCCGGCGGCGGGGGAGGAAAAATGAACAAAAACGACAAAGACGTAATTATCTTGATGGCGGAAGACGACGACGGCCACGCCAAACTGGTGCAGGAGCGCTTTGAAAGCGTCGGGGTCTCCAACCCGGTGCTGAGGTTCAGGGACGGGCAGGCGGCCTGGGAGTTCCTTTCCGGCGAGGCCGGGCCCGGCCTGGAGAGCGGCAAAGCCTACCTGCTGCTCCTGGATATAAGGATGCCCGGCCTGGACGGCATAGAGGTGCTCCGGCGCGTAAAGCAGGACCCGCGCCTCAAGAACATTCCGGTCATCATGCTTACCACCACCGACGACTCCAAAGAGGTGAGCCTCTGTTACGAACTCGGGTGCAACAATTACCTGGTCAAGCCCGTGGAATTCGAGAAATTCGCCGAAGTGGTAAAGCGCCTCGGCCTGTTCCTCATGGTGGTCAAGGTGGACAAGTTTAAATAGCGCGAGGACCTATGCCTTTAACTAACGGGAAACGCGGCACCCTGCTGGTGCTGGAAGACGACAGGGGGACCTGTGAACTGGAGGCGCAGCGCCTGGAAAGCCTGGGCCTCGATATCCACAGGGCGTATACTCCCGAGGAGGGACGCGCCGCGCTGGCCGCGGGCCCTCAGCCGGAGCTGCTGCTGATAGACTATTCCCTGCCGGGCACCAACGCCCTGGAGTTCATAGAAAAACTCAGGGTTGACGGGATGGAGATCCCGCCTTTCATGGTGGTGACGGGCCGCGGCGACGAGGCCGTGGCCGTGGCGGCCATGAAGGCCGGCGCCTGCGATTACCTGGTGAAGAACTCTGAGTTCCTGGAAAACCTGCTCCCCGCGGTTAAAAAAGTCCTGGAAAAGATAGTTTTGCGAAAGGAACTGGAGGCCGCGCAGCAGAGCACGGCCAGAAACCTGCACCTCTACAGCTTTCTCGCGCAGGTCAACCTGGCGGCGTCCCAGACCAGGGACAGGGGTGAGTTGTACCGCCGGATCTGCGACATAGCCGTAGCAACGGGCGGGCTGCGCATGGCCTGGGTGGGGCTGTATGACCGCGACCTGAGCCGGATCGTCCCTTACTGCTGGGCCGGCACTGTGGACGGCTACCTGGACGGGCTGAAGGTGCCGGTCGGCGGCGACGCCCCGGAGGCCAAAGGGCCCACCGGCCTCGCGTCCGTCACCGGGGCGATACAGGCCTGCTCCGACATTATAGAGGCTCCCGAGATGCTGCCCTGGCGGGAAAAGGCGCTCGCGCGCGGCTACCGCTCCTCCGCGGCTATCCCGCTGGAGGAGAACGGCCGCCTGGTCGCCGTGCTGTCCGCCTATTCCGGCCAGACCGGCTTTTTCTCCGGCGACGAGCTCAAACTGCTGGGGGAAATAAAGGCGGATATTTCCCTGGCGCTCACCGGCCTCGCCTCCGAGGAGAACAGGCAGAAGGCGCAGAGCTCGCTGGAGCACACGGCCGCGCAGCTGGCCCATATAATGGACGTTACGCCCGTCATACTTTTTACGCTGAAGACGGCCCCTTCCGGGGAAACCTATACCGACTGGGTCAGCGGCAACGCCCCCGCGCTCACCGGCTACGCCGTGGAAGAGATCCTGCACCCGGGCTGGTGGCTGGAGAACATTCATCCAGAGGACAGGCAGCAGGTAATCGAAGGGCAGAAAGAGCTGCTGTCTAAAAAAAGCCTGACGCAGGACTTCCGGTTCCGCCGGAAGGACGGGTCCTGGTTCTGGGTGCACGGCCAGCTGAGCGTTTCCCCGGATCGCCGCGGCGAGATCACCGGCTCCTGGACGGACATCACCCGGCTTAAAGAATCCGAAGAGCGCTTCCAGGAGCTGTTCGAAAAGACGCCTGTCGGCTACCAGTCCATGGACGCCGACGGGCGGCTGCTGGCCGTGAGCGACACCTGGTGCCGGGTCTTCGGCCGGAGCAGGGCAGAGGTGCTGGGGCACGCTCTCTCGGAATATATGACGCCGGAGTTCAAAGCCGGGTTCTTTGAGTGTTTTGAACACTTCAAGCGGAACGGCACGGTGGACGGAGTGGAGTTCGAAATAGAGCGGCCGGACGGCGCCCGCCGCTGGCTCAGCTTCAGCGGCAAGGTGGCTACCAACAAGGACGGCACGTTCCAGCAGACTTACTGCGTCTTTAACGACATAACCGAGCGCCGCGAGCAGGATAAGCGGATGCGCCTGCTGACCGACGCCATAAGCGCCAGTTTCGACGAGGTCTATATTTTCAGCCCGGAGGATTTTCATTTTATCTTCGTCAACCAGAGCGCCTTTAAGAACCTCGGCTACACGGCCGGGGAAATAAAAAAGCTGACGCCCTGGGCCCTGAAACACGAGTTCACCGAGGCCACCTTCAGGGCGGCGGTGGGGCCGCTGCTGCGCGGCGAGCAGCATATGCTGCTCTTCGAGACCGCGCATTTCCGCAAGGACGGCAGTTTTTACCCCGTGGAGGTGCGGCTGCAGCTGGTAGAGAGCGCCGAGGAGAAAGTCTTCCTGGCCGTAATAAACGACATCACCGAAAAGAAGAAGGCCGGGGAAGAACTGGAGCGGCAGCGGCGGCTTTTTGCCGACGTGCTGGAGAACAGCACCTCCCTCATCTACGCCCTGGACAGGCAGGGGCATTTCCTGATAGCCAACAAGGCTCTCGCCGCCGCCAGCAATACCGTTCCCGGGAGCATGCTCGGCAAGAAGAGGGAAAGTTTTATCGACCCCCTGTCCGCGCGGGAGCATAGCGCCAACGACCAGAAGATCTTCGAGAGCGGGCAAGCCGGCGTTTTTGAGGAGGCGGTCCTCCGTCCCAGCGGCCTGGCCTATTTTTATTCCGTCAAATTCCCGCTCAAGGACGCCTCCGGCAATACCTACGCCGTCTGCGGCATCTCCTCCGACATTTCGGAGCGCAAGAACGCCGAACGCATGATGGCCGAGATGGCCAACATGCAGCGGGTGGAGTCGCTCGGGGCGCTGGCCGGCGGCATAGCGCACGATTTCAACAACATGCTCACCGGCATCATGGCCAACCTCTCCCTGCTGTCCGCCAGGACTCCGGGCAAAGAGAACGCGGACATCATCCACGACACCCTGGAGGCCGCCAGGAGCGCGCAGGCGCTCACCACGCAGCTGCTGAGCTTCTCCAGGGGCGGCAAGCCCGTAAAGAAAGAGCTGTGCCTGGAAAAGGCGCTGAAGGATATCTTCGTGCTGGCCACGCGCGGCGCCGCGGCTGCGCAGGAGCTGGACGTGGACGAGCGGCTCTGCAGCGTGGAGGGGGACGAGAACCAGCTCAAGCAGGCCGTGAACAACATCCTCCTCAACGGCATCCAGGCGATGCCTTCGGGGGGCACCATACGGCTCCGGGCGGAAAATATCGGGCCCGCGCAGCCCGTTCCCGCCCTGCTCGCCCCGGGCGACTATGTGAAGATCACCATCTCGGATACCGGCATAGGCGTGCCCGCGGAATACCTGCCGCGCATCTTTGAACCGTATTTTACCACCAAGACCAAGGGGCACGGGCTGGGGCTGCCCATGGCCTGGAGCGTGGTGAAAAATCATGGCGGGCATATAGAGGCCTCCTCCGAGCCGGGCAAGGGCACGGAATTCCGTATCTTCCTGCCTTCCACGGGGCGCTGCCTCAAAAGCGACGCCGAGGCCGTGGCGGCGGTGGTAAAAGGTTCCGGGCGGATACTGCTGCTGGAGGACGAGGAGATAGTAAGCCGCGCGGCCAGGCGGATGCTGACCGAGCTCGGTTACGCCTGTGAAATAACCGGCGACGGCGCGCAGACGCTGGCGCTCTACGCCGCCGAGGGGGCGGCCGGCAGACCCTTCGACGCGGTGATCATGGACCTGACCATCCCGGGCGGCATGGGCGGCAAGGAGGCGGGGCAGGAATTAAGGCGCCTCTACCCGGAGGCCGTCATCATAGTCTCGAGCGGTTATTCCGAGGAACCCGTCATGGCCGAGTACAAGGCCTTCGGGTTCGACGCGGTGCTGCCCAAGCCCTACCGCTACGAGGACCTGGCCGGAGTGCTCGCGCGGCTGCTGGATAAAAAGTAATATCCCCATATGGCCCAGAAAAAGATACTCCTTGTGGAAGACGACCGCCAGATGCTGGAGGTGATGCGCCGTTTCCTGGAGAACCACGACTTCAATGTGATCTTTACCGACAACGGTTCGGAGGCGCTCATGATGGCCGGGGATTCCAGGCCGGACCTGGCCGTGGTGGACGCCGTGCTGCCGGGCCTGGACGGTTTTGAGCTCTGCCGCGCCCTGAAGACCTCGTCCGGCACGGCGCGCATGCCGGTGATCATGATCTCCGGTGGCCGCACGGAGGACGAGGACATAGTAGAGGGCTATGACCGCGGCGCGGACGATTACCTGGCCAAGCCTTTCGCCTTCCAGGTGCTGGTGGCTAAAATAAACGCCGTGCTGCGGCGCTATTCCGCCCTCGCCCCGGAGGACGGCGGCCTGATCAGGGAAAAGGGCATAGAGCTGGACCCCGGGTCCAGGACGGCTAAAGTGGGGGGCAAGCCGGTGCAGCTTACCCGTAAAGAGTTCGACCTGCTCACCCTGCTGCTGGAGAAAAAAGGCCGCGTGCTGGGTATGCCGTACCTGCTTGAGACGGTCTGGGGCTACGACATGGCCACTTACGACAACCCTCACACGGTAGAGACCCATATTTCCTCGCTGCGCAGGAAGCTCGGCGTTAAACTGGGCGAGCGCATCCACAGCGTTACCGGGCACGGTTACAAATTCGAATAGCCTACTGGCGGTACTACTATGGGATACAACAGACTACTCTGCGTCGGCTCGGTTGAACTGCTGCCGGCGGAACTTAAAGGTGAGCCCGTCAGCGCTGGAGACGCCGCCGGAGCGCTAGGTGACGGCTCCTGCCGCCTGCTGATCTGCGGTCCCGCCAACGCGCGGGGGTTACTGGAACAGCGCGCCCTGCTGGCGCCGGAGGTGCCCGTTGTGGTGGCCGCCGGGGCCATGGACCAGGAGGAAGAGTTTATAAAACTGGGGGCTGACGCCTGCCTGTACGGGGACCGCCTGGCCCTGCTGCCGGCCGTTGTCGCCGCCCTGCTGGAAAAACGCGAGGCCCTGGCGCTGCGCAGCCGCGAGCGCACCCTTGACGCCGAAGGCCGCGTCTGCGCGGCCATGGTGCACGACTTTAACAATGTCCTGGGCGCTATAGAAGGTTACGCCACCCTTAACCTCCGGCAGCTGGCGGGGACCGACCCGCTGCGCGGCGACCTGGAGGAGATCCGCAAGGCGGTGGCCAAAGGCGCGGCCCTGGCAAAACAATTGATGACCTTCAGCCGGAGGCAGAACGTTAACAAGGTGGCCGTGGGGATACCGCTGCTGCTGTCCGGCCTGCGGGAAAGGATGGACGGGCTTATCGGCGGGGGGCTGCGCCTGGAGACGGACCTGCGGCCCGGCCTGCCGGACATAATGGCCGACCCCGCCCCGCTGGAACAACTGATCCTGAGCCTTTTGGCCAACGCCAGGGACGCCATGCCCGGCGGCGGCGTTGTGACCTTAAGGGCCGAAGCGCTGAAGCCGGAAGGGCCGGCCCGGCGCGTCCCCGCCCCGCCCGGTACGGTTTTTGTGAAGCTCTCCGTAACGGACTCCGGCGCCGGCCTGGCGCCTGAAACCGCCGCGCGGCTTTTTGAACCCTTCTTCAGCACCAAGGGCAAGGGCAAAGGCGCCGGCCTGGCGCTGGCGGGGGCCTATGGCATAGCGCGCCAGCACGGCGGCTGGCTGGAGGCCAAGTCCTCCGAAGGCCGCGGTTCTGAATTCTCTGTCTTCCTTCCCGCCCTGCCCCGCAGTATTTGAGAAATATCTGAACATCCACGGAAGTTTAACTTAACTCCTCCACCTACACTATAACTAGGGTAGGAGGAGTTATGAATACGATCATCTTCAAATCATGTTTAGCCGCCGCGCTGGCCGTCTGCTTCGCCGCGGTGCCGGTCGGGAGCGCTTTTGCCGCCGGCGAATACCAGCGCCTTATAGACGGCCTGACGGCCGCCTCCGCTGACAACGGGATAACCCGCGTGGCGGTAGGGGCTTTCTCCGCCTCCGGCGGTTCCGTGGAGGAGGAGGCCAGCTTCGCGGCTGAAAAGACCCTCTCCGGCCTGGCCGCGGACAGCAGGCTGCAGGTGCTGGATCAGGCCGCGCTGGAGGCGCAGCCCGGCGGTAAGGAAGGCTGGCTGCGCCGCCTCCCCGCCAAGCTCCGCCCCCAGGCCTTTGTCAGGGGCTCGGTGTTCCGGGACGGGGAGACGGTAAGGGTGCTGGCCAGGCTGGTGGATTCCGTCAGCGGGAGGGTGATAGTGTCTCTGGAGGCCACCTCCAGGGCCCGCAATATGGAACTTCCCCCGGTGCCGGATATGGACTGGAATACGGCCCCGGCCCTGACCCCGGCCCGCGACCTGTTCCGCGACGCCCCCGCGGACGGGGAGTTAGACTGTTCGGCGGCTTTCAGGGGGATGGACAGGGTGAACGACAAGGCCTTCGACCTGAAGGCCCGGTACTGGGCGGCTAAAATGAAAGAGCCCGGCTTCCTGACCGGCAGCCTGACCCGCAACCCCGGCAGCGAGATCCGGGACCCCCAGGTGAAGCAGAAATTCTACGAGCTGCTCTCCCGGTATCATGACGAGGAGAATCCCCCGCAGCTTGCCGACTCCCAGGTTAAAAAGCTGGAAGAGTTCATGGGCAAGGAAAGCGGCGTGATAGACGCCTGCGGGATAAAATAGGCGGCGTTATGAAAAAAAACCTCTTGATAGCCGACGACGATACTGTCTTCCACGACCTGATCAGCAGGGTGTTCGAAGGTGGAGACTGGGAAGTCAGTACCGCGGAGGACGGCATAACCGCCCTTGAAAAGATCTCGGCCAGGGTGCCCGACGTCATCCTGCTCGACCTGAACATGCCGCGCATGGGGGGGCGCGACCTGCTGGCCATCCTGCGCCGGAACGCCAGGTATGCCATGATCCCTATCATAATCCTGAGCGGGGACAGCAGCCCGAAGGAGCAGGCCGCCGACCTGGGCCTGGGCGCGGACGATTTCGTGTCGAAACCTTTTGACACAGAGGAGCTGGAGGCCAGGGTGGAGAGCGCCTGCCGCCGGGCCCGGCGCATGCTGGCGGCCAACCCGCTCACCCTGCTGCCCGGCGGGCCGGCCATAGAGGAGGAGGCCTCCGCCAGGATAAAGTCCGGGGCGCCGCTGGGGTTCTTCTATATCGACATAGACAACTTCAAGGCGTATAACGATAATTACGGCTACCTCAACGGAGACAATGCCATAAAAAGCGCCGCCGGGGTGCTGGCCGCGGTGCAGGCCGATTTCGCGGCCGCGGACGTGTTCGTGGGGCATATCGGCGGGGACGACTTTGTAATGATGTGCGACCCTGCCAAGGCCCCCGCTATCGCCGGAGAGGTGGCGGCCAGGTTCGACGCCATGGCTCCCGGTCTCTATAACAAGGCGGACGCGCTGAAGGGAGGCATAACCGCTAAAGACCGGGCCGGCAACGCCAGGGAATTCCCGCTGATGTCTCTCACTATCGCCATAGCCACCAACGAGCGCAGGAAACTGGAGCATTACGCCAAGATAGTGGATATCGCTTCCGAGATCAAGAAGTACCTGAAGGGCCGCTCCGGCGCCGGCAGCGCCTGGCTTAAGGACCGCAGGTTAGAGTAAAACGCCTCTGTTTATATTATAATTTCCAGTAAAGAGGGGCTTATGTCAAAAATACTTATCATAGACGACGACGGGATAGTGCGCGATGCCTTGAACATCTTCCTGTCGCGGGAGGGCCACAAAGTCTTTACGGCCGCCGACGGCGGCAACGGCCTGCTGGCCTTCAAGAACAACCTTCCCGACCTGGTAATACTCGACAGGGACCTGCCGGTGATCTCGGGCTCGGCCGTTTTTCAGAAGATCCGGGAGATCACCAGGGCCGTGCCGGTGATGATCCTGACCGGGTATGACGCCCCCGAGGACGCCGCGGCCTATCTGGCCGAAGGCGCGGCCTGTTTTCTTTCCAAAGGCGAAGGCCTCTCCAACGTGCTGACCGAGGTGGCGAGGATCCTCGGCTCCCCGGTGCAGCCTGACGTCAGGCCGGCCGGCCGGCAGAGTCCGGCTCCGGCGCCGGGAAGCGCCCGCGGGCTTATCCTTGTGGCCGACGACGACGAGGCCATAGCCAACGTACTCTCCCGGTTTTTGCGGGACACGGGTTACGAGGTGATAACCGCCCCTGACGGGATAGCCGCGGAGCGGCTGGCGCGCGAAAAGAAGCCGGACCTCATCCTCCTGGACATCTTCATGCCTTGCAAGGACGGCCTGGACGTGCTGAAGGAAATCGGCCCGGAAATGCCGGAAGTCGGGATAATAATGATAACCGGCAATGAGGACGAAGAGGTGGCGCGCGCCTGCCTGCGCCTGGGGGCCATAGACTATGTTCCCAAGCCCGTCAACCTGGACGCCCTGGCGGAAAGGATAAAGGCCCGCCTGTTAATTCAGCACATGGGTAAATAGCCGTTTGGCGGCCGATATTGACCTTTTGGCCCTAAAATGCCATAATAATGGGGTAGTTAAACCGAGAACTCAAGATTTTTCGAAGCCTATCCTACTGGCAGTAGAGTTGGGAAAGAGCAGAGAGAGTTGAGGTCAGGTAAAGATAGCTAGGAGGATAGTACAATGAGCAAGAGAATATACGTGGGCGGTCTGCCCTTTAAAACCACCGAAGAGGAAATGAACGGCCTTTTCGCGACCTACGGTGCGGTTTCCAGCGCGAAACTGATCACCGACAAGTACAGCGGCCAGTCCCGCGGCTTCGGCTTCGTTGAGATGCCGAACGACGAGGAAGCTGTCGCTGCCATGGAAAAGCTGAACGGCTCCGATTTCGGCGGCCGCAAGCTGACCGTGAACGAGGCTCGCCCGATGGAAGCCCGCCCCCGCTCCGGCGGTTTCGGCGGCGGTCGTGACGGCGGTGGCCGCGGTGGCGATCGCGGCGGTCGCGGCGGTGGCGGCGGCTACGGCGACAAGTGGTAATCTAAGATCCCTTTAACGGTCTTAAACGCCCCGGGCAACCGGGGCGTTTTTTTCGGGGGACACAATACTTAATTCCAGGGAATTAAGTATTGTGTCCCCCGAATTTGTCTTGACAGAGTTGTTATGCGGATGTATAATTATACAGAAGTGTAAGAACGATTGGAGGTTGTATGGCGAGACCAGCGTCGGGAACTGACCTTAAACTCAAAGCAGCCGGACGGACGCTTCTCCTGGAGAAGGGGATAACCGGCCTGACCGTGCGTGAGGCCTGCCGCCTGGCGGGCGTGAATACCGGCATGTTCCATTACTATTTCGGCTCCAAGGACGAATTCCTCAAGGCCGTCCTCAAGGAAATGTACGCCGAATTTATGCTAAATTTCAAGGCGGGGGTTTCCGTGGCCGGCACGCCGCGGCAGAAGCTCAAGACCGCGCTGATAGAAGTGGGCCGTTTCGCTCTGGGCCTGCGCAAGGCCATGCCCATGCTCTTCGCCGACATGCTCTACGGCAAGAACCAGGCTTTCGCCTTCTTCAGCGGCAACTTCACCGAACATATCCGCTACGTGGCCGCGCTGGTTGAGGAGTGCCGGCCGGCTTCTGCCGTTACCTGCCGCTCGGTGCCGTTCATAATAGCCGCGCTGATCCCGGTTATGGTCTTCCCGATGCTGGCCGGGGCCCTCCTGGAGCGGAACGGCGTGAAGAGCCTGGGCGGGCTGCCGCTGGAAAAACTGCGCGGCGAAATCTTCTCGGACGAAGGCATAGCCGAAAGGGCGGAGATCGCTTTAAGGGGGATAGGGTTATGAGGCTGTTAATACTATTCCTTATGCTGGCCGGGACCGCCCGGGCTGAAGAACTCACGCTTACCCTGAGCGCGGCTGAGAAAGACGCCCTCGCCTCTTCCGGCCAGTACCTCAGCGCCAGGCTGGCCGCCGCCGCCTCCGCCGCGGGCGCAGCCGCCGCCGCCTCGCTGCTGTACCCGCGCCTGGGCCTGGAGGGCAGCCTCCGCTACGCCCAGGTCGTACCCCAGATTTCCCTGCCGCCGGCCATGGGCGGCTCCAAGCCGATGGGGGATAACTGGACTTATTCCATAGGGCCTTCGGCTTACTGGACCCTGGACACCGGCAGCCTGCGCTACGGCCGCGAGGCCGCGCGCCGGTCCGCCGCCGCCCGTTCGGCCGAGGCCGACAACGCGCGCCGCCAGACGGTGCTGAAGGCCAGGGCCGCCTATTTCCGCCTGCAGCTGGCGCTGGAGCGGGTGTACCTTATCGGCAATACCCTGCAGCTCGCCCTGTCCCAGTACAGGGACGTGGAGCTGGGCGTTAAGGCCGGCTCGCGCAGCCGCCTGGACGGCCTAAGGGCGCGCCAGGAGACCACCGCCAGGCGGCGGGACCTGCTGAGGGCCCGCGCCGACCTGGCCGCCGCCCTGAGGGATTTCGCTTTCGATACGGGGCGCACCCTTCCCCCGGACTCCGGCCTGCCGCTGGACGCCCGCATGGCCGGGAGCTCTTTTGACGGGGCGGCCGGGCTGCTCATAAGGGCCGAGGCCTACGAGGACATCCTGCCCGCCCTGCTGCCCGCCGCCGCGCGCTCCCTGCCGGCTTCCCTCCCGGCGGTGGAGGCGCTCAACCAGACTGCCGCCGCCTACCGCGCCTCCGCCCTGGCCCAGCGGCGGGAAAAACTGCCGCGCCTGGTGCTCGGTGCCAGGAGTTCCCTGGATTATCCCAACGGCCCCAACATTTATTCCTTCCTGCAGAACTCCGCCTCGCTGTCGCTGAACCTGCCGCTGTTCGAGAGCGGTCGGCTGGCCGAGCGGGAGAAGGAGAACGAGCTTTACTCCAAGGCGGCCTCGGCCAGGCGCGACGACGCCGCGCGGTCCGCCGCCAGGGACTACTCCGCAGCCCTGGGCGACTATAGCGCGCTGATGGAGGAGCAGAGCCTCAATATAGAAGCCGTGGACGACGCGGCCGAGGCGGCGCGGCTGGCCTACGACGCCTATAAGTCCGGCGGCGGCACCTGGTTGGAAGTAGAGAGCGCCAACCTGAAAGCGCTGCAGGCCAGGACCACGCTGGCTTCCGCCAACGCCGAGCTGCTGTTAAAACTGGCCGTGCTGGACAGCCTGACGGAGAACTAATATGAAAAAGAAAATAATCCCTGTCGTACTGATCGCCGCGGTGGCGGCGGGCGTATTCCTGAAGTCGAAGGGCGGCGGAGAGTTCCGCTACGCCGGCACCATAGAAGCCACCGAGGTGGACCTGTCGGCCCGCAGCCCGGGCGTGATAGACTCCTACGGCGCCCGCGAGGGGGAACCCGTAAAGAAGGGCCAGGTCATAGCCGCCCTCGACTGCGCCGACCTTAAGTTGGCCGCCGGGATAGCCGCCGAAGACTTCAAGCGCGCCGAGGAGCTCTACGCCGGAGGCTCGGTCTCCAAGGAAAATTACGACCGCCTCAAATACAGGCGCGATGACTCCGCCCTGAAGGTGGAGTGGTGCTCGGTAAAGTCCCCGGTCGGCGGCCGCCTGCTCTACGCGTACAAGGAAAAGGGCGAGTTGGTGGCGCCGGGCATGAAACTGGCCACGGTAGCCGACTTCTCCGAAGTCTGGGCCTATATCTACGTGCCCCACGACGCTTTGGCCGCCCTGAAACCCGGCATGGAGCTGAAGGGCTACCTGCCCGAGGCCGGCGACAAGGAATTCGCCGGGCGTATTTCCGTAATTTATTCCGAGGCGGAGTTTACGCCCAAGAACGTGCAGACCCGCAAGGAGCGCACTCGCCTGGTCTTTGCGGTGAAGGTCTCTTTCCCCAACCCTGACGGCACGCTGAAGCCGGGCATGACCTTAGAGGTAAAGCTGCCGGAATAATATGTACGCCATCCGGACGGAAAACCTGGAGAAGCATTTCGGCGCCACAGAGGCGCTGAGGGGCGTCTCTTTGGATTTTTCCGCCGGCCTGATACACGGGCTGATAGGTTCGGACGGGGCGGGCAAAACCACCGCGCTGCGCCTGCTGGCCGGCCTGCTGCGCCCGTCGGCCGGGAACCTGACCTACATTAAGAACGGGCGGCCGTCCTCCTTCTCCGAGTTCCGGCCGGGGCTAGCCTATATGCCGCAGCAGGCCAGCCTCTACCCAGACCTTTCGATAGCCGAGCACCTCGAGTTTTTCCGGGACCTGTACCGGCTCGACGCCGCCACGTTTAAAAAGCGCTCCGCGGAACTGCTGGCAATAACGCGCCTCGGGAAGTTCAGCGACCGCCGCGCCGGGCAGCTATCCGGCGGCATGTACAAGAAGCTCGGGCTCATGTGCGCACTGCTGCAGTCACCTTCGGCCCTGCTGCTCGACGAGCCCACCAACGGCGTGGATCCTATCAGCCGCCGCGAGTTCTGGGAACTGCTTTACGCGCAGAGCGGCTCCGGCATGCTGATCATCGTCTCCACCGCCTACATGGACGAGGCCGAACGCTGCGCCAGAGTGCATCTGCTGGATTCGGGACGGCTGCTGGCCGCCGGGGAGCCGAGGGCCGTGCTGCGCGATCGCGGCGCGGCCAGTTTCGAGGAGATCTTCATTAAGGGGGCCGCCAGATGAAAACCGGCCCCGCCCTGGAGGTTAAAGGCCTCTCTATCAAGTTCGGCGACTTCACCGCCGTGGACGATGTCTCTTTCCGCGTCGAGAAGGGGGAGATCTTCGGCTTCCTCGGCGCCAACGGCGCGGGCAAGACCACCACCATCAGGATGCTTTGCGGTCTGCTGATCCCCTCTTCCGGCTCGGCGTCGGTGGGCGGCCTGGATTTCTCCGACGGCGGCAAAGGCATAAAAGGAAAAGTCGGCTACATGTCGCAGAAGTTCACGCTCTATAACGACCTGACGGTAGGCGAGAACCTGGATTTCGCGGCCGGCCTGCGCAAGCTCGAGCCGGATTACGCCATGCGGCGCAGGAAGGAACTCTTCGAACTGATAGCTTTCGACAGCCCTCTCTCCACCATGGTCTCCTCGCTGCCCGGCGGTGTAAAGCAGGAGCTGTCGCTGGCCGCGGCCATGCTGCACGACCCCGAGATAGTTTTTCTTGACGAGCCTACGGCGGGCGTCTCGCCGGCCTCGCGCGCGCGCTTCTGGGCGCTGATACGCAAGGTCACCGCGCTCGGCAAGACGGTCATAGTAACCACCCATTACATGGACGAGGCCGAGCAATGCGGCCGCATAGCCCTGATGCGCACCGGCCGGCTCATCGCGCTGGGCTCCCCCGACGAACTGAAAGCCTCCGCCTTCCCCGGCCCCATGGCCGAACTGGATTTTAACGGCCCCGCTCCCGAGGGTTTTCTCAAGGGCCTTAAAAAAAACCAGGGCCTGCTGGAGCTGTCGCCGCAGGGCATGCGCTGGCACGCCGCCTTCAGGGATAAGGCGGCCATGGACGCCGCTCTTTCCTCCTTGCCGGCCACCGCCGCGCGGGCCCTGATAAAGCCTTCGCTGGAAGACGTGTTCATACGCCTGGTAGAGGGGATAGAAAGATGACCGGCTTCGACTTGCACAGAGCCGCGGCCATGGCCCGCAAGGAGGTCATGCATATAATGCGCGACCCGTTCACGCTGGCGCTGGTGCTGGGCCTGCCCGTGGTGCTGGTGGTCTTCTTCGGCTTCGCTATCGATTTCGACGTAAAGAACCTGGCCCTGGGCGTTTACGACAGGGACAATACGCGCCATTCCCGGCAGTTGGTGTCCGTATTCGAGAGCTCGGGCTATTTTCTGCCCGGTGCGGTGGAGAGCCCGGCTGCCGCCGCGCGCGGGCTTGACTCCGGGCGCTACTCGGCGGCGCTGTTGGTTGAGCCGGGTTTCGGCCGCGAGGCGGGGGGCGGCGGGCGGCCGCGCGTGCAGTTCATAGTGGACGGCACCGACAATTCCAAGGCGCAGGCCGTGCTGGGCTACCTGCCCGGCCTCACCGGGGCGGCGCTGCGCAAGTTCGGCGCCACGGCCCCCGCCGACCCGGTGCCGCTCAAGACGCGCTTCATGTATAACCCGGAGCTCAACAGCCGCTGGTTCGTGATCCCCGGCCTGGCGGTCATCATCATCGGGCTGCTGTCCATACTCATGACGGCGCTCACGGTGGCGCGGGAATGGGAGAACGGTTCAATGGAGCTGCTGCTTTCCACCCCGTTGCGGCCCGCCGAGATCATAGCCGGCAAGATCGCCCCCTACGTCGGGCTCATTCTGGCCGGGGTCTTCTTCGTCAATTTGGTGGCGCGCTTCGGCTTCGGGGTGCCTTTCCGCGGCAGCCACCTGCTCTTTCTGGGCGGCACGGTGCTTTTCGCGCTGGCCTCCCTGTCCCAGGGCATAGTGATCTCGGTGTTGACGCGCCAGCAGCAGCTGGCCATGCAGCTTTCCATGATAAGCGGGCTGCTGCCCTCGCTGTTGCTGTCGGGCTTCATTTTCCCGGTGGAGAGCATGCCCGCCTTCTTCCGGTATTTCACCATGATCCTGTCGCCCAGGTGGTTCATGGAGATCGCCCGCGGCGTGACCATCCGCGGGGCGGGCGCGGCCGACCTGGTCCTGCCGCTCGCGGCGCTGGCTGTGCTTTGCGCGCTGCTGCTGATCGCGGCCTTTAAAAAATTCAAAACGGACCTCGAAACATGAAACGCACGCTGCTCGCATTTATAAGGAAAGAATTCGCGCAGGTCCTGCGGGACCCGCGCATGAAGGTGATCCTTTTCGTCATGCCGATGATACAGATGACCGTTTTCGGCCTGGCCCTCTCCAGCGAGATAAAGAACATAAAGCTGGCCGCGGTGTACGCCCCTTCGGACGCGGCCGCGCGCCGCCTGGCGCAGCGCTTTACCGCCTCGGGCTGGTTCCTGCCGGTGGCCGCGGAAGGGCGCGCTCCCGAGGACCTGGTGGTCTCCGGCGCCGCCGACGCGGCGCTGGTGTTCCCGGCCGGCGGTTTCGCGCGGGAAGCCGCGCGCGGCCGCGGCGGCGTGCAGCTGCTGGTGGACGGCACAAGCGTGACCAGGGCGCGCAGCGTGGAGGCTTATGCCAGGAACATTTTTGCGGCGCACGCGGCCGCGGACGCCGGGCTGGAAAGCGCGGCTGGCTCTTTCGGTTTCGACGTAAGGATTATTTACAACCCGGAAATGGAATCCCCGGTGTTCATGGTGCCCGGGGTCATGGGGATGATAGTCTGCCTGGTGACCATAATACTCACCAGCATGTCGCTTACCCGGGAGAGGGAAATCGGAACTTTCGAGACCATAGTCTCGGCTCCGCTGGAGAACTACGAGATCCTGCTGGGAAAAACTATTCCCTATATCGTCCTGGGGCTAGGCAACGCCGCGCTGGTCATAGCAGCTGGTTTCCTGATCTTCGGCGTGCCGGTCAAGGGCGAGCTCTGGCGCCTCTTCTCGGCGGCGCTGGCCTTTGTCATTACCACGGTGAGCGTGGGTACCCTGATCTCCACGATCTCCAAAAACCAGCAGCAGGCGATGATGGGAGGTTTTATTTTCCTGTTCCCGGCGGTGTTGATGAGCGGCATAATGTACCCGGTTGAGAATATGCCAGCGCTGCTTAAGCCGGCGGTCTACCTCAACCCGCTCTATTATTTCACCACGCTGCTGCGCAATATCCTGCTCAAGGGCGGGGACCCGGCCGCTTTCACTTACAGCATGACGGCGCTGGCGGCTATGGCCTTAGTCACCGGCGCGGCCGCCTACAACAGATTTAGACAGACGCTGAACTAAGGAGAATATATGGCTAAAATAGAAAAAAAAGAAGACCTGCGGGGCCGTGTGTTGAAGGCCAAGGACCTCGTCGGTTACGACGCGGGCGCTGTAGTGAGCCGCACCATACTGGAGAAGAAGACCGGCACGGTCACCATCTTCTCTTTCGACAAGGGTCAGGGGCTATCCGAGCATACGGCGCCTTTCGACGCCATGGTTGAGATCCTCGACGGCGAGGCGGAGATCAGCATCGACCGCAAGCCGGTGAAGGTGAAGGCGGGGGAGTTTATCATCATGCCCGCCAACCGCCCGCACGCCCTGAAGGCCGTCAAGAAGTTCAAGATGGCGCTGATAATGATAAAGGCGTAAGAGCGGCAGCGGTGTGTTGTCCGTGTCCCTGTGCCGGAGTGGAATTGCCGGCGCAGGGTGGAGCGATTATTTACTGCCCGTGTAACTATTTCCCCGCCGGCTCATCAAATAAGAAAGAGCGTGAAGAAAAGGACTGCTATGTCATTGGTAAAACTTGAGAAGGCCTGCAAGGATTATATCACCGGCGAAGTTTCCACGCCGGCCCTGAAAGGGATAGACCTTTCTATCGAGCCGGGGAGGTTCATTTCCTTCGTAGGCCCTTCCGGCAGCGGCAAAACCACGCTGCTTAACCTGATAGGCTGCCTGGACAGGCCCACTTCCGGCCGTGTGTTCGTGGCCGGCGCCGAGGTAAGCGCCATGGACAGGAAAACTTCCGCCAAATTCCGCGGCGAGAATATAGGGTTCATCTTCCAGAACTTCAACCTTATCCCGGTGCTCACCGTGTACGAGAATGTGGAGTACCCGCTTATCATGGTGCAGAACGTGCCGCCGGAAGAACGCCGCCGCCGCGTGACGGAGATGCTGGAGAAAGTGGGCATGGCCGACCAGGCGCATAAGTACCCGGCCCAGCTCTCCGGCGGTCAGAAGCAGCGCGCGGCCGTGGCGCGCGCGCTGGCGCCCAGGCCCAGGCTGGTGCTGGCCGACGAGCCCACGGCCAACCTGGACCATGCCACGGCCTACAAGGTGATCGGCCTGATGCACGCGATGAAAAAAGAATTTGATACGACTTTTATCTTCGCCACCCATGACCAGAAAATAGTGGGTGAGGCCGAACTGATCTACACTATAGAAGACGGCCTTATCACCGAAACGCGGGAGAATGCGGCGGCCGGGGGGATAAAATGAAGAATATTATCAAGATTGCCTGGCGCAACCTGCTGCGCTATACCCGCCGCACCCTGCTCACCTCCTCGCTGATAGCCCTGGGCGTGGCGCTGGTGATAGTTTTCGGCGGCGTAGGGAATTCCTTCAGGAGCGAGGTTACCGGCATTCTCACTAATTCCAACCTGGGCGACCTGCAGATACATAAAAAGGGCTATCTCGGCTCCATGGACAACCTGCCGCTGGACCTGGTCATTCCGGAGAAAGGCCTGGCCGCCATAAGGGCGATCCTGGACGCCGATCCCGACGTGCTGGCCTATTCCGAGCGCATCCGCTTTGGGGCCATGGTCAGCAATTTCGCCCAGACCACGGGGATAAGGCTGACCGCAGTGGCGCCGGCGAAAGAAAGCCTCGTCTGTCCCGCCCTCCCGGGCAGGATAAAGCAGGGGGACGCCGACCCTGCCACCTTTGTAAAGCCGGGCTCGGTGGTGCTGCCGCTCACTATCGCCGCGGGGCTTAACCTGAAAATAGGCGACGACGTGGTGCTGGTGGCCACCAACAAAGAGGGCTCGGTGAACGGTATCACTTTTAAGCTCTCCGGCGTGTCCGAGAATATCATGGGCCCGCAGGGCAAGGACGGCTATATACATTTAGACGATGCTCGCTCCCTGCTGCGCATAGAGGACGGCGAGATAACTGAAATAGCGGTAAAGCTAAGGGATTTCAGGCGCCTGGGCAAGGCTTACCCCGCGCTGAAAAAAGCCGTCGCCGCCCTGCCGGGAGCGGAAGGCGGTTTCGAGACTCATTCCTGGGAGGAGCTGTCGCCTTTTTCCAGCATAGCCAAGATAGTTACGCTGCTTATCCTGGTGGTGCGCCTGGTGCTGGTCTTCATAGTGCTGGTCAGCATCCTGAATGTTATGATGATGTCGGTTTACGAGCGCATAGGCGAGATAGGCACTATCGCTTCCATAGGCACGCCGCCGTCTAAAATACTGGCGCTGTTCCTGGTGGAGGGATTATCCCTGGGGCTGTTCAGCGGGCTGCTGGGCAGCCTGGCCGGCGCCGGCATACTGCTGATCCTGCAGACCGTAAAACTGAAGTTCACTTTCGGCGCCATGGACCTGGTGCTGGCCCCCGCCGTGCCGCTGGCTGAAATGCTGCTGTCACTGGCGGTGGTGGTGACCATTTCCACCCTGGCTAGCCTGCAGCCTGCCCTTAAGGCGTCGCGAATGGAGCCGGTAGAAGCCCTGCGGCACGTATAAGGAAACACATATGAAAGTTATAAAAATATTTTTAGCCCTGGCGCTGCTGAGCCCCGCCGGCGCGGCCCTGGCCCTGGACGGTGACGCCCTGCTTAAGCGCATAGACGCCAACCTGATGCCGCCCAGTTACGAGGCCTACCGCAAGCTGATAAACATAGAGCCCGACGGCAAAAAGAAAGAGTTCGTCTTCTACACGGCCAAGAAGGGCCGCGATTCCATGGCCATGCTGTACCTGGCCCCGGCCAGCGATAAAGGCCGCAGCACCCTGCGCCTGGGGGAGAACATGTGGCTGTATATCCCCAACGTGGGCAGGCCCATGCGCATTACCAGCCTGCAGTCCGTCACCGGCGGCGTCTTCAACAACGCCGACATCATGCAGGTGGACTACGCCGCCGAATACAGCGTGGTAAAAACCTCCACCGCTGGCGCCGGCTATCTGCTGGAGCTGAAGGCCAGGAACAAGGCCGTGGCCTATGATAAATTGAAAATGTGGGCTTCCAAGGACGAGGTCCTGGAGAAGATAGAATGCTATTCGGCCAGCGGCATGCTGATAAAAACGCTGGAGTTCAAGGAGCCTAAAGATTTCGGCGGCGGCTTCAGCCGGCCCTCGGTGATAGAGACCTATAGCCCGCTCTACAAAGGCTACCGCTCGCTGATGATCTATTCTCAGGTGAAGGCGCGAGAGTTTAAGGACGAGGTGTTCACTACCGGCTATATGTCCCGGCTGGAAGGGCTGCGCAAGTGAAATTAATTGCGGCGCTTCTGCTGGCCCTGGCCCTGGCGCCCGCCGCCCGGTGCGAGGATTATTCTTTCGACATCCCGGCCCGGGAAGAGGCCGTTAAAAAACTGGAGCTAAGCGGCAACCTGGACGCGCGCTACTCGCTCTTGTTCTCAAGAACGTCCTCGCCGCTATATAAACTGCAGTATTACGGCCAGGCCCCGGCGAGCACACTGTCGCAGTACCGCGCTGACCTTTACCTGAACGGGGATTACCTCTCCGGGCCTACCGGCTTCCACGCGAAAACCTACGCCCAGTATTACAGCGAGGCTTCCAACGACCTTTCCCTGCACGAACTCTACGGCACCCTGGCGCTGGGGGATAGCGCCGTGCTGGCGGCCGGCAAGCGGATGTACAGCTGGGGCAAAGGCTATGCCTTCAACCCCGTGGGCTATGTGAACCCGCAAAAAGACCCGGAGAACCCGGACCTGGCCCAGGCCGGGTTGATGAGCTTCGGCTATGAATATATAAAAAGCTTTTCCGGCCTTCCGCTGGCCAACGCCGCCCTCAACCTGGTGGCCGTGCCTTCGGCGGAGACGCTGAACGACCAGACCGCCGAGGCGCGCGCCACCGACCTGGCGGCCAAAGTTTCGCTGCTGGCCTGGGATACCGACATAGACTTTATGGGCTACGCCAGCCGGGTCAACCCGGAAAAGTACGGCGCGGCCTTTTCCCGCAACCTCGGCCCCAGCCTGGAGGCGCACGGAGAGTTCAGCCGGTTCTCCAATAAGCCGCGCTATACCGTGGCCGCCGGCGCCGCGGCCGCGAGCCGCGCCGACGGCGAGGACTGGCTGCTGGGCCTGCGCTGGCTTAATAAATGGAACCTGACCTCTACGGTGGAATATTACCGCAACGGCGCCGGCCTTACCAAAGGCGAGTTCGGCGCTTATAATGATTTCCTGGCGAACGCCGCCGTCTCCGGCAGTTCCGTACCCGCGGCCTCCGCGCTGGCCGCGAGCCGGGGCTATTTCGGCTCTTCCAATTTAATGAGGGATTATCTTTATCTCAAACTGGCCTGGCCGGAGCCCTTCAACTGGGTTTATTTCACCCCGTCCGCCTACGTGATGCTCAACGCCGCCGACGGCAGCTGGCTGGGCGGCCTGCCGCTAAGTTATAAACCTGTCACGGATTTCGAAGTCATCGCCTGGCCCGTCTTCACCGGCGGCGGGCGCGGCACGGAATTCGGCGGCCGTCAGGCCTCCGCCAAACTGGACCTCTGGCTGCGGTTTTATTTTTAGCTTCTCTACAGGATCAAAAACTTCACAGCCAGCACCACCGCGGCGCCGAGAATGAACCAAATGCTGGAGGTCTTGGCCTTGCCGATCTCCTGGGTGAGCGACACGCTCTGCGCCTGCGCGGCGGTTTCTCCCGGTGTTACGGCGCTGGCGGTTATTTTGTACCTGCCGGATTCCTTGAATTTATAGTGCAGCTGGTATAAGCCCTTCCCGACTATTTCCTCGGCTTCCTGTTCAGTCAGCTTCTCAACTATCCCGCCGGGCTTTTCTCGCTCTATTCTAAAGGTGACAGGCGCTCCAGTAACGGGGACGCTGTCCTGAAGCCGGGCCAATTTTGCGGTCAGCCTCACCTGCGCGCCCGCGGAAAGAGGCGGGACTTCCAGCATAAGGCTCAGGTCCTTTGAGTCGATCTCCCTGATGATGGTCTTCGCGGTCTGTTCGTCTCCTGAACCGCCGACCCCGCGCACCGCCATCATGCAGCCGCCCAGGTTCAGGGCCAGGAGGCCGCCTACAAGAAGTCTTCCAATGGTCGTCAGGTTCATGGTGCTTTGTTTCCTTTATTGTTTGGCGCCGGGTAGGATCGATAATTGTACTTCCATGGGAGAAGGGAACTCAGGCTGCGGCCTGGAGCCGCCGCGTTTACCGCTTCCCCTCTTGCCGCTCCCGCGGCCGGATAAACCGCCCAGCGGCTTCATCCCGGCCTGGGCGCTGTCCTGCCCACCACCTCGCGCGGCCGCTTTGTCAAATTTCTCTTTCATCCGCTGTCCCAATTCAGCGGAAGCGTAGGAAGCGCTGAAATCCAGGCTGATACTATTCTCCCCGGCTGGTATTATGGCCAGGGGTATCTTGAGCTCATAGATGGGCACGCGCCCTGGTACTTCACCGCCGAATTCTATATTTGCCGGAAGGGGGGAAGTTGAAACAGCAGTCCCCTCCGTTTTTAGCAGTTCCGGCTCTACGGAACCGGCCGGCATTCCATCCACAGGGACGCCGAGGTTCCCAAAAGGCAGGCGCAGCCCCCAACTCCTGATTTTTCCGTCATAAAACCAGAGCGTGACATCCTGCCGTATTTCGCCGGTCAGTACAGCCTTTGCTCCGGCTTCATGAGCCGAAACGCTTAAATAAAGGTTCTCCCCGTTATTTAGCGCCCTGAACCGCAGTCCGGATATATCGTAAGTTTCACCGGGAGGCCAGTCGGAAATTCTTGCGTCTACGGTTATGGGGACCTGGCTCCAGGGGGCAGGCAATTTGCCCCGTCCCCAGATAGCCGCGTGAGACGAACAGGAACAGAATTGCAACAGCGCCGGCAGCACAACGGCGGCTGTCTTGAAAGTATTTCTCATTATGTATACAACGCCGTTATAAGGGGTTTTATTGCATTGCGGCTTTTAACCGGGCTGAACCAATTCTGAAGTGCCGCAGGCGGCTAGTTTGGTATTATAGTCACTAGTGTTCGCGGCGCACCTCCAGGTTGGAGAAAAAAAGGCGGTCCGCCGCTGACGTCTCTCCGGGACCTGTAACTCTCTTTTACCACAATGGCCATACTTCTAAGCTGCCGTGAACTGTCAAAAAGCTTCGGCTCCCGCCCGCTGTTCGAGCGGCTGTCCTTCGGCCTGTTCGACGGCGAGCGCACCGGGCTGATAGGCCCCAACGGCACGGGCAAGTCCACTCTCCTTAAGATACTGGCCGGGCTGGAAACCCCCGACGCCGGTACCCTCTCGCCCAGGCGCGGCCTGCGCGTGGGCTACCTGCCGCAGCAGGACCGGGTGGAGGACGCGCCGCCCGGAATTACGGTGCTGGACCGGCTGCTGGCCGCGCTGGAAGGCCTGGGTCTGGAGGATTACGAGGCGCAGGCGCGCGTAGAGGCCGGCATGGACCGCGCCGGGTTCAGGAACCCCGCGCAGGAAGTGCATAAGCTTTCCGGCGGCTGGCGCAAGCGCCTGGCGATACTCGCCCAGACCCTGCGCGAGCCGGACCTGCTGCTGCTCGACGAGCCCACCAATCATTTAGACCTCGAAGGCGTCCTCTGGCTGGAAAGATTCCTGACCGGGATGCGGTTCCCGTTCCTGGTGGTCACGCATGACCGGCGCTTCCTGGAGCGCGTCTGCAGCCGCGTCATAGAGCTGGACCGGCGCTACCCCGAGGGCCACCTCAGCAGCGCCGGCTCGTACAGCAAGTTCCTCGAGAACCGGGAGATCTTCCTGGACGCGCAGGCGTCCCGCGAGGATTCGGTGCGCAATGTCGTGCGAGGCGAGATAGAATGGCTGCGCAAGGGGCCGCGGGCCCGCACCACCAAGCAGAAGGCGCGCATAGACCGCGCCGGGCGGCTGATAGACGACCTGTCCGAGCTGGAATACCGCAACGCGCAGGGGCGCGCCACCACCATAGATTTCCTGGCCGGCGACCGCCAGGCCAACCGCCTGGTCAACGCCGTCGGGGTGGCCAAGACCCTCGGCGGCCGCAAACTGTTCGGCCCGCTCGACATCGCCCTGCGGCCCGGCGACAAGCTGGGCCTGATCGGCGAGAACGGCAGCGGCAAGACCACGCTGATGAAAACCCTGGCCGGCCTGCTGCCGCCCGACGCCGGCACGGTAAAGCTGGCGGAAGGGATGAAAACGGTGATCTTCGACCAGCACCGCGACACCCTGGACCTGTCGCTCACCCTGCGGCGAGCCCTGTGCCCCGCCGGCGAGCATGTGGAATATAACGGCGCTTTCGTGCACGTAAACAGCTGGGCCAACCGCTTCCTGTTCCGCCCCGAGCAGCTGGATTTCCCGCTGGCGCGGCTTTCGGGGGGAGAGCAGTCGCGCGTGCTGATCGCCGGGCTGATGCGCCAACCGGCCGACCTGCTGCTGCTAGACGAGCCTACCAACGACCTGGACATCCGGTCGCTGGAGGTGCTGGAGAACAGTTTAAGGGACTTTCCGGGCGCGCTGGTGCTGGTCACCCACGACCGCTACCTGCTGGACCGGATCTGCGGGGCCGTGCTGGGCCTGGACGGGCGCGGCGGCTACGGTTATTTCGGCGGGCTGGAGCAGTGGGAGGAGTGGAAGCGCGAGCGCGACTCCGAGCAGGTTCCCGAGGCCGTGCCCGAGCGGAAGCCGTCGGCGCTGGACCAGAGGGAGGCCGCCGAACTGCGCAATATTGAAAGTGCGATAAGGGCCGCGGAGAAGAAGGTTGACATCGCCGCAACGGCGCTGGAAGACCCGGCTATCGCCACCGATTCGGAAGAGCTGCACCGCCGCCAGGTAAAACTGAACGAGGCCCGCGCCCGGGTGGCCGCCCTGTTCGAGCGCTGGGAAGAGCTGGAAGCCCGGGGCCGGAGTTAACGGGGGGGGCGGACCCGCTGCACTTCCTCCGCAGAAAGGCGCCGGTATTCTCCCGGCTGCAGGTCCTCAAGTTTAAAGTTCCCGAAAGAAATCCTTTTAAGCGCGCTGACCTCGTGGCCGATAGCCGCGAAAAGTCTGCGGATCTCGCGGTTCTTGCCTTCGGTCAGCTCCACCATTAAATGCGTTTCCCTGCCGCTGGCCTTGCGCAGCGTGACTGTAGTCGGCTTGAGCATTTCGCCCTCGTCCAGGATGCCGGCCGAGACCTTTGCCAGCTCTTCCGGGGTAACGCAGCCCTTGACGGTTACCGAGTAGACGCGCACGATGGCGTTGACCGGGTCGGTCAGCCAGGCGGACAGGCGCGTGTCGTTGGTGAGCAGCAGCAGGCCCGTGGTGGCCATGTCCAGCCGCCCCACGGCGTGCAGCTTCTGAAATTCGGGGGGGAGAATATCAAAGACGGTTCGGCGGCCCTTTTCGTCGGAACGCGTGGTGACCACGGAGCCGGGCTTGTTGAGCAGGATAGTGATGGAGGGATCTTTGACCAGGGGTTTGCCGTCCACGCTGAACCGGTCCGTTTCCGGCGTGACCATGAACTGCGGGTCCGTAATGGTGCGGCCGTTCACCTTCAGGCGTCCGGTCATCGCCCAGTCGCGGGTCTGGCTGCGGGAGGCCGCGCCGAGTTTAGACAGGGCCCGCTCCAGCGGCACCTTCCCTTTGTTTCTTTCCATAGTCCAATTATACGAAATGAAGGGAGCGGGGGTTCCTGCCGGGCTTGACTTCTATTTGGCTATTTGGCAAAATAGAGGAATATGAAACAGGATCTCAAGAAACTTTACGCCGCGCAGGCCGCGGTCATCAAGGCCATGGCGCACCCCACCCGCCTTTTGATCCTTAACGCCCTTAAGAAGAAGGAGACCTGCGTCTGCGACCTGCGCGACCAGGTGGGCGACGATATCTCCACCGTCTCCAAGCACCTGCTGGTGCTCAAGAACGCCGGCCTGGTGGCCGCCCGCCGCGAGGGGAACTGGCTGCATTACCGCCTCACCTGCCCCTGCGTGCTGGACTTCACCGACTGCATCAAAGGGGTCGTGAAATAATATGTTCAAACCCGTACAGCTGTTCGCCGACTGGCTCGTCTACGGAGTGTTCGGCCTCGGCCGGGAAACCCTGGCCGGGTCCTCGGTTAATTTCTTTGTTTTCGACACTATAAAGATCTTCCTCCTGCTGGCAGGCATTATCTTCGCCGTCTCGCTGGTCCGCACTTTCCTGCCGCCGGCCAGGATCAGGGAGATAATACTCAAAAAAAGCCGTTTCTCCGGGCATCTGTGGGCCGCGGCGCTGGGCATTATTACGCCTTTCTGCACCTGCAGCGCCATCCCCCTGTTCCTGGGCTTCGTGCAGAGCGGTATCCCGCTGGGCGTCACCTTCTCGTTCCTGGTGGCCTCGCCGATGATAAACGAAGTGGCGCTCATCATGCTGTTCGGCATGTTCGGTCTCAAGATAGCGGCTTATTACGCCCTGAGCGGCTTCATTATCGCCGTAGTTTCGGGGCTTATCATAGGCCGGCTGAAACTTGAGCACCTGCTGGAGGGTTTCGACCTTTCAAAAAGGATACAGAACGTCTCGTTCGGCGCGGAGATGACGCGGGCGGAACGCCTGGCTTTTGCCAGGGAGTACACCTGGGATATACTCAAGACCGTCTGGCCCTACGTGCTGACAGGCATCGGCATAGGTGCCTGGATACACGGCTATGTGCCGGAGAATTTCCTGGCCCGCTGGGCCGGGGCGGACAAATGGTACGCCGTGCCGCTGGCCACCCTGGTCGGCATCCCTCTCTATTCCAACGCCGCGGGCGTCATCCCGCTGGTGAGCGCCCTTACGGAGAAGGGCGTGGCGCTGGGGACTACGCTGGCCTTCATGATGGCGGTCACCGGCCTGTCGCTGCCGGAATTCCTCATCCTGCGGCGCGTGATGAAGCTCAAACTGCTCTTTGTTTTCTTCGGTATCGTCGGCGCCGGCATCATATTTACAGGTTTTTTGTTCAATTTTTTGATCAGATAAGGAGCTTCGCTTATGAAAACCAAGATACAGGTCCTCGGTATGGGCTGCGCCAAGTGCAATAAATTGTACGCTGCGGCGGAAGCGGCGGCTAAAGAGCTGGGGATCGACTACGACATGGAGAAGATAAACGATATCAACAAGATCACCGACATGGGTGTGATGATGACGCCCGCGCTGGCTGTGAACGGAGCGGTCAAATGTTCCGCCAGGATCCCGTCCTCCGACGAGCTGAAGAAGTTCATCGGGGAGGCGAAGTAAATGGCCGCGCCGGGAAAAGCCATTAAATTCGTCCTGCTGGCCTTCGTCGCCGTCAGCATAGGCGCCGCCGTCTACAAAGTGGTCGGCCCGCCCTGCGGCTGCGCCGCCGGGGCTGCGGCTGAACCCGCTGCCGCGGCTGTTGTGGCTGAACCGAAGCCGGCGGCTCCGCCGGTTAAAAAACAGGCCGCCGCCGCCAGGACCGCGACCGTATATTATTTCTACACCAATGCCCGCTGCTCCTCCTGCACCACCATTGAGGCCTATACCCGCGAGGCGGTGGAGAAGAAGCTGTCCGCCGGTTATAAGGGCTGGACTGTGGCGTTCAAGGGCGTGAATATAGAGGAGAAGGCCAACGAGCACTTTGTGCAGGATTACTGGCTGGACTCCAAGGCCGTCATTGTGCAGAAGTTCTCCGGAGACAAGGCCCTTAACTGGGGCAAGCTCGACAAGGTCTGGACCCTTACCGGGGACAAGGACGCTTTTATCGCCTATATCGCCGAAGAAACCGGAAAGCTGCTGGACCAAAAATGAGCGCTGAATTCTGGGCGGCAATGGCTACGGCCGTATGGACGGGGGTTATCACTTCGGTGAGCCCCTGCCCGCTGGCTACTAACCTGGCCGCCCTGACCTATATTTCAAAACACTCGGGTTCTCACAAGCTCGCGGTGCTGGGCCATGGCCTCCTGTACGCCCTGGGGCGGGCGCTGGCCTATAGCGTCATCGGCTTCCTGCTCGTAAAAAGCCTGCTGTCCGCGCCGGCCTTCTCTTTCTTCATGCAGAAGTACGGCAACCAGGCGCTGTCGCCCATCCTGGTGTTGGCCGGCATGTACATGCTGGACCTGTTCGGGCGGGGTTTCGAGGGCTTCAATGTTTTCGATATGTCAAAGTTCAAGGCCAAGGCCGGGGCACTTTCCTCGCTGCTGATGGGCCTGCTGTTCGCGCTGGCCTTCTGCCCGGTCTCCGCCGCGCTGTACTTCGGCGTGATAATACCGCTGTCGGCCAGTAATTCGGCCCCGTTCGCCCTGCCGCTGCTCTACGGCCTGGGCACGGCCCTGCCGGTAATAGGCATCGCCATTTTCCTGGATTTCGGCCTGAAAGGGTTGTCCGCCATCACCGGCCTCGCCGGCAAATTCGAGAAATACGCCAAGCCCGCCACGGGCTGGGTTTTCGTAGCCGCCGGCATCTACCTGGGACTGAAGTATATTTTCGGAATTAGCTAGGAGGGAAAATGAAAATTCACCACACAAAGACACATTCCATGGTGCGCAAGGCGTACGGGGCCGTCGCCACGGCCGCTTCTTCCTGCTGTTCAAATTCCTCCTGCTGCGCCGGGCCGGCGCCGGTAGCCACGGAAGGGGAACTTGGCCTGTCCTGCGGCAGCCCGGTAGCCTTCTCAAAGATAAAGAGAGGGATGACCGTGCTGGACCTCGGCAGCGGGGCAGGCAAGGACGTGTTCCTCGCCGCGCCGCTGGCCGGGCCGAAAGGCCGGGTCATAGGCGTGGACATGACGCCGGCCATGCTTAAACTGGCGGCAAAGAACCTGGCCAAGTTCACCGCGCGCACGGGCCTCAGGAACGTGGAGTTCCGCAAAGGCCTGATCGAGAAGCTCCCGGTCAGGGACGGCGAGGCGGACCTGGTGATCTCCAACTGCGTGATCAATCTCTCTCCGGACAAGCCGGCTGTTTTTCGCGAGGTTTTCCGCGCCCTGGCCCCTGGCGGCTGCCTGGTGGTCAGCGACATCGTGCTCAACAGGGAGCTGCCGCCGGCGATGAAGAAGCACGCCGGCCTCTACGCGGCCTGCGTGGCCGGGGCCCTGCTGCGGGAGGACTACCTGGCCGCCATAAAAGCCGCCGGGTTCAAGGGCATAAAACTGCTGACCGACAACACCTACCGCGCCGAAGGGCTGTGCTCGGACCCCATAACCAGCAAGGCCGGCAAGGCGCTGGACGGGGCTGCCGCCAGCATAACTGTTTTCGCCAAGAGACTTAAATAATCAGGAGGACGATACAATGGAACTCAAAGACGCTGCGGTGGAAAAACTTAAGGCGGTGCTCAAGGAATCCGGCAAGACCGGCGTCCTGCGCGTATTCGTGACGGCGGGCTGCTGCGGCCCTTCCATAGGCATGGACCTGGTGGAAAAATCGGAGCCGGGCGACCTGGAGGTCTCCAATAAGGACTTCAAGATCTACGTGGACAAGGCCGCCGTCCCCATGGTGGAGGGTGCCGTGCTGGACTGCGACGAGCAGGGCGATATCATCATGAAGAACCTGCCCAAGCAGGAAGGCAACTGCTCCGACGGCTGCAGCTGCGGCCATTAACCGCGTGAAGATACTGTTCCTCTGTACCGGCAATTCCTGCCGCAGCCAGATGGCCGAGGGCTGGGGGAAGAAGTTGCTGGAGGGCAGGGCCGAAGTCTATTCTGCCGGGACTAACCCCGGCACGGTGGACCCGCGCGCGATAAAGGTGATGGCCGAGGCCGGAGTGGACATCTCCGGCCACCGCTCCAAGCACGCCTCGGAATTCAAGGATGTCGCCTTCGGCCTGGTGGTGACGGTCTGCGACAAGGCGCGGGAAAGCTGCCCCGTCTGGTTCGGCAAGGCGGAGAAGCTGCACAGAAGCTTCGAAGACCCGCCTTTCCTGGCCAAAGAGGCGAAGAGCGAGGAAGAGGCGCTGGCCCATTACCGCCGCGTGCGCGACGAGATAAAGGAATTCGTAGGAGGACTGCTCTGATGGAAGGGATAATTAAGAAACTGTCGTTCCTGGACCGCTATCTGACGCTGTGGATCTTTCTGGCGATGGGCGCGGGCGTGGCCGTCGGCTGGCTGTGGCCGGCCGCCGTGGCGGATTTTAACGCCGCCTCCAGCGTGGGGACCACTTCCATCCCGATCGCCATCGGCCTGATCCTCATGATGTACCCGCCGCTGGCCAAGGTGAAGTACGAGGAAATGCACCGGGTCTTCGCCAATAAAAAAGTCCTGGCGCTGTCGCTATTCCAGAACTGGCTGGTCGGCCCCGTCCTAATGACCGCGCTGGCCGTGCTCTTCCTGCGCGACAAGCCTGAGTACATGGTGGGCCTCATCATGATAGGCCTCGCGCGCTGCATAGCCATGGTCATAGTCTGGAACGACCTGGCGAAGGGCGACCGCGAGTACTGCGCGGGCCTGGTGGCCTTTAACTCGGTATTCCAGGTGCTGTTCTTCTCCGTCTACGCATGGTTCTTCATTACGCTGGTGCCCCGCTGGCTGGGGCTGGAGGGCGCGGTGGTCAATATTACCATGGGCGAGATAGCCAAAAGCGTCTTCATCTACCTGGGAATACCGTTTATCGCGGGGATAGTAACACGGTTCTCGCTGATAGCGGCCAAGGGAAGGGAATGGTACGCGGAGAAATTTATCCCCGTTATAAGCCCGCTGACGCTGGTGGCGCTGCTGTTTACCATTGTGGTGATGTTCTCCATAAAAGGGGAGAATATCGTGCAGGTGCCCCTGGACGTGGTGCGCATAGCGATACCGCTGCTGGTTTACTTCGCGCTGATGTTCTTCGCCTCGTTCTGGATGAGCAGGAAGGCCGGGGCCAATTACGAAGAATCCGCCACCCTGTCGTTCACCGCGGCTTCCAACAACTTCGAGCTGGCCATAGCGGTGGCCATCGCCACCTTCGGCATCAACCACGGCGCGGCCTTCGCGGCCGTCATCGGGCCGCTGGTGGAGGTGCCGGTGCTGATAGGCCTGGTGAACGTTTCCCTGTGGCTGGGCCGCCGCTGGTACGGGCGATCTGCAGGCCCCGCCCGGTGATAGAAATGTATAATCCATAGTGTACGCTGGCCCTTAGGCCTGTGACTGTATGAAACCGAAAATACTCCTGGTAGACGATATGGAAGATATCCTGGAGCCGCTGCGCCGGCTGCTGTGTTCCTTCGAACTGTCGGAGGCCGGTAATGGCAAACGCGCTCTTGAGCTGGCTGCTTCGGAGCGGCCGGACCTCGTTATCCTGGATGTCAACCTGCCCGACATGAGCGGGGTGGAGATCATGGAACAACTGGACCTCCTGGAGCATAAGCCCGTAGTGATAATGCTGACCGGGGACTCCACCGTTGAAACCACTGGCAGGGCATTGGCGGCCGGGGCTTTCGCCTATGTGACCAAGCCTTTTGAACCCAAGGAACTGCTGGAACAGGTCATCAAAGGACTGGAGTACGGGGAAAAGGAAAAGGCCAGGCGCCGGCCGTGAGCCGGCCCTGAAAGCAAAACCCCGCGCCCTTGTGGACGCGGGGTTTTTTTATCCCCTTGCTTGCCTTCGGCTTAGAACTTGTAGCCGACGGTGATGGCCGGCAGGTGCGCGGCCGAGTTGTACTTGCCGTACAGCGTGGTGGAAGCGAGAGCGCTGTCCACTTCGCGTTCGAAGAAGTACAGGTACATATAGGAGGCGTCAACGGTGAAGTTGCCTTTGTTCCAGCCGGCGCCCAGGGAGAATGCCATGCGGTCGGTGTCCGGCACGCGGGTCTCAAAGCGGTCCTCGGGGACCGGGTTGTTGTCGTAGAAAGTGCCGAAACGGAACTTGAGCGTGTCGGAATACTTGTACTCCGAGCCCAGGCGGAAAGCCCAGACGCTCTTCCAGTTTTTAACATCAGCGCTGCCGACCACGGTGCTGTCGGACTGCTTTTTGATTATGATGTTGCGGTAGGTGGTCCAGTTGGTGTAGTCGGCCTCCGCGGAGAACAGCCACTTGTCGGTGCACTGGTGGGAGACGCCGATCTGCAGCATGTCGGGCAGGGTGAGTTCGGTTTTGACCGCGCCGGTGTAGACGCCGGTGGCGACGATGTCGCCTTCCAGCTCGGCCTTAACCTTGCTGCGGTAGTTGACGCCGAACTTCATCTTGTCGTTGTACTGGTACATCATGGCGGCATTGTAGCCTATGCCGGTGCCATCGCCCTCGAGGGTGATTTCCTGCGCTAACGCGGGATGCCACTTGTTCAGCGTGGCGTCCACGGACACGTAGCTGAAGCCGGCGGCAAAGGAGAGCTTGTCGCTCATCTTGTAGGCGCCATTCAGGTTGGCGTTGATCGCCTTGACCTCGGAAGTCGTAGCGACCTTCCTGGTGTTGGCGGTGGCCTTGTCCCATTCGGTGGAAAGACCGAAAGGGGCGTTCACGCCAAGGCCGATCGACAGGCTGTCGTTGAGTTTTCGGGTGGCGTAGAAATGGGGGGGGATATGCGTGGTTTCTTTTATCTTGTCGGTGGTGCCGCTGGTGTTCTTGTGCTCCATCGTGGGAATTACCATCACGGTGCCGAGGGACACGTTGGTGCCTTCCAGGCCCGTGATCGCTGCGGGGTTGTACCACACAGCCGACGCGTTGTCCGCCACGGCTACGAACGAGTTGCCCATGCCGGTAGCTTTAGCGTCCTGCTCCGCGAGGCGGAAACCCGCGGCGTTGACGCTGCCCGCCAACCCCATGAGTACCGCAACTATCAGTACTAATATATTAGCCATCAAGTCCTCCTAAGTAGTTTAAACAATGCAACCTGCTTATTTTATTAATTATAGCCCCGTCCCGCCTAGACCAAAATCAACCCCCGGAAGCATATTCTTCCGGGGGCAAAAAAGTGCCTGGCACTTTTTGAGGGTCAGAGGGACCAGAGTTTGATGGTTTTGTCGTTGGAGGCGGAGGCTATGTATTTGCCGTCCGGAGAGACGTCCACGGCGTGGATCTCGTCCGTGTGGCCCTCGAAGGTCTTAAGACACGTGCCGGTAACGGGGTCCCAGACCTTTACCGCCGAGCCGCCGGTGACCACGTATTTGCCGTCCGGGGTGAAGGTGACGCAGCTGATCCAGTCGTTGTCCTTTACCGAGCCGGCCTCTACCAGCGTCTCGGCGTTCCAGATCTCCAGGCGCTTCTCCATGCCGGTGCCGGCCGCCAGCAGCTTTCCGTCCGGGGAGAAGGCCAGGGACCGGATGCCGTAAGCGTAAGAATCGTTGTCTTTGAGCAGTTCGCCGGTGTCGGCCTTCAGGAACTGCAGCTCGGCCCCGCCCACGGCCAGGAGTCCGGAGGGGGAAATCGCCAGCGCCTTTATGTCGCCTATCTCCGGGGTGAGGGTCCTTTCCAGCGAGCAGTCGGGGCAGGAGAACACTTTTATGGTGGCGTCGTCGGAGCCGGAGAACAGGAACCGGCCGTCGGCCGAGAAGGCCAGGGCGTTTACCGGCGCGGTATGTTTGGCCGAAGAGGCCGGCGCGTCGCAGTCGGCGATCTTCCAGATCTTTACGGACTTGTCCCAGGAGGCGGAGGCGAAAACGTCCCCGTCCGGGTCGAAGGCCAGGGCGCGCACGTCGCCGTCGTGGGCCTTTACGGACTGGATCTCTATCCCGTCGGGGATGGACCAGAGCCTCACGGTGTTGTCCTCGCCGCCGGTGGCCAGGAATTTGCCGCAGGGCGAGAAAGCCAGGCTCAGCACGCCGTCGGCATGGCCGGTCAGAGTCTTTATCAGCGCGGTTTCGTTCATGTGATCCCCCAATAACCCCTTGAGAGCATAATTTATATAATTTACAGACAACATGCAAAAGCAACGTGTCAGGAACAGCGTAAAAGCTTCCATCAAAGATGGGGTGGCCTGGGCGGCGATGAGCGGCTTCGCCGACCCGTACGCGGTGCCTTTCGCCATGGCGCTGGGCGCCTCTACCATGGGGATAGGCGTGCTGCGCTCCCTGCCTTCCCTGGCCTCCTCCTTCTTCCAGTTCTTCACCGAGCGGCTGGTGCTGCGCCTGGGCAGCTGCAAAAAGGCGCTGCTGCTGACGGTGTTCATCCAGGCCCTGTCTCTTTTCGCCGCCGCGGGGGCGGTCTTCCTGCCCGTCAGGGCGGCCTTCCCGCTGCTGCTGACCGCGGTGATCGTCTATACCGTGGCCGGCAACATGTCGGCCCCGCCCTGGTCGGTGCTGATGGGCGAATATATCCCTGCTTCCAAGCGCGGGAACTTCTTCGGGTTCAGGTACCAGCTCGTCGGCTTCATGTTCTTCGCGGCCAGCTTCCTGGCTTCCAGGGTGCTGGGCCTGGCCGGGGAGGGGGCGCTGTGGGGCTTCGCCGCCATCTTCTCCGCCGCCGGCGTCTTCCGGCTGATCTCATGGGGCTTTATCACCGGCATGTACGAGCCGAGCACCGGCTTCCACCTGCCGCGCGGGGCCGGGGTCAATTTCCTCACCTCCTTCGATTTCCGCCGGGGGCGGGTGCCGGCACTGTTCTTCTCGGTGCTGATGCTGCTGACCTCCACCTACCTCGCGGCCCCTTACTTCAGCGTCTACGCCCTCAAGGAACTGAAATGCGGCTACCTGCATTACATGGTGCTGATGTCCATCGGCCCGCTGCTGACCTACCTGCTCATGCAGCGCTGGGGCCAGGCCGCCGACACTTACGGCAGCGTGAAGATCCTTAAAGCCGCTTTCCTTCTCATCCCCACCGTGCCGCTGCTCTGGACTTTCAGCCGCAACTTCTACTACCTGGCCGCCGTGGAGGCCTACTCCGGGGTGATCTGGGGCGCCTACCTGATAGGCATGAACAACTTCATCTACGAGTCCATCCCGCCCGGCTCGCGCGCCGGCTACGTGGCTTTCAACAGCTTTACCGGCGGCATGGCCCAGTTCGCCGGCGCCCTGGCCGGCGGCTGGCTTTACGACCAGCTGCCCGGGGTGTGGGGCAGCGCGTTCGTCTCGCTGCTGCTCATCTCCGCCGCCCTCCGGGCGCTGGCCGTGATCCCGCTGTTCCTGATGGTGCGCGAGGTCAGGACCGTAAAGGCGGCCGGGCCGGTGGACCTGCTGCTGTTCATGTCCGGCTTTAAACCACTTATCCGCTGATGCCTTAAAGGCCCAGGCCCGGGGGGGAACTATGGACCTTGCGCTTTGCCTTCCCTTGTGGTATAAAAATAGGGAAGGCCCCGAGGCCGGAGCGTATTCTTGACCAGGAGAACCTAATGAAAAATATCCTAGCTGCCCTCATAGCTTTAAGTTTTGTGCCGGCCGCCTCCGCCGCCGGCCAGGCGCTCAACGATCTCGGCAACGGCAAGGCCGTCGCCGTGCCTGAGTCCGCCCCCGCGGCCGCCGCGGAGCAGATGCCGGATATAGACTTGTTTAAGTATTTCGGCTACGCCGAAGCTCCCAAGGCCGTCGCCGATACCGCTAAAGGCCTGAAAGGCGTGGCCGATGTGGTGTTCTCGGCCGAGCTGGCCCCGCTCAAGAACGTCTACCTTAAACCCGCCGTGACCTTTACCACCGGCGCCGGCACCAAGGTGCATGTAAGCGGCACTAAGGCCGCCAACTGCCCCGACGGCGGTAACTCCTGCGCCGACAAGGAAAAGTTCTTCCTGGTGCTGACTACAGACAAGGGCCAGAGCTTCTTTGTGCGGGCTATGGAGATAATCAACTGGGGTTTCCTTTACAGCGGCTCCAAGACCGTTACCATAGACGGCGAAAAATACGTGGTGAAGGTTTTTGCCAACGCCTCCACCCCCGAGAACAGCAAGCTCGAGGTGAAAGGCCCCCGCGGCGTGGCGCTCAACTCCGACCTTAAGAAGATCGGCGACGCTGTGGCGGCCAAGGGCCTGGACGTCAAGCTGGGCAAGGCTTACAAGCTGGCCTACGGCAACGAGATCGTGCAGGGCCCCCAGGGCGCCCGGTTCACCGACAAGATGCTGGTGCTGATGATCCCGTTCCCGGTCGTGGACGCCTCGTCCTATTACATCTTCCCCACGGCTGACATAAAGCCCGCCGGCGTAACCTTCCCGACCTTCGAGCAGGGCTACGGCTTCAAGCTGCAGAACGGTAAACTGGATATCTACAGGCTGTAAATAAGTACCGCTGAAAGAAGAAGGCCGGGCCCGTCGCCCGGCCTTCTTTTTATTTATATAATTATCCTGTAGCGGCGGCAGCCGGCCGCCCCGCCGGTTTACAAGGAAAAAATGAGCTTTTCAGAAGATATCAGGACGGTGTTCGAAAAAGACCCCGCCGCGCGCGGTTTTTTTGAGGTGCTTTTCTGCTACCCGGGCCTGCACGCCGTGTGGCTGTACCGCCCCGCCCACTGGCTCTGGGAGCTCGGCCTTTCTTTCCCGGCCCGCCTGCTTTCCCATGTAGCCCGGTTCCTGACCGGCGTCGAGATCCATCCCGGCGCCAGGATAGGTAAACGCTTCTTCATAGACCACGGCATGGGCGTGGTGATAGGCGAAACCGCCGAGATCGGCGACGACGTGCTGGTCTACCAGGGCGTGGTGCTGGGCGGCACCTCCCTGGAGCACAAGAAGCGCCACCCGACGCTGGGCAACGGCGTGGTGGTTGGCGCCGGCGCCATCGTGCTGGGCGCCATCAAAGTGGGGGACCGGTCCCGCATAGGCGCCGCCTCCGTGGTGCTGCAGGACATCCCCGCCGACACTACCGTCTTCGGCGTGCCGGCCCACAGCGCCCGCGGCGGCGCCGGCCGCGCCCAGCTGGACCACAACAAGCTGCCCGACTTCTGCGGCGAGGAGATGCGCCGCGTGCAGGCCCAGCTCGACGAGCTTAAAAAGGAGCTGGCCAGGAAATGAACTACGCTCCCGACATGAGCGGCCTCATCGGCCGCACGCCGCTGGTAAGGATCAACGCCCTGGCCGCCGGCTCCAAGGCCCTGCTGCTGGCCAAGCTGGAATTTTTCAACCCGTCGTCGAGCGTGAAGGACAGGGCCGCCTACGGCATGCTTAAGGACGCCGAGGACCGGGGCCTGCTGAAGCCCGGCGCGCTGGTGGTGGAACCCACCAGCGGCAATACCGGCATAGGCCTGGCCTGGCTCTGCGCCATACGGGGCTACCGCCTGGTGCTCACCATGCCCGAGACGATGAGCGTGGAGCGGCGCAGGATCCTGCACGGTTTCGGGGCCAGGATGGTGCTGACCCCCGGGGCCGCCGGCATGGCCGGCGCGGTGGCCAGGGCTGAAGAAATAGCGGCCGCCACACCCGGCGCTTTCATGCCGCAGCAGTTCTCCAACCCGGCCAACCCTGCCATACACGAGGCCACTACCGCCGTCGAGATCTGGGAGGACACGGAAGGCGCGATAGACATCCTGGTATCCGGCGTAGGTACCGGCGGCACGCTGACCGGCGCAGCGCGGGGCCTTAAAAAGCTCAAGCCGGGCATAAAAATTATAGCCGTGGAGCCGGCCGCTTCGCCCCTGCTGTCCGGCGGCAAGGCCGGCCCGCACCGCATGCAGGGCATAGGCGCCAATTTTGTCCCGGAGGTCCTCGACCGCGGGCTTATAGACGAGGTTATAACAGTTTCGGACGAGGAAGCCGGGGTCACGGCCCGGCGGCTCATGAGGGAGGAGGGGATCTTCGCCGGTATCTCCTCCGGCGCGGCCATGAGGGCCGCCGCGGTTGTCGCGGCCCGGCCCGGCATGGAAGGGATGACCATAGTGGCCGTGCTGCCCGATACCGGCGAGCGGTACCTGAGCACCTGGCTGTTCGAAGACCTGCCGCCGCAGGGAGTCTCGGACTAGTATGAAACTCGCCACCCTCTGTTATGTAAAGAAGAACGGCCGCACCCTGATGCTGCACCGCGTAAAGAAACTTGACGACGTGCACGAGGGGAAATGGAACGGGCTGGGCGGCAAGTTCGAACCGGGCGAAAGCCCGGAGGAGTGCGTCATCCGGGAGATCCGCGAGGAGGCCGGCCTCCGGCTCAGGAACCCCCGGCTCAAGGGCGTGCTGACCTTCCCCGATTTCACAAAAAAAGAGGATTGGTACGTTTTCGTTTTTACCGCCACGGAGTTCACCGGCCGGCTGATAGACTCGCCGGAAGGCGACCTGGCGTGGATCCCCGACCGCGACCTGCTCAAGCTCAACCTCTGGGAGGGCGACAAGGTGTTCCTGCCGCTGCTCCGGCGGCGCGGGCATTTTTCCGGCAAGTTCCATTACCGGGGCGGCCGGCTTACAAAATACAGCGTGGAAAAATACTAGCATGAAAAAAGACCTGATAATGGGCCTGATGAGCGGCACTTCCGCCGACGGGCTTTCCATAGCGCTCTGCCGGCTGGCCGGCCGCAGGCTGGACGTGCTTAAGTTCGGCAACTACCCTTACCCCGCGGCCCTGCAGGCCCGCCTCATAGCGGCCAAAGAGATGCGGGCGCCGGAACTTTCCGCGCTGAATTTCGAGCTGGGCCGCCTCTGGGCGGGCATGGTGAAGTCTTTCTGTAAAAAGCACAGGGTAGCCTATCGGAACATCGCAGTCATAGGGTCCCATGGCCAGACGGTCTGGCATTCGCCCGGAGGCAAAGGCCACACGCTGCAGCTCGGCGAGGCCGCCTTTATAGCCGAGGAGACCGGCCGCCCCGTGGTCTGCGATTTCCGCCCCGCCGACATGGCCGCCGGCGGCGAGGGCGCCCCGCTGATCCCTTTCATGGACGAGTACCTGTTCGGCGCCGGGCGGCCTACGGCGCTGCAGAATATAGGCGGCGTGGGCAATATCGCTTTCGCGGGCAAGGGCGTAAAAACCTTCGGTTTCGACACGGGGCCCGGCAATTCGCTCATGGATACCGCCGTCTGGGAACTCTCCGGAGGAAAGTTATCCTACGACAAGGACGGCGCGTGGGCGGCCGCGGGCGTGCCGGACCTGCCCCGGGTCGCCGGCCTGCTGGAGGCGCCGTTCTTCGGCCGCCGGCCTCCCAAGTCCCTCGACCGCAGCGAGTTCACCCTGGCTTTTATAAAAAAACATTTCGCCGGGACCTTCAACAAACGCTCCTCGCGGGACCTGCTGGCCTCGCTTAACCTTTTTACCGCCGCCTCCATAGCGCTGGCTTTCAAAAGGTTCGCCCCGCGCGGCACGGAAGAGCTGATAGTGAGCGGCGGGGGGGCCCTTAACCCCGTGCTGATGGACAACCTGGCCGCGCTGCTGCTGCCTTCGGGCGTACGCGTCAGGTCCATCTCGGAGCTGGGCATCCACCCGCTGGCCAAGGAGCCGGCGTGCTTTGCGCTGCTGGCCGCCCTGGCCCTGCGGGGAAAAACAAATCACTGCCCGTCCGCCACCGGAGCGCGCGGGCCGCGGATACTCGGCAAACTTCTACGCTGATGGACGGGCGCCGCTCCACGCTGGCCCTGCTGCTGAGGGCCTTCAAATACCGCAACTACCGGCTCTTCTTCTCCGGGCAGTGCGTCTCACTTATCGGCACCTGGATGCAGACGGTGGCGCTGAGCTGGCTCATCTACCGGCTCACCGGCTCGCCCCTGATGCTGGGCATAGCCGGCTTCGCGGCGCAGGCTCCCAGCCTGCTGCTGGCCCCGTTCACCGGCCCGGCGGCGGACCGCTTCGAGCGGCGCCGGATCCTGCTGGTCACGCAGACCCTCTCCATGGTGCCGGCCCTGGGCCTGGCCGCGCTGACCCTGGGCGGTTCGCCCAAGCCCTGGCAGATCATAGCGCTGGCTTCCCTGCTGGGCGTCATCAACGCTTTCGACATGCCCGCCCGCCAGTCCTTCATCGTGCAGCTGGTGGAGAAGCGCGAGGACCTGGCCAACGCCATAGCGCTCAATTCCTCCATGTTCAATTCGGCCCGCCTGATCGGCCCTTCCATCGCCGGCGTCTGCATCGCCGCCTTCGGGGAGGGGGTCTGCTTCCTCGTCAACGGCCTGTCCTACCTGGGCGTCATCGCCGCCCTCCTGGCCATGCGCCTGCCGCCCGCTCCCGCCGCGCCGCGCCGCAGCCGCGGCGGTTTTAAAGAAGGGCTTAAGTACGCCGCGGGCTTCCCGCCGATAAAATACCTGCTCCTGATGCTGGCGGTCGGCAGCCTGCTCGGCATGCCCTACGCCGTGCTGATGCCCGCCTACGTGCGGGATATCCTGCACGGCGGGCCCCGGACGCTGGGGTTCATCATGGGCGCCGCCGGCGTGGGGGCCCTTACCGGGGCGCTGCGGCTGGCCCTGCTCCGGCACCCCGCCGGGCTGGAACGCCGCATCCCGCTGTTCACCACGGTCTTCGGACTGGGGCTGGTGGCCTTCTCCTTCTCTCAGAACTTCCTCCTCTCGGCCGGGCTGATAGCACTGACCGGCTTCGGCATGGTCAGCTTCTTCGCCTCCTCCAATACCGTCATCCAGACGCTGGTGGACGACGACAAGCGCGGCCGCGTGATGGCCCTGCATTCCCTGGCCTTCATGGGCATGGCCCCGCTGGGCAGCCTCATGGCCGGGGCCGTAGCCTCGCATATCGGCGTCGCGCGCACCATGACGCTCAGCGGGCTGTGCGTGCTGGCCGCTACCCTGGTTTTTGCCGCCAAGCTCCGGGAGATCTCCGCCCACGCGGGCCCGGTCTATAACCGGCTCGGCCTGGAAGGGATAACCGCGGGAGGGCTGCAGGGCGCGGAGGCGGAGCGGCCGGTATAAGGCACGGCCGCGCAATTTTGTAGAATTTACACAATGGAAAACAGACGCGTCATCTCCGGTGAGATCAAGGCCATCCTCAAGCAGACGTCCCGTACGCTTTACCTGAGCGTTAATATCCTGCCCGAACCGGCGCGCACGCTGATGGGCATGGGCTACCTGCTGTGCCGGGTGATGGACACGGTCGTGGACACCCCCGGGGTGCCGGCCGCCGAAAAGCTGGCTATCATCGGCATGATGCGGCACCTTGGCCGCCCCGGCGCCGAAAGCCCCGCCGAAAGGGTGCGCCGGCTCGCCCCGCTGGCCCCGTCGCACGGCGAGCGGGAGCTGCTGCACAAATTTTCCAAGGTGGGCGAGCTTTACGACAAGTTCTCCGTTGAAGACCGCGAATATTTTTCCGCCCTCCTGGCTGGCGTGGCCGACGGCATGGAGTCCGACGTGCGCTCTTTCCCCGAGGGGCGGCTCACCGCGCTCAAGACGCCGGCCGAGCTGGAGGCCTATTGCGGCCGCATGGGCGGGGCGCCGGGCGTGTTCTGGGCCAGGCTGTACCGCGAGGCCATCCGCCGCGCCGTCCCGGGCGCCGCGCATTTCCCGTCCGAAGCGGACGCGGAGATGATCGGTTCGGCCCTGCAGATGACCAATATCCTCAGGGACATCGCCGCCGACCTGCGCCTCGGGCGCTGCTACCTGCCGCAGGAGGACCTGGCCGCGCGCGGCCTTAAGCCGCAGGACCTCCTTTCCCCGGAGGCCATGCCCAAGCTGCGCGAAATAACCGCCCGCTGGGCATCCTGGGCGGTAGACCGCCTGGACCAGTGCGAAACTTTCATGGCCGCCATTCCCAAGACGGAGCTGGCGCTGCGCGCCGCGGTGATCTGGCCGGTGTACTGGGCCATGGACACGTTGGAGGAGGCCACCCGCGCCAATCTCCTGGACCCGGCGGACCGGCCGCGCATAAAGCGGGGGCGCATCTATTCCACCATCGCCGCCACGCCGCCGCTGCTGCTGAGCAACACGGCCTTCGCCCGCGGCTACAGGTTCCGCAGGGAAACTTTGATAGTGTCGCTGACGGGCGGTAATTACGAGGGGAGGGCTATATGAAAAAAATCGCATTGGTTCTGGCGGCGGCGCTGGCGGCCTGGGGCTGCGCCCGGCAGCTGAACCCGACGGAGAAGGAAGAGGCCCGCAGGGCCGAGCTGGAGCTGCAGTCCGTGATGGACATGGTCTCGCGCCGGCAGATCCCGCCGATAGAGTTCGAGCTGGGCTCTGCCCGGCTCAAGCCGACCTCTTTCGAGCTGCTCGACAAGATAGCCGAGGTGCTGGTGCACCACAACAAGCTCAAGCTCATCGTTTCCGGCCATACCGACGATTCCGGCTCGGCGGAGTTCAACGAACAGCTTTCCCTGGAGCGGGCCGGGGCCGTAAAACTGTACCTGGCTAAAAGAGGCGTCTACCCGGAGACCGTCAGGGTTTACGGCTACGGCGAGACCCAGCCGGTGATGAAAGAGGATACGGACGAGGCCCGCGCCCTCAACCGCCGCGTGGAGTTCCGCATCACCACCCGCGACTGGGGCACGGTGTACTGACCCTCCCCCGGCAAATAAAAAAGCCCCGGCGTTCCGGGGCTTTTTTATTTATGCCGGTGTCAGGTCGGGTCGCCGTATTCCTCGTCGAACCTTCTGTACTTGTAGGCGAACTTGCCGGGCTTGCCGGAGGGGATGGGGGCTTCGCTCCACTCGAATTCCCTGTCGGCGATGCGCACCAGGCTGCCGGCCACGGCGCCGGCCTTGCGGAGCGCCTTGTCCATGCCGATGGTCCTGAAGATGCGGTGCAGCCGGTCCCAGGAGTCGGGCTGGGCGAAGTTGGTCATGGCGATGAGCTTCTCCACGCCGGCGCCTGCCACCAGGAACACGTTCTCGTCGGTGAGCTTTATGGTGAAGCCGCGGGCCGACACCTTGGTCGCGAACCTGACGTTGTCGTCGGCGGCCTGGTACAGGTCCTCCGCCTTCAGGGTGGGGAGCAGCTTTATGACCCGGTCCAGCAGCTTCGTGACGCCTTTGCCGGTGGCGGCGGAGATCAGGAAGATCTCGCGTTTTTTAAATTTCTTCTGCAGGAGCTCGTGCACCTTCTCCGCTTCCGGCAGGTCGGACTTGTTGACCACCAGGATGGCGGTCTTTTTGGCCAGGAGCGGGTGGTACTCCTTAAGTTCCTTGTCTATCACCCGCACGGCCTTCTCGGGCTTCATGCCGTTGAACCCGGCCGGGTCCACCAGGTGCACCAGCAGCTTGGTGCGCAGGATATGCTTGAGGAACGTGTCGCCGAGGCCCTTGCCGTCGTGCGCGCCCTCTATCAGGCCGGGGATGTCGGCGGCCGCGAAGCTCTTGCCTTTGTGCGTGACCATGCCGATGTTGGGGTTGAGCGTGGTGAAAGGGTAGCCCGCTATCTTGGGGCGGGCCGCGGAAACGGCGGCCAGCAGGGTGGACTTGCCGGCGTTGGGGAAGCCCACCAGGCCCACGTCGGCCAGCACGCTGAGCTCCAGCCAGGCTTCGTACTCCTCGCCGGGCTCGCCGTTCTCGGAGATCTTGGGGGCGGTGTTGAAGCGGGTCTTGAAAGCGGTGTTGCCGCGGCCGCCGCGGCCGCCCTTGGCGGCGCAGAAGCGCTGCCCTTCCACTTTCAGGTCGGCCAGCACCACGTCGTCGCGCTTGACCACGGTGCCGAGGGGCACATAGAGGGTCTTGTCCCCGCCGTTGGCGCCGTCGCGGCGGTTGCCGCCGCCCGGGGTGGCGTCCTCGGCGGTGATGTGCGGGTGAAAAGCGATCTCGCGCAGGGTGGTGACGTTGGGGGTGGCGACGAACCAGATGCTGCCGCCCTTGCCGCCGTGGCCGCCGTCCGGGCCGCCGTAGGGGATGTACTTTTCCCTGCGGAAGGAGGACGCGCCGTTGCCGCCCTTGCCCGCCTTCAGGTAAACGTGGGCGGTGTCGATGAACGTGGCGCTGCGCTGTGTCTTTAGCTGGGTCATAATAGTAATAAAAAACCTCCTGAACGCGTTAGCACCCAGGAGGTTCTATCCTTGGTAAAGGTTATTTCGCGGGGGGATAAACGCTGATCTGCTGCTTGCCGCGTTTGGCCCACTCGAATTTCACCACGCCCGTGACGATGGAGAAGAGGGTGTCGTCCGAAGCCCTCCTGACGTTCTCGCCCGGGAGGAACTTGGTGCCGCGCTGGCGGACGAGGATCTCGCCCGCGTTGACGGTCTGCATGCCGTAGCGCTTCACGCCAAGGCGTTGGCCATGACTGTCGCGTCCGTTACTGGATGAACCTTGTCCTTTTGTATGCGCCATGATTGAACCTCAATAGTAAAGCGTTGGTGTCGGTCCCTGGGGTCCGCGTCCAACTGCGCCGGTCAAGCTAACTGGATGTCTTTAACTTCTATCTCAGTCAGTTCCTGGCGGTGGCCCGAGCCTTTTTCGTAGGCTTTCTTCGTTTTCTTGCGGAAGACGATGATCTTGGGGCCCTTCAGATGCCGGACTATCCGGGCGGTCACTTTAGCGGAAGGAGACTTCGCAGCCGTGGCGTTCTTGTCGTCCTGCGAGGCTGACCACAGTGCTTTGAAGGAGATCTCTTCGCCTTCTTTGACCGTGAGTTTTTCAACCTGCAGAATTTCGCCGGGGACTACCCAGTACTGCTTGCCGCCTGTTTCGATTATTGCGTACATAGTATGTATATGATATCAAAAAATTCCGGAACAGGCAAATGGAAAATTCGGGGCCCGCAACAGGCGGAGAGGAGTGGTACGGTATCTATTATACCATTTGCCGCCGCGCGGGCGGGGGGGCCGCCTGGGCCGTAGGTCCCAGCCGCCGGTGGGTCTTCGGCCACTTACGCGCTCCCTCTTTTTAAGCCATACTTTAACTATGTCGTTCACGCACCTCACGGAGGCTTCAATGTCAAAGAGCAAAGATCTTTTCCTGGCCGCTGCGGCCCTCTTCCTTTTTTCGGCCGGCCTCAGCGCCGCCGATAACGTTTTGCTGGCCCTGCGCGCCGCGCCGGCCCAGGCCGAGGTCATAAAGACCGCGGAACTGCTGGCGCCCGCCACCGCGCAGGCTCCCGTGACCGAACTTCAGCCCGGAGATTTTGACGCGCTAAGCGCGGTCAACGACCCTCTCTACCGGGAGGGGTCCAAAGAATTCCTGAAAGAAACGGTCAAGCAGGACGAGCTCAAGGCGCAGGAGCGCGCCGTCAAGCCCGCGCTGCGCGACGCTCCCGCCGACATCGCCGTGCCAGCGGTTCCCGCCGTAAAGCCGGTCTACAAGAAGTTCAAGGCGAAGAAGCCGGTGCACGCCGACCCGCTCGAAGTTAAAGACACGCTCTGAGCCCCGCCGTTGTCCCGCCTGAATGCCGCGCCCGCGCGCGGCATTTTTGCTTTCCACTCTGCATAATTCATAGAATTAAGCGGTAGCAGCCGGAGGAATAAATGATAAATGAGATAACAGAACCCTTTACGCAGCCTATCCTGGAACTGTGGGCCAAGTTCTCCACCTACGCCCCCAAGCTCGTGGCGGCTTTCGCCTTCGTGCTGTTCGGCCTGTTCGCCGCCCGCATCATCAGCTCCCTGCTGGAGCGCTTCCTGCATAAGATAAAGCTGGACTCCTACACCAGCCAGGTGGGCATCAACGAGCTGCTCATCCGCTTCGGCTTCGGCAAGTCCTTCTCCAACGTGATCGCCTTCCTGACCTATTGGGCCCTGCTGCTGGTCTTCTTCGTCACCGCCTCCAACATCCTCAACCTGACGGTGATCTCCGAGATCCTGCAGCGCTTCGTGGATTTCCTGCCGCGCATCGTGGCCGCCATCTTCATCGGCTTCGGCGGCCTGATGTTCGCGCGCTTCCTCTCCGGAGTGGTGAGCAACGCGGCGGTCTCCAATAACCTGCGGGGCGGCAAGTCGCTTGCCAAGATGGTCCACTTCCTGGTGGTGGTGCTCACCATCATCACCGCCATCGAGCAGCTCGGCATCCGGATGAAGATGATCATCGGCGGCCTGAACATCCTGTTCGCCTCCATGGGCCTGGCCTTCGCCATCGCCGTGGGCCTGGGCGCCAAGGACATCGCCCACGACGTGATCAAGGGCCTCTTCACCGAGAACAAAGAAGAGAAATAAGCTCCGCGCCGTAAAAGAAAAAGCCCCGGGAAGTTCCCGGGGCTTTTCTTTTTGGCCTGGACGGCTCAGTCCATGTAGTCCCTGAGCATCTTGCTGCGGCTCGGGTGGCGGAGCTTGCGGATGGCCTTGGCCTCGATCTGGCGGACGCGCTCGCGCGTGACGCGGAAGATCTTGCCCACTTCCTCCAGGGTCCGGGGGTAGCCGGTTTCTATGCCGAAGCGCAGCTTTATGATCTTGGCCTCGCGGTCGGTCAGGGTGTCGAGGATCTTGGTCACCTCGCGGCGGCGCAGCAGGTCCATCGCGGAATGGGACGGCGGCAGGCCGCCCTTGTCCTCGATGAAGTCTTCTAGGTGGGAATCCTCGTCCTCGCCTATCGGGGTGGACAGGGAGATGGGGTCCTGCATGATCTTCAGGGCGTTCTTCACCTTGTCCATCGAGATGTGCATGTGCTTGGAGTACTCTTCGATGAGCGGGTCGCGGCCGAACTCCTGGCGGTACTTGCGGGTCACCTTCATGAGCTTCGAGACCAGCTCCTTCATGTGCACCGGGATGCGGATGGTGCGGGCCTGGTCGGCGATGGCGCGGTTGATGCTCTGGCGGATCCACCAGGTGGCGTAGGTGGAGAACTTGAAGCCGCGCTTGTACTCGAACTTCTCCACGGCCTTCATCAGGCCGAGGCCGCCTTCCTGGATCAGGTCGGACAGCTCGAGGTTGGAGTTCACGTGCTTCTTGGCGATGGAGACGACGAGGCGCAGGTTGGCGCGGATGAGCTTGAGCTTGTCCTGCAGGATCTGGTCCTCGAGGAACGTGATCTTGTCGTTGAGGGACATGAAGTCGTCGGGGTTGATCGGGAGCGTGCGGATGAGGTGGTGCTCGCGGTCCTTGACGGCCTTGATGTTCTCCAGGGCGGCTTCCACTTCGGTGGGGTTATAGCCCCACTTGCTCTTGAAGGCGGCCGGGCGCATCTTGCCGCGGCCCACCAGTTCGTGGTCGTGCTGGAGCTTGACCAGGTCGCCGTAGATCTTCTGGTACTTCTCCAGCTCCAGGCGGTATTCGCGGATCTTGTGCGCCAGGTTCTTGATCTTGTTGGTGAGGCGCTTGATCTTCTCCTGGTTCAGGTTCAGGTTGATGATGTTCTTGACGATGTTCTTGCGCTTCTTGTCCACTTCGTGTTCCAGCTTCTTGCGCATCTCGTTGGAGAGGGAGGGCTTCTTGGCGCGCTCCTCCAGCTTGAAGATCTCTTTTTCCGTGCGGGTGATGAGCTGCGCGATGTTCTTCATCTTGCGCTTCATCGCCGAGAGTTCCTGGTTGGACTTGCGGCCGCGGGGCATGAGCTCCTTGGTCGTCATCTCGTCCTGCTCGATCAGCGTTTCCCAGCTGCGGATCTCGCGCATGGTGATGGGGGATTCCAGCACCAGCATGCGCAGCTCGCGCTCGCGCTCGCGGATGTTGCGGGCCAGGGTGACTTCCTCGTCGCGGGTCAGCAGCGGCACCTTGCCCATTTCGGACAGGTACATGCGGATCGAGTTGGAGACGTCGGGCGTGGCGCTCCATTCTTCGGTGTAGGCTTCGCGCTCGGAGGCGGCCACCATCTTGAATTTCTTGCGGTCTACGACCTCGATGCCGAGGTCCTCGAGCGTGCCCATCAGCGTGTCTATTTCCTCGCTGGACATGGACGCGTTGGTCAGCGAGCGGTTCATCTCCTCAAGGGTGATGTAGCCGTGCTCCTTGCCGAGTTCCACCAGGTCGCGTAAAGCTTTCTTGGGCTGTGCCATCGTAGTCTCCTGTTTTCTGCGTTCTAAATGTCTTTGGCCGAGGATTTAAGCTCGGCCGAGAGCCGCCTGAACTCCTCCAGCTCGGCGCCTGTGAGCGAGCCCATCCGGGCTTTCATCTCTGTCCAGCGCCGCTGGAGCGAAAATTTCTTGAGCATGCGGGCCGCGCCCGCCGCGTTCTGCGCCGCGGCGGCGGCTATCTCGCCGCCGATGTCGGCCACCGCCAGCTCCATGATCAGCGCCGAATCCTCGGGGAAGCGCCCCGCCAGCGCGGTGGCGGCCCTGGGCCTGTCCCCGGCCGGCAGTTCCATGAAGGCCAGGAAGAACTTGCGGGCTACGGGGCTGGAAAAATCCTCAGGGACCAGCACCGCGGCCTGCTCGGCCAGCGCCGGGTCGCGCAGCAGCAGCTGGATGAAGCCGCGCTCTATGGACGGGATCTCTACCGTCGTCCTGGCGGGCGCTCCCCGGTTCTCCCTGCCCTGCGGCTGGTGCGGGGCTTTCCTGAGCTGCTTGAGCACCGAGGCCTCGTCCACGCCGAAGCGGGACGCCAGCGTCTTTACCCATTCGCTCTTTAAGATCTCGTCGCCCTGCTTGGCCACGGTCTCGAGCAGGATGGCGATGGCCTTGGCCTTCTCCTGCGCGGTCGGGGGGGTCTGCCGGTTCTTGAAGAACAGCCCCACCCGGAAATCCATCGGGTCCAGCGCCCCGGTCAGCTGCTTCTCGAACTCCTCCCGCCCGTACTGGTTGAGGTACTCGTCGGGGTCCTGGCCGGTGCCCAGGTTGGCCAGGCGCACGTACAGGCCGGCCTCCATGAAGATCTCCGCGGCGCGCACCGAGGCCTGGATGCCGGCCCGGTCGTCGTCGAACATCACCACGGTGTCCTTGGCGTAGCGCTTGATCAGCGCGGAATGCTCCACCGTCAGGTTGGTGCCCAGCGGGGCCACGGCCCAGTCCACTCCGTGCTGGTGGGCGCCGATCACGTCCATGTAGCCTTCCAGCAGCAGCAGGCGGCCGGTCTTGCGGATCTGCGGCAGGGCCTCGCTCAGGCCGTAGAGCGTGCGGCGCTTGGAGAACAGCACGGTCTCCGGGGAATTGAGGTATTTCGGGATGCCCTCGGGGTCCAGCACGCGCCCGCCGAAAGCGATGGTGTCGCCGGACTGGCTGCGGATGGGGAACATGACGCGGGCGCGGAAGGTGTCGGCCACCCGGCCGCCCTCGCGCTCGGTGATCAGCCCGGCCTTCAGGGCCAGGTCGCTGCTCCAGCCCTTCGCCTTCAGCTCGTCCATCAGGGCCGAGCCGCCGGCCGGGGCCCAGCCGAGTTCGAACTTCTCCACGGTGGTCTTGCTCAGGCGGCGCTCGCCCAGGTACAGCTTGGCCTTCTCGCCGGCGGGGGAAAAAAGGGCCTTGTGGTAGAACGCCGCGGCGAAGGTCATCATCTTCTTGAGTTCCAGGCGTTCCCGGTCCTCGGGGGTGAGCACGTGGGCGCGCTCTTCGCCGAACTCCACGCCGGCCTTGCCGGCGAGCTTGCGGGCGGCTTCGGGGAAAGTGAGCCCTTCGATATCCATGACGAACTTGAACACGTCCCCGCCGGTGCTGCAGCCGAAGCAGTGGAAGATCTGCTTGTCGGGGTTGACGGTGAAAGAGGGGGTCTTCTCGTTGTGGAAGGGACAGTTGGCCTTGTAGTTGCGGCCCGCCTTCTTCAGGGACGGCACGTATTCCCGGACTATCTCTACGATGTCCAGCTTTTCCCTGATCAGTTCTATTATTGGGGATGAAGCCATTATGACTTTACGTGCCGAGCTTCGGGAACAGGCAAAAAGCCGCGCGGACCGGGGTCCGCGCGGCCGTCGGGTCGGGTCTGGTTAGTAAGACCTTCTGCCTTTGCGGACCTTGCGGCGCGCTTCCTGGGACTTCAGTTTGCGCTTCATCGCGGGCGTTACGTAATGCTCGCGGCGCTTTATTTCCTTCAGGATGCCGTTGCGTTCGCAGTCGTGCTTGAAGCGGCGCAGGGCCTCTTCAATGGATTCTTCGTCTCTGACTTTTATAAATACCAAGCTAATCACCACCTTTTGGTATACAGCTAAATCTTGTTCAGCCCGGGGGCCACATGAGCTTCCTGCCGCCGAGCAGGTGATAGTGGAGATGGTCCACCGACTGGCCGGCGCCTTTGCCGTTATTGGTGACCAGCCTGAAGGCGCCTTCCACCTTTAAAACTTTGGCTACTTTAGCCGCGGCCAGCTGCAGCTTGCCCAGGAGCTCCGTATCGCCGTCCTCGGCCGCCGTGAGCCTGGGTATGTGGCGGCGGGGGACAATAAGGGCGTGGGTCGGAGCTTGCGGATTCAGGTCCAGGAACGCCACTATATCGGCGTCATCGTAAACGACCTTGGCGTTTATCTCTCCGGCCGCTATCTTACAGAAAATACAATCCGCCATTAGTTATATTTTATGATTTTATAAGGGGCAGGGCAATGGGGGAGGCCGCCTACTGCCACGGCGGTTTTTTGCTCTGTACCCCTTTGAGAAAGCGCAGGCCGGAGAAAACCTGGGCCTGGTGCCCGGTTTCCATGTAAAGGTCCGTGAAACCTTTCTCATGCAGGGCCTGCGCCACGTCCTCGCCTTTTAACCCGCCGCCCAGGTTGGAGTCTATGTAGACGGGAGTGTTCAGCGGCAGGCCGGCGGAGTCCTTGAGCAGCGCGGCCGGGTCTTCGTAGACCCTGAGCTCCACGCCGGCCGCTTTCGCGGACATCCGCCAGGTCATGTGGACCAGGGGATCGTCGTCCAGCAGCACGGCCGTGCCCGACGGCCCGGCGGCCGGCTCGGCGGGGCTCTCCGCCCCTTCGGCCTCCAGGATAGAAATGGGGACGATGTCAGACAGCCCCTTGGGGATGAGCGGGATGCCCAGGCGGGAGCATTCCCGGGTCACCCTGGGCTCTTCGTAGCGGCTGGTGACCAGGATGGTCCGGGCGGAGAGGCCCAGCTCCTCCGCCAGGCCCAGCCCGGTCTCTTTATACCCCAGCAGTTCGTAATCGAAAAGGCAGACCGCCCCGGCGGCCTTGCCCGGGTTGGCCTTTACCCAGGCGCGCAGCTCTCCCGGGGCGCCGAACTGGAACTCCTCTATCCCGTGCTCCTTTACCCGCGCCTCCTCGAACCTGCCCTGCCAGAGCTGGTGGATGCTGGGGTCGTCGTCCAGGACCAGCACGGCCGAGCCGGCCGGCAGGGCCAGGACCGAGACGAACCAGTCCGGAGGGGGGGCCGCCGGCAGCGTCAGCACCGCGGTAGTGCCGCCGCCGGGAGCGGAGGTCAGTTCCAGCCTGCCGCCCCAGCTCTCCAGCGCCAGGCGGGCGTGGTAGAGGCCCAGGCCCGAGCCGCCTGATTTTCCGTGGGTCTCTCCCGGCCGGCCCAGCTTTTCCAGGACTTCCCCGGGAATACCTTTGCCGTCGTCGGCCACCGTTACGGTGATCTCGTCGCCGGTCTTCTTCAAACCTATGTAGACGCGGCCGGCGCCCTCTATGGCCTCCACGGCGTTATTGACCAGGTTGGAGATCACCCGCTTGAAGCCTGACGGCTGCACCATGGCGAACAACCCGTAGGAGGCCGCGTCCAGCCTGGCGTCTATCTCCACGCCGGACCGGGAGCGGAACTGCAGGCGCTTTTCCGTGAGCAGCGGGTCTATCAGGGCCGACAGCAGCCAGGTGCCGCAGGGCTCGTCCGCCGCCGCGGCGGCCCCGGCCTCCCTGTTCTTTTCCAGGAGGTGGTTGGCGATGTCGCGGATGCGCGAGGCCGCGCTGCGGATGATGATGCGCTGCTCCTCGGGGATATGGGCTGAGCTTTTGACGGCCATATCCAGGGCCGCCAGCGGCGAGCGGATATCGTGCGCCACCTGCGCCGCCATCGCGTTTATGGACTCCTTCACCTGCAGTTCCATCGTAAGGCGGTAATCCCTTACCAGCCGGTTCTTCTCGTGCAGCACCAGGGGCAGCGAGGCCAGCAGGAACACTCCCCAGGCCGTAAAGGCCCAGCCGATGAAGGCCCAGCGTTTGTAGTAGAAATGCAGGCTGCCGGCGGGAGCCGTCCCGGCCTCGTCGGAGAAGAGCTGGACGGTCAGCCGGCGGTAAAGCAGCGGGTTGGGGGCGCCGAGGCTGTCCGGGATGGAGAAATGGTTGGCGCGCAGCGGCGGGTCCCAGGCGACCCCGGAAAAATATTTCAGCGCCGGCCCCGGCATTTCCATGACCGTATAGCGGTTGTCCCCTACCATGAGCGGCGTGCGGAAAGTGTCGGCGATGTTGCCGGCCATCTCCCGCTTGAAGTTGCCGACCACCATCACCGCCAGCGCGATGAGCACTACCAGCACCGACAGCTCGAAGAACAGGATCTTCGTGAGCAGCTTGTGGACCAGGTTCTTGACGTTCCTTTTTTCCATAGGCCGGGCGCCGTCAGTCCCTGCGGATCCTCCAGATCGGATTGCTGGCCAGGTGCCTGGCCATGGCGAACCCCCAGGGTTTGCGCAGCAGGGCCGTATACGGCATCGTCGCCAGCGGTACGCTCACCACATGCTCCAGGGAGTCGTACTGCAGCGAACGCATCAATTCGAACCTGCGCGCCTTGTCCGGCTCTCCGGAGTAGGCCTTCAGCCAGGCCTCTTTGGTGCCCGCCGCCGGCAGCAGGGTGCCGGCGCTGAGGTGGTAGCCCATCAGGCTGATGTCGTCCTGCAGGCCCACGTTGTAGCCGCCGACGTAGAGGTCGGGTTCCTCCAGCTTCTCTTTTGCGAAGTCGGTAAAATTCGGGTTCTTGTGCACTTTCAGGACCTTCAGGGCCGGCAGCTCCCGCGCAAGCTCTCCGGCGTTGTCGAACAGCACCCCGGTCCCGTCCCAGGCGATTATGGTTTTGGCCGTTATCGGGGTCCGCCCGCTCCCGGCGAACTTCCTCTCGATGGTTTTCAGCGCGCTCTCCGAGAGGGTGCCTTCCAGCGTGAGGATCTGGTCGGCGGTCTCGTAGCCGGACCTGGACAGGACCCGCCTGTTGTGGACCGCTTTCAGGGCCCTGCCCGTCGCCCAGCGTTCCTGTTCCGTAAGGGCCTTGCGCCCCTTTGCGGTGAAGGCGACGATGAACAGCTTTATGGGATAGGTGCGGTGCAGGCTGGCGCTGCCGGCCCGGGCCCGGGCGAAATCTATCATCTCGTCGCAGGGGACCTTCTCCAGCGTGGTGACGTGGTCTACGCTGCCGTCGAGGAACAGCTGCATCGGGCTTTTTCCCGCCGCCGGGTCGTACGGGACGAAAATCACTTCCTGGGGCATGGCGGCGGAATAGTGGAAGTGGCGCGGGTTGGCCCTCAGGGTGATGTGCCCCGCGCCGGCGTCCTTGTCCACGTAATACGGGCCCGAGGTCTCGCGGTAATCGGTGATGGCCAGGGTGGCCGGGTCGATGGAGCTCTTCGGGATCACCGAGAACTCCGCCGCCGCCAGGGTCTGGAAGATAAGAGGCCGGGGCTCCGCGAAATCAAGACGAAGCGTCCTCCCGCCTTCCTGTACGGCTATCCCGGGGCAGGCGTCCCGCAGGCTGGCCAGACGCCGGCCCCCGCAGAGCGCGCTTTCCAGGGCGCCGTGCGTTTCCCTGTCCAGGATAAAAAGGCGCTTGAGAGAGGCCTCCGCGTCGTAGGCGTCGATCTCGTGCCCGCCCGCGGTGAAGAGGCCTTTGCGCATGGTGAAATGCGCGTCGTCGCCGCGCAGCTCAAAGTGTTCGGCCGCGGCCGAGACCAGCTTCCCGTCCGGGGTGTATTCCAGCAGCGGTGTGTAGATGTTCTCCAGGAAAAAATACTGGCCGAAAGCGCGCCTGGTCCTGGCCGGGTCGTAATAGGAAGCCGGTTTGTCCAGCGGCATGGAGACCCTGAGGGGGCCGTGTTCCGGCCGGCCGCAGCCGGCCGCGAGGCAGGCTGCGGCGGCCAGTACGGCGAGCGAAAGGGGGGAGGTGGATCTCATGTCCGGGGTGCGGCCTGGCGCCGGGCTCAGGGGACTATGCTCAGCTGTACAAAGCTGACATAGTGGTCAGGGCTGTAATAGATGTCCTTGCCGCCGCCGATAACCAGGCGCTCCGGCCCGCGCGGGCTGAAGATCTCGCCGGTGGTTAAGGTCATGGTCCCTATCTGCACCTGCGCCGGCGCGTCGCCCTTATTTCTGCCGGGAATGACCAGCGTGTATTCCTTGTAGTGGCCGCGCGGCATGGCGGGCAGCCGGCCTTCCCTGTTGCCGAAGATTATCCCGTCGTGGCTGAACGGCAGCGGGGTGCAGACCGCCACTTTTTGCAGGAGGTCTTTTATGGCCGCGGTGCGGGTCCCGTCGAATTCGGGCGAAAAGGCCGACCCCGGCAGCAGGCCCGCCTCGGGAACGCAGGGCGGGGCCTCTATGGCGGGCTTGGCCTGCGCGGCCGGGGGCAGGACGGCCGGCGCCGGAGCGCAGCCAGACAGGGAGAAAAAAACTGCCGCTAAAAGCGCGGAGAGGGTGTTTTTCATAAGTCTCCTTATCAGAACCTTGAGAGCGGCAGCTGCCGTTCCCCGAATTTGCCCGGGGTGTAGTCGAAAGGCAGAGCGGACCGGTGGCTCTTCTGCAGCCGCAGCGGCGTCACGCCGGCTTTTCTCGCCTGGATGATGCCGGAGTCGGACGCCCCGGCGTAAAGGATGAACCGCCTTTTCTCCAGCACTTTATATTTAGCGTCCTCGGAAGCGGAAAAATAAAAATAGTCCGCCAGCTTGCGCCAGGAGGCCTCAAGGCTGTCGGCGCCCTCGCCCCCGCGGTCGCAGAAAACGGCGATCTTGACGCCCAGCGCCTTGAGGGACCACGCGGCCAGCCAGGGCGCGGGCTTAAGCCGCTCCAGGGCGAAAGAGCGGTTGACCGAGTTCCAGTAGTCGGGGGTGCCGGGTTCCAGCTTGTCCTTCTCCGCGGCCTTGAAAGCGGGCGTGGAGTAGGCCAGCCCGTCGTCGTACTCGAAGCCGGCCTGGAACCCGATCAGGGAGTTGACGCTGAACAGGAAGCCCCAGGCCCCGGCCAGCATGGAAAAGGCTTTCAGCCTTGCGTACCATTTTCCGAAATAAGCGGCTAAAGCTTCGAACATCAGTTGGCCCCCGCTATCCTGCGGCCTTCCGGCCGCGGTATGCTGTTCTGCCTGGAGAAACACCAGCTGATGACATCCCTGAGGCCGCGGCGGGAGTTGGCGAATTCCATGGCGTTGGAGAGTACGGAGTGTTCCCTGTCCCCGGTCAGCGAGTCCGGTACGGCGAGCCGGTAGATATGCCCGGCGGCCAGCGGCCCGCTCTCGGACTCGGCCCTTTCCACCGCCCCGTCCTTAAGGAACAGCCGCAGCCCGGAAACGGTGATGTCGGAAGGCGGCATGGAAACCATCACCCGCTCCAGGTCGTCGCCGCGCATCTTGACAAAAACCACGCTGGAATCCAGCGGAAAAGCCCTGTGCAGGTCCCCGACGGTGACCGTGCCGCTGGAGAAACCGGCCGCGAGCTCGGAGAGGGGGATTATGGCCGCGTTGGTCCGGGCCCAGCGGCGCATGCAGTCCGCCGCGAAATCCGCCGCCGGGGTAGCAGCCCCGTCCCGCAGCGGCAGGGGGGAGGCGAGGGTGCCGATGCGCCTGCCCATATGGGCGGCGGCGGCAGCTTTGTGAGCGGTAACTATTTTCAGCATGGCCTGGTCCTGGCCGTATTTTTCGGCCCGCAGCTCCACGGCTTTCCAGTTTACCCCGGTGAGGCGGCCGGTGTTCTTGTCGAGGTCCAGCGTCAGCCTGGCGGCTTCCCGCATTTCAAGGCCGGCCCCGGCTACCCAGGTGCGCCCGGCCCGGAAAGGCTTCCTGATCAGCGGGTCGTCGGTGATGATGAGGTCCACCCGCGAAACTTTAGAGACGAACTCGCGGAAGAATTCTTCGCCGGCCTCTTCCTTCGGGTTCACGCTCAGCAGCATCACTATCACGGAGGCGCCGGCGTCCTTGAGGGCCTTCATGGCCTTCTCCGTCTCGTAGGTCTCCTTCTCCAGCCGGTAATGCTGCAGGTGGCGGGGCCGGTTGGCTTTTTTGGGGGAAGGGATCACCGCCGAGAAAAAACCTATCTTGCGCCCGCCGGCCTGGACCACGCGCCAGCTGTAGAGGAAAGGGGGCTTCTTGTTGTTCTTCAGGTACAGGTTGGAGGCGAGGATCGGCATCCCGGAGCCGGCGGCCAGCTTCTGTAACTCCGCGGGGGTAAGCGCCAGGTCTTCCAGCCCGACGGCGGCCGCGGCGTACGGCACCGCGTTAAGGCAGTCCAGGGTAGAGCGGCCGCGGGTAAGCCACCCTTCCGGCACGGCGGAGAACCAGTTGCCGGTGTCCACGGCCAGCTTGGGGCCCGGCTCGGAGTCGTAGAGTTTTTTAAAGACGGCGAAACCGCCGGTCCGCGCCCCGCCCTCGTCGACGGCGCCCAGGCGGCCCTGGGTGCGCCCGGTGGCGAAGAGCGTCAGCTGTTCCTTGCCGGCGCAGGCCCACGAGCCCAGCAGCAGCAGGGCGGGCAGGAGGTGTCTGGCCGGCGCGGAGCTCATTCCAGCAGGACTAGCCGGCCGCCTTCCGGGGCCGCTTTGATGGAAAGCTCTTTGACGTCCTTTATCAGCAGGTCGCGGATCGGCAGCATGGTGTCTTCGGACTTTTCGGCTTCGGCGAACGTTTTTCCGCCGGTGCCGCCGGTGGTGAGGTAATTGTTGGTGGCTACGGTGAACTTCTCCTCCGGCTTTATCTCCGCGCCGTTGCGCTCGAGCTTTATGTCGGCCGGCCCTTTTTCCGTCTTGCGGAAGCTGACCTTCATGCCGGAGATCTGCAGCTTGGAGAAGCCGCCGCGGAGGTTGTCCGCCATCAGGCGCTTAAGCTGGTCGCCGGTCATGGTCAGCTTTACCAGCGTGTTCTCGAAAGGCATCACCTGGAAGACGTCGCGGATGCGGATGTCGCCCTTCCTGAGCTCGGAGCGTATGCCGGCCGTATTCTGTATGGCCACGTCGGAGCCGGACTGGCGCCGCATCGCGTCGGTGAACCAGTTGCCTATGCCGGAATCCAGCCCGGCGGGCGACCCGCCCAGGTCCGCGGCGGACTGGCCGATGACCGCGCTCATCTCTTTGTCCACTTCGGAGCTGAAGACTTTGAGCGTTTCCAGGACCGCGGGGTCTTCGCCGGTCCTGTCGGTCCAGAGCGGGATAAGCTCGGCGGTGGCGCCCGTGAACTTGCCGGTCGCGTCGTCAAACTCCAGGTTGACGCGGGTTACGGCGGTGAGCCCGAAATAACTTTCCGAGAGCAGCGTGCCGCTCTCTTTGTCGTAGTAGCCTTTCAGCATGCCGACATGGTTATGCCCGCCCAGGAGCACTTCGGGCCTGGCGGCGCGCGCTATGGGCAGCGTGCCGTGGGCGGTCTGGGCGTCGGTGAAGGTCCAGGTGGAGATCTCCACCTGGCCGTAAAGGTCGGCGCCGAAGCCCATGTGCACGAGCAGCACTACGGCGTCGGCTTTCTCTTTCTGCCGGACCTCTTCGGTCCAGCGGGCGGCTTCGGCCGCTTCGTTCCGGAATTCAAGATGCTTTACATGGGTCGGCAGGGTGGACGTGGCGGTGTGCCGGCCGGAGATGCCTATTATGGCTATGCGCTTGCCGGCCCGCTCTACCATGACATAAGGCTTAGCGTAGTCCGTCTGGGCGCCGGTCTCCTTGACATAGATGTTGGCGCCCAGCCAGGGGAACGCCGAGGCTTTCAGCACTTGCCTGAGGTTGGGCTCGCTGTAGTCGTAATCGTGGTTGCCCACGGTCCCGGCTGAATAGCCCAGCTGGGTCATAAGTTTGGCGGTGGCCAGGCCCTTGGTGAGGGTGCCTTCGGGCGTGCCCTGGAAGGTGTCGCCGGAGTCCAGCAGTATGTACGGGGCCTTCTCGGCTTTCAGCAGCGCGGAGAGCGCGGGGAAGCCGCCTATGGTGCGGGTGGAATTAGCCTTGTCCCACTTGGCCGGCCTGGAAAAATACCAGCCGTGCACGTCGCTGGTGTGGTACACCGGGACGGTCAGGGACCAGGCGGCGCCGGGGAGGGAAAAGAGCAAGGCGGTTATCAGCTGTTTCATGGGGGGCTCCTATACGTTAAAGAGGGCTTCCGCGCAGCGCTCAAAGGCGTCAGTAGCGTCGGCGAGCCCGGAGTATATACTACTAAATTTGAGATTTTGCGGAAAATCGGACGTGGCGGAGGCGGCCGCGCCGCGGGCCAGGTCCAGCACCTTGCGCGACCCGGCGCAGAGGCCCCGGATAGTTTCCGCCGCGCGGGCGCGTTTGGCGGGCGAGGCCAGGCTCCCGGCCGCGGCGCAGGCCCGCTGCAGGCGCAGCAGGGCCTCCCGGGCGGCGTCGTCGGGGCGGGTGTTGTGCAGGGCCAGGTCGGCGAAGACCCTTTCCAGGCGCAGCACGAACTCTTCCGCGGCCGCCCTGGCCTGGGCCGAGGCCGGGCCTGAAGGCGCCGCCGCCGAGGCGGCCAGGGCCGCCCTGAGCGGCCTGAAAAAAACCGGCGCGGAGGCAGGCGCTCCTTCCAGGTCTCCGAGGGCGGCCCCGGTCTCCTCCACGGCGGCCAGCGCCGCCCTGAAGCGCCTGTCAGTCAGCTTAAGCCAGAGTTTTCGCATATATAAATAATAACAATATCCTTACCCGGTAGCAAACGCGCCGGTCAACGATGGGGAAGGGTTAGCAAAACCCTGTCGGAGGTCCGGGCGGGGGTTGGCTCCGAGCGACTTTGGGGAAGGGGGGCCCCGCCTCGGGGGGGAACCGCGCAACGGTTCCCTGCAGTCCAGGAGCGAGGGGCCAACCCCTGACTGGACCTGTCCCTGCGTCATCCCGTAGCGGGATAAAATAAACCGGGGGAGGCTTTGGGCCTCCCCCGGTCGGCAGTACGCCAGGCGTTG
>CAYQJX010000013.1:0-64513 GCA_964417965.1 uncultured Elusimicrobiaceae bacterium
AGAATGTCAACAGATTTAAGCTGCAGAATATGTTTCAATTATACAGGACGGGATACACGGCAATTACAGTTTAAAGAATTTCTCCCAGAAAGCGGCGGCCGTGGCGATCTCCGTGGTCCTCGCCCTGCAGGAGTGAATCTTGAAAATATTTTAAATTCTCCGCCCCTTGACAGCGAGTACCCCGCGAGGTATAACATAACACAGCGCGGGGTATTTGGTCGTAGCAGTGGCTGAAATTATGAAGATTCAAATGGTGATCGGAATCGTGGCGGCGATACTGGTATCGCCCGCGTCCTCTTTTGCGCAGAACAAAGGCGTATACGGCGACGACGACAGGGAGGATTTTTTCGCCGCTCCGCGCGGTATGCAGGCCCTTTCGGCTTCAGTGGTTTCCCTGTGGAAAGCCGATTCTTTGGAAATGTCCGGCGCCGGCGATGTGAAACTGCATACCATGAACTTCGGCGAGCAGTTCAACCTCTGCCCGAATGAGCGGTTCCGGGAGCAGCCTATAGGCGCTTTCTGTTCCGGCGCCCTGGTGGGGGAGGACCTGGTGATAACGGCCGGCCACTGCATAAAGAGCAGGGACGACTGCGCCAATACCAGGATCGTTTTCGGCTACGCGGTAAAGAAAGAAGGCCGTGCCGCCGCCACCAGGCTGCCGGCCGGCGAGGTGTACGGCTGCGCCAAAATACTGCGCCGTTCTTCCGGTGTCGGGCGGGGTTACTCCGCGGGCGAGGTCACCGGCCCGGACTTCGCGGTGATCCGGCTCGACCGCAAGGTGGCGGGACATAAGCCGCTGGCCGTCAACCGCGGCGCGGAAATCAGCAAGGGGGCGCCGATATTCGTGATCGGCCACCCCGTGGGCCTGCCGCTGAAAGTGGCGGGCGGGGCCTCGGTGCGCGGGTTTGGCGCCGGTGGGTACTTCATCACCGACCTGGATACTTTTGGCGGAAATTCCGGTTCCCCGGTGTTCAACGCCAGGACCGGCCTTATAGAGGGCGTCATAGCGCGCGGAGACAGGGACTTTGTTACAAGCCCTGCCGGCTGCACCGCTACCGTTTATTCGCAGGGCGGCGGCGGCGAGGCGGTGACCAAAATAGCCATGTTCTCCGACTTTATCCCGGAGGCCGACGGCCAGGACGCCGTAGCCGCCCCGGGCAAAGCGGTAAATGTGGATTCCGGCTCCATACAGCCCGGCGCCGATGCTGCGTACCCCAAGACGGTTAGTTTTGATTGAGGTCCGGGAGCCCGCCGCTGTATTTCCCCTGTTGTCCAGTCCTTCCATGAAGCCCTGATACCTTGCTTTCCTGGTGGCAGTAACTCTCCCGTCCCAGCGCCGCTCTATCCTTCCACGCGAACTTCTGCCATGCTCACGCCCGCCGTCCATCCACGGCCAGGTTGCCCTTATGCGGCACCAGCGCCAGCCATATCAGGCGCTCAGAAGCCGGGTTCCGGTAAGGACCCGGCAGGTCACCAAAATCGGCGTCTACTATACGTTTTCGGCCTGAGCCGACAGGGCAAACCGGCAGAGCCGAAATAGGGCGCTTCTCTGGGTACTGCGCCTCATGGCGGCGCGGCCGTTAAGCGTTAGAATATAGCGACGGTTAAAAACCTGAGCGGGAACGTGGAAAACAAAGCCCGCGGCCAAGAAGATCAAGGAGAAAAAATGAAAAACATAATAAAGACGGTTGCGGTTTACTGCGGCGCGCTTTTGCTGACCGCGCCCGGGCTGGCGTTCGCCGGCGGCTTTGAAGAGCTGCGGGCGGGCTCCGCGCTGCCTCCGGCCGGGCTTGAAAGCGTAATCGGTAAACTGAACATGGAGTATCCGCTGCCGCCCCAGCCCGAAAAGCAGAATCCTCCTCAGGCTTATGCGAACGGAAAACTCTACGGATACAACAGCGGAACAAAGAAATACGATATTGATCTCAATACAAAATGTTCGGCCGCGGTCGGGAACTTCAAAAGTTATACCGACAATGACCACGGCTCGCCTACAGAGGCCATCTCCGCCGATTACAAACTGGCGGGTTTCCCGGACGTCGCGGCGAAATATCTCAAGGGCAAAGCCACAGGCCTTGCCCCGAACGAGGACTTTCGGGTCGTTTCGCTGGCCGATTACTATAAAGGGCCCGGGCACACCTCCGGGGTCAGAGTGAACATAACCCTGAATGAGGCCGTCTCGACGCAAAGCTTCTTCTCAAAACCGGTCTCGATAACCAGGGTGCGCGTTACTTTTGAGAATTCCGCGACGGGGTACTTTGGCGGAGAGGCGATACAATGGGGCTACCTGTGCGAGATCCGCTAGGATATCTGCGGGGATAGGTCACGGGCGGGCGCGGATATAAAGGAGATGAAAATGAAAAAGATAGGACTGGCGCTGATGATGGTCAACATGGCGGCTTCGGCCATGGCGGTGGACGTGATTAAACCGGAAATACTGCCGCATGCCGCCGGTACCAAGCTGAACTTCAGCGTGGAAAAGGGGCCCGGTTTCGGAGGTCCTTTCGTCCCGCTATACCGGGTTTACGGCTCCGGCGTGAGCCTGGAGATAAAGAATGGCGGTTTTCCGAACGACCCCTTCGCGATGTACGAGGTGACCGGGACCCTGTTCGGGCGGAAGCTTTCGTCCGGCAACTCCATAAAGCACGAGAATTTCGGCGGGCGGACCGGCGTGCAGGTGGACGCGGCCGGCATGTCTGCCAGGTTCTTCCGGCAGGACGGCTGGCCCGAGCTCAGCGTGGAGGCCCGCGTGGACCCTGCCATGGACGCCGCCGGCGCCATGGTGTTCGCGGTGCTGGCGCACTATCTGCCCCGCATCAACGGCGCCGCGCACGCGCCAGGCAATTACCAGCCCGCGTCGCGTTTTAGCCTGCGTCAGCTCGGGCCGGATACCGTGCTGGCCGACGGGCAGGGCCTGTCCAACCTGAGAGTGGAGCGCTTTCGGTGGGGGCAGGGCTACCGCTATACGGTCAGGGGCAGCGGCTTCGGCCGGAACTTCGACGGCGCCGACAGGCTGGAGTTCGAAACGGACCCCTCTTTCCTGGGTTCCAGGGGCATCCGGGCGCGCGGCTGCGGGATGAACCTGGAGATCCGCGAGGACGGCTTCGCCGGCGGCAGGATCTCGGTGCAGGGCGATCCCGGGGATTCCGTCGACCTGGTGGTGTTCACGGCGGCTTTCATCCGCAATCTCACCCCGAACTAGGAGCCTGTCCGCCCGAAAAAAGGAGAATCCTGGGGGGCGCGCAGCTCGCGGCGGGTTATTTGCTAAAATCAGGACAGGAGTTAGGTCTGTGCCGGGAGGTTATAGGGATGGGTACGATATTTTCCGAGACGCTTACGAGGCTGCGCAAGGACGCCGGATTCGATACCGCCTACCGGTTTTACCACGACAACGGCGGTGCGCAGGCCTTCAAAATTACCTACAGAAAATACCTGCTGATCGAGCAGGGGAAAAACCTGCCGGTAGTCGACAGGCTCACGAAACTTCTGATGGGGCTGCGCCTGCCGCTTGGCACTCCGGACGCCACCGCGCTGGTGCTGGCGTGGCTCAAAACTATGGCGGGAGAGGAGATCTACGCGGACGTCTTCGAATCGCTGCTCTCTCCCAAAGCCGCCGGGCTCTCTGCGATGCACGCCGCCCTGAAACGGACGCTGGCGGAGAAAAAATACCATTTAACGCCCGAACAACTTGTCGTAACGGTATCCAGCTTCGAGACCTACAAGTGCGCCTTCACGCTGGAAAGCGACACCGGTACCTGGACGGCCGAGCGGCTGGCGGGGACGCTGAAGATAAAGAAACGGGAAGCCGAAAGAGGTTTGAAGGAACTGGCCGGGGCCGGGCTGGTTAAGGAAATAAAGAAAGGGATTTACCGGTCCAGGGTGGCGGGCATGATGATAGAATACCCGCCCACGGCGGCCATGCCCCCCGGCCTGCGTGAAAAATTGCGGAACTATCTTAGAAGGCTGGAGCAGGAAGCCGCCATCGAGTATTCCAGCATGGGGCTGATACGCGCCGACGCCGATGCGCTGAAGGGAGTCTTTCCGCTGCTGCGCGCCAATGTGGAGGCGGCTAATACCTACGCCATTACCGAGAAGACCCCCAAGTCCGCGGGGTTCTTTGTAATAAGCCGCGTATTGCGGCTCTGGGATTTTTGATCCCGCGGTGAAGTTTGAATTCGGAAATTTCATAGCCGATGAGCAGGGCCGCATCTTCATGACCGAAAAAGTCATACAGGACAACAAGGACTGGCCCGGGCGGAAACTGGAAAAAGAAATCCTCTCCTCACCGCGCGGCACAAAAATGTGCCCTGCGTTCTGTCCGCTGGCCGACGCCTAGATCCGGCCGCAGTGCCTGCTTGCCGGGCCGACCGCGGGCATTTTCCAATGGCCCTGTCTTCCGTTTCATAAACACGTTCCCTTTTTACCGCGGGAAGGCGCAAAAGGCGTCAGCCGCACGGTTCCTCTTGAGGGGCTGTGTGTTAACAGATCTCAGGCTCTATGACTTGGTTCGATTATACCGGACGGGATACGGTAGGGACCCCGGAGGTCACCAAAATCAGCGTCTACTGTACGTTTCCGGCCTGAGCCAACAGGGCAAACCGGCAGAGCCGAAATAGAGCGCCTCTCCGGGTACTGCGCCTCATGGCGGTGCGGCCGATAAACGCTAGACTATCTTAACGGCTTAAAAACCGCAAGAGAGCGGAGGAAAAACAAAATGAAAAAAATCAACCTGGCAGTCCTGCTGGCCGTATTCGCGCTCAGTACCACCGGCGTCCATGCCCGCGAGGCTTCTTTCGAAGAAATGCTGGGGGGAGACTCCGGCAGCATAGTCCGCGGCCTGAACGTCCCCGAATTCGCGGACGAGCAGAAGATAAGTTTCCCCGTGCCGGCCGGCATGGAGAGCTGCCAGTACGCCTCAGTGCAGGGCGAAGTCTGTTCCTTTATATGCAAGAGCGGCGCTACGGTTACCCGGCCACGCCTCAACTCCTCCGTGGCCCAGAACGGCGGCTGCGCCAGGGTAGTAATAGTACCGTTGCAGAAAGCGGCGAAAGGCATTTTCGACGGCCCTCAGGTCACTAAAGTGGAAAATGCTAAATACGTCTGCCAGTCTACTGGCGGCGGCTACGCCATAGCGGTGGCCGGCAAGACTCCCAGGATCTGGCAGCTGGACGGCGAAGCTGCCGGCGCGAAAGAGGGACTGGAACTTGCCAATGTACGCGTGACGCAGAAAGGCCAGGCCGGCCAGCTCGAAGCCGCCGGCGCCCTTTCTTTCTTCGGCCAGTCCCTGAAGATCAATCTTACCCTTAGTCCCGACCCCAAAAACGGCGGCCGCCCTTCCATGACCGTGAAGGTGAACGGAGAGGGAACTCCGCTCAATGACGTGCCCTGCAAGGTGAACTGAACTCCACGTCAGGCGCCGGCTGATGTTTAACCACGCGGGCGATTTCTTGGTGAAAATTCTTTAGGAAAATGACCAGGGATATGAGCATAAACAAAATATTCTTCTCCGCTCTGCTGACGATCTCCCTCATTCCGTCCTCCCGCGCCTCCGGCTTTGAAAGCTCTCTGGCCCTTGACCGTGTTCAACTGCAGGACGTGCCCACCGCGCCCGGCGCGCTTAAGGCCGCCAGGCCTTTGGGGCCGATGACGGAGAACTCCAGGACCGGCTACATAGTGCTGTCCTCCCCCGATTATTTTCAGGGGATAATTGGTATGCATGAAGCCATACTCGCCAGGCTGCCTAAAGATGTGAAAGCGATAATAATAGTTCCCTCCGGAAACCCTTATTACGCCAGATTCAAGGCGGATTTTGACTCGAAGCGTTTCATTGTGTGGACTTACTCGCTGGAGTCGGCGTGGACCCGCGACTTCCTGCCCGAAGTGGTGGTGGACGAGGCCGGCTCCGCCAGGATGGTGCAGTTTTCTTATTATCCCACGAGGCCTAAATCCGAGCAGTTCGGCGCGGAGCTGGCCAAGGGCTTCGGCCTGCCGCTGGAGAAATCCGAGGTGAAGCTTGAATTCGGAAATTTCATAGCCGATGAGCAGGGCCGCATCTTCATGACCGAAAAAGTCATACAGGACAACAAGGATTGGCCCAGGCAGAAACTGGAAAAAGAGATCCTCTCCAGACTGCGCGGCACGAAAATGGTCTGGATGCCCGTGATCCCCGGGGAGAGCACTGGTCACATAGACATCTACGCTAAGTACTTCGGCGGCAACGTGGTGGCGGTCTCCGATTCCAAGGGCGCGGCGATGAAAAAGGTCATGGACGAGGCCGCGGCGAAATTCAAGGCCCTGGGTTTCCGCGTGACGCGCCTCGCCAACGCCGACCTGCACGAGAACACCCGCAGGACGAACTCTTACACGAACTCTCTCCGGGTGAACAACACCATCTTCATGCCGGTCTATTACAACAGGCAATACCCGGAGCCGCCGTTCAAAGCCGCCGACGAAGCGGCGGCGGCGGCGTACGAAGGTCTCGGCTTTAAAGTGGTGAAGATCCCCGCATACGACGCCATTCAGTTCGGCGGCGCCGTGCACTGCATAACCCGCGAGATCCCCTGGCTCCCCTGGTTCTGATCATCCGGTTCCCGGAGCCGCCTCCCGCCGCCGGAATCAATTATTCAGGCTGAAGAGCGTGGGCCTTTTTCCCGGCGGGGAGTGGGCCGTAATGCCCATGCCGCGCCGCTGTGGAGCGGCTAGAATATACGTATGGAACACAGTATTTGCAGGGCGCAGTCGGGGGGCTTTATAAACAAGACCGTTTTAACCGCGTTTTTGCTGCTCGCCGCCGCCGGGCTCCGGGCACAGGAGTTCTCCCTGGCCGGGGCGCGGTCGGCCGACATCCTTGCCGCCGGCGCGGCCGCGGTGCCGCCGGCCGCTCCGCCCGTTTACGCGGGGGAGGCCGGCCGCAAGGCCGCCAAGCCCTTCAAAACCGTATTCGAGATAAAACCGTTCCTCACGGGGCACTCTTCCCCCGCTGAGGTCGAAAAGGGCCTGAAGGACTTGTTTAAGGGCGGCATTGAGGGGGAGGAGCTGGCCCTGCAGACGCAAAAAAGCCTGGCTTTCCAGAGCCGTGTTTATAAGGCCCTCGACGCGCAGCTGGCGCTCGATAAGAGCTGGCCCGTTTCCGTTTCCGAGAAGCGGCTATCCGGTAATTTTGTGAGGGAAACTACGGTGCGCTTTCCCAGCCTGGTGCGGCGGCCCGGCGGGCACGCCTCCAATACGGTGGTGGCCAGGATCTACGAGCCGGCCGTAAAAAGACCTTACTGCGGCTACAAGTACCCGGCCACGATCATCCTGCACCATATCCTGAACGAAGTCGAACTGATAGAGGACCTGGGTAAAATACTGTCGGCGGGCGTGCTGGGGCAGCCGGCCGTGTTCGTGGTCATACAGCTGCCGCATTACGGCGAGCGCCGTCAGGGCGGCGAGGAGTTCCTGAATTCCGATCTGGACAACTTCCGCGGTAATATGGCCCAGCTCGTCCTTGACGTGCATCTGCTGAGGAATTACCTGGAAACCCGCGGCAATATAAACGCGGAGAAGCTTTCGCTCTCCGGCCTCTCGCTTGGGTCCGTGATGGGGCTTACCGTGGGGGCTTTCGACCAGGGGTTCACCGGCTACGGCTTCCTGGTGGGCGGGGTGGACATGGCCAATATCATCATGAACCGGGCGCGCAACCGCCCGGACAGCGAGATCGCCGTGGCCCTGCGCGACCTGAACCCTGAGGAAGGCTTCCTGCGCGGCGAGCTGGCCGCGGTGGACGGCATGACCTGGCTGCACCGCTACCGCGGCAAAAAAATATTCCTGCAGAGCGCCACAAGGGACGATATCGTGGACTATAAGAACAGCGTGGAGCCGATGGCGGCGCCGCTGAGGGCGCAGGGCAACACCCTGACCCAGAAGATAAACGACGACCAGCATACCCCGACCGGCTCCGCCATAAACACGCTCCGGAACGTTTTCCTGCCGCTGCTGCGCTTTGTGGTGGACGGCAGCCCGAGCCTGGACGCGGTCTGCCCGATAGCCGTGGATTAAGCCGCAGGCGGGCCGCCTATTTCCCAGGGACTTCCCTGATTCGTTCGGGGGGGACTTGCGGCCCATGCGCAAATCGGATTAGAAGGAGTAGACTTTACTGAAATGAAAAACATTCTTCCCCTGCTGCTGTTCGCGGTTCCGTTCTTAAGCACCGCCGCCCCGGCGGCCGATAAAGGCATTTACGGGCGCGACGACAGGAAAGACATCTTCGAGGCCGCCCCGGCGCACCGGAAGCTGGCGCGCTCCGTGGCCGCCGTCATGAGCGGCGACATGGTCCCCGAGAACGGCCTGGTCAAGCTGGACCTGCACGATTTTAAAACAGCCTTCAGCCTCTGCGACAGCGAGCGGTTCGGCGACCAGCCGGCCGACTCTTTCTGCACCGCCTCGCTGGTGGGCCCCGACCTGATGCTGACAGCCGGCCACTGCGTGGCCTCCGCGGCGGCCTGCCGCGATAAAAAATTCATTTTCGGCTACGAGATGGGCGCCGGCGGAGAATGGCCCGACCTGCTGCCGGCCGCCGACATCTACTCCTGCGCCGAAGTCCTGGTCACGACAAACAACGGCACCGAGGATTTCGCGGTGGTCCGCCTGGACCGGCCGGTGACCGGCCGCGAGCCCCTGGCCGTGGACCGCTCCGGCCCGCCGGCCCCCGGCGACGAGGTTTTCGCGATAGGCACCCCGCTCGGCCTGCCGCTCAAGGTTGCGGACAACGCCCATGTCCGCACGGTGGGGGTGGACAGCTTCATCTCCGATCTGGACACCTTCGGCGGCAATTCCGGCAGCCCGGTGTTCAATGCCGGCGGCCTGATAGCCGGCGTGCTGATAGCCGGCGGCCAGGACCTCGCCGTCAGGGACGGCGTCTGCGTGATCTCCTATGTCACCGCGCAGAACGAAGGCGACGGCGAGTGGGCGGCCTCCGCCTCGCAGTTCGCCCGCCACATCCCGCGGACCCGCTGAGAGGCCGGAAGCCGCCGCGGCGGCGTACGATCCCCGCATACGACGCCATTCAGTTCTGCGGCGCCGTGCACCGCATAACCCGCGAAATCCCCTGGCTCCCCTGGTTTTAATCATCCGGTTCCCGGAGTCGGCCTCCCGCCGCCGCCCCGCCGTGAATAAATTTCGCGTTGGGGGGGGCCGTGTTTCGTCAGGGGAGCCTTATTGATAGAGACCCCGGAGGTCACCAAAATCGGCGCCGGCTGTACGTTTCCGGCCTGAGCCGATAAGGCAACCCGGCTGGGTCGAAATAGGGGGCCTCTCTGGGCACCGCGCCTCATGGCGGCGCGGCCGTTAAGCGTTAGAATATAGTGACGGTTAAAAACCTGGCGGGGCCGGAAAAACCAAAGCCCGCGACGAAGAAGATCAGGGAGAAAAAATGAAAACAGTCATGAAAAATAAAATAATAGCCGGTTCCGTAGTATCCGTAGTCTGCTTGTCATTCGCTATCAGTAACGCGAAAGCCTCCGGAATAAACGGGGAGGAAGCTTTTAGAAACTCGCTGAACCTCCTCCCGGCGGCGGCCCGGTTGGAACTGCCGGAGCCGGCGCAGCCGTCGGTTCAGCCCTACCCGCGGGATTCCTGGGCCAAAGAGGCAGCACAGGAGCTTCGCAAGGAACTGAAACAGCAGGGCATAGCCGCCAAGGTCACCGTGGCCGGGCCCGGACAGGAACCCTTCCTGGCCGTCGAGTTCAAGAGCTGGGCCGACTATGAGCTGATAAAGGACCTCTTCTTCCAGGACCCGGGCGACAATCCCAGCTATATGGGAGTGAAGGTCTCCCCCAGGGTGGCGAAATCGAACTATCCGTCGGACTACTCCTCCCAGAAAGTGCATGTCCTTTCAAAAGGACCGGCGCTAGTGGCCACGGTCGGAAGCGGGGTCATGGACCGGAAGCTTATAATCGGCTACAAGAAAAGCGGTATTTTAGGAGGTCTCGACAAGATCTCGGCTGTCGTCAGGGTCACATATTACGGCGGGGACGGCCGCATGAAAGTGTCCGAGCGCGTGATAGAAATGCGGAAAGAATGGCAAGGGACCGGCTTTATGACCCCCGCGATGATACAACAGGACTATGTCACGCTTACGGACAACACGGGCTTCCGCGGGGTACACAGCATGGAACTCGCCTTCTTCTCCGGTTCACAGTGGGATTCCGCTTACGGCGCCAATTACGTAATGAACCCGAACGAAGTGGCCGCCAGCGCTATCCAGTTCGTGTCCGGTGACGGCGGCACGGAAATAAATTCGTCGTGCTGGGACTTCATCGTAGGCCAGATGCGCAAATAAAACCCGACGCACGCGGGTTCTGTTGCCGGAGCGGCCGCTTATTATGCTTAAATGTGGATTGCGGCCGCTTAACCGGCCAGGAGCTGACTATGGGGACGTTGTTTTCAGACACATTGACGCGGCTCAGGAAGACCGCCGGTTTTCCCACGGCTTACCGCTTCTATCACGACAACGGCGGTGCCCCTGTTCTTCAGCTATCCTACCGCAAGTACCTCCTGATGGAGCAGGGCGGTATCCTGCCGGTGATAGGCAGGCTGCAGAAGATCGTCTCCGCTTTGCGCCTGCCCCCGGGGACTCCTTCGGCCAATGAGCTTATCGTGGCCTGGATCAGGACCATGGCCGGCGAAGAAGCTTTCAGGGAGCTGATCGAGCCGGCCCTCGGCGCGAAGAAGGTAGCGGCCGGGCTTTCCCCGCTGCATAAGGCGCTGGAACGGTCCCTGGCGGAAAAAAAATACCATGTGACTCCGGACCAGTTCCGGGTTATTCTGTCCAGCCTGGAAACCTATAAATGCAGCCTGACGCTGGAAAACGACACCGGCGCCTGGTCCGCGGCGGACCTCGCGAAAGCGCTGGGTATGAATAAGCCGGCCGCGGAAAAGTCCCTCGGGGCGCTGGCTAAGGCCGGGCTGCTGAAAGAAGTGAAGAAAGGTTTTTACAAGTCGTGCCTGGCCGGCACAATGGTGGAATACCCCAATCTGGATATCATAGATCCGGCCCTGCGCGGCAAACTGGAAGAATATATTAAAAAATTGGAAGACTCCGGCGCCACCGAATGGGCCAGCAAGGGCATTATCCGCGCCGACGCGCTGGCCTTAAGGGGGGTTTTCCCGCTGATGAACATGAACGTAACCGCCGCGCAGACTTATGCCGTCACCGAAAAAACCGATAAGACGGCTTTCTTTTATATTATCGGAAAAGTAGTCCGCCTCTGGGACTTCTGAGCCCTCCGGCCTGCCGACGGCGCCCTCATAGCATTATAAATAATCCGGTGTGTGCGGCGGACCTCCCGCTGCTTTGGCAGTCTGTTGAAATATCGTCACTGCCGATTCCCGCCGACGTCTCCCGCCTCACCGGCATTTAAAATGCCAATAGTTCCTCCATAAAAGCCGCCGCATTGACGTCTTTACCATAGCATAAAGCGCTATTGATTATCGGGAGGCTTGCGGGCGGTGGCGTTGGGGCCGCAACTCCGCGCGGGGGGAGTGTTAGCGCGGCGTTTTCGGCAGGCGTTCCAGAAACTCGTCCCAGGCACTGTCCCGCGCCCAGGACAGTTCGGCGTAGCCCCCGGAATAACCCTCGCGGAGCGGCAGGAAAACGGCTATGCCTCCGGAACTTGAGTCCGGGCCCTGCTTGCCGGTCGCGGCATTGGCGATGATCAGGTCGCTTCTGATGTACGCCCTGAGCGAAGCGCTTTTTTCCCGCAATTCCCCGCTATCGGACAGAGACAGCGCGACCCGGCCGAGGAAGTCGTACAGGTCTTTATTCTCCGGAGTGTCATAGGCCTTGGAGGCTTGGGCCGCCGCGGCCAGTTTTGCGGGATCTTCCCGCAGCGCCGCGCCGGTCCAGGCGTTGAGACGGGCGAGGAGCCCGGGCAGGGCGCCGGTACGCAGCGCGGAGAGCGTGGAAACTTTCCCCGCGTTTTTGTAGTACCTGCCGAACTGGTCCACCATGATTTTCGCCAGGGCCTCGGTAGACGCCGCCGGATCTTTTGAAAAGCCGTCCAGCATCCGGTCGTAAGGGAAGCCGTCTCCCTGCATTATCTCTTCCGAAGCCACCATAACCTCGGCGTAAGCCCCGATCTCCCAGGCGACCTCCGCCATCTGCATAAGGCAGGCGTCCATCGCGAGGATGTCCACTTTTCCCATTTCTCTCAGCGCGTCGGCCAGTTGCGGAGTGGAGAAGTGTCTGCCGGTCTCGTAATCGTAGGAGATGCCTTTTTCGGCCATGAACGCGCCGGCGCTTTTGGTCCAGCCTGAGCCGTGGTTCCATATTATCAGGATGTATCTCTTTGCCGGGTAATTGTGTTTCGCCCACTTGCCGAAAGAGGCGAGGGATCTCCAGTCTCCCATGTCGCCCGGCCCCAGGTCCATTATTAACTGCGGGGCGGATACCTCCCCGAAGGCGGCCGAGCCCCCGAAGCGATACCGCTTGACCCCCTGCCCGGTGATGCCCGCCTCCGCCACGACGCTGACTTTGCGGGACGGGGAGGCGCTCTGTATTTCCGCGAGATCCCTGCGCGCCAGCCACATCAGGTCGTTTTTTCCGTTCATGTAGACCATGACCGTCAGCTCTGCCGGTTTTTGCGCCGGGGCTTTTACGATCTGAGGGAGGACGGGGCCGGTCCGGTCCCCGCCGGTCGCCGTTCCGGTCAGGCACAGGGCGACAAGCCCGCCGCGGCAGACGTGGAGGAACCAAGGAAGATACGCATTTTGTTCGGCAGACATGGTGAACCGGTTTTCAAACCTCAGGCTAGGCTCTCAGTCGAACCGGATTCCTTTAGCGTGGACCGGGCCGGGCTCAGGTTGCGGCACGCCCAGGTCTATATTTAGCGTTTTCACGGCCGCTTCCGCCGCCGGGCCGTCCTGCGCCGGAATAAAATCGGCAAGGATGGATATCTTCGTCGCTTCCTCGCCGCGGCCGCCGTTCTGCGCGTAGGCTGCCGTCGCGGCGCAACCCGCAGGGGTCAGTACGAAATCCTCATCGCCGCGGGCCAGGATGCCCTCTATGAGTTTGGTTTTCGCGTTGAACACTGGGGAACCGGAACTGCCGCTGAAGGTGTCCAGGTCGGTCGTAAAGTATCCTTCCATAGGGACATCGCGTACGGTGGCGCCTCCGGCCACTTTCAACGGCAGGCCCACCGGGTGTCCGATTACGAATAGACCGTCGCCAGCGGCGAGCCCGGCGCTCCGGTTGATCGCCAGCGGGTTGTGGCCGGTTACCTTCCGGTCAAGCCGGATCAGCGCGAAGTCGGGGCCGGCGGAGCGACCGCGCGCCGCCGGACTATCCTGGCGCACCCGTACACCTCGCCGGCCGGCAGAGTCGTCGCCGCGGAGCCGCCCGCTTTTTTTATGGCGTAGCCGAATACGATCCTGGCCTCCGCGCACGCCTCTTTGGTGCGGATGCAGTGCCCGGCGGTTATTACCAGGTCTTCCCCCACCAGGGCGCCGGAACAAGCGGCGCCTATCGGCTGCGCGCGGAATCGTTCGTTCGGGCAGAGGTTCAGGCGCTCTCCGAATTTGGAGGTCCGCAGCCTTACCCAGCCGTCGTTCAGTGTCTCCACCGAGGCGGCTTCCCAGAGCGAAACCACCGAGTCGGAAAGCGCCTGCAGGTCGCGGGAGGCGGCAAAAAAGTCCAGCCGGTCGTCGCCGCCGTAAATGCCTTTGTTTGCGGCGGAAGAGAGGGGCGGCAACGCCGCCAGCGCTGCCGCAAAGCAAGCGGCAATCATTCTTGGTTCCATAAACTTCGCCTTCCTTGGCATGACTGCTATAATCCCGGTCTGTCTAACGTGCCACTGGTGTTCCAAGCCCCGTACCGATTGGCTCCCAGCGGGTATCAAGCGCGGATAACAATAGTATAGTGGAGCGCCCTTGACTTGTCAATGACTCGCTTTTGTGGCGCTACGTGGGGCCGCGGCGGGAAGAGGCCAAGGCGCTTGAGGCGGCCCTTTGCCGCTGCTTGCATCCGCCGGGCCGTTCCTGATATCCAGCGTTCATTAATTTCGCGGGGGCCGCTACCCGGGCAGGTTCCGGGGGAAGATCCGGACTACGCTCGAGTCAATGATGTAGACTGCCGAATCCCGGCGGTCTTCGGCGGAATTATCGTAGATACCGGCCAGGTTTACGGCTTTCTGCAGGTACTGGAGGTAGCCGTCCATGTTGGCCTTGCTCATGCGGACGGTGATCCTTTTGCCGTCGCCGTCAATTCGCCTGCAACTCTTCAGCCACTTCTCCAGATGAGCGCTCAACGCGGACCTGATCCCGGCCGTGGCCGGGGTAGTGGGCAGCACCGCCACCAGTTTTTCCGCGAACGGGCATTGCACCCTGTCTCCCGAGATCTTGACCAGTCCCCCTGCGGCCAGCGCCTTTACGGCCTTGCGCACCGCTTCCGGCCGAAACCCGGTTGCGGCCGACAATTCCCGCATCGGGACCCAGCCCGCGGTGTTGAACAGGAAGTACTGGCAGATGCACGTTGTATGGTCGCGGGAGCACAGTTTCCATTGCTCCAGCGTCAGGTTGACGCGCATCTGCTCCAGCGCTTTCTGGGTGGCCACTTCCCCCAGTTCCGTGACGGGGAGGTGCGCGCCCGCTGCGGCCGGCGCCGCCAGGATCTGTACCAGTTCATCGGAGCCCGAGAGGGCCCTGAAATAGGCCCGGACGAGTTCTTTGGCCTTGGGGGACTGCTGCACGATCCCGAGGGCGGACAGGATAGCCTTGAGGCGCCAGCTCCTGGGCAGTTTCTTTCCGCGTTCGATATCCCAATAACTCACGAAAGCCAGCCCGAGACTTTTGCTGCCGCCGATGCTTTTAAAGAATTGATGCGCGCTGGGAAAGCCCTGCTCTTTCCTGATCCCGGCCAGGACGGCGCCGAAAGCCTTGGCGTTATTCATGTCTCCAGTATAGCATATCGTTTAGCCGGCGGTTAAGTTAAACGCGCTTTCGCTTAGCCGCAGTTCCTGGGTCAAAAAACCGGACGGAACTGGTGCTTCCGCCTCATGAAACCGGTCGCCGGAAGGGGTAGACTTATAGTACGGAAGCGGGGACGTATGGCAAGCCGCACCGCGGAACATAAGCCCCGTTCAAGGGGACGGGAGAAGGAGCCGGGCAGCAGGCAAGAGCAGGCATATTAAGGAGATGAAAATGAAAAAGATAGGACTGGCGCTGATACTGACGAACCTGGCCGTTTCGGCCATGGCTGTGGAGCTGGAGAGGGTGGACCTGGCGGCTTTGGGGAAAATGGAGCTGCCGGCGGTTACCGCTCAGGGCATAAAGCCCGAAAAGGCGGCCCCCGCGGCCGAGGCGGAGTATGTGCGGTACAACCTCAACAAAAGGATGGGGGCGAAAGTGCGGCAATTGCTGGCGCAGGAACCGCTTGCCAAACTGTCCCCCGCAAAGTCAGCGGAGCTTTACCGCAAAGCCCTGGCGGCCCTGAAGAAAGAGAAGGACCCCTCGGCGCCCGGCAAAGCCTTTGACACCCTGATCTACGTGGAAGAGCGGCTGTCCTGGGTCAGGGACGCGGCCGCGGAAATGACGGGGAGCATGGAGGAATACGCGCGGCTTGTCTCCGGTCCGGCCGAACGCATCGGGGTTTCCGTCATGAATGCGGACAGCCTGGCGCTTATGCGTTCCGACGCCGACATCATAGCCGGCCAGTTCCTCAATAACAGGAGCGCGGCCGACCCCGGCTATCCGGGCGCGAGGGCTTTCAATGAAGCGGAGACGGGAGCCGAGACGCTGGAGCGCCTCGGCGCGGAAATCACGGCCATGCAGATAAAATACCGCGCCGCAGATCTGGAGGGTATGATGGCCATGAAACCCGCCCTTGAAGCGCTTTTGGGAAAATACGCGGACTGTCAGAGCAGATTGATTGGCGGCGCGCGGACCTGCCCTTCCTCCGAGAAAGCGGCTGGATCCAGCGCGACCTGGAAGCACGTCCGCCTGCAGGCCGCGGACGGTACCGTGCTGACGATAGATTAGAGCCGTGGTTAAGGCGGATTTGAAAGAACAGGAGAAAACAAATGAAAACGACCAAGATACTTGCGATGGTTATGATACTGGCGGCCGGAAGGGCTTACGCGGCGGATTTCAGCGGTTTGCAGGCCCTCAGGGCCGGCGATATCGCCGCGGCGGCGGGGGACGATAAGCTGCCTGCACCCGCGATGGAGATCGCCGTAGCGCCGAAGGCCGATCCGCGGATCAAGACCGCGGTGCTCAAGATCAGCGGCTATGCCAATCAGGAGCTGGACGGCAAATTCCTTAATGCCGTGGAATTGGAAGACCTGACCAGGCAGCTGAATTTCCTCGCCGGGCTCCCGGCTAAGGATATCCCGGTGGAACTTCTGGGTTACCTGGAGGGGATAAGCCTCTCCATCCAGGATCTGCTTCCCAAAGGCCCGGTAGGCCGCAATATCGCCCCGGCCCTTAAAGCCGCGCGGGCTCTTCAAAAGAAGGTCGCGGCCATACGGCTGCCGGAAAAGGCGGCGCGCGGCGGCGCGCGGTTCTCCGTAGGGGCGGTTTCGATAACGCTGGAGGCGGCCAACTTCATGCCGGCGGAAGTCTCCGCGAGCCTTGTCTGCCGGTTTAAAGACGGTTCCGGAGCCGTGGGTACCAGCCCCGAGGAGGAACTGGCTGTTAATGTTTCCGGCGGAGGGAATACGCGCCGGGTGGACATTTCAGCCGGCAGCCTGTCGCACTTCGGCCTGTTCAGTTCGCCCAAGTCCTGCCGGTATCTCCTTAGTGTCCGGTCCGTTGCCGGCAGTTCCGGGGAATTCACCCTCGCCGGTTCGATGTTCAACATGACGCGGGAGGAACTGGACGCCCTTTTGTCCGACTCCGGGCTGAACGAGAAGATCTCCGCCCGGAACCAGCCGCTCCGGTTAGTGGAGAGGAACGGCTATATAGCCAGGCCCGGGGCAGCCAACTGACCGGTTGCCGACAAGCTTATGAGCGGCCAAAAGATACCCGCCTTGACCGGCGGGTATTTTTTCAGCCGGCGGTTCTGGGCCTTTTGCCTGCCTGAAAGCGGGACTTCCGGCACTCCCGCGCGGTCCGGGTTCCTGTTAGACTATTCATAGCAGACAGTCAGGAGGCACTTTAATGAAAAAGACCATATATCTACTTTTAGCGCTGGCGTTCCCGGTCAATATCCACGCCTTCGATCTGACCGGAGTCGCCGCAAAAGACATGAAAGCGCAGGTGGAGTCCGTCAGCCTGCCCGAGCCCCTGCCGGAACCGGTCGTTCTCGCTGACAAGATGATGCGGGAGTACGCGGACGTCTACATGAATGTGCGGCGCGACCCCGCCGGGACGGGGATCGCGGCCCATCACATATACGGCAAGTTCGATATTACGGTCAGCAGGCCGTCCAAAGATGAATTTACGGTCAGTGCCGCTATCGGAGCCGCGCGGGAACGCTGGAGCGTGAAAAGGACGCAGGGCGGGAATTACATTCTGTCCGGCGCCGGAGTTGCCGGGCAGGTGATAGCGCGCGGCTCCGGGAAATACCTCATTTCCGCCGACGTCTCCGGCCGGGACCTGGGGCTTAAATATATGGAAGTCCAGGTGAACCGGCGCCACCCGGGCGCCTACGCCCTGCGCGGCCTCGGCCTGAACCTGAACGCCGACGCTTCCGGCATCACCGGCAATTACAACACCAATAATTTCTCCGGGAAGGCGGCTGCCGTGGCGATTTCCGCGGCCTTGGTCCTGCAGGAAGAGAATTTTGAATAAACTCTGAAACGCAAATCTCTTGGACAAGCCGGGGACGGGGAAAACAAATGGCAAAATTTCTATAAGCCGTATCCTCTCCGGATTCCCATGGGGGTTACTTGCCTGGTTCCTTCGTACTCCGACCGCTTTCGCGTAAATCACGGATAGCCAGAAGATTTGTCAGGGAGTCGGCCAGCCGTCTGCCGATTTCCTGCAGGAGCCTCTTTTCTTCAGGCATCCAGACGCGGGGATAAGAACACTGGTGGAGACCGAAAAGCCAGGGCTTGCCCGACTTGGGATAAATAGCGGTCATCAGCATGGCTTTAACCCCGAATTGCCCGGCGGACATCTCGTTAATGGGTTTTCCCGTCCCCGAGGTGTAAGCCACCGGTTCGGGGGATTCCAGTGCCTCACGCAAATTCATGGCCATATCCTGGGGAGTCGGTATGTCCTTGTTCGATATGCCGGCGCCAGGATATTCTGGCCTGGTGACTTCCATTGGAACCCGGAAAGACGGCGCCTCCGGATCGCAGGGATAGAAGATCCAGGCGCGGTCACAATCAAAGATCTCAAGCGTTGCCCTGATAACATCGTTCATCATCTTCTCAAGGTCATTCGTTCCCTGTATGGCCCTGTTGATGCGGTCCATATTTTCGAAAAACCGGAGATGGGACAGGCGTGCCTCTTCAGCCAGCTTGCTTTCGGTTATATCCAGATTTGTGCCCACCATGTATACCGGTTTTCCGCCTGGATCCCTGAAAATATCGGCGTTGGCTTTGATATGCCTTATTGTCCCGTCCGGCCAAAGTATGCGGAACTCGGTGTCGTATGCCTTCCCGGCGCGCAAGGATAGTTCGGTTTCCGCCTCGCAACGGGCGCGGTCGCCCGGATGCAGCCCGTGGAGCCAGGCCTCATAGGCGCCGGAGGAAGCTTCTTTCCTGACTCCATAGATCTCGAACATCCGGTCGTCCCAAGAGAGGCGGTTGTTGACCAGGTCCCAGTCCCATAACCCCAAATGCGCCGCGCGCGCGGCCAAAACAAGCCGCTCGTTAATGCTGGCCGCCTTTTCCGCCGCCTGTTTCTGCTCAGTGATGTCTACGGAGTAGCCGGCAAGATACGGCGGCCTGCCCTCGACGGCGAGGGGGAACCTGGTGGTTCTGTAACTGCGCCCGTTCACTGTCTCTTCAACAACGGCCGCCTTCCCCTCCTTTAAGATACGCAGGTCATCGGCTGGCATGCCCAGTGGCCGCTCCGGCGAGAAGAGTTCCCGTCTGGTTTTTCCGAGCAGCTCCTCCAGCGGCTTCCCTGCCAGGGCCTCATAGTTGCGGCTCAGGCGTATGGTCCTGACGTTTTCATCCTCGAAAAAGATATAGACCGGGCTGTGCTCCAGGAACTCACTGAAGATCAGTTCGCTTTCCTGCAGCGAGCGCTGGGCCTGGTCCCGCTCGCTCATGCGGCGCCGCAGACGCTGCGTCCCGGCGCCGAGCGCGAGCAATCCCAGCGCCCAGACCAGACCATAGCTTGCTGCCAGATACGCAATATCGGTGCCCAGCATGGCCAGGTAAGGCGCGAGTGGGACGGAGACGCTGATCCCGCCGCGGATATCGCCCACCTTGTACCCTTGCGAGGCATGGCATTTTAGACAGCCGGTTTCCGTGATAAGGGGAAACATCTGGCGCAAAAACGGACGTCCGTCGATATCCGCCGTTTCGGCATATTCGGTTACGCCCCGCGCTAAACTTCGCAGGGCGAGGGTTTCCCAGGCGTCAGGCCTGTTCTCCGGCCTGATGGGATTGAGACTGGTAATGTGACCGCGTAGCCCATAGAGGCCCGCCGTCATTTCGTGCACCTGGCGGGTCATATAAGCCGGGTCCATCAGCGTCAGAAGGCGACCGGATGAGGTGGTGACGTCGCGTTCCGGGATGTTTTTTAGGTAGGGGCTGGGAACGTTTTCTGCTGTGACCGGCACATAAACGCCGCCGTGCGTGGTCGCCCATCTGCGATAGGAGAGGTCCTTGTTATACGCCCCTCTGGCTTCCGACTTCGCCTGGTCGAATATCTGCCGCCGCGCCTGCCGGACGCCAATGGCCAGGAGCATTCCCAGCAGAACGCTCCAGGCCAAGACTATAATCCACGCATACCGTGTATATCTGTACAAATGCGACGCTTTGTCCGCAATAGATTGTTTGTTGTACACAATTCCCCCCTGGCCATTCTACAAAATAAATCGGAAACAATTTTTAGCAATTTTGAGAAAAGGGTGGAGGATATTTGGGACGAAGCGAAAGAAGAGCGCGGGTTCAGGCTGTTCTGAGGGCTTTTTCAGCGTCTTCGGGATTGAGCCGCCTTTTTTGGGGTATAATGGTCGTTCTGTGGCGGGTGCGTTTAAAGGGGGGGGCTGCCGAGGGCAGGTTGCTGCGTGGAGGTCAGCCCCCCGAGCGCCTGTGGAAAGAGGAGGTTCTACCGTGAATAAACAGCTGCTTGCAATGTCAGTTTGTCTCTGTTTGTCTTCGGCGGCGGCCGCCGTGGCCGGAGGTCCCGTCCATGATGGGGTGGATTTTGACCGGGGGGTGGATATCCCGGCTTTTCTGGCCGCTGCGCCACTGGGTCCGGAGGCCGCCCCGCGTCCCGCCGCCGCCGACCTGCTTGTCCCGGAATTCCGAACCATGGGCCGGTATGAAGGCGGCCGGGTCGACGCTCTGCCGCTAGTGGTAAGCATCGAGGCTCAGATCTCGGCCGGGGACAGCCCCGGCTTTGTCCGGCTGGTGATGAAATTCCCTGAGATCCCCAAGGACAACGCGGCTCTCGCGTTGGATCCCGGGGTGCTTGAAACGTCGATTGGTATCCCGCTTAAATACTATTCCGAGATTTTCGAGTCTCCGCGATTTTTCCTGGACAGCTGGGAAGCCGGCGGCAAGGGCGTACGCGTTTATTCCAGCTATAACGACAGGTCCCGGTACCTGGAGATAACCCAGACGGTTCCGGCGGTTTCGGGCGGGTTCCGGACCGAGGTGCTTAAACTGACCGTGGTCGGGGAAGAAATCGTTATGGGCAAGGTGGAGAAATACAGGCCCGGCTTCTTAGATGAGCCTTATTTTGACGAGTACATAGTTAGGGCCGAAAAGACCGCGCAGGGGCTTGCCCTTAAAGCCCCGGGCCTTCTTGGAAGGATACAGGACCCGGCGCTGGTAAAGTATGTGGCTGAATCGCCTACACCGGAAAGAATACGGGAGGCGTTAGGCGTTGTGCTGCCGTAAAACGCCTGAAAATCCGGCTAATTACCCCGGTGCGGCGCCGCTGTGACTGTATCTCGCCATTCCGGGGATGTCTCTGGGAAGGCGTTCGACGGCGGTTGTCAAATCATGTATAAGCCATATGCCGGCCGGCGGCGGAGAGCGGGTATTCAACGTGACCCGCCGCCTGCTGCAGCTAGGCGTTCCATTTGTGTTCGTCACCGGCCTGCCGGAACAGGTTCAACTCGCGGCAGTGACGCACCTGGCTGTGAGCGTTTTCCGGAAACCGGTCACGGCCGAAGCGCTCCTTACCGAAGTCAGACGGCTTCTGAAACGGCCAGGCCGGTCACAGGCTTAAAGCGGCGTATTCTGGGAACGGGACGGTTTTATAATGCCTAAGAGAATCCTTGTCATAGAAGATAATGAAACTTTTTCGCTGATGTTGTGCGGCGTTCTGTGCGAGGCCGGGTTTGAAATCGGGTCCGCTCTTAGCGGGAAAGAGGGAGTGAAAAGCGCTTTGTCTTTTCTTCCCGACCTGATACTTCTGGATTACGATTTGGGTGATATGACCGGTTACGATGCGGCTTTGTGTATACGCTGCATGCGGGCCACCGCCGGGATTCCGTTTATACTGCTCTCCTCTCTGGCCGACGATCCACTGCTCCTGGCCGCCTTTAAAAAGCTGCCCAATTGCCGCGCTGCCTTGGTGAAGAACCAGCCAGTTTCGGAGATTCTGGCTGCGGTAAACTCCGTTCTCGCCGAGTAGCCAGGGGCTTCGGTGCGACGCCGGTGCACGAGGCCGCTTCATCAACTATCATAAAGGTGCGTACCGGCCTGACTCGCCGCAATGGAGAGACTATATGGCAAAAAATTCGGTCCTGGTGGTGGAGGACGACGAAGCGACAAGGGAGATGGTGAAGGCCGTCCTGGATGAGGATGGCTATTGCGTTTATGCCGCGGCGTCCATAGCCGAAGGGCTCCGGCTGGCCCGCGAAAGGAAGCCCGGTCTGGCGGTACTGGACCGCCTTCTCCCTGACGGGGACGGCATCCAGCTTTGCCTTAAATTAAAAGCGGACCCGGCCCTGGCCGGGATACTGGTCCTGATGCTCACCGGCCAGGGCCGGGTAGAGGACAGGGTGCTGGGCCTGAGGCTCGGCGCCGACGATTATCTGGCCAAACCGTTCAGCACCAGCGAACTGAGCGCCAGGGCCGCCGCGCTTATACGCCGGAAGGATGGGGTTCCCCCTCGTTCACTGGCCGCCGGCAGCTTGCGCATGGACCTGGCCGGCAGGACCGTCGCGGTCGGCAAAAGGCCGCTGGCTCTTACAAATATGGAGTTCGATCTCCTGAGGGCTTTTATGGAGAAGCCGGGCGAGGTGTTGACCCGCGAAAGCCTGCTGGAGACCGTCTGGGACGCGCACGCGGCTCCGGTCGTAGCTAAAACGGTGGATATGACCGTAATGTCCCTGAGGCGAAAACTCGGGGTTCTGGGGGAGAGCGTTGTCGCCGTGAGAGGCCTGGGGTATAAATTCCTGCCGCCACGTTAAGGAGGCCGGCGGGCAGCGCGACGGCCGCACCGGTCGCCGGTGAAGCCCCGCATGAAGCGGAAAATATGGATCTTGGACGTATCCCGCCCGGTTCTCCGGGCGGTTTTTTTATCTCCGGGGGGGCTCCGGTTCCGGTAAAAGAGCGGTAAAAAAGTTAATTCCCGTCATGGGTCCGTTGTTTCGAAAAAAGGGGCCAAAGGGCAGTTTTCAAAAACCCACGGCAAAGCTAGACTATACACAGCGGGGCAGGCAGGCGCCCCGGGTGTGGCTGAGATAAAGGAAGAGAGAAAGATGCGCTGGTATTAAGCCCACGCTTGCGGTTTAGCCGGTCAGTATCAGGAGGAGATTAAATGAAAAGAACGTTAAATAGGCTTTGTTTGTCCTGGGTTTTCTGCGCGTCCGTGTTTTGCGCCCCGGCCGCCGCGGGAACAGCGGTGAACTTTACCCTGGAGAGTTTAGGCGGACCTTTCGCCCCTCTCTACCGGGTCACCGGCTCGGGAGTTAATCTGGAGATAAAGAACGGCGGTTTCCCCAACGACACTTATGCGAAGTATGACGTGACGGGGAATATTTTCGGGCGTCAACTCGCCTCCGGCAATTACATCAAGCACGAAGACTTCGGCGGGCGGACCGGGGTGCAGATAGACGCCGCCGGGATGTACGCCAGGTTTTTCAGGCAGGCCGGCTGGCCGGACCTGAACGTGGAAACGCGAGTTGACCAGAACATGGATGCCGCAAGCGCCATGGTATTTGCGGTCCTGGGTAACTATCTCCCTAAGATAGACGGCGCCGCGAATATGCCCGGCAATTACCAGCCGACGGCGCGTTTCAGCCTGCGCCAGTTCGGGCCGGGTATGGTGCTGGTCGAGGGCCAGGGGCTGTCCAATCTGAGAGTGGAACGAATTCAGTGGGGACAGGGCTACCTTTACACGGTCCGGGGCAGCGGGTTCGGCAAGAACTTTGACGGCGCCGACAGGCTTGAATTCGAGACGGACGCCTCTTACCTTGGCCAGACGGGCCTGCGCGTCCGCGGCTGCGGAATGAACCTGGAGATACGCGCCGACGGCTATGCCGGCAACCGGATCACGGTAAGGGGAACTCCCGGTGATTCCAGCGCCCTGGTAGTGTTCACTGCGGCGTTTGCCCGCTATCTGCAAGGAAATTAGAAGGGGCGGGCCGGTCGGACGCCGCGTTATTGCTTCGCCGGAAAGAGAGAGCCCGCCATGGCCTGTGTGGTGGAGGCGGTCCTCCGGGAGAAGTTCGCATAGGCGGGTAAGTCCCGGGCGTCTTCGTGATTTGGCCGGTCTTTTTGTGTACAATGTGCTTCCTGCGATTGGCCTGGTGAAGTCCCGCCAAGGCGGCGGCCGGAGGCCGTTGCGTTTGCGGAAAAGAGGAAGGTTCCAGCGTGAATAAACGTTTTTTTGTGATGTCGTTCTGTCTCTGTCTGTCTCTGGCCGCGGCCGCCGTGGCCGGCGATCCCGCCCGAAACGGGCCTGATTTTGACCGGTGGGCGGACATCCCGGATCTTCTGGCCGCCGCGCCGCCGGCCGTCCCGGCAGCGCCGGCCCCTGCGGATATTACGGTAATGGTCTACCTGAACGCCAAGAACGATCTGGAGCGTTTCGGCCTGGCGGACGTTAATGAGATGGAACGGGTAGGCTCCACTCTGGGCATGAACATAGTGGCGGAGCTTGGGCGTTCTGCCGACTACGACCAGTCTGAAGGCGACTGGAAGGGCTCGCGGCGCTACCTGGTTCAGGTGGACGCCGATACCGCCGCCATAACTTCGCCGGTACTGCAAAGCCTGCCCTCCGCCGACCTGGGCGACTGGCGCCACCTGGCGGAGTTCGGGAAATGGGCCAAGGCCAATTTCCCGGCAAAGCGCTATATGCTGATAGTCTGGAACCACGGCTCCGGCTGGGAGAAAGGCCTGCCCGCGGCGGGCCGGGACCGAGGCATATCCTATGACATGGACACTGGCAATCATATTTCTCCGGCGGAACTGGCCTTGGCCCTCGAAGAAATGGGCGGGGTGGACGTCTACGCTTCCGACGCCTGCCGCATGCAAATGGCGGAGGTGGCTTACGAACTGCGCCGCCACGCTTCCGTGATAGTGGGTTCTGAAGAGGATGAATACAGCTCCGGTTACTACTATCCCTGGTTCCTGGAGAAACTTTCCGCTAAAACCTCCGCTTCTCCCGAAGAGGCCGCTGCTTTTGCCGTAGAGGCCTTCCGCGATTATTACGCTTACTTCGACAGGGGCGCCACCCATTCGGCCGTGCGGGCCACGGCCCTGGACGGGCTGGCCGCCCGCCTTAAAGCCTGGAGCGCCGCTTTCATGGCTTCCGGCGAGCGCGACCTCGCCCGGGCCGCCAAGAAGAAGGCGCAGACCTTCCGCGTCCGCGACAACAAGGACCTGTACGACCTGGTGCGCGTGGTCACGGAAGGCACGCGCGACGCCGCGCTGGTCGGCATGGGCCGGGACCTGCTCGGTTTCATGGAGAACTCTCTTTTTGTGGCCAACGGGACGGTGACCGCGGAATATGACAACGCCATGGGGCTGGCCGTCTACGCGCCGGTCTCGGCCTATAACCCGGCCTATTCAGGCGGGGCCTGGGCGGACGCCGCGGGTTGGAGCGAATTCGCCCAGTGGTACGCCGGGATAAGGCCGGAAGAGGATTCCTGGTTCCCGGAAGTAAAAGAGGCAAAGCGATGAAAATACTGGCCGCTGACGACGATCCAGGGATGCTCGAGTTCTACAAGGCGCTGTTTTCCGACGCGGGGTTCGAGGTGGAAACCGCAGAGGATGGTGTTTCCGCCATGGAAAAATGTCTTGACTTCAAACCGGACCTGCTTGTGCTGGATGTGGATATGCCGGCCGGCGGCGGGGAGCGGGTATTCAACGTGGCGCGCCGCCTGCTGCAGCTCGGCATCCCGGTGGTGTTCGTCACCGGCCTGCCGGAACAGGTTCAACTCGCGGCGCTGACGCACCAGGCTGTGAGCGTTTTCCAGAAACCAGTCACGGCCGAGGCTCTCCTTGCCGAAGTAAGGCGGCTTCTGAAACGGCCGGCTGGGCCGCAGGTTTAAGGCGCCGGGGAAGCCGTGCCCAAAATCTCCAAGTTCTCGGAATTCATTCCCATACCCGACGCTCCGGCCGCCGGTGAGGCCCCGCATGAAGCGGAAAAAAGTTGTCCCCTGCTCATACCCCACCCGGTTCTCAATGAGCCTCCTAGGAGCGTGCTCTGAGGGGTTTTTTGAATGAAGTCTGCGAAAAGGTCAGAAGATATACACTTCCAATGGCAAATGGCACAGTCTCCAGCCCGAAAGTGATGTCTGTATCATCTCCTGTCATCGTAGTCTAGAACGAGGGCGGCGACGAATGGGCCGCCTCCGCCCCACAGCTTGAACGCTTCATCCCGCCCGCAAAGATACCCTTCTCAAGCACCGCCCTGTCGTGCTGCTGCCCGCAGCTGACGTATCCGTTTTAAGCTAAGCGCAGCGGTATCATGCCTTAAATAAATCTTAAGTGGCTCTGCGGGATGAATACTTGTAATATTTCTAACACATTGGTTGTGAAGCGTGCCGGGATAGAATACCATCGGACGAGCCCTTCGTTGCGGGCCGTTCCCCAGACCCTGGCTCGCGAGGAGCGTTTGTGAAAATTACACTGTCTTTCATTGGTGCTGTTTCAATGTTGTTCTCTATGTCCGTCTCCGCGGTTTCGGCGGCACCGGCCTGGCCGCCGTTCGGCGCGGATACTTTTGGCCTTCCCGCTGCCGCGGCCGGCATCCCTGAAGTGAGCGCCCCTTCGGCTTCGGACGGCGACCTTCTGGTGCCTGAATTCTCCACGATGGGCCGCTACGAGGGCGGCAGAGTAGATGCTCTTCAGTCGGTGGTAGGCATAGAAACGTATGTGGCCGCCGGCGGCCCTGCGGGTTTTGTGCGGCTGGAAATGAAATATCCGCGGATACAGAAAGATGACGCCGCGCTGGCGCTGGACCCTGGCGCGTTGACGATGACGGCCGACATCCCGTCGGCCTATTATTCCGGAATGTTCGAGTCTCCGAGGTTCTTCCTCAAGCAGTGGGCGTCCGGCGGGAAGCTGGTGCAGGGCTATTCCGGCTATAACGACAGATCGCTGTACATCGAGATCACGCAGCGGACGCCCGTCTCTTCCGGCGGCTACTGGACCGAGGTGATGAAACTGACGGTCGTAAAGTCCGAGATCATAATGGGAAAGGTCGAAAAGTACGCTCCCGGCTCCGATGAGGCCTATTTCGACGAATACATCGTTATGGCGGAAAAGGTCGCCGCCGGGCTGGCCCTCAGAGGCCCCGGCCTGCTCGGCAGAATATCCGAGCCATCCCTGATAAAATATGTGGTGGAATCCCCTACTCCGGAAAGGATCAATGAAGCTATCGGCGGGGCCGCGCCACTGTCATATGACCGCAGGCTCATACGATTTTGAAGCGCTGAACGACCTTCAGTTCCAGCTCGAGCGATTGCGCCAACAGGCCATTGCCGTGCGCGGGCTGGAGTCGGAGATCCTGCGCTCCGCCGGGCTTAAGCCCGCTCACGACGTGCTCGAACTGGGTTTGCGGTCCGTGCTTACGGAGACAGCATGCCCATGCCGGACGGAAGCGTGGATTCTTCCTATGCCCGGTTCGTGCTGCAGCATGTGCCCAAACCCGAAGACATTTTCCGGGAGCCTATCCCGGAGTCCCCTGCTACAGAAAGGATCAGCGAGGCTATGCAGGGCCGTGTCACGGCGTTAAACGGCGTTAAACCGTTTGCTTGGCGCGTCCCAGATGTCGTGCAATGCCGGGGATGGATGGTTGTTCCGCATATAAACGGGTTTTCGGTATGTTTTTAGTGCATTCTGCCTTGGGGGGAGGAAGATTGCAAAGGCACGGGGAGGATGGTGGGGGGGCGATGGATAATGAACTCAGAATTAGCGGGTTTCTAAAGAGGCTGCTGGACCTGATCCCGGCCGTAATCGTTGTGCTGGACAGGGATCTCTGCATAATTTTCCGCAATACGGAGGCCGGAGGGCTGCTGCATAGCGAAGATCCTCTGCGTAAAAAGCTAGGGGACGTGCTTGACTGCGTTAATGCCTCGAAAGCCCTGGGCGGCTGCGGCGGGGCGAAGCTTTGCCGCAGTTGCTCGATTCGTAACTGGGTGGCCAAAGCCATAGCGGGAAAGGTTACCCGCCGCGAGCGAGTGTTATATAAACGGCGTCATGGCGGCGCCGTCCCCATGCTGGTGACGGTTGCGCCTTTTGGTTACGGGGAGCGCTCTTTTTCGCTGGTGGTAATAGAGGATACCGGCGAACTTGAGGAACTGCGCGCTCTTCTTCCCATCTGTGCCGGCTGCAAGAAGATTCGGGACGATAAGAATTACTGGCAGAGCGTGGAATCGTATATGGAAGCCCATATGGGCGACGTCAGGTTTACGCACGGCATCTGCCCCGCCTGCGTCAAAAAAATCTACGGCAGCGAATTCGCGAAGAACGTGAAGTAAATAGAAAGCCGCCAGGCAGGTTAAAGACCGCCAGCGGAAAGGAGCGCGCAGCACATGTCAGGCATCCCATCCCCGGATAAGATCTGCCCGCATTGCGGAAAAGCCGCCGGGCGCGGCGGCAAGGTTCCTTCTCACGCGCTGGCCGCGGTTGTATTGATGTCGGCGGCGGTCATATTTGCCGCTCTGGGCCGCGACCGGGCGGCTTCAGCTTCTGGCGGGGCTGAGGCCCCCGTCGGCCCCTCCGTGGGCAGGCTCTCCGCCGCCGCTATGGAATATATCGCCTCTCCTGAGGCAGACAAGGCCTGCGGCGGCTGCCTGGCCGCCGCAGACGGTTTTCTGGAGGGTAAAAAACAGGCCGTGTTGCGCGAGAAGACAAAGGGCATGGTATATATCCCAGCCGGGGATTACCAGCGCGGGTCCCCTGAAGGCGCCGGCGATCCGGATGAGCGACCGCTGCGGCAGGTCCGGTTGGAGGCTTTCTACATTGAGAAGACCGAGGTTACTACCGGTGAATATATGAAATTCGCCGAAGAAACCCGGAGTAATTACCCGGAATGGTCCAAGCCGGGGGGGAAATTCAATCTGAATACTGGCAGCGAGGCTTATTACAAACCGTTGGCCGGTGTTCTTCCCAACTGCCCCGCCTGCCCGGTTGTGGGTGTTCCCGTGAAGGACGCCGAGGCTTATTGCCGGGCAAAAGGCCGGCGCCTGCCCACCGAAGCGGAATGGGAGGCGGCTGCGCGCGGAGGTGCGGCCTCCGCCTTCTCTTTCGGCGAGGATCCCTCCCGGGCTGGGGATTACGCCTGGTACGAGGGCAATTCCGGCGGGCGGCCTCAGCCGGTGGGCGGCCGCGGTCCTAATAAGTTTGGGCTCTTCGATATGCACGGCAACGTGTGGGAATGGGTCTCGGACCGCTACGACCGGGGATACTACGCCGACAGCCCCCGGCGCGACCCGCCCGGCCCGGCGGCCGGGAATGAAAACGTTATCCGGGGTGGCTCATGGGCTTTCGACGCGGATTCCATGCGGTCGGCCAACCGGGCCAGCACCTATAAGGCCAACGATGACATCGGTTTCCGCTGCGCCGTTTCAGAAAGCGCTGTTCGTGATTGGAACTAGCCGACAAGGCCGGCGGCTTGAATAACAATTGAATAAACCTTAAATAAAACTTAAATTGACTTGCGATATACGGGTGCTATACTATTTTGTGTCTATACCACAATAACAGACAATGCGTAGTGCGGAGCACTGGGGTGCGGATTCCAGATGGGCGTGTGGCGGGATGCATATTGGTATTTAAATACGGCCGGACTCCAGATCCTGGCAGTAGCCTTGGCGAATATCAAATTTCAGCAAATTGGCATTGTGCCGTTTATTGAGCCTTGCCGCAAAAGGCTTCGGGATTTCTTCGGGATTTAATCTGTACCTTAAGGTACTCTAAATGAAGACCGGAGCTGTTTGTATGTGGCCGGGCTTATGATGAAATTGAGCGGCAGATTGTATACACTACTCGGCATTTCTTCGGCGCTGCCGGCGCTGATTTTTGCCTTTTGGCCCTGGGCCGGGGCCCCATACGCCTGCGCCGGTGCCGCTATCGTGGCGTCCGCCCTGGCCGGAAGGTGCATACTGAACGGCATGGGGCGGCCTATCTGCCGCATGTCAGCGCTGCTTAAATCCTTCCGCTGCGCGGACGCACGCCTTGACGCGCCTCTGTGCAAGGAAGGCTGGCCGGAAACCGCGGAACTGCTGGGGGCGCTCAACCGGCTGATGCTTGAATTGGGGGCATACCGGGCGTTTCACCTGAACCAGGTGGTGGAGGAGCGGGCCAAAGCCCAAGCGTTGATAGAAACCATAAGCGACGCCGTTCTGTTGGTGGACGACCGCGGCCGGCTTATTCATTCCAACAAACTGGCGCTGAAGGTGCTGCGTGTGGCGCCGGAAATCCAGGATATCGTGCTGCCTGCTTCGGTAGGGGATGAGGCCCTTGGCCGCGCGCTGGCCGGCATTCTGTCGTCCGCGGATAGTTATGTGAAAACCGAGGTTTCGGTGGTCCTCGGAGAAAATGACTCCGAAGCCTCTGTGCGCAGGGATTACAGGCTGATATCCAGCCAGTTCCTGCTCGCCGCCTTTAAACGCCCGGGGCGTGTCATCGTAATACGCGACGTGACCGTTGAGAAGGAAATAGAGAGCGCCCGGGAAACTTTCTTCCAAATGATAACGCACGATATGCGCGTGCCGCTGGCCAGCATACAAGGCTACGCAGAGTTGATCTGGAAGCAGATGTCTCCCACCGAGAGGTCTGAAAAGTATCTGCAGGCTATCATGAACTCCTCCCGGCGGCTGAAAGGGATGATTGATGATATCCTGAACACCATGAAACTGGAGCGCGGGACCATGCAGTTGGCCAGGGAGAGAGTGGCCGCCGCCGCGCTTTGCCAAAGGGTGTTCGAGCAGTATGAACCGCTTGCCCTGCACCGCGATATCGCCTTTTCCAAGAATCCCAGCGGGAACGGGCCCGTTCTTTTCGGAGATTTTCAACTGCTTGAAAGAGTGCTGAGCAATTTGGTCGGGAATTCCCTTAAGTTCACACCGCGGGGCGGCCAGGTCAATATCGCATACAGACTTGACGCCGGAATGGTCGTTTTTTCTGTGTCTGACAACGGACCAGGCATACCTGCTGATAAGCACGGAGAGATCTTTGGGAAACATTTCCAAATGGAGGAACACAAATACATGGGTTTCGGTCTGGGTTTGGCCATGTGCCGGATGGCTGTGGAACTGCACGGCGGGCGCATTTGGGTGGATTCCCGCGAGGGCGAAGGCAGCACTTTCTCATTTTCCGTGCCGCAGGGAGGAAAGGATGTTTAAAATACTGATAGTGGACGATGAGCCAGCCATCCGGCAGTTGTTCCAGTATGTCTTCGAGGACGCGGGATACGCCGTGTCGCTGGCCGCTAACGGCCGGGAGGCCTTGGCCTCGGTGTCGGCCGACACCCCGGATTTTATAGTTCTCGACGTAGCTATGCCTGAGATGTCCGGCAAGGAGTTCGCGCTCGAACTTAAGAAGCGTTCGCTGCTGGACGCCCGGCTGGGCGCTATCCGCTTCGTGGTCATGACCGGGGAGAATTTTATGGAGGCGGGGCTTAATGCCGCTTTCGCGGCCCTCCCCGGATTTTCAGGCTATTTCCCGAAGATGACCCCGCCGGAGAAGGTACTGGAAAGGGCAGAGGAGTTGTTGGAAACATGAAATTCTTCCTGTTCATGTCCGGGCGTGTGGCGGGCCCGTATGAACCCCCGGAGATATCCGAGTTGTTCGGGAATTTGCCTGCGGATGCGCTTGTCTGCACCGAGTTCGAGCATGAGGGGGGAAACCCGCAGTGGCGCAAGGCCGCCCATTTCCCGGGGCTTGGAGTCTGTCCCGGGGCCTCCGGCTTGCGGTCCGTGGCGCCGTCTGAACCGGCCAGATCTTTGCGTCTGAATATACTCTCCACAGATGACGATTCTAATATCCGTTCGCTGCTCTGGAATATGCTTAGCGATGCCGGGCATAACGTCGAATTCGCTAAAGACGGGGAGGAGGTGTTCCGGCGGCTGGCGGCCAAAAAATACGATCTGGTCATATTGGACGTCAATATGCCGAAGATGAACGGCTACAAGGTTTCGGAACTGCTGCATGGGAAACTTGCCAATCCACCCAAGGTCATAATTTTTACCGGGCGGGACCTGGAGCAGGAGAAGCTGCAGTTCGTGTGCTCCGGGGCCGACGCCATTCTGAACAAGGGGACTGGGAGTGAAAAACTGATGGAGACTATAGATAGCCTGTTCCGGCAACGGCCTGCCGCGGCCGCTGTATTTACTCCGGAGCCGCCGCCGCGCGGTATTGAGATGTTGTCCCTGACGGCAGCATTGACACCTGAACCGCCGCCGCTTCCGGCGGAACCGGCCGTTCCTCCGGTTGCCTCTTCCGCCGTTAAGATGCTGCCGCGGCCCGTTGCCGGCGCTGATGCGGCGCTTGCGGCCTTGCTGCAGGAGGTCAAGTCCCTCAACGTCGGTTTAGTGGACGCGAGGCGGATACTGGGCCATCTGGAGCGGGAATACACACAAGTGGAGGGGCAGTTTGAAAAGCTGGCTGCAAAAGCGCTTGAGGCGAACCGGTTAGTGGCTCAAAAACTGGAAGGCGATTGGAGAAAATTCAAGAATACCCTGCTCTTAATAATCCTGTTTCTCATGCTCCCGCTGCTTTTTGCCCTGGTTTGAGGTTGTTCTCGTTCAAAAATAAATTTAGTGGAAAAAGCCCGGAGTATAACGCTAGACTAGGCAAACGGCCCTTAATCCCTGCATGGCTATGGACGCGAAGATTTTGTGATTTTCCTCCGGCAGGGGAGCAAGTTGGAAAAGACGTTCCTCATTGAAGACGACTGGAACTGCGAAACCTCCGGCATGGCCTTGGTCTTTGCTGAACGCATCTGGCACTTTTTATTTTCTTCCCGGCCGCCTGCCGCCGGGCGTGAGGCGGTTGCCTGGATATGCACATACTTATAGCGGAAGACGATGACCTGTTGCGGGCGCTACTGGCAGAGTTCCTTGCCGGGTTGGGGCATACTGTGCGGAGCGCCTCCAATGGTTTTGAACTTGTGGAACTGGCGCTGAAGGAGCGGCCTGACCTGGTGATAACGGATCTCCATATGCCGGAAATGGCGGGGAATTCCATGATCGCAATGCTGGGCCTGTACCCGGACTTTTCCGGTATACCGGTAATGGTCATTTCAGGCGCAACACCGGCGGAGATAGCGGGCATGGGTATCCCGAGGGAAATCCCGGTTCTGCAGAAGCCCTTCGATTTCGCCCGTATCGAATCGGAGTTGACGCGGATATGCGGTTAGTTCCCGCCGTCAGGGGCGCATGGCGGCATTCCGGGAGAGATACTTAAGATGGCGGACAAAAAGGTCGTTCTGTTCCTAGGCTGTTTTGCCGTTATGGGCTATTTCCTGCTTTCCGAAGGCCAGATTAAGCTGCTCGGCCTTGGCTTACGGGACGCTGTGGCGGATATGTCGCCCCCGTTGCCTCCGGCCGGAGGTCGGGAAAAGGCTGGCCGACGCCCTTGAGGCCGAGGGCCTCGGTGTCGTAGGGGTGTTTCTGGCTTTTATATAGGCCGGCGTTTCGGCATGGAGGTCTCCTTCGCCGGGGACAAAGCGCTGGCCGGAAAACAAGCCGCCTCATACAGGGACCTCGTGGCGAGGCGCGGTGAGCAGTTGATAACGGTAAGAACGGAGGCATCTGTTGCTCCAGGGGCGGCGCCCCCCCCGTTACGTGACGAAAGCGTATTATTTCCGGTGAGGCGATGTGCCCCTGCCCGAAGCCCCGGGAAAGCTCATCTGTGGACCGATAATCCGTACATATAGCAGCGTTTTTACAGGGGTAGGAAATAGCTCATTCACGGCCTTGCACTCCGGCCGTTCCTGGGAGAGAGGGGTATGAGCCCTGCGCACAAAGGCGCCCGGGAATTCAGTTAAGGGCGCCGTCGCAACGGCATATCTACTGCTCGTTTTTGCCGCCCTGCGGTCGGTTATCCGCAAATGAGAGAACATTGATGCTGACCGCAGCGGGAGCGCGGCACCGCGGATTGGGGGACGGGGCCTCCATGGGTTTACTCCCGCCTTCATGATTTCTTCGGGATTCGCCGGGTCTTTGGGTATAGACTATTGATAGGTGAATGACCTATGAATAGTGGAGCCTCCAAGATAGTGAGCTCAGCCGTGCTTCTTACGGCTGTTCTTTGCGTCCTCCCGGCCCGGGCCGGAGACGCTGGTTATGCCGGGGCGGCTTTCCTGAAGTTTTCACCCAGCCCGCGCGGCACAGGGATGGGCGAGGCGTATACTTCTATCACGGAGGACGCTTATTCAGCGTGGTGGAATCCCGCCGGCCTGGGCAGCGTGGAAGGGCCGGAACTGGCCGCCACCTATAACGCTTCCATGCAGGACGTGACCAGCCAGTACCTTTCCGTGGCCTACCCGCTACGCTACGGCTCCACGCTCGGGTTTAACGTCACCAGGCTCAGTGTGGCCCCTTTCCAGGGGTATGACGCCCAAGGCCTGAAAACAGGCAAGGTAGAGTCTTCCGATATGGCAGTGGGCGGCGCCTATGGGCGCGCCCTCCTTAAGGACGAAATAGAACGCCCGGTGCTGAATGTCGGCGCCGGTCTGAAGATCATAAGAGAAACTCTGGCCGACGCTTCCGCCAATACTGCTGCTCTGGACCTTGGCGCGGTGTACTACATAAGGCCGGCCCATTACTGGATGAAGAAAGTTCCTGCGCAGGAGTTCCGGGTGGGGCTGGCCTTAAAGAATATCGGCCCCGGCCTGAAATTTGACAGCCGTTCTTCTCCGCTGCCGATGTCGGCCACGCTGGGCGGTTCCTGGCATTCACATCCCGGAGGCAGCGCCAGCCTGATATTGAGCTTGGACCAGACCTTCTCCAACGATGAGAAATATTACGCCGCGCTGGGCGCGGAATATGTGGCTTTCCAACTGCTCTCCTTCCGGGCCGGCTACCGCACCGGCCAGGAAATGGGCAGCGGTTTGCGTATAGGGGTCGGCTTTCGTCTGTCGATGCTGGATATAGATTATTCGATGTCTCCCTACGGTGATCTGGGATCCATGCATAAGGTGGGCGTTTCTATGCGCCTCGGCGCCCAAGTAGCCAGGCAACCGCTGTCCGGCCGCACCCAGCGTGTTAAACAAGCGAAGCTTATCGCCCCGAAGGAGAAAATAGAGAAGCTGGACCTTTTCGCCAAGGATTTCCTGGCGCTGGCCAGCAAGGACCTGGATGCCCGCAGGTATGTCTCTGCCGACGCCAACATTCAGAAAGCGTTCAATCTGGAACCGGAACTTAAGGACGGAGAATGGGGCCGCAGGGCGAAACGACTGGGCGCCATCATCGCCGGGCTCAAGCTGGCGGACATCCCCGCCCGGGAGCGCACGCTTGCGGGCGCGGGAGAGCAGGCCGGCATAGCGGCCGAAGCGGCTGCGGCTTACATAGAGGGTAAGGACCTGAAGGCTCTGCTGCTCGCGCATGCCGCGCTGGGCACCAATATGCGCGGCGACCCGCTGTTCGAGGAACTGCTTTATGTGATGAGCGACCTAGTAAAGATACACGTGCGGCGCGACGAGATACTGCCGCGCGGGGCGCTGATAAAGGAAAAGCTCCGCAAGGCCGCAAAGGGTTTTTATATACATCAGTTCGACATGGCTGCCAAGGAATGCGAGGAGGTGGCGGTGCTGGATGAGGCTAACCCGGTGGCCTGGACCAGGCTGGGATCGGCCTACTTCATGATGGGTGACAAGGACAAGGCTAAGAATGCGTATTTAAAGGCGCTCGAATTGAACCCTGGTGACGTGGTCACGCGCGAGTTCATGAAGGGTCAGGGGTGGGATAAATAGTATGGAGGTCATGGTCATCGCCCTGATACCCATGTCGCTGCTCCTGCTTGGGGCGGGCTTTCTGGTGGTGGCGCAGGTGTCCGGCTTTATGCAGTCCATGTTCTTTAACCAGCGGCAGAACTTCTCCAATATGATAATACAGCGCTACATGGAACGGATCGTCCTGGCGCAGGGGCAGCTCTATCAGCGGAAGCAGGAACTGGAGGCTATGTCTGCACAACTTTCTCTGTCCAACCAGGAATTGGGACGTCTGAACGAGATGAAATCCAAATTCCTGTCCATGGTGGTTCACGACGTGCGTACCCCGCTGGCTTCCATAAGGGGGTTCAGCGAACTGCTGATGAAGAGGAAAGTCGGGGAAAAAGAAGAGATCTTTCTCAAGAATATAGTCAGCTCCACCGACCAACTCGGCCGCCTGATAGCAGACCTGACCGACCTGGCCATGATAGAGGCCGGCAAGCTCAAAATGGAGAAAATCCCGTTCGAGTTTCCGGATATGGCCAGGGATATACTGCCCGGCCTCTCCATAAACGCGCAGAAAAAAGGCGTGGAACTGCTGGTGCACGACTTCCCTGAGGGCGTCCTGGTGGACGGGGACAAGTTCCGTCTTTCGCAGGTCTTCATGAACCTGGTCAACAACGCCATTAAGTTCACGCCGCCCGGCAAGCGGGTTGAGGTGTCGTTCCGGCGCGAGGGGAAATACATGGATACCATGGTGAAAGACTCGGGCATAGGCATACACCCCAGCGAGACCAGAAAAATATTCGAGAAGTTCTACCAGGCCAAGTACCAGAAGGACGAGAAGCTGCGCAAACAGGGCTGGGGTCTGGGGCTCTCGATAGCGCAGGAAGTGGTGCGCGCCCACAAGGGCGACATCGGCGCGGTGAGCCCGGGCCTCGGCAAAGGCTCCACTTTCTGGTTCAAGATCCCGGTAGGGGCGTAGCGGAGGAAAACTATGGATATTACTACTGTGTTGGGCGTGCTGGGAGCCGCGGGGCTAATTTTTGCCGGTTTTGCCGGGGACCAGATCTCGGCTTCCCTGCTAAATCTGCACGGGGTGGTGGTAGTGCTTGGCGGCACCGTGGTGGCCACTCTCATAAACACGCCGCTCAAGTTCGTGCGCGGCGCGCTGCTGGAGCTGGGCTGTATCTTCCGCGAGAATGAAGAGGCTTCCCCGGAGAAGCTGGTACCGGTGTTGGTCGGCCTCGCCGAACAGGCGAGGATGCGCGGCCTTTCCGCCCTGAAGGACGTGGACCCGGCCCTGGCCAAGGGGTTCCTCAACCGCGCCGCCACGGCCGCGCTGGAGTACAACGAATACAACTTCGTGCGGCAGGTGCTGGAGCAGGAGATAAACCAGAGCGTTGACGATATGAACGAGGTGACAAATGTCTACCGCACTATGGGCGTGATGGCTCCGATGTTCGGCCTGCTGGGTACGCTGATAGGCATCATAGGCGTGCTGAAAGACCTGGCCAACCCTGAGAGCGTGGGGCCAGCGATGGCCGTGGCCATCACCTCCGCTTTCTACGGCATTTTCTTCGCCAATATGGTCTGCGTTCCCATCGCGGGCAAGATGCGAGCCAAAGTGTGGATGGATGTGCGTATGAAGTCGATGATATTGGAAGGGGTGCTGGAAATCATGAAGGGCAGCGTGCCTCTGGTGGTGGAGCGGCGGCTGCAGTCTTACCTGTAACTTCGAACTCGGAGAGTGAAATTTATGGGGATATACTTAAAACTATGTTCGCTCGTCCTGGCCGGGGCGCTGCCATCCCTGGCCGCCGCCCAAGGGCTGCCTTTCGAGGACAAAGCCAAGTACGAAAGATCGCTCGAGCAGAAGGCCGACGACGTTCTGGTGCGGCTGCTGGGCCCTAACCAGGCAAAAGTGGTGGTGGAGGCCACCATGGACTTCAACCGCAGCGAGAAACTGGAGGTCACCTCCGAGGCGCCGGCCGACAAGGGGAATCCCTTCAAATGGCAGGGGGCGGGCGGCGACGCCCAGGCCGGGGATTACCTGATGCCCGGGTTCCCTTCGTTCGCCTCAGCCGGGAGCGATAACAAGTCTTACAACCGGCAGATGCTGTTCCCTTCGGCTTTCGTCAAGAAGATGACGGTCAGCATTATAGTCAACCGCGACCTGCCGGACCTGGACGCGGAGAACGTCCGGCGGGTGGTCTCTGAGATGCTGATGCTCGACGTAAAAAGGGGGGACCAGCTTTCTGTTATAAAGACGCCGTTCGCCCCGCTTTGGCGGACCATCTGGTACACGCCGGAGGCCATAAGCCTGGTGCTGAAATATGTGATGCTGTCTCTGATGGCCATCATAGCCATGATAGTGGTGGCGGTGGGCTTCCTGAGGCTGGCCGGCGCTATGAGCACCATGGCCAAGGTGCAGCAGAGCCACCAGATTACCATGGAGCTGGGGAAGAACGGTGCCCCTCCGGGAGCGGAGCCCGGCGCGCCCGCTCTGTCGGCGCCAGGCCATGGTGCTGCGAGTGGAGGGGAAGCTCCTGCTGGCTCGGAAGACGGAAAAGTGATATTCAACGTCAGGCTGGGGCAGGTGCCTTTCCTGGTGAACATGATGATTAGCGAGGAGGCGGCTAATGTCGCCCTGGTGGCCGGGCATCTCCAACCGGAGGTCCGCGGTGAATTCCTGAAAAATATCCCTCCGGCCTTCGCTTCCGAAGTGCTGATCAATATGGCGAAGATACGCTTTGTGGATCCGGAAATAATAGTCACGCTCAAGGACGAACTCGAGCGGCGTCTGAGCGGGGCCGTCGGCGGCATAGAGGGCGCGCTGGACGCCTTCGAGAGCGTGAATCTGCGCGCCAAACGCGCCATGCTGGCGGAACTGGGGCAGAAACATCCGGAATTGGCCGCCGAGGTGCGCAAGCGCATATTGCTGCCGGACGACTTGGCCTTGCTGGCTGACAGGGATATTTCCGTGATGGCCAGCGCCGTGAAGGTGGAGGAGTGGGCTTTGGCTTTTTATGAACTCCCTGAGGCGTTGCGTTCCAAGTTGAAGGCCCAGATGGCCGAGAAAACCTGGCAGATGATAGAGCAGAGTATTAGTTACGGCGCTCCCTCGCCTGAGAAGGCCGAAGAAGCGGTGGAGAATCTCATGGCCAAGGTCGCGGACCTTATCAAGGACGGCAGGATAAGCGGACCTTCCGCCGGGACGCGTCTTATCTCCAGCGAGGCTGCGGCGTAGAGGAGGATCTTATGGATATGCCCAAAAACAAGAAGGATTCCGTTTTCGCCGGAATATTCCCCGGCAGCGAACCCGTGCCGCAGCAGCCTTTTCCCGCGCCAGCGCCGCGTCCCGCCGCGGATGAGCAGGTTGCCGCCTTGAACCGCAAGATAGAATCGATGGAGCGGAATATAGTTGAGCAACTGGAGAAGAAACTTGCGGAAACGCCTCCCCCGCCGCAGCCTTCCCCGGCCATCCCGGAGGTTCTTTCAAAGATCACCGAGATGGAGGCCCGTTTCGGGGAATTCCAAGAGAAGTTCCTGATGGGCGCCGCGCAGATGAAGAACATAGAGGAGTCCAAGAACGGCGCCCGCCGCGAGATAGAGGAACTGTTGAAGGTAGTTCGCGAACAGCAGAAATATACCGAACTGGACAGGCAGATGCACGACCAGTTGCAAAAGGCCTGGACGCGCGTGGAGGAACTGGAAAAGCGGATGATGGATGTTTACGTCTCGGCGGCCGGGAAGCCGGCCGAACCCGCCGCTCCGGTTTTCTCCCAGGAAAAGTTCGAGTCAGAACTGCGGAAGGCCGTGGACACCGGGTTGGAGGCGCGGTTCAAGGGGCTGGAGGACAGGCTGCTGGAGGCCGCGCAGCGGCAGGCCGGCGCTCCGCGGACGGTAGAGGCCGTGGCCGTGGCCGTGGCCGCCTCGCTGGAGGCCAGGTTTCAGCGGCTCACCGATGAAGCCTTTAAGGCTTCTTCGGAGCGGGCGGCCTGGACCGAGGCCCTGCGCGGCGCACAGGAGGAGCTCAGGAGTGAGGCCCTGGAGGCTGTAAGACAGGGCTTTTCCGAGGCCGGAGGCGTTTTTGTACGGCATATTGACGCGGCTTCACTGGAGGGGAAGGATAGATTGGATACCATGGCCCGCCTGATGGCGGAACGCCTGGACCAGTTGGGCGCCGCTTCCAGGGAGAACGCGGTGAAAGTTGAAACGCTCGGGGCGCAGCTGCGCGCCGAGAATGAACGGTCCATGGCGGAACTTTCTGCCGCGGTTGCCGGGTTGGAGCGCAATGTGCAGGCCGGGATAAGGGACGCCGCGGCGGAGGCCGCCGGGCAGAACGCGGCCGAGATGAGGCGCATACGCGAGGCTTGCTCCATTTCCGCCTCCAATGCCGTCGTGCTGGGCCGCGCCGAGAAAGGATTATCCGAACTGGAAGGCCGGCTTTCGGCTATGCTGGACAGCATCAGGAAATTTATAAAAACCCTTGAGCCAGTGAAGCTGGATTCGCTGCTGGGCGTTTCCGGGGCCATAGTGCGGCGCAGTTTTGAAGATGTGAAGACGCTGGCTGATGGGTTGGAGAAGGACCGTGCCGTCTTCGCAGAGTTGAAAGGCGAACTGGCCGCCAATATAGGTAAATACTCTGGCGGGGAGGGGAAATGAACTCCACAGTCTTTCTGCTTTTCTGCATGAAACAGGAGGAGGTGCTCCGTTACACCGTCCGCGCAGGTCAGGCAGATGTGAAGTCCTTTATACCCAGGCCTGAACTTGCCTTCCCTCTCCACCCCAAAAACAGTCTGACAACAATTGTAAGTGACTGATATCCTTTCTTATGGCCATATATAAAAAAAGACGGGACGAGATTGAGAATGAACTGAATAAAGGGGCGCTATGGGCGGTCACCTACGGCGACCTGATGAGCTACTTGATGATTTTTTTTCTGGTGTTATTCTCGTTCTCTATCGTCCGCACTGATAAGGCCAAAAGCCGTAAATACGAGGAATCCCTTGGTAATATACAGAAGGCCTTCGGCGGCAAGGCAGACACCCAGAGGCTGGAGCGGGCCAAGGCCAAGGAGAATGAAGAGGCCACCGCCGAGAAACTCAGGGAATCGGTGCAGTCCAGCCTGGTGCAGGTGGAATCCAGTGAAAAGAAACTGAAACTGGTCCTTACCGAGGGCGTACTGTTCGACTCCGGCAAGGCGGACCTGAAGGGAAGGGCCCGGGAAGTACTGAAGCCCATAATGGACGAACTGAGGAAATTGCCGAATGACGTGATAGTGGAGGGGCATACTGACAATGTCCCTATAAAGAGCGGACGGTATTCCACTAACTGGGAACTTTCGATGGCCAGGGCTTACAGCGTGATCAGTTATATGGAAAGCTTGGGTATGGACAAGCGCAAGCTTGCGGGGATCGGTTACGGAGAGAACCGCCCTGTGGCAGGGAACGAGAGCCACGAAGGACGCGCCCGGAACCGGCGCATAGAGATTTCTTTGATGAAGACCGACTGACCGGCGCGACCGGGAGTGTCCCTTGTTACTGTAGCCAGAAATTTGTCGTGTGTTGAGTTAAAAATAACTTTAGTGGCGGTTTCGTCTTTGCTTGAGTAGAATTATTGCATGCTTCAGAGCGTTTACTCATGTCTGCGTCTGCTTTGTTCCTTATCCTTCCTCTCGCTTGGCTTGTTGGGTGCTTTGACTTTTATTTCCGGCTGCTGGCTGGTGACTGATGAACTCTAAACCTCCGTCCACCGCTTTTGTGGTCCTCTGTTGCGCCTGCGAAAAGGGCAGGGACTTTTCCGGGAACTGGGTGGTCTTTTCCCGCCCTTTGAAACAGCATGGCGTTACTTATTCGCACGCGCTCTGCCCGGAATGTCTGAAGCGCCTGTACGGCCGGGAGGCATGGTACCACGACTGTTTAAAGTCTTCAGGGGAAGCCTCATCATAATAGAAACCGGCCCAAAACCTCTTCGCGCCTGCAGGCGCGGCTTTTGGTTGTCTTTGGGTGGCTTCCAGCCTGCCCGCTCCATTGTGAGAGCCAGAGCATGGGCTGGTTTTTTGACGTATGGGCCCCTTTTAGTGTAGGCCAAAAGATTTGCTTGCTATAGGGCTTTTGGCTCATCTCCACCCTTGCGGATAAGTTCTTTAATATTGCTTGATGACGCATTTTCCGCATACCTCCGGAGCACAAATGAAAATTTTCAACTTTATCCTGGCCTGTTCTCTGCTGGCTTTCGCCGTGGGAGATGCCGCCGCCTGGGAGTTAGAAGGGCTTAACTCCGAAGAAGTGGCCGCGTATATACCCGCTGCCGCGCAGCCCCGGGGCGACGCCGAAGCCCTGCGCGCCGAAGCCGCCGCCGACCCCGCCCGATTTATAGACGAACACACTCCCGAGGAAGTCGGCCTGGCATTCGGCCTGCCGGTCAACGACGGCGCCGAGGCCTTCGGTTTCCCTGCCCGCTACCGCATTAATAACGACCTTGCCAAGCTGGCTACCGTGCAGATAACACTAGACCTCAGTGCCCAGCGCCTGCGCTACGCCGTTCCCGGCAGCTCAGGCACCTTCAAGATCTCCTCCGGCCTGCTCCCGGAGCACGGCACCCCCGGCAGCGGCCGCTGCTACGCCCCTGACTTTATAGAGACCATGCACTATTCCAGCCTCTACAACAGCGCGCCCATGCCGCATTCCATCTTCTTTAACGGCAATATAGCCATACACGGCACGGACGCGGAGTGGAAGCTGGGGCAGCCTGCTTCCCACGGCTGCATCCGTCTGTCCAAGGCCAACGCCAAGATATTGTTCGGCGTGGTCAAGGCCGCCGGCAAGGCCAATGCCAGTGTCTGCGTCACCGGCGTCACGCCGAAATAGCCGCGCCGCGCTCCGCTTCTTGAAGCCCGCCCCGAGCGGGCTTCTTCTTTTCGCGGTGTAACATAAGTTTCGTGATTCGCCGCCCGCAAGCATGATATTATGTCGTAGTCTGCCTATGCCCCTATACTTTATAACCTACACCGCGCTGTTCTGGGTGCCGTCAATCTTCTTCATCATCTTCCTGCTGAAGCTGTTCGACGGCTCGCTGAAAAAGTCCTTCTGGCTCACTTCTGCGGTCATGGCCGTCCTGTCCATTATAATGGAATGGCTGTACCTTAAATTCGAAGTCTGGTCTTTCTCCGAGAAGTTCGACCCGCTGCTGGGCATCTGGCTGGGGCCTGCGCCCATAGAGGAGTTCGTGTTCTGGTTCGGCGCAACGCCTTTCTGCCTGGCCATCTATCTCTCGTACCGCAAACTACTGGAGAAACTCAATGCCTGAAACAACCCCGAACGAGGAAGAGAAAAAAACAGTTGCCACCCCCTCGCCTAAAAGATGGCCGGCTACCGTGGTGCTGGTGGCGCCGTTCATGCTGCTGGCCATCCCCCTGTACCGCGCGGCGCGCAAGTCGGTGCATTGGCCGGCGGCCATAGCGATGATCTGTACCTTCGAGGTGGTGATGTTCCTGGCCGAGTATTTCTCGGTGAGCCGGCAGCACTGGATCTGGAACCCGGACCGCGTGGTGGGGCCCATGTTCTTCGGTATACCCATAGAAGAGCCGCTGCTGTACTACTGGTTCCCGCCGCTGTTCGTGGTGATCTGCCTGCACGCCATCAAGAACTGGCTGGACGACAGGAAGGGCGGCGCGGCATGACGCTCATAATCGTAGAGGTCTGGTCGTATATACAGCTGCCCATCATCTGGTGGCTGTTCAAGCGTTTCGCCAGGCGCAATGTTCTGGGTGAGATGATGGCCGGCACCATGATAGGCGCCTTCAACGAGTTCGCCACGGAGCCGCTCTGGGACTACCACCTGCGGCTCAATATCTACAAGGATACGCCGCTCATCCTGGTGCTGGGCTGGGGCGTCATGTTCACGCTGGTCACCTTCGTTTCGGAGAAGCTCTATTGCCGGTTCCTCAAGAAGGACCGCATAGAGCCCTACGACAAGCGCATCTTCCTCTTCGACGTGCTGGCCGGCGCGCTGGTGTGCTTCCCCATCGAGACGGCCTGCGCCAAGCTCGGCCTGTGGACTTACCGCTGGGACCGGCTGGCCTGGGACTGGGGCAATATCCCGGTGATCAACATGCCGCTGGAGGCGCTGTTCGGCTACAGCCTGCTGATGCTGGTGGGGCCCACCTTTGTGCGCTACTGGGAACGGCCGCTGGAGGGCGGAAGGTGAACATCGCCAAGGTGCTGAACCCGGCCATGCTGCGGCGCAGCATGGCCATGGTGGGCTTCATGGGGCTGGGCTCGGCCTGCCTGTGGTTCCTGCCGGTGCCGCCGTTCAGCGCTGTTTTCGCCGCCAGCGCTGCCCTGTCCGGCATCACCCACCTTGCCGGCTGGCTGCTCTTTCCGAAGTACAGGGACGAGCATCTCTTCTATATAGTCCTCACCTGGTTCAATATCGCGCTGCTGGCCCTGGTGGTGATGGACACCGGCGGCATGTCGTCGCCGTTCATCTTCCTCTATTTCTGGGTGATCATCTCCGAGGCGATGTACGGCATAGATGACCGCTGGGTGCCGCTTTTCGCGGCGGCCTGCTACCTGCTTTCCGTCTGCTGCGATATCCACGGGACATTCGGGGTGCAGCCCACGCTGCAGGGCGCGCCCTATCCCAACCAGGTGATATACTGGCTGGTCGCTGTCCTGAATTGCGTCTATATCGTGCTGGCCGGCTTCAGCTCGCGGATGATCATAGGGGCCGTGCTGGCCAAACTGTCTGCGGAGAACGAGCAGAAAGAAAGCCTGCTGAAGAAATTCGCCGAGCTGGAGACGATGGCGCATATAGGCGCCATCGCTCATCAAATCGCCCATAATCTGCGCAACCCGCTGGGGGGCATCTCGGGCTATTTGCAGCTGGAGATTCTTAAAGAACATTCCCCCGAACTCATAGATATGTTCAAGGACATGGACGTCACCGTCAATAACATGGCGGCCTCGCTGACGGCCATCACCAGGTTCGGCAAAACTTCGCTGCCGTCGGAGAGGATAGTGCTGGCCGAGTTCTTTCGCCAGATCCTCGCGGTGGCCGTTTTCTCTCCGCAGGCGAGGGGGGTGAAGTTCGTCAGGAACTACCCGGAGAAACTCGGCCTCGCCGTGCTCGCCCGCAGTTCCGACCTGCAGCAGGCCTATTTTAATATCCTCAAGAACGCATTGGAGGCGGTGAGCGATAATTCCGCCGGCAAGACGGTGGAGATAGATATCAGGACCGAAGGCGCCGACGCGGTGGTGACCATCTCCGATAACGGGCCGGGCATGCCCGTGGACCTGCTGAGGAACGCTTTCCGCCGGCCCCTGACCACCAAGGAGGGCGGCACCGGCGTAGGACTGATAGTGACGCACAATCTCTTCACCGATAATTCCGGGGATATCCAGTTCTGCAACCGGCCGTCCGGCGGCTTGAGCGTGATAACCCGCCTGCCGCTGGCGTCATAATAGCGGGTTCGCCGGTGAAAAACCTGTTTTGTCCTGGCCTTTGCCGGGAAATGCCGCAGATATCGTAAATGGTGAGAATATGTGGGGAAACAAGAAAAAACTGCTTATTATCGACGATACTGAAATTATCCGTGCTCTTTTTGTCGCCGATTTTGAGGATGATATGGATATCTTTACGGCTTGCGACGGCGTTCTTGGCCTGGCGGCTGCCGTGGAGCATAAGCCGGATGTCATAATCCTCGATGTGAATCTTCCAGATATATCAGGCATGGATGTGCTGCAGCGTCTTGCGGCCTTACCTCAGACCCGCAGTATCCCTGTGGTGGTAATTACTGCCAGCGAATATAACTTGGCAACGGAACGCCAAGCGAAAGCGGAGAAGAATTTCAGGGGGTTTCTAAGCAAAGGAGCTCCGACTGAGGTTATACGAAAAACGGTTATGAAAGCCATGGACTGACTGATGTCTCCCCGCAATAAAAAGAGCCAGCCCGTGGGGGCTGGCTCTTTTTTATTGATTATCCGTCGTTAGAACTTCTTCCAGAGTTTCTTCGCCAGTTCGGCCGACTTGGCCGAGACTTCCTCCTCGTCCAGGTCCAGCTTCAACCTCTTGTTCTCCATCAGCACGCGGCCCGCGGCTATGGTGGTGTCTACCGTGGCCTGGCTGATGCCGAAGATCAGATGCCCCGCGAAGTTGGAGGCGTCCATCGGCGTGGGGGGGAGATAGTCTATTATCGCTATATCCGCCGCGAACCCGGCCTTCAGCTCGCCCAGGCCCTTGAAGTAGCGGTTGGCTATCACGGCGTTGTTGACCAGCAGGGTGTTGGCGGTTTCCATGAAACCCTGCGACGGGTCGCGCTTTAGGTGCTGCAGCCAGAGGGCGCAGCGGACTTCCTCCAGCATGTTGACGGTCATGGCGTCGGTGCCGAGGCCCACCAGCACTCCCTTTTCGGTCAGGGTGGTGATATCGGCTATGCCTACCGAGTTGTTGGCGTTGGACTGCGGGTTATGCGCCACGGCGGTCTCGGTCTCCCTCAATATTTCAATTTCTTTTTCGCTCACATGGACGCAGTGGGCGGCTATGGACTTGCGGCCCAGTATGCCGAAGTCGCGCAGGCGCTCCACCACGCGCAGCTTGTGGTGCGATTCGCACTCTATCTGGTCGGCCTGGGATTCGGCGGTGTGGATGTGAAAGCCCGCGCCCAGCTTGTGGCCGCGGTAGGCGGCCTCTTCCAGCGTTTCGTCGGAGATGGTGAAAGAGGCGTGCAGGCCGAATAGGCCCTTTACCATGTTGTCGTCTTTCTCCTGGCAGGCGGCGATGAAGGAGGAGTTCTCGTCCAGGCCTTCCTTGGCTCGCTCTTTGCCGTCGCGGTCGGAGACCTCGTAGCAGAGGGCCGCGCGCAGGCCGGTCTCGCGCACGGCCTTCTCCACGGCGGCCAGCGAGCCGGTTATGGCGAAGGGGCTGGCGTGGTGGTCTATGAGGGTGGTGGTGCCTTTGCGGATGGCGTTGATGAGCGGTATGACCGCGCTGTAGTAGGAATCCGCGTTGGTGAGCTGCTTGTCCAGCCGCCACCAGAGGTTGTTGAGGATCTCCACGAAGTTCCTGGACGGCTCGGCCTTGCCCAGGCCGCGCGCGAACGTGCTGTAGAAATGCATGTGCGCGTTTATGAAGCCCGGCATTACCAGCTTGCCGGAGGCGTCTATCACCTTGCCGTATTTGCCCTTAAAGCTCTTAGCCGGCGCGATCTTCTTTATCAGGCCGTCCTCTATCAGCAGGGCGTGGCCGGCGAGCACCTTGTTCTTCGCCCCCAGAGTGGCTATGGTTCCGTTCTTGATGAGTATGGTCTTCATGTGTGTCCTTCGACCTCGTCACACCGGCGAAAGCCGGTGTCCAGTCTCGGTCAGAGCTGGATCCCGGCTTCCGCCGGGATGACGGAATCTGCTAGTCCGGGCAGACCTTAAGTTCGGCCGGGGTGCGCCGGCGCATCTTCAGCGCGCCGGAGAAGCATTTCTTCACGCACAGCGAGCAGCCTATGCACTTGGAGGCGTCGAAAGCCGGGATCTTGTTCCCGTCCAGTTTGACGGCCAGGTAGCCGCAGCGTTCGCAGTTGCCGCAGTGGCGACACAGCTCGGCGTCAACGGAGGGGATGTTCTTTACCGGGGTGAGGTCCGGGAAGTTTGTCACCGGGCCGGGCAGGGCGCAGCCGATGAACTCTTCCACGGATTTGTACCCTTTCTCCTCGAGCATGTGGCTGAGGCCGCTTTCGAGCTCGCCTATCACGCCAAAGCCGTATTTCATGACCACGGTGCAGAACTGCACGGACTTGGCGCCCAGCGCCAGGAAATGCGCCGCGGCCTTGTAGTCCATGGGCCCGCCGTTGCCGGAGATCGGCACGCCGAGACCCACGGCCTTGGCGATGGTGAGATTGCTGATGGGGGCCACGCCCTCGCCGCTCATGCCCACTATCATGCCTTCTTCCCACTCGCCCTTGCCGCTCATGCGCGGGCGGAAGGCCAGCGCGGGGAAGGAGTTGGCCAGGGTTATGCCGGCCTTCTTGTGGGGATACTTGGCGTAGACCTGCTTTATGGCGTTGACCACCTGCCAGATGGCGGTGACCGCGCCGGTCAGCTTGAACAGCTTGGGGACGTTCGGGTCGGAGACTTCCATTACCCAGCCGATGATCTTGGCGGCCAGTTCCGGGTCCTGGGAGACTATGTCGCCCTTGGTGCCGTCTCCGCCCTGCGGGCAGGACAGCGAGTATTCGATGGCCATCGCGCCGGCTTTCTCAAGTTTGAGCGTGTTGCTCTGCCAGCCTTTCTTGTCGAACTCGTCGTTGCCGGTCACCGGGCCGCCGGTGGAGGCCGCGGTCAGGCGGTCGGGGTATTCCTTCACCAGCCTTGCCACTTCTTTACAGACGCGGTCAAGCGGGTGGCCCGAGACGTTGTCGGAATTGCCGTAGGTGTTCTCGGTGAAGGTCACCATGTACTCCGACGGGATATGGATATGCAGGCCGTCGAAGGCGGTCTTCATCACCACGCCGGGCCAGCCGGCCTCGTAGGCGGCTTTAACCTGCTCGTAGCCGTCGGAGTGGGGGGAGGCGGAGATGATGAACGGGGATTTAAGCTTTCTGCCGAAGAAGTCGGTGGTCAGGTCGACAGGCTGCAGGTCGCGGCCGGCCAGTATAACGTGGCTCTTCTTGTTGTCTTTTATCGCCGGGGCTTTCTGGCCCTGCATCCAGGCGTGGGCTTCCATGGCGGCGTTCTTGGCGGAGGCGGTGCCCTCCACCACGGTGGCCGCGCCGTTGCGGCAGTCGCCGGCCAGGAACACGCCCTTCTGCTTTTTGTCCGTGAAAACCGGGATGTTCTTGATGGCCAGCACGGTGAACTGTATGTCGGAGCGCACCTGTTCGGTGCCGGGGATATCTTTGGACTTGTCGTCGAGGCGGACTATCTTTATGCCTTTCCCGCCTTTCAGGATGCCGGTGATGCGGGAGCGGCCGTTGATGTTGATGCCGGCCTTGAGGATGTCGCGCAGCTCGTGCTCTGGCAGCTGTATGCCGCCTATATTCTTGCGGGTGAAGATCTCGGCGCGGGCCGCGCCGGCTTGCAGCGCCTTCATGGCGCAGTCCGCGGCCACGGCTCCGCCGCCCACTACGGCGACGTTCTTGCCCTTTACCTTGTACCGGGAAGTGTTGCGCAGGTATTCCAGGCCTTCTACGCCCAGGGCCTCTCCCTCTATGCCGAGCTTCAGCTGCTCTTCCACGCCTGCCGTCACTATCACTGAATCGTATTTCTTCGTGAGCGAGGCGGGGTCCTTAACGACCGCGCCGGTTTTTAGCGTTATGTCTCCCAGTTCTTTGACCCACTCTATCTCTGTCTTCAGCACTTCCTTGGGAAAGCGCGCGTCCGGGATCAGATTGCAGGCGCCGCCGGCCTTCTTGTCCTTCTCGAAGACGTCCACCTTGTAGCCGAGCTGGGCCAGCGTGCCCGCGGCGGAGAAACCGGCGGGGCCGGCGCCTATCACGGCGACCTTTTTGCCGTTGGGTCTGGCCTTCTTGAACTCGGGCATGACGCCCAGTTCCTTGGCCCGCTGCACTATGGCGGCCTGCAGCGGAGGTATCTTTATCGGGTTGTCGAAGAGCTTGCGGGAGCAGGCCTTTACGCAGAACCAGTCGGGGCAGACGGCGCCGCAGACGCCGCCGAAGGTGTTGTGGCCCATGATCAGCGCGGCGGAGCGTTTGAAATCGGAAGGAGCCATCTGGCGCACGGCCATGATGAAGTCGGCCGGGGAGCAGTCGGCCGGGCAGGCCTTCTGGCAGGGTTTGTCCTCGCAGTAGAGGCAGCGTTCCGCTTCGGTCTTGATCTGCGCGTCGGAAAGGAAAGTTATTTTTTTCATAGGCACCTCATATGTCGCTTGATAGATTTTATTAATTTTAGACCCGTTTATGGCGGATCCTGGCCTTGAGCCTGAAATATTCTCGGTCGTAGAAGAAGCGGTAGAAGACCAGGAAGCGCCAGCCTTCCTTCTTGATCTCCTCGTCGGCGCGGTCGGAAAGTTCCGAAATCTCCGAATCCTGCGGCAGGGCCAGGATGTGGGCGCGGTAGCCGGCCCGGCGGTTTATCTCCTCGAGGCGCAGGTCCAGCACGCCGCCCTGGCGCCTGGCCCAGAGGCTTTCCAGATTAAGCCGCGCTTCCAGCTGGGTGAGCGAGAGCTGCCTGAGCGGGGCGGAGTAGGCCACCGCCGCGCTGTACCTGCCGTACTCGGACTGCACGCGCGTGAAATCCGCCCGCAGCGGGTTGCCCCTCGCGTCCAGGAAAGAGGAGAGCGGCAGAGCGGGCAGGAACAAGCGGGTGTGGTCCGGCGCGGCCAGGTGGCTTTCGTTGAAAGGCAGCCAGGCGCGCACCGCGGCCGGCTCGGCCCCCGGCGAGAAAATGTATGCCGTAGAGGACGGCATCCCCAGGCCGTTCCGGCAGGACAGCACGTTGCCGAGAACGGCCTGCCGGCCTTTCTCGTGGTTGAGCAGGAGGCAGGGCTCGGGCAGGTCCCTGAAGGCGGGCCGGTAATCCAGGTTGCCCTCCACCAGCGCCTTCAGTTCGTCGGCTGTCTTGTAGTTGAACTCCGGGCCCAGGTTGCGCGCGATGGCCAGGTGGCGCAGGGCTTCCTTCCTGTCCCCGCGCAGGGCGTAGAGCTTGCTGAGGCGGTAGTACAGGTCGGAGATCTCCGCCTCTTGTTTGCCGCCTATGGTCTTGCGCAGCTCCACGCAGGCGGTCTTGTAGTCGTTGCGCAGCGCCGCCAGGTCCGCCCGCATCACCGGGATAAAGTCGTGGTTGCTGGCCAGCGCCGAGGCCTCGTTTATGGTGGTTTCCGCCTCGTCCAGCCGGCCGGCGTGCAGCAGGCCCTCCGTCAGGGCGAAGCGGAGCATTATGTTGCCCGGGTGGTGGCGTATCTCCTCGGTGGTCAGGGCGTACCACTCGTCAAAACGGCCCATCCAGGAGTTGTGGTAGGCCTCCACGAACCAGGTGAAGAGCGAGGGGCCGGGGATGGCGGCGTCTATGCGCTCCGCGTAAGCCCGGGCTTTCTCGTGGTCCCCGGAGAGCATACGGGCCCTGGCGCAGACGGCCAGCAGGGCCGGGTCTTCCGAGCCGCCGTCCAGGTAACGCTCGGTGTTGCGCTGCCAGTCCTTCTCCCCGGCGAAGAACTCGGCCAGCAGCCCGGCCTGCAGGCGCTCTTCGGCGTCCCTGCCGGTTTTGGCCACCTGGCGCATGCGGGCGGCGGCCTTGCGCACCACTGGGGACTCTCCCAGGTGGGGGCGCAGCACGGCCACCATGGCCCCGGAGTCCACCGAGAGCGGGTCCAGGTTCACCGCGTCGCGCACCAGCGCGCAGGCCTCGTCTACGGAAAAATCCGTGAAGTAGGCGAGCGCCGCCTCCCCGGCCAGCCTGGCGGCTTCCCGGCGCTGCTCGGCGGTAACGGCCGCGGCGGGGGCTTTCTTCTCTTCCGCCCTGTCCGCCGGGGTCAGCATGCCGCGCAGGCCGTTGACGATCTGCGTCCTTATGCCTTTGGGCCGGGCGGCCATGCGGATGGCGTCGGCGAGCTCGCGCGCGTCCTTGTAGCGGGAGGAAGGCTTCTTCTCGAGGCAGCGCATTATCACCAGACCGAGGGCCGTGGAAATAGCGGGGTTGAGCCTGGAGGGGGGCGGGCATTTATCCTGCGTCACGGCCTTGATGAAGGCGGCCGTAGTGTCGCCCTTGAAAGGGTGCTCCATGGTGGCCAGCTCGTAGAGCACGGTGCCGAGGCTGTAGATGTCGGAAGCGGGCGAGGCCTCCCGGTTGGAGAAGGCCTCCGGCGCCATGTAGCGCAGCGTGCCCAGCATCGGCTGGCCGGTGGTAATGTCCGACGAGTCGGAGAACTTGGCCAGGCCGAAATCGGCGAGCTTGGCCGGGCCCTTGCGCGAGATCAGGATGTTGGACGGCTTGATGTCGCGGTGCAGTATGCCCAGGCAATGCGCCTCGTAAAGGGCGTCCGCCACGCCGGCTATCAGCGCGGCTGCGTGGCTTTCGTGGTCCGGGTCGGCCTGCGGCGGGCCGGGCGGGGTGCGCAGGAAATAGGGGAGTTCTTCCTCGGCGGGGGAAGGTTCGGCCAGGTAGCCGTAGCGCTTAAGCGTTTCAATGTCCCCGGCGGCGCTTATGGCGCGCGCGAGCTCCAGGAAAGCCAGCAGCGGTTTGCCGTCCACGAATTCCATGGCCAGGTAGGGCAGGCCCGCGTGCTCTCCGAAGGAATAGACCTTGGTGATGCCGGGGTGGTCGCAGCGCGCTATGGCTGCGGCCTCGCGCAGAAAACGCCGCTTGCTCTGCGGCGTCGCCTGCTCGGCCAGCACCATCTTCAGCGCGGCGTCGCGCTGCAGCGTCTTGTCATAGGCGCGGTATACCACGCCCATGCCGCCGCGGCCCAGTTCGCCGGTGATCTTGTAGGCGCCTATTTCGTCCCCGTTCTTTATCATGCTTTAATAACGATTTTACTATAATATAAACGGCAATATATTTGAGGACGACTATGAAAACACTCCTGATAAAGAACGCTCTGGTACTGGCTACGATGGATGACAACGGCCGCGAGATCAGCGGCGGCGACGTATATATAGAAGGCCCGGAGATCAAGAAGGTGGGCAAAGGCCTGAAGGTGAAGGCCGATACCGTCATAGACGCCAAGGGCTGCGTGGTACTGCCCGGCTTCGTCAACACGCACCACCACCTTTACCAGACGCTGACGCGCAACCTGCCCAAGGTGCAGGATGCCGAGCTTTTTGACTGGCTGGTCTACCTCTACGACATCTGGAAGCACGTGAACCCCGAAGCCATCTACGCCAGCACCCAGGCGGGCCTGGGCGAGCTGCTGCTGACCGGCTGCACCACCAGCTCCGACCATCTTTACCTGTTCCCGAAGAAGGACAGCGGCTTCTTCATAGATACCCAGATAGAGGCGGCGCGCGCCGTCGGCATGCGCTTTACCGCCACGCGCGGCTCCATGTCGCGCGGCCGCTCCAAGGGCGGCCTGCCGCCGGACAGCGTGGTGCAGAGCGAGGACTTCATCCTCAAGGACTGCGAGCGCCTGATCAACAAATTCCACGGGCGGGAGAAGTTCGCCATGACCAACGTGGCCATGGCGCCGTGCTCGCCTTTCTCGGTGACCACCGAACTGCTCAAGCTCACCGCCGAGATGGCCAAAAAGTGGGACGTGCGCATGCATACCCACCTCGCCGAGACCAAGGACGAGGAAGCCTTCTGCAGGAAGCTCTTCAAGATGCGGCCTCTGGAATACATGGAGTCCGTCGGCTGGGTGGACCAGGGCAACGCCTGGTTCGCCCACTGCGTGTATATCAACGAGGCCGAGGCGAAGCGGATGGGGAAGACCCACACCGGCGTCGCCCATTGTCCCTGCTCCAACCTGCGGCTGGGCTCGGGCATAGCCCCGGTGCCGATGTTCCTCAAGCATAAGGTCCCCGTCGGCCTCGGCGTGGACGGCTCCGCCTCCAACGATTCCTGCGACATGCTGGGCGAAGTGCGCCAGTGCATGCTGGTGCACCGCGTGGGCACCGGCGTGAAGGCCATGCCGGCCCGCGAAGCTTTCCGTATCGCCACGCGCGGCGGCGCCGCCGTGCTGGGCCGCTCCGACATCGGCTGCATAGCGCCCGGCAAGGCCGCTGACCTAGTCATCTTCGACGTGAGCGGCCTGGACTTCGCCGGTTCCAAGTCGGACCCGCTGGCCTCGCTCCTGTTCTGCGGCGCCTCGCACCGCACCAAGTACACGGTGGTCAACGGCAAGGTCGTGGTAAAGAACGGCCGGCTGACGCAGGTGGACGAATTTAAGCTCGCGGAGCGCGCCAACAAGGCCGCCGCCGCGCTGTACCGGAAAGCCGGGGTCTGACGTGGGGGGGAACAATGGCTGCTAAAATAAAGCGGATAGCTATCAATACCGGCGGCGGGGACGCGCCGGGGCTGAACGCGGTCATACGGGCCGTGGTCATCTCGGCCTGGAACATGGGTTGGGAGGTGGTGGGCATACGCGACGGCTACAACGGCCTCCTGCTGCCGCAGGACTATCCCGAAGGCGGCCTGGTGAAGCTGGACCGGAGCCGGGTGCGCGGCATCACGCACCTGGGCGGCACTATCCTCGGCACCACCAACAAAGGCAACCCGGCCAAATACCCGACGCTGGGCAAGGACGGCCGCTGGTACGAGAAGGACCGCACTTCCGAACTTGTCGGGCTTTTCAAAAAGCACAAGATAGACGCGCTGGTGGCCCTGGGCGGCGACGGCTCGCTTGGTATCGCCAATATGCTCGCCGAGAAAGGGCTGCGCGTGATAGGCGTGCCGAAGACCATAGACAATGACCTCAAGGGCACCGTGGCCACCTTCGGTTTCGATACCGCGGTAGCTTTCGCCACAGAATGCCTGGACCGCCTGCATTCCACCGCCGAGGCGCACCGCCGGATAATGGTGGTAGAGGTGATGGGCCGCTACGCCGGATGGATAGCGCTCAATACCGGCATCTCCGGCACCGCCGACGCTATCCTGATCCCCGAGATCCCCTACGACATCAACAAGGTAGCGCAGGCCATGAAGGTCCTTGAGGGCCGCAATAAATATTTCGCCATCGTGGTCGTAGCCGAAGGCGCCAAGCCGAAGGGCGGCGGCGTCTGCGTGGTCAGCAAGGAGCTGGGCCGCCAGGAAAAGCTGGGCGGCTGCGGCGAACGGGTAGCCAAAGACCTGCAGGAACTGACAGGCCGCGAATGCCGCACCGTAGTGCTGGGCCATCTGCTGCGCGGCGGCAGCCCCACCACTTTTGACCGCCTGCTCTCGCTTCGTTTCGGTTCCGCCGCCGTGCGCGCGCTGGCGGAGGGCAAGAGCGGCGTGATGGTAGCGCTGGACCCGCCCAAGGTGCGCTACGTGCCGCTGGCCCAGGCCACCAAACGCCTCAAGACCGTGCCGCTGGATTGCGACAGCATCCTCACCGCGCGCAGCCTCGGCGTCAGTTTTGGGGATTAAGGAGTCGGGGACGCTGATGACTATATGACTACTTTTATGAAGTCTCACAATTTTCAGAGTGTCTCGGCGCTAAATAGTCATATAGTCATCAGCGTCCCCTCGGTGTTATGATTTCGGCGATAGTTTTGGCCGCCGGAGACTCCTCCCGCATGGGGCGGCCCAAGGCCCTGCTGCAATGGCGGGGGCTGCCTTTCATAGAACACGTCTGCGCCGCGCTGCGCCGGGCCGGCGTGGAGGACAGGGTGGCGGTGCTCGGACAGGCTTCCCATGAAATACTGGCGGCCTGGGTCCCCGCCGGGGAAAAAGTGACGGTGAACGTAAAGCCGGAGCACGGCCAGCTCTCGTCGCTGAGGACCGGCCTGGCCGAACTCTCCGAGTTCTCCGAAGGCTTCCTGGTCTGCCTCGCGGACCAGCCCACCATCCAGGCCGAAACCTATAAAAAAGTCATCGACTGCTGGCTCTCCAACAAGGAGACCATCGTCATCCCGCGCACCTTCAGGGCCGCGGATTCCCGCCTGAAGCGCGGCCATCCCATCATAATCCCGGCGGCGTATAAAGGGCTCTGTTTCGAAGGGCCTCTGGACAAAGGCCTGCACTGGGTGACCCACCACCCTTCCGTAAGGATAACCGACCTGGAAGTGAAAGATACCGGGATCATCCGCGACTTCGACACGCCCGAGGATTATGAGGCGCTGGTGAAGGCTGGCTGATGTACCCGATAATAATTCTTGCCATCGTCTTCCTGCTTATAGCGGTGAGGCAGGTGGGGCGCGTCCGCCTGGAGATCTGGCAGGTGATGTGCGCCGGGGCGGCCGCCGTGCTGCTCTCCGGCGATATAAAGCCCGCGCCAGCCCTGGAGGCCATAGACTGGGACGTCATGATCTTCCTGTTCGGTATGTTCGCCGCCGGGCAGACGCTGGAGCTCAGCGGCTGGCTGGCCCACGCCAAGTTCGAGATCTTCAAGCGGGCCCGTACCGAGGAAGGGCTGCTGCTCGTCCTGGTGTTCTTTATGGGCCTGGCCTCCGCCCTGCTGATGAACGACACGCTGGCTATCATAGGCACGCCGGTGGCGCTGCTGCTGGCGCGCAAGCACGGGATCTCCCCGAAGGCGCTGCTGCTGGCGCTGGCTTTCTCCATCACCGTCGGCAGCGTGATGAGCCCGATAGGCAACCCGCAGAACCTGCTGGTGGCGGTGAAGGGGGGAGTGGCCGCGCCTTTTCTGACTTTCTTTAAATACCTGGCCCTCCCGACGCTGCTGAACCTGGGCGCCGTCTTCCTGCTGGTGCGGTATTTCTACCCGGAAGAGTTCAGGAAAAAAGAATTAAAGCATTCGCAGGAGCCGGTGAAGGATAAAGACCTGGCCCGGCTGGCCAAGGTCACCGCGGGCGTGCTGGGACTGATGATAGCGGCCAAGGTGCTGCTGGTTTCCATAAACCCGGCCCTGGATTTCCGGCTGACCTGGATAGCGCTGGCCGCCGCGGCGCCGGGGCTGCTGCTGAGCTCCCGCCGCCTTGAGATCATTCGTAAGGTGGACTGGAGCACGCTGGCTTTCTTCGCCGGGATGTTCGTGCTGATGCGCGCCGTCTGGGACACCGGCTTCTTCCAGGAGGCCATCCTGCGGTCCGGGGTTAACGCGGCCGCCCTGGGGCCGGTGATGGCCGTCAGCGTGGTCATGAGCCAGCTTATCTCCAACGTGCCGCTGGTGGCGCTCTACCTGCCCGTGCTGCGGCACGCCGGGGCCGGCACTCCGGAACTGATGGCCCTAGCCGCCGCCTCCACCTTCGCCGGCAACCTGTTCATCCTCGGCGCGGCCAGCAACGTCATCATTATCCAGACCGCCGAGAAGCGGGCCGGCGAGACCATTACCTTCCTGGAATTCGCCCGGGTCGGCGTTCCGCTCACCGCCCTAAATGCCATAATATACTGGCTGTTCCTTAGGAGGGGCTGATGTCTGAAGCGGATCCGGAAAAGAAGAGGAAGAACCTGGCGGCCGGCCTTATGGCCTTCGCCTTTATCCCGTACTGGCTGGGAAAAATGGGAGAGGCCTTCGCCTATATGTACCTGGCGGCCTTCGAGCAATTGGCCGCGGGCAAATTTAAAAGTTCCATCTCTTATGGTTTTTTTACGCTGGTCCTGCTCGGCTACTTCTGGGCCCGCCCGGCCATGCTCTACAAGAGGAACCCCTCCCCGGAACTCAGGGAGAAAGTGCGCCGGCGTTTCGAGAACATCTACGCCCACGCCTCCGCGCTCCTGGTAATTTCCGCGCTTCCTGGCCTTCTGCTGGCTGCGATGTTCCGGGACGCCGCCAGGGACGGGATCCTGCCGGCGCTGTTCCTTTCCCTTTTCGTGCAGCTGTCGGTGCTGCCCATAATCATAGACTGGATAAGGGGCCGCAGCGGGAACATCATGGAGCTCTTCTATGAAGGGGCGGACATCCATTCCCTGCGCCCCGGCTTCTCGCTCCCGCTGGCGCTGAAGGTAGCCCTGCTCGTAGTCTCCTGCGCCCTGCTGCCGTTCGCGCTGGCTACCGGCGCGCTGTGGTCCGGCTCGCCGGTGAAGGCCTGGTCCGGGCCTTTCATAACGCTGATGTGGATGTGCTCCGTGACCCTGCTGCTGGGGCTCTGGGTGGTCTTTAACGGCATACAGCGGCCGCTGGACGGGCTGATAGGCCGGATGCGCCGCGTGGCCGGCGGCGACTACGCCAAGACGCGCATTTATTTCTCCGACGAGGTCGCGCGGCTGAAAGCCGGTTTCAACGAGATGATCGACGGCCTGAAGGAGCGCGACGAGCTGCAGGACACCTTCGGCAAGTACATGTCCATCGAGATCGCCCGGGAGCTGATCCACAAGAAGAAAGTCAACCTCGGCGGCGAAGCCATGGAGGCCGCGGTGATGTTCTGCGATATCCGCAACTTCACGCCGCTCAGCGAGAAGATGGACGCGGCGGAAGTGGTGGCTTTCCTGAACACCTACTTCAGCTACGTGACCACGGCGATCAGCCTTAATAACGGCGTCATAAATAAATTCCTCGGCGACGCGGTGATGGCCGTCTATACCCCCATGCTGGGGTCTTCGGATTACGCCGCCGACGCCGTGCGCGCCGCGGCCGGGATGCGCCGCTCCCTGGCCGAGTTCAACGCCTCCGGCAAGGTGCCTTTCAAGGTGGACTTCGGCATAGGCATCCACGCCGGGCGGCTGGTGGCCGGAAATATCGGCACTTTCTCCAGGCTGGAATACACTTTCATCGGCGACACGGTCAACGTGGCCGCCCGCCTGCAGTCCAAGACCAAGGATTTCAATACCGACGTGATAGTCAGCGCGGCGGCGGTGGAGAAGGCCAAAGGATCCCTCGGGGGGGACGTGAAGTTCGAGCACCTTGGCCGGACGGCGCTGAAGGGCAAGGCGGACATGCTGGAAGTTTACAAGCTTCTCTAGTCCCGGGGTGTAAAATAAAGGACGCTATGAAAGAAACCAGGAACCTTATAAAAATCCTCTCCGAAGCCATAGATTCGGGCCGCGCCGCGGCTTTCGTCACGGTGATCTCCGTGGACGGTTCCACGCCGCGCGAGGCGGGCGCCAAGATGCTGGTTTTCTCCGACGGTTCCATAGAGGGCACCGTGGGCGGCGGCTCTATAGAGGCGCTGACCATAAAACAGGCCGTGGCCTGCCTTAAGAAGGGCGAGGGCGGCAAGTTCGTCTTCGACCTCAAGCCCAAGGGCAATACCGGCATGATCTGCATGGGCAAGATGGAAGTCTTCATAGACGTCTACAAGAACCCTTTCAAGGTCCTAATCCTCGGCGGCGGGCATGTAGGCCTGAAGATAGCCGAAGCCTGCCGGCTGGCGGGGTATCCTTACCTGGTGGCCGACGACAGGAAAGAGTTCGCCAACGCCGAGCGCTTCCCCGGAGCCGTGGCCGTGATCAACGAGTTTCCTCACAAGGCCGTGGAGGCCGCCGGGGTGGATGCCGATACCTGTGTCGTTATCGTTACCCGCGGCCACGCGCTGGACCGGGAATGCCTGGAGGCCGTGATGCGGACGCCGGCCGCCTATATCGGCATGATCGGCAGCCGGGACAAGGTGGGGGAGATCTTCCGCCTGCTCGGCAAGAAAAAGCTCTATCCTCTCAAGGACCCGCGGGTGCATTCCCCGGTGGGCCTCAACCTCGGCGGCAAAGCCCCCGGCGAAATAGCCGTCTCCGTGCTGGCCGAGATCATGAAGGTGCATTACAAGCGCGACGGCGCGCACATGCGCGACCTAAAAAGAAAATAAGCCGCGGCATCGCTACTACCTCTGATAAACCCGAATATGATATAACTGTCATATAAAAGGCGCACAAAGATTTTTTTAAAGAGATGAAAAGGTAAGGGAACGCAAATGAAAAACATCACGAAAATACTGTCCTTAACGCTGCTGCTGGCTTTCGCGGCCGGGGCCAGCGCCGAGGATAAATATGACACGCTGGCGAAGGAAATAACCGAAGCCGGCGCCATGGTTCAGGGCAAAAAGATAGCAATTATTCCTTTCTCTTACGCAGACGGCAGGACCGGCGCCACCAAGGACGGCTCGGTGATCTCCGAGCGCCTGACGATCAAGATGATCAATATGCACAAGTTCGAGATCATCGAACGCTCCGTGCTCGACAAGGTGATGGCCGAGCTGAAGCTGCAGTCTTCCGGCATGATAGACGCCTCGAGCGCCCAGCAGCTGGGCAAGCTGCTCGGTGTAGAGGCCATAATCACCGGCACGCTGGTGGAAACCTCCGATGGCCAGATAGAGGTCAATGCCCGCCTGATAAAGACCGAAACGGCGCAGGCCATAGGCGCCTCCCAGGTTTCGCTGCAGAAGAACTGGATAGGCGACGCGGCCACCGCGCCGCAGCAGCCGGCCTACCAGCAGCCCGCTTACCAGCAGCCCGCTGCCGCGCCGAGACGGGCCGCGCCCGCCGTCAGGGGCGAGCATGAATACGGCTATTTCGAAGTAATCGCCGGAGGCGGGAACCAGACTACCACTATAAAGTGGGATGCTAGGAAGTTTGGCGGGGTTGAACAGGCTGACATGGTCACTAGCGGCGTGGGCCCCGTGGGTTTCCGCGTCGGCGGCTACGGCAAAGGGGCGTTCGGCGGGGATTTTGAATTCTCCGTGACTAAACATTACACAGAAGCGCAGAGGCTTGTAGTCAATAACATCGGTCTTCCTGCAAACTTGCCCGCTGGCTTTATAGATGCCACTTCCATCGGCCTGAGCGGCGACCTGCTTATCAGGACGATGACCAAAGCGCAGTTCTACCTCGGCATCGGCGGCGGCCTGTCCATCAACAACATAAAGTCCACTTGGATTGCTGACATCAACAACCGCTATTTAGACGAAACCGCGGTCGGCTTCATGTTCCGGGTGCCGGTAGGCATCAGGTTCAATATGGACAACACCACCTTCTTCCTGGAAGGCCGCATGGAGATGAACGCCACCTCCTTCAACAGGGGCAGCGCCAGCGAGGTCAATAATGTGACCTTTGTCGGCGCGCGCGGCTTGTTCGGCGTGGGCACCAAGTTCTGACATGAAGGCCTTTCAGGTTAGGGCGCTAGCGGCCGCACTGCTGCTGGCGCTGCCCTGCCTCTCGGCCGCCGGCGACGCCGCCGCCGACCCGCTGCTCTCCGCGCTCCGGACCGAGCTCACCCGCTCCTCTGAAAAGCTCAAGAACGCCGAAGCCGCCCCCCTCTACTATCTCTCCTACGAAGCCTACGACAGCTCCTCCTGCTGGCTCTCGGCCAAGGCCGGGGCCATCTTCGACGAAAGTTCCGGCCGCCAGCGCAGGCTGGACGTGGACGCGCGCGTGGGCTCGGCGCAGCTGGACAACACCCACGAGTTCAAGGGCGCCGCGGCCGCCTCCAATTCCAACAGCCAGGAGTCGTTCCTCCTGCCGCTCGGCGGCGACCAAGCCGCCCTGCGCGCCGAGATCTGGACCCTGACCGACCGGGCCTACAAGGCCGCCCTCGACCGGTACGCCAAGGTGCGCATGAACAAGAGCGTGACGGCCGAGGAGGAGGATAAGTCCGGCGACTTCTCCGCCGAGCCTTCCGCCAGGGGCTACGCCCGGACCGAACCCCCGGCCCTGGACCGGGAGAAGTTCCGCGCTATGCTGCGCCGCCTGTCGGCCAGGTTCAAAACCTACGATTTTATCTACGATTCCGACGTCTACCTTAGCCTGGAGAACGAGAACCGCTATCTGGTAAACTCCGACGGTGCGGAGCTGGTGACGGGCAATAACTTCGTCCGCCTCGGCTACTCCGCCTACACCCGCACCGGCGACGGTATGGGCCTGTCGCGGGACAAGATCTACGACGTCTCCGACCCCGCCTCCCTGCCCGGCGAAGAGGAGATAGCGCGGGACATAGACCGGGCCATAACCGAGCTCAAATCACTGGCCGCCGCGCCGGCGGAAACCCCTTACAGCGGGCCTATGCTGCTGGAGTCGCGCGCCGCCGCGGTCTTCTTCCACGAGATCCTCGGCCACCGCCTGGAGGGCCACCGCCAGAAGAGCGAACTTTCCGGGCAGACCTTCGCGGCCATGGTAGGCAAGCCTATCATGCCCGATTTCCTCTCGGTGCACGACGATCCCACCCTGGCCGTTTTCGGGGGGGAACCGCTGCGCGGCTATTACCTTTATGACGACGAGGGCGCGGTTGCGCGCCGGACCCCGCTGGTTGAGGGCGGCGTGCTGAATGGCTTCCTGATGTCCCGCTCGCCGATAAAGAACTCTCCCGTCTCCAACGGCCACGGCCGCCGGTCGCCCGGTTTCGGCGCGGTGGCGCGCATGGGCAACCTGGTGGTCACTTCTTCCAACCGGGTTCCCTACGGCCGCCTGCGCGCGCGCCTGCTCGACGAGGCCCGCAAGGCCGGCAAGCCCTACGGCATCGTGGTCACGGATATCTCCGGCGGGCAGACCATCACCACCCGGGACCTGCCGCAGAGCTTCTCCGTTAACCTGACCATGGGCTACAAGATCTACGCCGACGGCAGGCCCGACGAGCCGCTGCGCGGGCTTAACCTCATAGGCACGCCGCTGCAGACCTTCTCCCGGCTGCTGGTCACGGGCGACGACGAAGCTGTCTTCAACGGCACCTGCGGCGCCGAGTCGGGCTGGGTGCCGGTATCGGCCATATCCCCGAGCCTGCTCTTCTCCGAGATGGAGACCGAGAAAGTGCAGAAATCCAACGCGCGGCAGCCGGTGCTCAAGCCGCCCTACACGGACAGGTAACAGGGCTATATGATAAAGACCCTGGTACACCTCCTGATGCTCGCCCTGGCGGCCGCCCCCGTCTGCGCCGCCGAGGACCTGGTGCTGAAGGCCATGCGCGACGAGCTGCGGCGCACCACCGAGCGCCTGCGGATGGACGACCTGGACCGGCCTTACTTCGTTTCCTATTACGTGATGGATTCTACCGAAACGGAATTCGGCGCGGCTTTCGGTTCGCCGCGCGAGGAGGCCGTCAACGTCACGCGCGAGGCCGCCGCCGAGGTGCGCGTCGGTTCGCGCGAATTCGACAATTCCTGGTACGCCGGGCAGGACTTCACCTCCTACCTGCCCGCCTCTTCGGCCCTGTCCGAGGAGGACGGCTACGACGCCCTGCGCTTCTCCCTGTGGTCGCTCACCGACGACGCCTACAAGCGCGCGCTGGAGACCTACTCGCAGAAAAAAGCCTACCGGCAGAACAAGAACATCACCGAGGTCTACGGCGACCTTTCCCCGGAGAAAAAGGTGTCGCTGCTGGAGGACCAGCCCGCTTTCGCCGCCGCGGACCCGGCGGCCCTCAAGGCTTTGACCGTCAGGCTGTCGGCCGTTTTCCGGCGCTACCCCAAGATCCAGGGCTCCCAGGCCCTGCTGCGGCGCTCGCTGCGCACCTTCCGCTTCGTCAACAGCGAGGGGACGACCTTCCGCTACTACAAGGACGGCGTGGCGCTGGAGCTGAAGGCCTCCATCCAGACCGCGGCCGGCCTGCGCATGACCGACGAGAAGGGGTTCTACTGGACCTCCCCGGCGGACATGCCGTCAGATGAAAAGATCGAGGCCGAGGCCGACGAGTTCGCCCGCGGCATGAACTACCTGGTGGATTCCTCCACGGCCGAGCCCTACCTGGGCCCGGTGCTGTTCGAGGACCAGGCCGCGGCGGAATTCCTGGGGCAGCTTTTCGTCAACCAGGTCTCCTACGTGCGCTCCCCCTGGGCGGACCGCGACGACTGGACCCGCTATTACATCGCCAAGGGCGAACTGACCAAGAAGCTGGGCATGCGCGTGCTGCCGGCCTTCATGTCCGCCTCCGACGACCCGCTGCGCAAGGCGCACGCCGGCGTGCCCCTGCTGGGCTATTACCCGGTGGACAACGAAGGCGTCAGGCCGGCGCCCCTGGAACTGGCCAGGAACGGCAAGCTTGTGAATTTCTACATGACCCGCGCCCCGGTGGGGAAGGCCGCCGAGTCCAACGGCCACGCCCGCGGCTTCATCCGAGAGTATCCCATGCCGCGCCCCGGCAACGTCTTCTTTACGGCCCAGCCCGCCAAAAAAGCGACCCGCGGAGAACTCAAGAAGGAATTGCTGCGCCTGGCCGCGGAGAACGGCCTGGACTACGCCGTGGTGGTGCGCCGCCTGGACCCTTGGGACACCCGCAAGGGCGAGGACCTGCTGGCCGCCCCGGTGCTGGCCTATAAGGTCAGCGTCAAGGACGGCTCCGAAACCCCGGTCAACGGGGCCGAGTGGGCCGGCGTTAATTTCCGGGCGCTGCGCGACATCCTGCTGGTTTCGGACGCCGAGCAGGTGTACAATTATTACCAGCCGACGCCTTTCTTCTACACGCGCGGCTACGTTGCGGCCTCGCTGATAGCGCCGGCGGCCCTGCTGGTGCAGGAACTGGAGCTCAAGCCTACCGAGGCCAAACCCGACAGACAGCCCTACCTGCCGCACCCTTATTTCGCGAAGTGACCGGGAGCGGCGGGCTTTATCGTTTTTGCGGAATCTGCTATATTTTTACAGGTAAATTATCGTTCCGCACCAAGGACCGCCTATGAAATTGTGTGAGTTCGTCCGTCCCGCCAGCCTGTCCCAGGCGCGCGCCAGCCTGCGCAAACTGGGGCCCAAAGGCATGCCCCTCGCCGGGGGAACCGCCCTGCATTTCATGCCCGGCAAAACCCCCGTCTCCGCCGTGGACCTTACCGGCCTGGGACTTTCCTATATCCGCCAGAGGGGAAATTTCTTCGAGATAGGCGCGGCCACGCCGCTGTCCGACATCCAGCGCTACCGCGGCCCGCGCTGGGCCATGCACGAGATCTGCCGGCGCATCTCCACCCATCAGATCCGCAACGTGTCCACCATCGGCGGCAATATCTGCCGCGTTTTCCCCTGGGCCGACCTGCCTGTGGTGCTGCTCGCCATGAACGCCCGCCTGGTGATCTACTCCGGCAAGGCGAAGGAAATGGACGCGGACGAATTTTTCTCGTCCCAGCCCGCCCGCCTGTTCAGGAACGGCGACCTGCTCACCGCCGTGAAGATACCGGTGCTCAAGGCGCAGCACGGCTTTGGTTCCGTGAAGGCCACCCGCAACGCCGCCGCTTTCTCCATGGTAACTATAGCCGCCCTGCTGGAGCTGAAGGACGGCCGTATAGCCGCTGCCCGCGTGGCCGCCGGCTCCGCCATCCCTTTCCCGAAGCGCCTGCGCTCCGTTGAGGCCGTTCTCGTCGGCAAGGCGCCTTCCGCCGAGGTCTTCCGCGCCGCCGCCGCGCTGGCCACTAATGACGCCAAGTGGTGCAAACAGGAAGGCATGAGCGCAGAATATGTCGCCGGCCTGGCCGAAGTTTCCATCGTGGACGCCCTCGAAAGGGCCGCCGAGTTCGCCCGCGGGAGGACCGCCTGATGAAGACCAATACCTGTTCTGTTTCACTCTCCGTTAACGGCGAGAAGAAGACCTTCGCCACCCGCCCCGACGAGAAGCTGCTGGACCTGCTGCGCCGAGAAGGCTACAAGGGCACCAAGTACGGCTGCGGCCAGGGCACCTGCGGCGCCTGCAC
>CAYQJX010000014.1:0-64259 GCA_964417965.1 uncultured Elusimicrobiaceae bacterium
CCTGACATTTCTAAAAAACTAAAACCATGACATTTCTACTTACTTGCAACAGCGGTTTATCCCCTGTTTATCCCCTGGTTGTGCCGGATTGGCTATTCTATCGCTATCAGCACTTCGTTGCGGCGCATGAACGGCGGGGTCCACGGCGGGTTATAAAAAGCTGTGACAGGGGCTGAAACCGGCTTCAGCCCGTCGCGTTCCAGGGCGGCCGCCAGCTTTTGCGTCTTGCTCTTTACTGTCGCCGCGGAACCCCAGCCCGAAAAGCGGAGCACGGCGGCCTTGTAGCCGGGCACCGCGCGCAGCGTAACTTTCTGGCTCGCGGGTTTCGGCAGGTCTTCAAGCTTCATGCCGGCGGGCATGATAAAAGCCATAACTCCGCCGCCGGGGCTTTCCCGCTGCAGCACCGGCGCGGTCATGGCCAGTTTCTGCCCGCCGCCCCCGCCGGATCGCAGCACCGGCGCGGTCATAGCCAGTTTTGAATTGGCTGTGTTGCCGCCGGAAATATAATTGAACAGTTCGCGGAAGCCGCTGTCCCCGGCTGCGTCCGGCATGGGCGTCTCGGCCAGTATATACGGCGCATACTGCCTTATCTCATAACCGTCTTTCTTGGCGACGACGGAGTATTCGGGCACGGGCACGTTTCTCGTAGGCAGGTAGCCGCTGATGACCCAGGCGCCTAGCAGGACGACCGGTACCAATATAAACGCGGGGCTCATATTAAAGCCCGCCGACGACAGCCCGGACCCGGGCCAGGTAGGCCGCGCGCTTCTCGTCGGTGGAAGAGGGCACCCCGCCGAACCAGGCGTGCTCTTTCACCTTCATCTTGCAGAACCCGAAGATGCCGCCGTCGCTGGTCTTGGCCATGGCGGCCAGCATCAGCGTGAGGCGGTAGAACAAGGTCGGCGCCCCCATAGTGGTGAACAGGCAGACTTCCTTGCCCGCCAGTTTGAATGTCGAGAGGTCCTTAAAGTCGTAGGAATAAGCGAAGCCGTACGAGAAGACCCGGTCGATATAGCCTTTGAGCAGCGCGGGCAGGCCGGCCCACCAGACGGGATAGATCACGATGACGCGGTCCGCCTTCAGCAGCAGTTCCTGTTCCGCCCGGATGTCGTCGGAGACGCGGCCGTCCTTGGCGTCCATAAAGTCCCCCGCTGTTTTGACCGGGCTGAAGTTAAGCGAATAAAGGTCGCGCACTTGCGCCTCCTGGCCTTTTGCTTTCAGGCCGTCCAGCACGGTTTCCAGGATGGCGTGACAGAAACTTTTGGGGTTGGGGTGGCAGTAAAGAATAAGGTTTTTCATAGGATACCTCTATGGCTGATCCGGCAGTGCAACCTGATCATCTAAGCATTTTCTGAGCGCAGGCGCGGTCACGGGGCGGTCAGGTGGCGGACGGCGGCGGAGGCGCAGGCCATGCCGAAGGCGCCGGTCACGAAGCCCGCCGTTCCCAGTACCACGCTTTTCTTGGTGCAGCTCTGAAAGTCGTTCTCTCCCTGGGGGCAAAGGCAGCCGGCTTTGCAGTCGGTCAGCGCCACGGATTCGTGCGGCCTGCGGAACGGTTCCAGGGTGCAGACGGCCTGCACGCCGAAATCTCCCTTTTTGGGGAAGCCGTACTTTTCCCGCAGGATGCCGCGCACCGCCCGCGCCAGCGGGTCCGCCTCGGTCCTTCCCAGGTCCATCAGGCGCACCTGCGTCGGGTCCAGCCTGCCGCCGGAGCCGGTGGAAACCACCAGCGGCACCTTCTGCTCGCGGCAGTAGTTGATCAGGAAGCACTTGGAGGTGATGTGGTCTATGGCGTCTATGACGAAATCCGGGCGTTCGGCCATGAGGGAAGCGCAGGTGTCGTGGTTGAAGTAATTCGCCACGCCGTCTACGCGCGCCTCCGGGTTCACCAGGCGCAGGCGGGCCGCCAGCAGCGTGGCCTTGGGCTGGCCTATGGTCCCGCTCAGCGCCTGCAGCTGGCGGTTGAAGTTGCGGATGCAGACCGTGTCGAAATCCACCACCGTCACGCGCCCGACGGCCGCGCGCGCTACCGTCTCCGCCGCCCAGGAGCCCACCCCCCCGCAGCCTATCACCATGACGTGGGCCTTGCGCAGCTTCTCCATGGCTTCCGGGCCTACCAGCCGGGTCATGCGGTCGAAGCGGCGCTCCGGGTCTTCCATCTGTGAAAAATCGGTATTGTTCATTTAAAGCTCCATGTCGCGCCCGGAAGTCTCCGCCGAGAACTGCCGCAGGAAAGCTTCCATGAAGCGGTGGCGGCCGGCGGCGGCGCGCCGGCCTTTGGGCGTGTTCATCAGGCCCTTGAGCAGCAGCAGCTTCTCGTGGAAATGGTTTATGGTCGGGCCGGCCGAGCCGGAGTAGGCTTTTGCGGACTTGTGCAGTACGGGTTTTACCGCCGGGTCGTAGATGTCCCTGCCCTTGGCCCCGCCGTAGGCGAAAGCGCGGGCTATGCCGATGGCCCCTATGGCGTCCAGGCGGTCGGCGTCCTGCATGAGGCGGCCTTCCAGGGTGGCTATGCGGTTGCGCACCTTTGCCCCTTTAAAGGACGACTTGGCTATGATGTCGGCTACCTTCGCCACTGTGGGCGTGTCTACTCCCAGGCTCCGCAGCCAGGCCGCGGCCTTCTTCGGCCCGGCGGCTTCGTCGCCGCCGTGGAATTTCCAGTCGGCGATGTCGTGCAGCAGGGCCGCCAGCTCCACCACGTACATATCGGCCCCGGAGCCTTTGCCCAGCAGCCTGGCGTTGGCCCACACGCGCTCGACGTGCAGCCAGTCGTGCCCGGTGGCCTCGCGGCCCAGGGTCTTGCGCGCGTAGGCGGCGGTCCTGCGGACTATCTCCCGCTGTTCTTTGTTCATCAGCGGGCGAGGTTGGCGATGGCGGCGTTGACGGCCGCGGCGTAGGCCTTGAACCCCGTCTGCAGGTCGCCGGGCTGCACCGCGTACGGGATGTCCGGGGTGACGCCGAGGCTCTCTATAGGCTGCCCGTTGGAGCGGATGGCGATGGTCTCGGTCAGGCTGAAGTTGTTCATGCCCAGCAGGCTGTTCTGGTATTTGTATTTTTTCACCGCGCCGCCGGCGCCGCCGGTGCGGGCGCCGAAGGTGACGGCCTTGCGGTTGTCCTGCATGATGGCCGGGAAGAAGTCGCCGCAGGAGGCGTCCAGTTCGTTGGTGAGGATCATGATGGGCTTGGTGAAGCGCGGCCCGTAGGCGGGCTGTATCCTGGAGATGCCCATGTGCGGCAGGGGGTCGGTGAGCTTCTTGCCTTCGCCCCATTGCTTGATCACGGCCTTGTCGAATTCGCGGAAATCGTTAACAAAGCCGAGAGAAACGGGGTAGCCGGCTATGGTTTCGCCCATCTCCGCTATGGCGTCCGCCTCGGTTTTGATGGCCATGGATTCTCCCAGGTCCGCAACCGCGGCTGACACGTCGGCGGGGGTGAGCGTTATCCGGTGCCTGGGGACTTCCAGCGGCGTGTCGGTCAGCATGGACGCCAGGGCGTACATGTAGACAACTATGCCGCCGGGGTTGTTGAGCTGGTCTATCACCAGCGCGTCCGCGCTCCGGGCGAACTCGGAAATTATTTTCGCGAAGTCGCGCGCCAGGGCGTCGGGTTTGTCCACCATGTAGGTGGGGATGCGGATATAGCCGGTATTTTTTCCGTTGGCCGGGTTGCGGTAGATGTAAGCCCTGAACCCGGAATTAGGCGCCTGCCAGACTTTCTCGCCGAGGTCGGGCAGGTAGCCGTCCCTGTCCCCCGAGCCGAAGCCGGCGGCCTGCGCGCCGGCGTAAGGCAGCAGGTCGGCGTACATCACCGACATCCAGTCGAAAGGCAGCTGCCGGCCGAGGGACTTTGAGACGAAAGCCTGGGGCGGGATGAGCTCCGGGCGGTAGGTCCAGTCAAGTTTTACGGGCACGGCCTCTACGGCGCCCGCCGGCTTTATGGAGATGGAGACGGGGCCCTGGGGCATGTCGTCGGCGATGGCGCCCGCGCGGACCCGCAGCAGCGAGGCGGCCTGGGCGCGGTCCGCGCCGGGCACGTTGTTCATGCCGGCGGCAGCCATGTAGTCGGCTATCGCCGTATCCATGTCCTTGCCGTCGAAAGCCGTCACCTCGTCGCCGATCTTGAACGGGAACGCGGCCTCGGGCAGTTTGGTCCGGTCGATGAAAGTAAGGTAGTACTTGCCGCCGGATTCGGTGATGGCTATGGGCAGCACGGCCACCGCGGTGGAATAAAAGTCGACGGAGACGTGGTAGTCCTGGGTGGAGGCGAAGAGCCGTTTTACCAGCCTGCGGTATTCGGTCACGCTGATGTTAGGATCGGCGTTCACCGCGTCCCTGGCCTTCTGTATCTCGGCGTCCAGGCTCCAGCCGTTGAGCTGGCCTTTCCAGCCGGCCGGCGCGTAGCGGGCCTCGAAGAGGTTCTTTATCGAGTCCAGGTCGGAGAGCATCATCTGCCTGAGCTGAGCCTGGTTTACGCCCGGGTTGTCGGGAACGCCGGCCGCGCGCGCCGCGTTGTCGTAGGCCCTGCCGTAATCTTGCGGCGAGGAGCCGGCCAGGCCTTCCAGCTCGTCGAGGGAGGAGGCGGAGGCGGAGGGAGCTAAAAGCATGAAGGAGCAAAGGGCGGAGAACAGTCCTTTAACGGGATATATCATAAATATATTATAGCCGCGCGGGAAGCGCGGCGACAGGTACTAAAGGCCCTGCTTTTTATGGGCCTTAAGGTCTGGGGCGGCAGCCTTCGGTGTGTTTGATTATCTGGTTCATCATGCGCACGGCCTCTACGGGGTATTTGCCCGCGGCGGTCTCGGCCGAGAGCATCACGTAGTCGGTGCCGTCCAGCACGGCGTTGGCCACGTCGGAAACTTCGGCCCGGGTGGGGATGGGGTTGCCGGTCATGGTCTCCAGCATCTGCGTGGCGGTGATGACGGGTTTGCCGAGGCGGTTGCACAGGGCGATAATGCGCTTCTGCAGCATGGGCACTTCCCACAGCGGGAACATCACGCCCATATCCCCCCGCGCCACCATTACGCCGTCGGCGGCCTTAACTATCTCTTCCAGGTTCTTAACGGCCTCGCGGGCCTCTATCTTGGCTATGATCCTGCAGTTCGGCAGGCGCGGCTTTACCAGCCGGGCCACTGCCAGCACGTCTTCTTTTGTGCGCACGAAGGACTGGGCTATAAAATCTGGCTTGAGCGTAAGGCCGAAAGCTATGTCCGCCCTGTCCTCGTCAGACAGGAGCGGGAAGTCCAGGCGGGCCAGGGGAATGTTCACGCCTTTGCGCTCCTTCAGCGTCCCCCCCGCCGTCACCTCGCAGGCCAGCGAGTCGCGCCCCACGCTTTTAACTTCCAGGGCGATGTTGCCGTCGTCGATGTAGACGAAGTGGCCTTTCTTTATCACCTTGAGCGAGCCGCGGTAATCGAAAGGGATCTCCCCCGAGCGGCAGGCGCGCCCGGGCTGCACCAGGGCTACGCGGTCGCGCTTCTTTAACTCCAGCGGCGCGGGCAGCCGGCCTATCCTGATGCGGTTGCCCTTGAGGTCCTGCAGTATGAGTATATGGCGGCGCAGTTTGCGGTTGAGTTCGCGTACCAGGGCCACGCGGGCGGCGTGGCTGGCGTTGTCGCCGTGGGAAAAGTTCAGGCGGACGGCGTCCAGGCCGGCGGCGTAGAGCCGGCGCAGCAGGGCCGGGGAGGAACTGGCCGGGCCGAGGGTGGCGAGGATCCTGGTCCTGGGGCAGCGGGGCTTTTTTAGCATGTGATTATTGTACAAAAACGTAGATATGGGAACAGCCGCCTAGACGGGGCCCCTGGGGAGCTCCACGAAAAGACGGCTGTTCCTGCGTTAGAGAGACAGTTTTTACAGCGCTTTGCAGCGGCGGCGCTTGGAGATCAGGTACTCGCCGTTGCGCTTGTGCATGCGGGCCACCAGCTGGTGGGTGCCGGGCTGGAAGTTGTTCCAGTCGAACCACCAGTAGCCGACCGCGTGCCTGCAGGGCTGCCAGGGCTGGTCGTTGACGGAAATGTCCACGCCGGTGCAGTCGCTGGCGCCGATGCGCACCGAATACTGCCTGGTGGTGACGCTCTCCAGGTTCTTCGGGTAGTCTACGACCACGTATTCGTTGGTGTCAACGATCTTGGTGGCGGGCTTGGTATTGTTGGTTTTGTTGTTCTTTTTCACGGCTAACTTAAGCATTTCGCTTTCCTCCGCTTGTGGGGCTTTGCCGGTGACTCCGGCTTTGCCAACCCGGGCTAGCCGCTCGCCCAGAAGGGCCAGGGACTTGTCCAGGGGGTGTTTCAAATGCAGCCTCAGAACGCGCCTGTTCCGTAAATCCATGGCTTCAAAGTCGCCAATGGCCTGCGCTGTTTCCAGCTGCCAGAAAATATATTTTTCCCCCGAAGCTACTATATCTTTTTCGGCGCCCGCCGTCAAGATGAGCACCAGGGGCCGGCCGGGGCCGCGGCGGCGGATCTCGCCGGAGGAACGCAGCGCGCCGGTGCCCCGCGTGAGCGGGCACTTTTTGGCGTTGCCCGGGAGGGCGGCGCGGAAATTCTCCACGGCTTCGGCTACGCCCGGGGCGTCCGGCAGGCAGGAGACCAGCAGCACCCCGCTGCTGACGGAGCGAGCCAGAGCTTCCTCCGGGGTTCCCGCGCCGGCGGCGGCTGTCTTAAGCGCGGCGGACAACCAGGCTTCGGCCGCGTCGTCGGCCAGGTCCGGCGGCGCCGGCGGGGGCGCGGGCTTTTCCTTGGGCGCGGCCCGGCGCGCGGCTTCCATAAGGGCCAGGATGCCGTCGTAGGCGCGGGCGAACTTGGCTATGCCGTCGGCCTCCAGCTCCAGCAGGAGGCGCTTGAAATCCACCCCGGTTTTGGCCAGGGCGGCGAAATAGGCGCGGGCGGCGGCCGCGCGGTCCGCCAGGGGCTGCTTGTTTATCCGCCCGGCGGCGAAGTAAGCCTCCAGGGCGTCCTCCGGGGCCGTATTGACGGAGCCCTCCAGCGCCAGCTCCTCCATATAGAGGGATGGGCGGTAGGCCGGGTCCTTCACGCTGGTAGACGCCCAGAGTATGCGCTGCGGCGGCATGCCGGAAGCCATGAAAGGCGTGGTGTAGAAAAGTTCGCGGTACAGCTCGTAGGCCAGCACCGAGTTGGCTATGCCGGCGCGGCCGAGCAGTTCTTTCGGCGCCCCCCCCGGCAGGGCCTTCAGGGCGGCGTCCACGGCGGTGTCGATGCGGCTGACGAAGAAGCTGGCCACCGAAGCCACGCCCTCCAGCGGCAGGCGGTTGCGCGAGCGCCAGCTCAGGGCCCCCGTATAGGCCTGGGTGACCGCGCGGTAGCGCTCGACGGAGAAGATCAGGGTGAAATTTACGCTGACGCCTTTTTTCAGCAGGGCTTCGCCGGCGCTCAGGCCTTCCGGGGTGGCGGGGACCTTTATCATCAGGTTGCGGCGGCCTATCTTTTCGAACAGGCGCAGGCCCTCGGCCTCGGTGGCGGCCGCGTCGCGGGCGAGCCTGGGGGCGACTTCCATGCTGACAAAGCCGTCCAGGCAGCCCGAGGCCTCGTAGACGGGCTTGAAGATGTCCGCGGCGCGCTGGATGTCCTCTACCGCCAGGGTTTCAAAGATCTTCTCGGCGCCCGCGCCGGCCGCCGCCAGGGCGCGCAGGGGGCCGGCGTAGCAGTCCAGGGCCAGCGCTTTCTCGAAGATGGAGGGATTGGAGGTGAGCCCCCTGATGACGCGGAAGTCCTTCAGGCGCGAGATCGTGCCGTCGAGGACCAGGTCGCGCCGCAGGTTGTCCAGCCAGAGGCTCTGGCGGGTGGCGGCTATGTCGGCGGGGGTCAGCATTAATTCTTTTTTTCCAAGGCGTTGATCTTGTCCAGGCGGCGTTGGTGGCGCTCCTCTTTGCTGAACTCGGCGGCGAGGAAGGCCTTGGCGATCTCGAAGGCGAGCGCCTGGCCGATGATGCGGGCGCCGAGGCAGATCACGTTCATGTCGTCGTGCTCCACGCCCTGGTGGGCGGAGTAGGTGTCGTGGCAGAGGCCGGCGCGGATGCCTTTGATCTTGTTGGCCGCCACGCAGGCGCCTACGCCGGAGCCGCACACCACTATGGCGCGCCGCGCGGCGCCCGAGGTGACCGCCCGGGCGGCCTTCTCGGCGAAATCGGGGTAGTCCACGGCCCGGTCAGGAGAGTCGGTGCCGAGGTCCGCCACTTCGTGGCCCAGGGTCTGCAGGTGTTTGGCTAGCAAAACTTTCAGGGGGTATCCCGCGTGGTCGCTGGCGATGGCTACGTTCATATTGTTTTCCTTGCGCCGTTAAAGGCGTTCCACTTCGGTCTTCAGGGCCCAGCCCTTTATCCCTTCCTTGGGCAGGCCGATCTCGTAATAGGTCTCGTCGTCGTAATCCAGGATCTTCACCAGGCGGCCCTCGGGGGCCGAGGCGTAGGTCTTAAAGCTCTCACCCGGCCCGCTCAGCATGCGCGCCCCCCCCGGCCTGGTGACCACGCCGGCGGCCGTGAAGGTGGAGGACTGCCTGGCGCCCAGCCAGGCCAGCGACAGCAGCAGCAGCGCGCCCAGCGCCAGCGAGGCCCGGCCCGCCGCCCGCCCCGGCCCGCTGCCGTCGAGCAGGAAGCCGGCGCCGCCGGTGAGGCAGGCCAGCCAGAAGAACAGGATGGCGGCCGCCTTCAGCTCGCCGTCGGAGAACAGGTAGTAAAGCAGGTGCAGCGCCTTGGGCGCGCCTTCGGGCACCAGGTTCTGGCCGGTCTGGCGCAGGGCGAAATCCAGGTTGGCCCTGATGTCGCCCGAGCGCGGGTTGAGCGTGAAGGCCTTGGCGTAGTTGAAGACGGCCGGGCCCATGCGGCCTAGCCTGAACTGGGCGTTGCCGGCGTTATACCAGCCCCAGGGGTTGGCCGGCTCTTTTTTTATGACCTTCCGGTAGCCTTCCAGCGCCTCTTCGTAGCGGGCGTTCTTGTAATGGTCGTTGAACTCGGCCATCTCGCTCAGGTCGTAGGCATAGGCGGCGGCCGGCAGGGCCAGCAGGCAGGCGAGCAGGAGCTTGTTCATCGGAGTTCCTTCTCCAGCAGCTCTATGAGCAGGGAATATTTTTTAGCCAGGTCGCGCGCGCCTTCGGCCTCGGCGGCGGCCGGCGAGAAATGGCGCAGCTCCAGGGCGGACCAGAGGTCTTTGATCTCCTCCAGCGCGCCGGCGCTGGCGCGCGGGAAGCGGGCCTTTATCAGGTCCGTCGCTTTCCGGATGGTGAGCGCGCTCACCTTGACGCCGCACTTGTCGGACAGGTAGGCCATGTAGGAGTCGTAAAGGGTGGAGACGGCCTCGTTATGCTTGCCGGCCTTGATCAGGACTTCCGTCTCGTCTATGTCCCGGGCGGCCTCGCTGCGGGCCCGGCGGAACCTGAACAGCAGCGGGTTGGCGAGCTTGAAGCGGTTCATCCTGGCCAGCAGGAACGACACGGCCAGCAGCGCCGCGGGCACGGCGTGCGACCAGTAAGGCAGCGAGTTGACCTGGCCCGCCACGAAGGGCAGGGCGTCCCCGCCCTTGCGCTCGCTGACGTAGCGGATATCCGAGTCCGACTGGGTGACGGCGGAGCCTCCGGCGTTGGCCGGGGTGAAATTGAGGCTCTTGCCGGCCGGCGCGCCCTTTTCCACTGTCAGCGTAACCGCGTCGGTGGCCAGTTCTTTATAGGAGCCGGAGCGCGGGTCGAAGAAAGCGAATTTCACCGGCGGCACGGTCTTGCGGCCCTCGGCGCGCGGCACCAGGATATAAGTGAAGGTCTTCTTGCCGCTGATCACGTCCCCGTCCTTGCGGATGTCGAGGGAGCTCATGGTGTCGAAGACTTTAAAGTCGGCCAGGTCGGGCAGCTTGGGGGCGGTGACGGCTTTCAGGTTGCCGCTGCCGGTGATGGTGACGGAAAAATTGACGGCCTCCCCGGTGCGCGCCTCGGACCGGTCGGCCGAGGCCAGCACCGAGTAGCTGCCTACCGCCCCGCCGAAAGAGGCCGGGGCCCCGGCGGGCAGCGGCTTGATGTCGATGCTGAGGGGCTCGGTGGAAAAATCCCTGCTCTGGCCCTGCGCCCCGCTCATGGACATGAACTTCTGGAAGAAGTTGGGGTCGAACGGGTCTATCTGGTCGTCGGCCGGCACCTGGGCGATGACGGTGGCGGACTTGATCTCGGCCGGGCCCGGGGTCAGCGCGAACATGGCCGCCTTGATCTCGCTGTAGGCGTAGCGCACGCCGTTGATGTCGGTCTCGCCGTTGCGCACCGGCGGCAGGTCCTCGGAGATGAGGTTCTTGAAGGCCGGCGGCACGTACTGCGGGTTGGAGGAGAGCGGCACCGAGGTGTAGAACTTTATGCTGACGTTTATCTGCTCGCCGGGGTAGGCCGACTTCCGGTCGGTCTCGGCCTTAATGAAGATGGGCACGCGGTCGGCGCCGCCGGCGGCCTGCCTGCGGGCGGCCGGGCGCGCGGCCTGCGCCGGGCGCGACGCGGGCTGCGCCGGAGCGGCCTGCGCGGCTTTCGCCTTGGTGACGGTCACCTGGATCTCGGACGTTACGGCCTTCTCCTTGCCGTTGAAGACGGAGATGGCGGGGATGGTCTGGGCGCCGATAAAGCGCGGGGTCAGGATAAAGGTGAAAGAGACCGAGGTGGTGATCTTGCCGTTGATGATGGAGATGCTCTGGCTGCGCCCGGAGGAATAGACGTTGAAATTCTGCATGTTCGGCAGCTTCGGTTCGGGGACGTTGGCCGAATCGCCGGAGACGGTCACGGAGAGGTAAAGGTTGCCGTCTATCTCCACCGTGTTGCGGTCGGTTTCCGCCGTTACGGCCAGGTACGCGGCCGCCGGGGCGGCCAGCAGCAGCGCCAGCGCCAGGGCGGCTAAAAATTTTGACGGGCGGGAGACTGTCACCAGTCCTCCAGCCGGTTCTCGGTCTGCGGCTTGCCGGGGGCGCGCTGCGCGGCGTCCTTCTGCTGCGCCGCGGCCTTTTCGCGTTCTTTCATCATTTCCAGTATCTGGCGGCTCTTCTCTTTGGCTTCGTTCTTCTTTCTTTCCTCTTCCTTCTGCTTGTCCTGCTCTTTCTTCTGGTCCTGCTGCTGCTTGTCCTTGCCTTCGCCGCCGCCTTTATCGTCCTTCTTGGGGTCCTTCTTATCCTGGCCCTTGTCGTCCTTCTTGTCCTTGTCGTCCTTGCCGCCGCCGCTGCAGGAATTCTTTTTCTTCTGCTCCAGCGCCTTCTGCAGGTTGAACTTGGCGTTCTTGTCGTCCGGGGCCAGGGCCAGGGACTTGCGGTAGCTGGCTATCGCCCCGGGCAGGTCGCCGGCCTTGAAGGCGGCGTTGCCGCGGTTATAATGCGCTCGCGCCGCCACTTTGGGCGAGGCCGCGGCCTGCTCGAAGGCTTCGCCGGCCTTGGCGTAATCTTCCAGGCGGTAGTAGGCGTCGCCCTGGTTGAAGGTCAGCCGCTTGTCGGCGGGGTCCTTCTGCGCCGCGCGGGAGTAATACTCGGAGGCCGAGGGCCAGTCGCCCTTCTTGTAGGCGGAGTTGCCCTTGCGCGCGTCGGAGGAGGCCCCCCCCGCCGCGGCCGCGGCTCCGGCGGAAAGCAGCAGCGCTCCCGCCAGGGCCCCAACGGCCTTGCCGGCTTTCCGGGAGAACCGTAATTCCAGCCTGAAGCCCTTCTCCATAAGCAGTAATTCTATCAAAAGGAGGAGCAGGGCCACAGCCAGCGGCCACTGGTAGCGGTTCTTGAAGCTGGAGCGGCCCTTGCCTTTGCTCCCCTCCAGCTCCAGCGCGCCTACGGCCCCGCGCACCTCCTCGGCGGCCGCGTCGGGCCCCGAGTAGCGCAGGAAGGCCGCCCCGGTCTTGCTGGCTATCTTGATGAGTGTATTCTCGTCGAGGCGGGTCACCACGGTCTTGCCGGCCCGGTCCTTCTTGTACTCCATGGTGTTGCCGGCGGAATCCGTCATGGGCACCAGCTCGCCGTCGGGGCTGCCGATGCCGATGGTGAAGATCTTGAGCTTCTGCTCGGCGGCGGTCTTCAGCGCGGTGTCCAGGCCGGCGGAATGGTCCTCGCCGTCGGTGACCAGCACCATCACCTTCTGCCCGCCGTAGCGCGACAGCATGTTGAGCACGGTGTCTATGGCTATGGAAAAGTCCGTGCCCTGGGACGGCAGCATGCCCGGCGTCATGGACGAGGAGAAATAGGTGATGGCCTCCAGGTCGGTGGTGAGCGGGCACTGCACGTAGGCGTCGCCGGCGAAAGCCACCACGCCTATGCGGTAGTCGGCGAACTTTTCGGCGATAGCGCCCAGCAGCAGGCGGGCGTTGGCCAGGCGGTTGGGCTTGAAGTCCCGGGCGCCCATGGACAGCGAGACGTCCACGGCGATGACGATGTTGCCCTTGAGGTCGGTGACGGGAGAAAGCTCCGCGCCCCATTGCGGGCCCGCGGCCGCCAGGGCGGCCAGCCCGACGGCGGTTATGAAGAGGAGGCCGCGCAGGCGGCGCCTGGCCGCGGGCGTGCCCGAAGCGAGGCGGTCGAAGGACTCGCCGAAAATAAGGCGCGCGGCGGCCTGGCGCGACTCCTCCGCCTTATAGCGGAACAGCAGCAGCAGCGCGAAGCCGGCGGCCAGCCAGACGAGCGCGAGAGGGTAGCGGAACAGTTCCATCAGGGCACCGTCCTGAAATAGGTCCGCTCCAGCAGGAACAGCAGCGCCAGCAGCAGCAGCGCCGGGACCAGGAAATATTCGTACTTGTCCGAGTAGTCCGTGTAGCTCTTGGCCTCGAACCTGGTGGTCTCCAGGGCGTTTATCCGGTCGTAGATCTTCTCCAGCTCCTGGTAGTTCTTCGCCCGGTAGAACTCGCCGCCGGTCAGGGCGGCTATCTCGCGCAGGGTCGGCTCGTCGAGATCCTCTTCTATGTAGACCACCGGCTGGGCCGGGTCGCCGGTAGGCACCTGCGCCTGGCCTTTGCCCGCCGTGCCGATGGTGTAGACCTTTATGTCGTAGGCGGCGGCGGTCCGGGCCGCCAGGGCCATGTCGGTCACCAGGCCCACGTTGGAGCGGCCGTCGGTGAGCAGGATGATCACCTTGCTCTTGGCCTTGCTGTCCTTCAAGTGGTTGACCGAGGTGACTATGGCGTCGCCCACGGCCGTGCCGTCGGCGCGCGTCATGCCCATGGAGATGGTGTCTATCAGGTCGAAGACCGACTGGTAGTCTAGGGTGAGCGGGCAGGTGAGCATGGCGAGGCCGCCGAAGACGGTGACGCCGATGCGGTCGTTCTGGCGCTGCTTGACGAAATCCGTCGCGGCCGACTTGGCGGCGTCCAGGCGGTTATAGGGGGCGAAATCCAGGGCGGCCATGCTCAGCGAGGTGTCGATGGTCAGCATGATGTCTATGCCTTCCGCCGGCGGCACCTCGCCGCGGCTGGCCTTCTGCGGCCGGGCCAGCGCCAGGATGATCAGGCAGATGGCCAGCACCCTGCCCCAGAAAGGCAGGTACCGGAAGAGCCTGGAGCGCAGGCTGTCCCTGGGCGGCATGGGGGCGGTGACGCCGGCCGAATGCAGGCGGCGGTGGCGCTGGTTCCAGGCCAGGCCCGCCAGCACGCCTGCGAGCGGCATCAGCAGCAGGATCCAGGGGTGCTTGAAAAGGTTCACGGCTTGTACCCCGATTGGGACTGGGCCGTGGTCACTACCTTATCCACCACGGTCCGGGCGTTCTCGGCGGCGCGCGCGAAGTCCCCGAGCAGCTCCAGCAGGCCGGCCGCGTCGGCCGCGGCGTCGCCGGGCTGCAGCTTCGCGAACTTCACCAGGTCCGCCTTGTGCAGGAATTCCCGGGCCCGCAGCGTGGTCTTTACGTCCGTCCCGGTCCGCTTGAGCTCCCGGGTCAGGTCGGCGGTGGTCATGAGCTCGGCGTCTATGGCGAACTCTTCGCGGAGATAGAGGCGCAGCACATAGGTGAAGCCGGTGTAGAGCTCCCGCATTTTCCCGGCGGCGGCCAGCGGGCAGGCGGCGAGCCTTTCCAGGCGTTCCCTGGCGCGCTGGTAAGGCGTGCGTGGGTCTTTCCAGGCGGCGTAAGCCGCGGCGGCGGCGCCGGCGGGCCGGAAGCGGCGGTAGAGGAAGACGCCCAGCAGAATGGCCAGCGCGGCGGCCAGGAGCCAGAGCCACGGGATATAGCGGAAGGGCGGGTAGATATCCTTTATGTCGCCTTCCGTCTTTTCGAAGATCGGTTTTATATCCACCAGGAACGGCGGACTTTTAGCCTGCAGGGAAGGCTTGTCCGGAGCGTAAAGTTCCCAGGTCACCGCCGGGAAGGTGCTCTGCCCGAGCGCGAAGGCCTTGGCCGCTATCTCGAAAGTGTCTATCTTCGCCCCCCCCGCCGCGGCGGAGTTGAGCCGGGAGAAGGAGAGCACCTCGAACTCTTCCCCGCCGGCCGCGGCGGTGTCGGGCCGGATGGAATAATGGGCGGGGTAGGTGGCCTGCAGGTGCAGCTTGAAAGGCTCGGCCAGCACGACCGCGCCTTTAGGCAGCGTCAGCTTGAAAGAGACCTCCTCCGCGGCGGCGGGGAGCGTCAGGAGCAGGAGGGCGAGGGCGGCGGTCTTCATAGCAGCTTGAACCTGCGGCGCTGGCGGAAGAATTTCTCGACCGGCCCGTGCACCGGCAGGGCGGGGTCCACGTCTATCCAGTCGGCCCCGGCGGAGCGCAGCACCGCTTCCATCGACGCTCTACGGGCGGAGGCCGCGGCTTCGTACGCGGCGCGGAAGGCCGGGCTGCCCAGGTCGGCGGTGAAGGCCGGCCCCCCCTCCAGCTGGTCCGTGACCAGCAGGGCCCTGGCCTGCGGCAGCGACCGCTCGAAGCGGTCGGTGATCACTACGGGGATCAGGTCGTGGCGGCGGGCGGTGAGGCGCACCTCTTTGGTGTAATCCGGCGAGATGAAATCAGAGATGAGGATGACGATGCCGCTGTGCTTCATGACGCTGTTGGCCATACGCAGCGCCATGGCCACGTCGGTGCCGCGGCTTTTGGGCTGGTAGGCCAGCAGTTCGCGGATGATGCGCAGGCTGTGGTTACGCCCCTTGCGCGGCGGGATGTAAAGTTCGGGCTTGTCGGAGAACAGCAGCAGGCCGCTCTTGTCCGAGTTCTTGAGCGCCGAGAAGGCGAACATGGCGGCCAGCTCGGCGGCGGCCTCGCTCTTGGGCTTGGCGCCGGAGCCGAAGGCCTGCGAGGCCGAGATGTCGCACATGATCATCAGCGTCAGCTCGCGCTCCTCGATGAAGCGCTTCACGAAAGGCTTGCCCGCGCGGGCGGTGACATTCCAGTCTATCGAGCGGATGTCGTCGCCGGGCACGTACTCGCGCACTTCCGAAAACTCTATGCCGCGCCCCTTGAACACGCTCTGGTACTGGCCGGCGAAAGTTTCGCTGACCAGGCGGCCGGTCTTGATCTCTATCTGCCGGACCTTTTTAAGCAATTCAGCTGTGTTCATCTTTTTTTTGCCCGTCATGCCGGCGCTAAGCCGGCATCCAGCGCACTGAACTGGATCCCGGCTTTCGCCGGGATGACAGAGTGTTCTACGGTACTTCCACCGCCTCGAAGATGCTCTTGAGGATGTCCTCGGAGCCGATGTTCTCGGCCTCGGCCTCGTAGGTCAGCAGGATGCGGTGGCGCATCACGTCGAAGCCCACGGCTTTGATGTCCTCCGGCGTCACGTAGCCGCGGCCGTTGATGAAGGCGTAGGCCTTGGCGGCCTGGATCATGAAAATGGTGGCGCGCGGGCTGGCGCCGTAGTTGATCCACGGCTTTATTTTTTCCAGGCCGTGCCGCTCCGGTTCGCGGGTGGCGATCACCAGGTCCAGTACGTAATTCTTTATCTTGTCGTCGACGTAGATCAGGTCCGCGGTCTGGCGGGCTTTGAGCACCTGTTCCACGCTGACCACTTTGCCGGCCATGGGCAGGGTCTGGCGGGCCATGAGTTCCAGCACCTTGGCTTCTTCCTGCTTGTTGGGGTAGGTGATGTTGATCTTCAGCATGAAGCGGTCCACCTGCGCTTCGGGCAGCGGGTAGGTGCCTTCCTGCTCGATAGGGTTCTGGGTGGCCAGCACCATGAAGAGGTCCGGCAGCTTGAACGTGGAGTCGGAGATGGTGACCTGGCGCTCCTGCATGCCTTCCAGCAGCGCCGCCTGTACCTTGGCGGGCGCGCGGTTTATTTCGTCGGCGAGGATGATGTTGGCGAAGATCGGGCCCTTGCGCACCGAGAAGGTGCTCTCCTTGGGATTGTAGATCAGCGTGCCGGTGATGTCGGCCGGCAGCAGGTCCGGGGTGAACTGGATGCGCTGGAAGGCCGCCGCTATGGTCTGGGCCAGGGTTTTGACGGCCAGGGTCTTGGCCAGGCCGGGCACGCCCTCCACCAGCACGTGGCCGTTGCCTATAAGCCCGACGAGCAGGCCGCTGATCAGGTCCTCCTGGCCTACCACCACCTTGGCCATCTCCTTGCGCAGGTCCTGGATGAAAAGCGAGTCCTGCTGAATTTTCTGGTTCAGTTTGGATATTTCCGAGTCCATGTGTAGCTCCTTGGTATCGGGGTCAGGTCTTGAATCTTGACATTTTTTCTAAAATGTCAAGATTCAAGACCTGACCCCAGGGATTACTCGATGCGGAAGAGAGGCTTGTTCTCCATCTCGCGCAGCTGCTGCTCTTTGTGGGCTTCTATGTCCTGGCGGATGCGGTTGACGGCTTCGAGGGCCTTCAGGCGCACTTCTTCGTCGTAGTCCTCCATTGCGCGGTTGAGGGAGGGGATGGCGTCCTTGTTGGAGAAAGTGCCGATGGCCTCTACCGCCTTCAGGCGGGTCTCCCTGTCGTAGTCCTTCAGGGCCTCGCTGAGGAGGGCCAGGCTGAGCTTGCTCTTGTCCTTGGCCAGCATCTGGATGAGCTGCTGCTTCACGGAGATCTCGGTCTCGTTCTCGAAGAGGTTCTTGATCACTCCGGGGGCGCTCTCGTCCTGCAGCTGCCAGAGCAGCTCGGCGGAGGCGAAGCGCACCTTCTCGTTGGAGTCCTGCGTCAGCGAGCGCAGGGTCTTGAGGGTGGCCATGGAGAACTTTATGACGTAGGTCTTTTCCGGCTTCACCGGCAGGCCGGGGTCGGGCAGGGCGATGATCTGGTCCTTCTTGGCCAGCTGGGCGACCTCTTTCTGTTTCACCTCGGTCCTGTGCTGGTTGACGAGGTAGTAGATGCCGGCGATGAAAATAAGCAGCAGCAGGAACCATTTCATAGTTTTATCCTCTTGAAAGAAACCTCAAGCCTGCCGGCCTTTACGGAGGCGGAGGCTATTTCGGGGTCGTTCATCTTGCGCCAGCCCGGGCCGCCGTCGGCCGGTTCGCTGGAAAAAACGAGGCGGGACTTCTCCCTGCGCCAGGCGATGCGCCCGTATTCCCAGCCCGGGGTGAGCAGGGCGCCCTTGCCCCCTTCCTTCCTGGACTGGTAATGGCAGAGCACGGTGAGCGCGCCGGGCGAGGCCAGGAACATGTTGAGGCCGCGGTAGGGCGCGGGGCGGCCGGGGTACTTGCCGCGGCAGGAGAGCCAGACGGTGCGGATCTCGTCGAGCGCCATCTCCAGGGCCGTCTCCGGGGAGCCGTAGGCGTCGAGCATCTTCATGACCTGCCAGAACAGGACTTCGGAATCGTTGTCGCCCCTGACCTTGGCGGCGTACTTGCCGAGCAGGCTGCGGATCTCGTCCTTTATGAAAAGCGTGCCGTTGTGGGCGAACAGGCAGCCGCCCGCCGCGAAGGGCTGGGTGTTGGCGCGGCCCAGCAGGCTCGCCCTGGGCAGGCCCGCCGGGTTGGACGCGTCGCGCAGGTGGCCTATCACCAACCCCGAGCGCGCCCCCGCCGCGGCCGAAAATTTTTTCTTTTCCAGGCGGGCGGGCCGCGGGCTCTTTCTCACAACGGGCTCGCCGTTAAAAAAGCCTATCCCCCAGCCGTCGTCCTGGAAACGGCCGGCCGCCGCGTCCGCCTGGGCGAGCAGGCTTTTGGGGCCGCCGCACAGCAGATCGGAGCCGTTTTGCGGCCGGGTTGAAAGTATGGTTGTCATCCTGCACATATAAGGCATATTTAAACAATTTTTGGCCGGGTATTCAAATACTTCGCAAAGTTTATATATAATGGTTTTACAAGGTTTCCCCGCGAGTCCGAAAGTAGAGGGGCCGATATTATGGAAAACAACGATTTCGAATTCAAGCCGCTGCCGCAGATCCCGGGCCTGACCGCCCCGCCCGATGCCGACGCTGCCGACGGGCCGCGCCCGGAAGGCCCCGTGCCGGCGGGCTTCAACGAACGCTTCGTGGCCTACGTGATAGACGCGCTGCCTTTTGTGCTGATGATCTACTGGACGCTGAAGCCCGCGGTAAAAGCCGGCCTCGTGGACCCCGCCTCGGGCGGGGAGCTGAAGTGGAAGCTGCTGTGGATAGCCGCGTACGTGATTTACGAGACCATCTTCTCCAGCGGCGGGCGGGCCACGCTGGGCAAGTGGCTGATGAACATCCGCGTCCGCGCCGCCGACGGCGGGGACCTGTCCGTGGGCAAGGCCTTCGTCCGGTCCGTAGCCTATTTCCTCAGCTCCGGCACCCTGAACCTGGGGTATATCCTGGCCCTTTTCACCAACAACAACCGCGCGCTGCACGACCTGGTGGCCGGCAGCCGGGTGGTCAGCATAAAGGAGCGGGGCGATGTGGCCTCCGGCCTGGTGCTGGCGGTGTCCTGGGGCCTGATGGCTATTTTCCTGGGCTCCTGGCTCAATAAGACGGTGCTCCGTATCACCCCTTCCGAAAAAAAGCAGATAGTGATGGCCCACCGCACCATCTCGAAGCTGGCCAAGCTTGAAGAGATCTACATGCAGCAGGAGGGCCGCTACACCAACGACCTGAGGAAGCTGGCCGACCTGACCGGCAACGTCAACGCCGTGCGCGCCGAGCTTTACAAGACGCTGGAGCCTAACACGCTGGCCATCGCCTCCAACGGCCGCAGGTTCCAGATAACGGCCAAGGCGCGCAACTGGCGGCATACCGAGGTGCAGGTGGCCTCCAAGACGGACGCGCCGCCCCCCCGCGAGCTGATGCCCTGACGCTGCCCGCCAAAGAAAAAGCCCCGCCTGCCGCGGGGCTTTTCTTTTTACGCCGGGCCGGTCAGACTCTGTTCTTTTCAGAACCGCTCTGGCAGGTCATGCAGTAGCGCGCCGAGGGCAGGGCCTTGATGCGCTTTTTCTCTATGGCCTTCTTGCAGTGCTCGCAGAGGCCGTAGGACCCCTTCTCCATCTTGCGCAGGGCCGCGTCTATGTCGCGCAGCATCTTGCGCTCGTTGTCGGAGAGCTCGAAAAGGATCTCCTTGTCCAGGCTCTGGGTGGCCTGGTCTATGGAGTCGCCGACTTCGGGCTCCAGCATGTCCAGGTTCTTCTTGTCCTCTACGTTCTTGGCCAGGTCCACCTTCATCTCGTTGAGCGAGGCGGAGATCTCCGCCAGCTCCTGCTTTGACAGGGGGCCGCCCGGCTGCAGCTTCTCCGGCGCGGCTTTCTTTACCGGGGCGAGCTTGACCGCGGTTTTTTTGGCCGGGGTTTTCTTAGCCGGGGCTTTTTTAGCGGCGGGCTTTTTGGGAGAGGACTTGGGGGCTGCCTTCTTTGTTTTTTTCATTTTAAACTCCTAATGCTGCGAAGTGCTGAAAAACATCGGGCGCGCCTCGGTGATCACGGCGCGCGAGGCCTTTATCCTGTCGCGGTAGTACTTCGGCAGGCAGAAGGCCCCGGTTATGGTCTCCCCGTCGGAATAGACAAGCCGGCGCTTCAGCCTGGCGGCCGCCGCCCTGTCCAGCGCCGCCGCCGAGAGCCGCTGCGGCGCCAGGCGGGTGTCGTCGGTGCAGTACAGGAAGGTCCACGGCATGTCGTACGAGGGGATGAAAGCGGTATAGCTGCCCACGCAGCGGAACGCCCTGGCCAGCGTGTTGACCAGCGCGGGGTGCAGGTCGAACTGCAGCGGCGTGCCGGGGCCGGCCTGCACGGTGAATACGGCGCCGGGGGCCAGCACGCGCTTGAGGCGGCGGTAGAATTCCAGGGTGTAGAGCTGCACCGCCGGGCCGCCCTCTATGGGGCTGGGCAGGTCGGAATAGACCAGGTCGAATTTAAGAGAGGTGCGCTCCACGTATTTCTTCGCGTCCTGGGCCAGCAGGCGCAGGCGCGGGTCGGCAAATGCGCCCTTGTGCCAGGACCCGAGGTGCTTTTTAGCGAAGCGCAGGATGTTGTAGTCGATGTCGGCCATCACGACGCGCTCCATGCCGCGGTCGTTGAGGAGCTCCCTGGCGGTGGCGCCTTCCCCCCCGCCGAGGATCAGCGCGTTCCTGGGGGCGCGGTGGGCCAGCAGGGCGGGGGCCACCAGGGATTCGTGGTAGAAGGCCTCGTCGTACTGGCTGGACTGGGTCTCGCCGTCTATTACCAGCACTTTGCCGAAAGTATGGGTCTGTATCAGCGCGGCTTCCTGGAAGGCCGTGGCCGAGGTCTCCAGCACCTTCTCCGAGCGGTGGGCGTGCAGCTCCCCGGGCGTGAAGAACTCCACGAACCAGTCTCCCCCCGGCAGCACGCTGCGCGAGTTCTTTATCCAGTCGAAGACGGGCTTTTTCATTTGGGCAGCAGCCCCCGCTCCATCTTCATCACGCTGAAATGCGTCGCCTTGAAAAGCTTTTTAACGGCCTTGAAGGCCTCCCACGGCCGGGTCTTGTCCCCGCAGGTGTAGAGGTCCACCGAGGCGTAGCGGTGCTCGGGCCAGGTGTGGATGGCGAAATGCGATTCGGCTATCACCACCACCCCCGAAACCCCATGGGGCTTGAAGAGGTGGAAGATGGAGTCGATGATGGTGGCGTCGGCGGCGCGCGCGGCCTTGAGCATGGCGTCCTGCACGCCGGAGACCGACGAGAGGGTTTTGGAACTGCAGCCGTAAAGCTCCAGTATTAAGTGTTGTCCGAGCGCTTTCATTGTGTTTTTCCGATTTATCAATTTATATTATTTACCCCCCCCTGTCAACCGCGTAAAAACAGGGGGTCGGCCCTCCCGGCGCCTGAAAAAGAAAGAGCCGGGCTCGAGACCCGGCTCTTTCTTCGGGCTGGCGGGACCTACTTGAAGGAGATGCCCTTCATCTTGGTGAAGATCGTGCGGTCCCTGCGCTGGAAGATCGGGCTGCGGAAAGGGAAGTCGAACGTCAGCGAGATGCGGTGCGTGGTGCCCAGTTCGCCCATCGGCACAAAAGCGTAGTCCAGGCTGAAGAAGTGCAGCGTCGCGCCCAGGCCCATGGAGAAGCCCGTCAGGCCGTCGCGCATCTGCTGCGCGTTCAGGCCGCCGCGCACGCACAGGCGGGTGAGCTCGTTGGGGGCGGTGGCCAGCTCCGCGCCGAACAGCACGTTAGGCCGGTTGCTCTTGGGGAACACCACGTCGGCCGCCACCAGCATGTTCCGGAAAGGGTTTATCGCGCCGCCGAGCTTGAGGGTCAGCGGCAGCGGGTTGGACTCCTCGGCGTACTTCAGGCCGCCGCCCATATTGGTGGCCGTGACGGCCAGGCGGTAGGGGATGTCGCCGAAGTTGTAGGTCATGATGCCGATGTCGCCGGCGTAGGCCTTGGCCGACTCCACGATGGTGGACCGGATGTACTTGGCGGAGACGCCGATGGACACGTCTATGTCCTTGTCCGAGAACTCCAGCACGGCCTTGCTGTAGGAGAGCGTAAAGACCTGGTCGCGCGGGGTGAAGGCGCCCAGGGTGTTGCCAGAGACGTCGGTGCGGTCTATGGAGCCGATATCCGTCATCAGGATGGAGGCGGCCAGCACCGAGTCGTAATTCAGGCGGTGCGCGTAGGCGGCGTACTGGTAGCTGATGTCCTCCACGTACTGCGCGCGCATGAACACGGCTGAAAGCTTGGGGATCTGCACCAGGCCGGCGGGGTTCCAGTAGATGGCGGAGGCCTCTTCCGCGACGGCGGAATAGGCGCCGCCCATGGCCGCGGCGCGCGCGCCGACGGGCAGGTTAAGGAAGTCGGCCGTGGTGGTGCCGGCCGCCGTCTTGGCGAAATACCGGGGGTCGTCCACCGCCCGGGCGGGCAGGGCCGCGGCCAGCAGCAGGGCCGAAGTCAGAGCGAGATGTATGGCGGTGTGGTTCTTCATATCATCTCTCCACCGCCAGCTTCAACACTTTCTTGCCTGCGCTGGAATCTATGACCGCCAGGTAAATGCCGCTGGCGACGAGCTCGCCCGACTTGTTTACGCCCTTCCAGATGATGATGCCGGTGGTGCCGGCCGTGCCGTCCCAGACCTTCTCGCCGGAGAGGGTGTAGATGCGCACCTTGGCCAGGGCCGGGATGTTGGCGATGGTTACAAAGCCGTTGCCCCTGTTGGTGTAGAAGGGGTTTGGATACACCAGCACGTCGGCCAGGCTGGTGGAGGCGTTGCGGATGATGAGCTGGAAGAGGCTGAAGTGGTTGAGCGTGGCGGTGATGGAGCGCGGGCCCGTATCGATGGTGGTCTCGAGCGGCAGGCACTGCCCGGACACCGGGTTGTAGCGGGCCATCACCATGCGGGTGCGGTTGTTGGCTATGGCCGCGGCCGATTCCGCGGCGTTATAGTAGAGCGTCAGGTTCACGGGGGTCTGCGGCTGCGCGCCGTCCTGCGAGTAGATGGAGACCGCTATTGGGTTGGCCCCCACCAGGTACGAGCAGGGATTGAGGTTGGAAGAAGAGATGGCTATGGCCGTGGCCGACGGGAAGGCGCCGGCCGGGATGTACATGGACACGGCCCTGCCGTCGGGCAGGGTACCGGAGATGGTGGTGGCTACCGTGGGATCGCTGGTGCCGCCGACCGAGCCGGACGGGGCGCTCTGGGGGCCGGCCAGGGTGAAGGCCGCGGGCACGGCCTGTATGCGGGCCGTCACCTTGCCGTCGCCGTTGCGCGCGGCCACGTCGAAGTAGTAGGTGGTGCCGGTCAGCAGGCCGGTAAGCTGCACGTAATTCTGCGTGTAGAGGGCCGCGAACGGCACATAGGTGGTGACGGAGAGCGTGAAGTTCTCGGTAGTGCCGCGCACCTCGTAGATGGTGGTGGAGGAGTTGTCGGCCGTCTCCCAGCCCAGGGTAACGCCGGACATGGTGGTGGCCACCGGGACCACCGCCAGCGGGGCGCGGGCCAGCGTGTACTTGGAGCCGAGGTTCAGCGGGGTGCCTTCGGCGCCGGCGCCGTTAAGGGCGGTGATCTGCACGAAATAGCGCTCGTTGGGCAGCAGCCCCGAGAAATTCATCGAGTCGCCGGTGGTAGTGAAAGAGGAGTACGCCACAAAGCCGCTGTGCGTGGACAGCAGCAGTTTGTAGTTGGTCCCATCCGGGTTGCCGTTGGTTATCCAGTAGGCGGTAAAACTGCCGGTACTGACGTTGGTGAATACGTTGGGGGTGGCCGGCAGCGGCTGCACCGTAAGTGAATAGATGGAGCGGGAAACGGCCACCGGGCCCCTTACCGTGCCCAGCCCGGTGAGGTCCTTGGCCGCGTTTACGGTTACGGTGTGGCTGGTGTTGGCCAGCAGCCCCTGCTGCATGTAGTAATTGTAGGTGGTACTGCCGACATACACCACGTTCTGCGTGCCGCCGGTCACGTCGAAAACCTCGTAGTAGATGCCGGAGCCGTCCACCTGGTCCCAGGACCAGCTGATGGCGGAGCTGCTGACGGCCGTGCCGGTGAGGTTGGTCACGCCGCCCACCGTCACGGTGGAGGTGGCGTTGCTGTTGAACGGCGTCTCTATGCCGGCGCCGTTGCGCGCCCTGACGCGGAAGAAGTAGAGCTGGTTGGCCGAGAGCTGGTAGATGGTGGTGAAGGTGCTGGTGTAGTTAACGCTGAAAGGCACCGGCGTGGAGATGGCCAGCGGGTCCGCGAAGTTGTCCGGGGACATGGACAGCTCGTAGGTGGTGGCCGGGGTGTTGTCGTTGGGCTCCCAGGACAGGGAAACCCGCTCGAAACTGGCCGAGGTGACGGTAAGGGTGCTGGGCGTGGCCGCGAGGGTATAATAGGTGGCCGACCGGGTGAGCGGTCCGTAGCCGCCCAGATTATAGGCCGAGATCATGATGGAGGCCTGGGTGTTGGGCCTCAGGCTGGTCTGAGTGAACTCAGCCGGGGAGACGAAGGCGACGGTGGTGATGAAGATGCTGCTGCTGGCCGAGTACACGGAGTAGCCCAATGCGCCGGTTATGTCCACGTTGCTCCAGCTCCAGGTTATGGAACTGGTGCCGAGGATGTTCGCCGCGGGCACCGTGGTGGTGCCGGTGGGGCGCGGCACGGTTACCTGCACCGTGTGGCCGGGCGAGAACTGGCCGTTGGCGGCCACGCGCACGTGGTACCAGCCGTGGGGCAGGGCGCCTATTTCCGAAGGCGCGGTGATGGTGATGGAGGAAAGCGTGCTTTCCCAGGTGCCGGTGCTGTAGATGCCGCCGTAATGCTGGTAGATGCGGGTGGAGAGGTCAACCATGAAGCCGCTGGCGTTGTCTATCTGCTGCATGTAGACCCGGGGATTGGAATGCGAGGAGTTCATGGGGCCGGCGCTGCCGCCGGAGGCCTCGCTGATGCCGTGGAAATTTGTAGTGTCGCTCTGCAGCGTCAGTTTGTCCCCCCGGTCGAAGAACACCGTGCCGGTGGAGACGGCGGGGTTGCGCCTGGTCTCCGCCTCAAGGCCTTCAGCGTCGGGCGAGTAGGAGAAATAGGCCAGGTCGGTGGTGTCGAGGTACTTGGAGCCGTCCCAGCCGCCTATGTTTATGATGTAGTTGTCCCGCGTGATCAGGGAGGTGTGGTGGCTGCGGGCTTCGGTGCCGCCCTGGTCCGTGAAGCTCATGAAATCGGGGTCGAAACTTTCGGAGCGGCTCTGGGCGCCGCCGGCGGTTTCGCCGCCGGTGACCATTACCTTGCCGTTAGGCAGCAGCACGGCCCTGTGGCTGGCGCGGTTGTAGGTGAGCAGTATCGGAGCGGCCGCGGCGGTCTGCGTATAGGTCCAGGAGGCGCCGTTGTAGATCTCGCCTGTGAGCTGGGCTACCTCGTTGTTGGAGCCGCCTATGGCCAGCACGCGCCCGTCCTTGAGCAGGGTGGCGGAGTGGCTGTAGCGGGCGGTGTTCAGATTGGGGCCGGCCGCAAAAGACCTGCCCGTGTAACTGTAGACCTCGCTCTCGCGCACGGCGCCGTAGCCGTTAACGCCGCCCGTCATCAGCACGTTGCCGTTCTTGAGCAGGGTGGCCGTATGCTGGGCCCGCGGTTCGGTCATCCTGTAAGGGGCGGTGTTCCAGTTGGGGTGGCGCTCCCAATAGGAGGTGGAAGTTATAAATACTTCGGTGGTGGCGGAGAAGGTGCTCTGCGTGGCGCCGCCGGCCACCAGCACGTTGCCGTCGGGCATAAGGGTGGCGGTGTGGTACTGGCGCGTCTCGTACATGGGCGTGGTCAGCACCCAGCTCCTGGAAGCAGGATAATAGATCTCGGCCGTGTTGACGGCCGAGCTGGACGGGGTGACGCCGCCGGCCACCAGCACGTTGCCGTTGGGCAGCAGGGTGGCGGTGTGGCGGGTCCTGGCGAAATTCATGCTGGCGGCGGGGGTCCAGGTCCGGGTTTCGGGGTCCATCAGCTCGCAGGTGGCCAGCGGCCTGACGCCGTCGGAGCCGCCGCAGGTGAGGATCCGGCCGTCGAACAGCATGGTGCTGGTATGGAAGGCGCGCTTGGAACTCAGCTTGCCGCCTTTGGCCCAGTCGGTGCTGCCGTCGCCGGTGCCCTTGTAGACAGGGATAAAGATGGTGCCGACGTCGGTGGCGGAGAAGGTCCTGGTGAGGCAGGGGGCGGACGGGATGTCGGGGTCCAGCACGCCGTCTTCGCAGTTGCGGCCGCCGATTATAACGCTGTCGGCGGCGGGGGTGAGGAGCGCCGTATGGTTGTAGACCGGTGTGGCGAGGGTGGGAGAGACGTCGATATTGTTGAGGGGCTTCCAGGTATTGGCGTTGGGGGTAAAGCCCAGCGCGCTGGAGAAGATCATTTCCCGGACTACCGCGTCCGCACGGCTGAAATTTATAGCGGGCTGGGAAGCGCCGGTGAAAATCTGGTTGGCGGTATAGGTAAGCCGCAGGGTGACGCTCAACAGGCCGGTGTTAAGGGGGAGGTTGGCGCCATTAGCCTGGATCGTAACCGTTTCGCTGAGGTTGCTTATCTCTCCGGTAATGCTGGGAATGGCCACCGAGACCTGGAAAACGCAGGTGGAATCGCCGCAGGCGCCGGTCGGGTTGTCCACTGAAATGGCGACGTTCCCGGCCCCGGCTATGGTGATGCCGTAGTTGCCCGCGGGGTCGGTTATGGTGCCGCTCAGTATGTCGGCCGTGCCCCTGATGCCGCGGTAGATCTTGGGCAGGGTGAGGGCTATGGTGCCGGTTAAAGACCCGGTAATGTCCTGGGGAGAGTTAGGGGTTATGGAAGTTGTCGGGTTTACCGCGATGAAGGTCAGTCCCCAGGCCGAGACTGTAAGGGCCGGGTTGGAACTGCCGTCCGAGCTCAGATTGGCCGGTTCGAAAACAGCGGTGCCGGTAGGGGCCGTCAGTCTGACTATACTGTCGAAATCTCCGGGCGCATGCTTGTCGTCTATCAGCGTGCCAACGGGGTAGCCGTCCAGCGTGGCCGTGCTGTGGTTGGGCAGGAAGATATTGACGTTCTCTATGGCGATGGCCGGCTCTACCAGCGGTTCCGTAGTTCGGGCAAAATAGGCGTCGGCGTCTACCAGGCGGCCGGAAACGTCCCTGGCGAACTTGAACTCCAGCGGGAACCTGATGTTGGAATTGACGGGGTCCAGGTCCGCGGTGCCGGGGGTGGCGGAAGGAACGGTGACGATGACTACGGCCGGGTCGTCGTCCAGGTTGGGGCTGGCCTCGAATACCGTGCGCACTATGCCGCCGTAGCCGCCGTGCATGCCCCAGCCGCCGTCGGGCAGCAGCAGGGAGGAGTGTTTGTGCACCCGGTAGGGGGCCGTGCCAAAGGTGTTTTCGCCGAGCACCATGCGGCCGCCGTTCTGGTCAAAGAGCTCGGCGCCGTCCAGGTAGCCGTGGCTGCCCATGTCCTGATGGTTCCGGTCGTAGCCCCAGGCTTCCTCATCGGCGGGGGTCCAGCATTCCTCCCCCTCGTCGTTGACGCATTTGTAGGTGTTGGTGGAATTGTAGCCGCCGGCTATCATGATGATGCCGTTGTTGAGCACCGTGGCGGAATGGTCTATCCTGCCCTGCAGCAGGGCGTCCTTGGGGGACCAGGAAGAGAGCAGCACGTCGTACATCTCGTTCATCGGCTCGTAGATCCAGGCGGTGTTGGCCGCGTTGCGGCGGCGGCCGCCGGTGACGAAGACGTTGCCGGACCTGAGCAGCAGGGCGGAATGGCCCATGCGCGCGCTCACCATGGAGACGGCGTCGGCCACGGTATTGTTGACCGGGTCAAAAAGATCGCAGGTCTCGGTGATCGTTTCGGGGTTGGCGACGCTGGTCTGGCCGCCGCAGAGCAGCACTTTGCCGTTGTTGTTGCCCTTGGACAGCAGGGTGGCGGTATGTCCCCCCCTGGCCGGGGAAAGGACAGGCATGCCTGCATTGGTGCAGGTCCTGGCTATCGGGTTGCAGACCTCGATGCTGGTAAGCGGGGTGCCGGCGTTGAAGCCGCCGGCTATCAGTATGCGGCCGTCGGACATCAGCGTGGCGGTATGGGAGGACCTGGCCTGGGCCAGCGTGCCGGCCCAGTTGTCGACGGTGTTGGTCACCATGTTGTACATCTGGGCGCTGTTGGTGGGCGTATTGCCGACGCCGGTAACGCCGCCTGTTATCAGTATATTCCCGTCGGGCAGCAGGGTTGTTGCGTGGCTGTGACGCCCCAGCATAACGGCGCCGGCGTCAGGCAATAAAACTGCCAACGCCAGCAGGGATAAGGAAAGGACTTTTCTAAAATTCATAATCGCCCGGGTATAGTCTACCAAACGCCTGTTACAGGATTGTTAACAAAAGTTTAAGTGTTACCTAGTTTACATCCACCAGCGAGTCGCCGGTAGGGGCTTTGGGCTTGCCGGGGGCCAACTTCTTGTTGCCGTCCACCGTGAAGTGGTAGGGATAGGTGCCGGGCAGGATATAGATCTCGGCCTTCCAGACCCCGTTCTTCTTGGCCATCTTGACGTTCTTCCAGGAGGTGAAGCTGCCGGCTATGGAGACCGACTTGGCCTTGGCGTCCTTGTATTCGAAAACGGTCTTTAAGGCGTGCGCCTTTTCGGCGGCAGGGGTCTGGGCGGGGTTCTGGTCCGCGGCCTTCTCTTCGGAGACCTTGGCCTCTTCTTTGGCCGCGGGGGTTGTCTCTTCCTCGTCCTCCTGCGAGACGGGCAGGGGCACGGGGCGCACTTCTATGGTGTCGCCGGAGAAGTGCAGCGAGACGCGTTCGTAAATGGCGTAGCCGGCGTAGGACATTACGGCCAGGCAGACTACCGCCGCCGCCGCCCAGAAAGTCTTGGATTTTGTCATGTTTTAATGAAAGGTGTGTCGATACTATTCTTGATCTAAAGCGGGTGAAATGAAATTCCCATCACCCAAATACTAACCCAGTAAATTCTGAGCGGGTGACATGCGAGCGTCAGCGAGCTCTCCCCATAAGGAATATTCCCATCACCCAAGTCTAAATCAGAGCGGGTGACAGCGAGCGTCAGCGAGCTTCCCCTATAAGGAACTATTCCCATCACCACAAAGTTTAGAACGTTGCTAAAAACCTACATCAGTAACAAACACTACAACCGATACTAAAATTTGGAGCGGGTGATGGGAATCGAACCCACGTCTAATGCTTGGGAAGCACTCGTTCTACCATTGAACTACACCCGCGTTAAAACTACGCCCCGCTCTTAATAAGAATAATACTCGTAAATTCTACTTAAAAGAGTATAAGAATTCAATAATATTATTGTTTCTTTATAAGGTTCAGGAATTCCTGCCGCACTTTGCTGTCGCTCTGGAAGACGCCCAGCATGGAACTGGTGGTGGCGAAGGAGGTTTCGTTCTTCACCCCCCGCATGCTGACGCAGAGGTGCTCGGCCTCCATTACCACCCCCACCCCGCGCGGCTTGAGCACCTTGTAGAGCATGCCGGCTATCTCCCCGGTCAGGCGCTCCTGCACCTGCAGGCGGCGGGCGAAAGCTTCCACCAGGCGGGGTATCTTGGAGAGGCCCACTATGCGCCCGTTGGGGATATAGGCCACGTGGGCCCTGCCGAAAAAGGGCAGCATGTGGTGCTCGCACAGCGAGTAGAACGCTATGTCCTTTACTATCACCATCTCCTTGTAGTCGGCCTTGAAGAAGGCGCCGTTGAAAACCTTGGTCATGTCGGCGTTATAGCCGGAGGTGATCTCGCGCAGGGCCCGCGCCACGCGCTGCGGGGTTTTTATCAAACCTTCGCGCGCCGGGTTTTCGCCCAGGGCTTCAAGGATCTGCCGGGTGGCCGCTTCAAGGGGGTCTTTCATGGTTATAATTTTACAATACTTGCGGACGCCAAAAAAATCCCCTGCGGGCGCGGGGGATCCGGCGGCGCTCGGCCGGCCTTTTTACTTGGAGGCGATGTAGAGCCACTTGCTGGTGGCGTTGAGGCTGCGGGAGGCGGCGCCCAGGCCCTTAAGCTCGGCGGCGAGGGCGTCCATGGCTTCCTGCTCCGCCACTATCTGGGTGATCTTTTTGCCGCGGACTTTCTTGCCGCCCTTCCTGGAGGCGACGGCGTCGCGCATGGCCGCTTTCTTGTTCCTGGCCGCCAGCCCGGCTACCAGCCCGTTGACCTGGCCCACCTTGCGGTTGACCTTGCGGCTGTAGCTCATGATGGTGTTGGTATAGGCGGAAAGCTCCGAGCCGGCCTCTATGGAGGAGAACTCGGCCTTGTTGAGGGCGGAGATGTGGCGGAGGTTGCCGGCGATGGACTTCAGGCTGACGCGCAGGGCGGAGAGGTCCTCCACCGTCAACTTGCCGTTGGCCGTGTCGAGGGTTTCCACGGCTTCGTCGAGGTATTCGTCCTGGCGGACCAGCTTAAAAAGGATGTCCTTGAATTCTTTGACTTTGGGATTTTCTACCTTCACTCCGGAGTCGGCCGGGGTTTTAACGTCGGCGGCGGCGAAAGCGAGGCCCAGCCCCGCGAAGAGTACCAGCCCGGCCGTAAGCGCAAATTTGTTCTTCATGTTTTTCCTCCACTTGCCTGTAATATAGTCTAGCTTTTGGAGGAGGTCACGGCACGGGCCTATGGAACCATATATTAAAGATAAAAGGCCCACCTTACAGTAGGCCTTTCGGGTAATTAGGCTACAGGAGCAGCGGGGCCGTGTTTTGCGTTCCGGTCCCACTGCGACTACTTCATGCCCTTCAGGGCTTTAAGGGCCTGGTCGCGGGTCTTCACCTTGCCTTCGAACTGCAGCAGCTGCACCTTCTCCAGCAGTTCCCCTATGCGGGGCCCCTCGGTCAGCTTCAGGATCTTTATCACGTCGTTGCCGTCCACCAGCCTGGCGGCGCGCAGCTTGAGGTTCTTCCGGATGTACACCGAGAGCAGCCCGTTGAGCACCTGCATGTAGCGCAGGGTCTTCTTGGGAGAATTGTAGGGCAGGCCCGGCTTCAGCGGGGCCGGCGCTTCGTGCAGGCGCTTGCGGAACTTTTTAAGCTGTTCGGCCGAGACGTAGCTGGCGTGGTCCGCCCAGGACAGCACCAGCAGCGGCACCGTGTATTCGCCCATGCTGCGGAAGAAGCGGAACATCGCCCTGTCGGAGATGACGTCGTTGGCGGCCAGGTTGCCGGGGCGCAGGTGCGTGCCTATTATGGCGGTGACCAGGCGGATCTCGTCGCGCGCAAAGCGCAGGTCCCCCATCACCTTCTCGGTCATCACGGCGCCGAATTCCTCGTGGCCGAAGAAGCGCAGGCGTCCTTTGACCATGGCGGCCTTGGGCGGCTTGGCGATATCGTGAAGGAGGGCGGCCAGCTTGAACAGGCGCGGGGCGGGGATCAGCCCGGCTACTTTCTTGTGGTCCCGCAGGTAGGCGGCCTGGTTGGCGAAAAGATGGTCCATGCGCTCCACCACGCGCAGGGTATGGGTGAGCACGCCGCCTTTGCCGTAATAGCCCACGGCGCAGGTCTCCTGGGCGGCCAGGTCCGGGAACACGGCGCAAAGCAGGCCGGCCTTGTGCATGAGCGCCAGCCAGAGGTGGGACTCGCGGCTTTCCAGCAGGCGCATCAGCTCTTCCCGCACGCGCTCCCTGGCGGGCTTGGCGATGAGCGGAGCGTGTTTCTTTATGGCCCTGAGCACGGGCGCGGGAATGGCGAAGTCCAGCCCGGAGGCTATGCGGAAGGCGCGCATCAGGCGCACCGGGTCTTCGGTGAAGATATCGGGGGCTACCGGCTTTATCTTTTTTGCGGCCAGGTCTTTGAGCCCGCCGAACGGGTCGGTTATGGCGGCGCGCGCGGGTTTAAAAGTGTAGGCGCCGTCGCGGCCAGCCTTAAAGGTGTGGCCCCGCTCCAGGCGCAGGGCCATGGCGTTTATGGTGAAGTCGCGGCGCGCCAGGTCCGAGGCCAGCGTGCCGCCCACGAAGGGCATGAGGTCCACCTGCAGGCCGGCCTGGCGGCGCGGGCTGAGGCGGTACACCTGGTTCTCCTCGTCTAGCGGGAAGCAGGCGGCGTCCAGGGCGCGGGCCAGCGCGCGCACCCGGGAGGCGAAGTCGGCCGACGGCGGCACGGCCAGGTCTATGTCTTTGAAAGGGCGCTTCAGGACGGCGTCGCGCAGGGCCCCGCCCACAAGCCAGGCTTCGGGGAAAACGCGTAGTATCTTTTGTGTCAGTTCCATCGCTGCCTTACCGGTTGCTGCTCCCCCGCGTCAGTGGGCCGAGGGCGCGGGCTTATGCGCGGCGCCGGCGGCGGCGGCCCGCTTCTCGAGTTCTTTTTTAAGCAGCTCGCGCTTGAGCACTTTCTGCAGGGCGTTCTTGGGCAGGGCGGAGACTATCTCCACCTCGCGCGGGCGCTTGTAGGCGTCGAAATTTTCTTTTATGAACTTCATGATCTCGGCCTTCTCCAGCTGCACGTCGGGCCGGGCCACGCAGAAACATTTCATGGTCTCGTTGCCGGAGCCGTCGGGAATGCCGATGACGGCGTTCTCGAGGACCTTGGGGTGCGTGCAGATGGTGTGCTCGATCTGGGCCGGGAACACCTTGAGTCCCTTCACGATGACCATGTCCTTCTTGCGGTCGCGGATGAACAGGAAGCCGTCGGTGTCGAGCACGCCGATGTCGCCGGTCTTGAGCCAGCCGTCGTCGGTAAACAGCTCGCGGGTGGCGGTCTCGTTGGCGTGGTAGCCGCGGGTGATGTTGGGGCCCATCACGCAGATCTCGCCTTCCTCGCCGTGCTTGAGGTTGTTGCCCTGCTCGTCCACGATCCGGATCTTCACGCCGGGGATGGCCTTGCCCACCGAGCCGTGCCTGCGGGACTTGGGCGGGACTATGGTGACCACGGGGCTGGTTTCGGTGAGGCCGTAGCCCTCCAGGATGTGCAGCGCGAAGGACTTGTGGAAATGGTCCGTGATGGTGCGGTTGAGCGGGGCGGCGCCGGACAGGCACAGGCGCACCTTGCGCAGGCTCCAGAACTTCAGGAAGAACTTCTTGAGGCCGCGGGCTTCCTTGGCCAGCACGCCGTAGATCTGCGGCACGGCTATCATGATGGTGACGCCCTCGCGGCCCATGGCCTGCAGCCAGGGCTTGGGCGGGGTGATGCTCTTAACTATGAGCGTCTTGGAGCCGAGCAGGATAGGGGTGATCACGTTGCCGGTCCAGGAGAAAGTGTGGAACATGGGCAGCAGCGCCATGAACACGTCTTTTTTTGTGGGCTCCAGGGTGGCGATGGCCGACTTGGAGTTCTCTATCATGTTGTGGTGCGTCAGCAGCACGCCCTTGGGGTGGCCGGTGGTGCCGGAGGTGTAGAGGATGGTGGCCAGGTCGTGCTCGTCGGCGGCGGCCTTCTGGGTCTGCGGGTGGTAATGGGCGTGCTTGAGGTATTGCCAGAAGTCGGTGACGCCGTCGAGGCCGCAGAAGTCGGCGGAGAGTATGAATTTGAGGGCCGGCAGGTTCTTGCGGATGGAGGTGTAGTTCTTGGCGAATTCCTTTTCGGTGATCACGCCCTTGCAGGCCGAGTTCTCCAGGATATAGGAGATCTCCTCGCCTTTGGAGACCAGGTAGTTGATCGGTACGGCCACCGCGCCTATCTTGGCCATGGCGAAATAGGAGATGACGAATTCCGTGGAGTTGCGCAGCACTATGGCCGCGCGGTCGCCCTTGCGCAGGCCCAGCTGCCAGAACATGTCGGCGGCGCGGTCCACGGAGAACAGGACCTCGTGCCAGGACATCCTCTTGTCCCCGGTCACATAAGCCGTCTCTTCCGGGCTCCTTTCTGCCGTTTTGGCCAGGCATGAGTACAGGTCTTTGGGTTGGGTCATGGCTAAATTGTAGATAATAAATAGCGTTTATTAAAGACCTTGTAACCAAAATAACGCGGCCTGCTGGCGTGACAAGGGTGCCGGATAAGCAAAACCGTCGTTGAGCCCGCCGCTTGCATAAGCGCGGCGGGCGAATACCGAGCGAGGGCACGGTGTGCCCGCGTGGAGCGGAGCGACACTTTCTTGCGTGTTTTGCGTTCCGGCACCCTTGGCGCGCCGGCATACTCAGGGGTTATTCTCTTCCGGCTTCGTGTACCTGGATGTAGCGTTTGGCCAGGAGCAGGCCGATAGGGGTTACCAGGGCCATGCCCCCCACCCACACCCAGATCATCTGGGAGTTGCGCGCGCCTTCGGCCGGGCAGTAGGCCGCCAGCAGGAAGCCCGAGAGCGGCCCCACCAGGAACTTGGCGAAGAAATACGGCAGCATGGACAGGGCCATGTAGGAGCCTTCCTGGCCCTTGGGCGCTATCGCGGCCGGATACTCGTAGAGCCGCGGCGAGTAGAAAGCCTCGCCGATGGAATAGATGAACACCGTCAGCACTATGGCCGGGAACAGCGGGTTGAGCGGCTTGGAGACTATGTCCAGGTTCAGCCACCAGGCGATGAGAGAGCCGAAGGGCCCGTCCGCCAGCGGCTGGAACATAACCGGGTTCACGGCCATCAGGAACACCGAGAGCGCCGCGATGGTAGTGCCTATGATCACAGACTTGTAGGCGGTGAACTTCTGCGTCAGCGCGCCCACGATAGGCGCCAGGATGATGACGACGACGGCGTTGAGCGTGCCGAAGAGCTGGCCTATGGGCGCGCCCTCGCCCAGCTCGCGGATGCCGAACTTGGGGAAGGTGTAGTAGAAGTGGTAGAGGATGAACTTCACGAACACCACGAAGCCGAAGAAGGCCAGGAAGCGGTAGAACGCCGGCTGCTGCCAAAGCGAGCTGAAGATGCGCCACCAGTCAGCCATCGCGTCGCGGCTGGAGAGCAGAAAGGCGTTCCCGAAGGACTCGCCCTGGTACTTGACGACGGCCGGGGTGATCTTCACGCCCTCGTCGGTGGCCTCCACGCCCTCGCGCATGGCGAACCAGGTCAGGATGAGGTTGGGCAGCGTGCACAGCATGCCCAGCAGGATGATGGTCTGGTAGGTGCTGATCTGGATGCCGAGGTAGGGCACGGTGAAGTGGCCGTATTCGCCCAGGCCGCCGCGCACCTTGTCCACCACGTAGCCGGCTATCGCGAAGCCTACGTTCATCATGGAGTAATAGACGGAGAAGGCGATGGAGCGCTGCTTGGTGGTGGTAAAGCGCCTGACCGCGGCCACCATGACGGGCGTCTGCAGCGCCTCGCCCAGGGCCAGCGGGAACAGGCCGAACGGCACCGCTATGTACTGGATGGCGAAGAAGGCCATCACAAAGCGCGCCAGCGCGGCCAGGCCGAAGCCCACCAGCAGCGAGCGGCGGATGCCGACGGCGTCCACGAGCGAGCCGACCATCACGGTGAAGGTGGTAAGGATGATGGACCAGCTGGCTATCACGAAGCCGGCGCTCTTGTCGCCGAACTTCAGGTCCGAGGAGAGCCACAGCACCAGCACCGAGTTCACCAGGCTGTAGGCCAGGATGGTCATGATCTTCGTGCCGAAGATTATCCACAGTTCCCTCACGGCGCCCTTGAGCACCATGAACCTGCCTATAAAGGTCTCTTCTTTCACAGCGGTCGTTGCGTCGGTCATTTTTTCTCCGTTGTCGCGGTCAGCGCCTCGCCCGGCTTAACGCCGTCGCGCATTTTTTTGTAAAGCTCGTCGAACTGCGGGGCCAGCTTCAGGAAGGCGGCCATCACCACCGGGTCGAAATGGGCCGGCTTCATCCTGTCGTCGCCCTCGGTGATTATCTTGAAGGCCCCGCCGTGGTCGTAGTTGGGCTTGTACACGCGCGAGTTGCGCAGCGCGTCGTAGCAGTCGCAGATGGCGGTGATGCGGGCCTCCAGGGGGATCTCCTCCCCCTTCAGGCCCCTGGGATAGCCGGTGCCGTCCCAGCGCTCGTGGTGGCACAGGGCGATGCGCCGGCCGAACTGCAGGTGGGGATGGTCGCCGATGATCATGGCGCCGAAAGTGGTGTGCTGCTTCATCTCCTCCATTTCCTCGGGCGTGAGGCGGCCGGCCTTCTTGAGGATGTGGCTGGGGATGTGCACCTTGCCCACGTCGTGCAGCGTGGCCTGGGAGCGGATGGTCTCCACGAACTTCTCGGATTGGTTCAGCTCGCGCGAGACCAGCCCGGCGTATTCGGCCACGCGCAGGATATGGTTGCCGGTGTCTATGTCGTTGGCCTCGGCCGCGCGCGCCAGCGCCAGGATGAGGTAGTCGAAAGCCCCCTCGAATTCGGCCGTGCGCAGCATGTTGCCGATGCGCAGCAGCAGCTCGGCCTGGTCGTAGGGCTTTGAAAGGAATTCCTCGGCGCCGGACTCCATGCCCTTCATCTTGTTCTCCTTGTTGTCCATGGAGGTGATCATGATGACCGGGATATGGGTGAGCTGGGGGTCGGCTTTCAGCTGTTTGCAGAGCTCGTGGCCGTTCATGACCGGCATGTTGATGTCGAGCAGCACCAGGTCCACGGGCTTGGCCGCCAGCACCGCCAGCGCCTCTTTGCCGTTAAGGGCCGTAAGGGTCTCGTAGCCGTGCGGCTTGAGCAGCGCCTCGAGCAGGTCCAGGTTAAAGTCCTCGTCGTCGACGGCTAGGATGCGGTAGGCGCGTTTCATCAGTATCGATTTTATCTTACTTTCTTCAGGATTACCAGCGCCGCGGCGGCCAGCGTGAAAAGAAAAGAGAAGGGCGCCAGCAGCCAGCCGTAGCGGGTATAGGCGGTTCCCCCGGAGGCAAGCCGGGCCTGCGCTACCAGGGCGCCCTCGGCGCCGTTGGCGAGGGCAGCCCGCTCGCGGCCCAGGCCGTCTATCACCTGCGACCTGCCGGAGGAGGCGGCGCGGATTATCCACAGGCCGGTCTCTACCGCGCGCGCGGCCGTCATGTCGGAGTGCTGCGTATGCTGCAGGGCGCTCCATTCCATGGGGTCGAGGGTCGGGGTTATGATTATTTCGGCGCCGGCCTCCGCCATGAGCCTGCTGCCGTTCTCGAAAGCCAGGTCGTAGCAGATCTGCGGGCCGAGCAGCCCCAGCGGCGTGCGCACCGGCCGGGGCGAGCGGTTCTTGGGCAGGCCCCACTCCACGAACTGCACCGGGTGCATCTTCTGGTAGGTCCCTATGACCCGTTTATCGCGCCCGAGGTGCAGCGTGTAGTTGGCGCGCTCCACGCCCCGCGCCCTGTAGGCGGGCACGCAGACGCCGACCACGGCTTCGGCCTTGGAGCCGCCGAGCCGCGAGGCGATGTAGGCCTCGTAGTTCTTTTCATCCGCGCGCGGCGGGTACACCGCGCATTCCGGCCAGACCAGCAGGTCCGCTCCGGCGGCTTCGGTCGAGAGGCTCAACCGGGCCATTTTGTTTATATCGGAGCGTTCGGCCTGCAGCAGCGCCGCCGTGAAGGGCCGCCCGGCGTCGGCCGGATAATTCTTCAGCCTGTGTTCCCCCCAGGCCCAGGCGGCCGCCACGGCGGCCAGGGCGAGGGCCGCGGGCAGGCGGGAGCGGCGCCTCAGCGCCAGCGCCAGGGCCGCGTTGACGGCCACGATAAAAGCGGAGAGCCCGTAGACGCCCCAGACGCTGAGCGTCTGGTACAGCCCGGGGACGGTGACCTGGCTGTAGCCCAGCACCAGCCAGGGGCATTCCAGCCACCAGAGTTCGGAGCGGAAATATTCCAGACCGGCCCAGCAGAGGCCGGCGGCGGCGGCCACGGCCAGCGCGCGCCTGTAGTCCAGGCCGCCGCGTTCGGCGAGGCCCCAGAGCCCGCGCAGCAGGGCCGCGTGCAGCGCCACCCAGAACGCGAAGATCGCCCAGAAGACCAGGGCCGGGAAATTAACCACGTTGGGCATCCAGGAGAGGGAGAGGGAGTAGAAGAGCAGGCCGGCCAGGCCGCCCAGCCACGCCGCGCGCCGCGCCGAGGGCGCGGCCGCCGCGGCGCAGAACAGCGGGACCAGCGCCACCCAGGCGGCCCAGCCCAGCGACAGCGGGGCGAAGCAGGCGGCCAGCAACAGTCCGGAGAGTGCGGCCAGCGCCGGGCCGGCCAGTTTTTCCCTGTTCATCAGGCGGCTTTCTTCCGGCAGGTGTAGAGCATGTGGGCGTCGGAGAGGGGCGCGGCGGCCGGTTCGGTGAAGCCGGCTTTCTTGAGCAGCACCTGCATCTCGTCCTCGGAGAGGCGTTCCTTGAGCGGCGGGCCCTTGGGCGTTTCTTTCTTCGCCCATTCTATGACCGACAGCCGGGTGCCGGGTTTTATGGCGGCGGCCACGGCGGCCAGGAAGGCCTTCTTGTCCTCCACCTCGTGCAGCACGTCGGAGAGCAGCACCAGGGAATAGTCGGCCTCGGGGATATTGAGCTTTGCGTGGGTGGCCTGCGCGGTCTGGATGTTGAACAGGCCGGTGGCGGCGCTCATGGAGCGCAGGTCCGCCAGCATGACGCCGGAGAGGTCCACGGCGTAGACCATGCCCTTGGGGCCGGTCATCTTTGAGGCGGGCACCGCGAAGTAGCCCATGCCGCAGCCTATGTCGAGGATGATGTCGCCGGGCTTTATGCCGGCTTTCACCAGGGTCTCCTCCGGCGGCATTTCGGCGCGGCGCTCGGGGTTGTCCAGCTTATGCCTTTCGGCGGGGTCGAAGATATGGGTCATAGGTTTGTCCGGCTGCGTTCCTCTAATTCTTTATGTTCCCCAGCCGGGTCCAGCCTTCGAGCACTTTGAGGGTGAGCCGGGCGCAGGCGAAGAAATCTTTGAGGTCCAGGTATTCGTGGGTGGTGTGCACGTCGCGCATGCCGGTGGAGAGCACCGGGGCTTTTATGCCGTGGCCGTACATGATGTTGCTGTCGGTGCCGCCGCCGGAGGCGGACGGGATCATCTTGAGGCCTTCTTCCTTCATGGCGGCGGCGATGAGCGGCAGCACGGGGTTGGCTTTGTCTATGCGGAGGTTGGGGAACTTCTGTTCCACCAAAAATTCGTAGCGGGGCGTTATCAGTTTTCCCCCGTCCCGCACCTTTATTTTTTTAACGGCCTTCTTCAGGCAGTCCTCCATGTGGCGGGTCTGCTTCTTTAATTTGGCGGGGTCGTGGGAGCGGGCTTCGCCGGAGAGTTCCACCAGGGGCGGTACGATATTGATGGCGTTGCCGCCGGAGATGAAGCCGATGTTGGCCGTGGTCTCCTTGTCTATGCGGCCGAGCTTCATGGCGGCGATGGCGCTCGATACCACCTTGATGGCGGAGATGCCTTTTTCGGGCGCGACGCCGGAGTGGGCGGCGGCGCCGTAGACCTTGATGTCCATCTTGTCGGCGGCCGGGGCGCTGGTGATGACGTGCGCGAGGGACTGTTCGTTGTCGAAGATGAGGCCGTAGCGGGAGCGGAGGGCGGCGTAGTCGAGGTACTTGGCGCCCATCAGGGCCATTTCTTCGCTGATGGTGAAGACGGCTTCTATGGGCGGGCGGGGCACCTTGTTCTCGTCGAGGGTCTTGATGACCTCCACTATGATGGCGATGCCGGCCTTGCAGTCGGCGCCGAGCACGGTGGTGCCGTCGGAGGTGATGCGGTCCTTTGTGACCACGGGGCGGACGTTGGCGGCGGGGCCGACGGTGTCCATGTGGGCCGAGAGGAGGAAGGGGGCGGCGGGGGCGGTGCCGGGGAAGCGGGCTACCAGGTTGCCGGTCTCGCCGCCTATCTTGCGGCCGGCGTCGTCGATGGTGACCTCGGCGCCCATGAATTTGAGGAGGATGGAGAGGCGGCGCGCGATGGCGCCTTCCTTGCCGGAGAGCGACGTGATCCTGGCCAGGTCGCAGAACAGCTGTACCATCCGTTTTTCGTTGATAGCGGGGGTCATAGGACTATTATTTAATTTTTGACCGCGCGTTGACAATGAATATTTAAGGCAAAGTGATATAATTGGGGCATGACTTTTAGAAAAAACCACTTATTGATCCTCTTCGCGGCGCTGGCGCTGAGCGGCGGCGCCTGTTCTTCTACCCGCACCCAGATCGCGCTGAAGAAGGCGCACCTGGTAGAGCACAAGGTCTATTACGTGCCGGCGGACCAGTTCAAGACCGCGCAGTTCGCCCCTCCCCCCGCTAAGGACTCGCGCGAGCAGGAGGCCGACATCGCCGCGATCATGGCCTGGCAGAACAAGCGTACCGAGGCGGACTGCGAGAAGGCCAGGTTCACCGCCAAGGCGGAGATAGATTTTTTGTGGGGCAAGGCCAGCCCGTTCCCGGAGCCGGCGCCCGAAGAGTTCAATAAGTTCGTGGAGCGCCTCGCCCTGGACCTGGAGGAGGCCGTGACCAACATGAAGAAGCGCTGGGAGCGCCCCCGCCCGTTCAAGGCCTATCCCGGCCAGGCCGAGCCCTGCATAAAGAAGAGCAGCGGCTTCTCCTATCCCAGCGGCCACTCTTCTTTCTCCCGGGTGTTCGCCAATGTGATGTCCGACATCGTGCCGGAGCGCCGGGAAGAATTCCTGGGCAGGGCCGACGAGATAGCCATGGACCGGGTGATAGGCGGCGTGCATTTCCCCACGGACATCGCCGCCGGCAAGGTCTTCGGCGACCTGTACCACGCCGAACTGCTCAAGTCCGAAGCTTACCGCGCCGACGTGGAGCGGATGAAGGCCCTGCTGCTCAAGTAGGCCGGGCCGAATAAACAAAAAAACCGGAGGATGTCCTCCGGTTTTTTTATCGCCCGGTTCCGGGCTAGCCTTTACGGCCCCTGCCGCGTCCGCGGCCCCTGCCCCTCCCCCCGCCGCCCTTGTCCTGGCCTTTTTTCCAGGGCGAGACTTTCCAGCGGTCCGCGCCCCCGGGCTGCTGCCCGCCGCTCCCGCGGGGCTGCGCCTGCTGCTGCGGGCGGCCTTCCAGCGAGAGGTCTATCTTGCCGGTAGTGCTGTCGATGGAGGCGATCATCACCTTCACCTTGGTGCCGGGCTTGAGGCCGTTGACGCGCAGCAGCCCTTCGGCGCCGGTGTCCCCGACCATCACAAAAGCCCCGCTCTCGATCACGGAGGTGACCGAGCCTTCCATCACCGTGCCGACCAGGTCCTTCATCAGTTCGGCGCGCATGATGTCCACTGACTTGTGCTCGGCGTCGGAGGCGGCGCGTTCGCGCTCGGAGCAGTGCACGCCGGCCTTCTCCAGGGACTGCGCCCCGTAGTTCTCTTTCCTGTTTTCCAGCAGGGCCTTTATCGCCCGGTGCGTCATCAGGTCGGGGTAGCGGCGTATCGGCGAGGTGAAGTGCGAGTAGAAGCGCGTGGCGATGCCGAAATGGCCCTGCGACACCGGCGAGTACACCGCCTGGCGCATGCTGCGCACCATCAGCGAGTTTATCAGGTTGGCCAGCGGGTGGCCTTCGGCCTGGCGCAGTATGTCCTGCAGGCCTTTCTGCACGTTGGCGCCGTGGATGTGCCCGGCGGACAGCCCGAGCGAGCCCAGCGCCGTCGCCAGCGTCTTGAGCTTGAGTGGGTCGGGCGAGTCGTGCCGGCGGTGCAGGAACTGGCGCTTGGCGTTGTTGAGCTCGGTGGCTACCGCCTCGTTGGCGAGCAGCATGAACTCCTCTATCAGCCGGTGGGCCTTCAGGCGCGGGCGCAGCGAAACGCCCAGCGGCCGGCCGTGCGGGTCCGCGTTGATCTTGTATTCGGGCAGGTTGAAGTCCAGCGCCCCGCGGGCTACGCGCCTGCGGTAGAGGAGGTCGGTGAGTTCGCTCATGCGCGCTACGGCCTCGCCCACGGCCTTCTGCACATCCGGCACTTTATTGCCTTCGAGCATGGCCTGGATCTCCTCGTAGGTGAAGCGCCGCCAGGAGCGGATCACGGTGGAGGCCAGGCGCCGCTTTACCACGTTGCCGGCCTTGTCCAGGTCCATGAAGACGGACATGGTCAGGCGCTCCTGGCGCGGCACCAGGCTGCAGAGGTTGTCGGAGAGGGCCGGGGGCAGCATGGGGACCACCCGGTCGGGCAGGTAGACGCTGGTGGCCCTGGCGTAGGCTTCTTTGTCCAGGGCGGTGCCGGTCTTGACGTAATGCGCCACGTCGGCGATATGCACGCCCAGGCGCAGCATGCCGCCGGGCAGCGGCTCCAGGGAGACCGCGTCGTCGAAGTCCTTGGCGTCCGCGCCGTCTATGGTGCAGACGGGCAGGTCGAAGAGCTCCTCGCGGCCCTTCCAGGCGGCCGGGTCGAGGCGGATGCCGTAGGCCTCGGCCTGGGCCATGACCTCTTTCGGAAAAACTTCGTTGATGCCGCGGGCGCGCAGGATGGAATCTATGCGGGCGCTGACGTCGGCGGGGTTGCCGAGGATCTCGGTGACGATCCCGGAGGCGGGCTCGCCGTTCTCGGGCCAGCGCTTGACTTCCAGCACGGCGAAGACGCCTTCGGCCGGGGTTATCCCGGGCGCGAAGCCGGACACCAGGGCCGGCGGCGCCGACCCCTTCTCGGGGAACAGGGCCCAGGCCGTCCTGACGCCCCTGAGCACGCCTACCATGGTGGTATGGGCGCGCTTGATGACTTTTACTATCTCTCCGGCGAGCCGCCCGGTCTTTTCGGGGCGCACCTTCGCCTGTACCCTGTCGCCGTCCATGGCCATGTCCAGGCCGCGGCCGCGCAGGAACGCGTCGCCAATGCCTTCCGTTTCCGAGAGCAGGAAGGCGAAAGTGCCGTGGTGCTGTATTACGCCCTCTACCAGGGCTTCGTGGCCGCCGGAGGCGGCGCGCTTTTCTTGTTTTTTCCAATGTCGTTTCATTTTTTTCCTTTTATCTTAAAACTTCGGTGCCGTTCAGTTTCAGGCTTTTCAGGCGCATGTGCGCGCCCTGCGGGTCGCCCCCGGAGAACCCGCCGATGAAGAGCTTCTGCGACGGGGCCGAGGCGGCGCTCCCGGCGTCCAGCCGGAAGACGGGGACGAAGGTCTTGCGGTTCAGGGCGTACGAGACCGAGAAGAAATTGCCGTCGCGCTCGAAGCGCAGGACCTTCAGGTCTTTCGGCAGGGCGAAGGGCCGCGCGCCGGGCAGGCAGAAAACCAGCAGGCTGTCGTCGGCGGGCCGGGGCCCGTTCTGGCGCTGGGCTATGATCTTCAGCGTGGCCGAGGCGCTGCCTATGGAGGGCCTGGCGGCGTCGCCGCCCACCCAGATGCCGTAGGAGAAGCGCTTCATCGCGCCCGGGGGGAGCTTGAAATCCGCTTCCAGGTCGGCCCGCCACTTGGCCCCGGTTATCTCCCGGGAGATGATCAGGCCGGGCGCGTAGCCGTCGGACGGCTCGTCGCGGGTGTCGTCCTGGCCGGCGGCCAGGCGGTAATACAGCCCGTCGTTGGCGGCTTCGTTGGAGCCGTGGGTGTCGTTCCAGCCGGTCCAGCTTTCCCAGTCGTCCACGGCGTAGGCGCCCTTCTTGAACATCGCGGGGTTTATGCACCCCGCGGCCAGGACTGCCGCCAGGAGCGGCGCCAGGAGAAACAGTTTGTTGTCGCGCATAATTTTTTTGTCCGTCATGAGGGGGTAAGGGGACTTGAGCGGCGCCTACTTCCTGCTGTCGAGCCAGATGGTCACGGGGCCGTCGTTGAGGATCTCCACTTCCATGTCCGCTCCGAACACGCCGGTCTTTACGGGCAGGCCCAGGCCGAGCAGCGCCTGGACGAAAATATTGTAGAGCCGGTCGGCTTCCGCCGGCGCCGCCGCGTCCGTGAAATCCGGCCTGCGCCCTTTTGACGCGTCGCCGTAGAGGGTGAACTGGGAGACTACCAGCACTTCCCCCTTCACGTCCAGCAGGGAGCGGTCGAATTTGCCGGCTTCGTTGGGGAAGATCCTGAGGTTGGCCGTCTTCTCGGCCAGCAGGCCGGCGTCGGCTTCGGTATCGCCTTTGCCCACCCCCAGCAGCACCACCAGGCCCCGCCCGACGGTGTTGTGGACGCTCCCCGTTCGCACGCCCCCGCGTTTAACGCGCTGTATAAGAACACGCATGCTCTAATTATAAATTATTTATCCCCCTGCCGCTATCGCCGCTTGAATTAGCGCGGAGCCGGTTGTATAATAGGAGTGTTGGGCGCGGGCCTGTCCCGCGGAAGGAAAAAGCTTATGGTAACCGGACTTGTGCTAGTTAAACTGATGCCTGGCAAGGAGAAGCAGACCCTCTCCAAGCTGAAGGGCCTTAAGAGCGTGGTTCACATGTCGGCCGTTTTCGGCCGCTGGGACCTCGTGCTGGATATGGAGACGGACGACCTTCCCACCCTTTCCAATATCGTGGTGCAGGAAATACGCTGCATACCGGGCGTGCTCACCACCGAGACCCTGGTCACTACTTCCCTCTGACGCATGCGCCGGCTGACGGCCCTGCTGCTGCTGGCCCTCTCCGTCCCCGCCGCCGCCCAGATGTACCTGGGGGCGGAGGTCGGGCCGGACGCTTTTTTGCGGGGTGAGGAGGCCAAACCCGACACGTCTGGGGAGGACGCTTTCGCCTGGGCCCTGGGCACGGAAGTGAGCACGGCCACGCTCTACTCCGTTTTTGAATCCACCGAGCCCGAGCGGGAAATGTTCAAATACCTGCGGCGCGGGATCTACCGGCAGGAGCTGGCCGCGCTGCTGCTGCTCTCCGAAAGTTCGTCCGTCCCGGTCTCCAAATTGGCCGCCGAACTGCCCAAGGCCGGAGGTTTTTCCGGGCTGGCTAAAAAGCACAAGGCCGACGCCGTGGCCCTGTTCGCCGCCGCGGGCAGGCTTAAGGCCGCCGCCGACCTGCGCCTCCCGCTTTTCCTGGCGGTCTCCACTTCAACTTTCTCGGTCCCGGTTTCTACCGCCGCGGCTCCGGCGCTGCCCGATGAAAAGAAATAGCCTCCTCCTCGCCGCCGTCCTGTGCTGCCTCGGTTCGGCCGCCGCCGCGCTGCGGGTGCCGGCCGGCGCCGCCTCCGCCGAGCTCACGCTGCCGGATGGCTACAAGGTGGCCGCGGAACTCGCGCTCACTCCTGATGAGCAGGCGAAAGGCCTGATGTTCAGGGAAACCCTTCCCCCCGGCCGCGGCATGCTTTTTGTTTTCGGCGACTACGCCCCCAGGTCTTTCTGGATGAAGAATACTTTTGTGGACCTGGATATGGTGTTCCTGGACGACAGGCTGAAGGTGGTGAAGGTCTTTCACCGCGTGCCCCGGTCCCGGGCCGGCCAGCCCGACTCCGAAGTGGCCCGGGCCACCGCCTCCGCCGCCTTGGTACTGGAACTGCCCGCCGGAGCCGCCAGGGCCCACGGCGTAAAACCCGGCGCCAGGCTGAAAATAATTTTCCCCAAAAAATAAGGCCGGCCCCGAAGGGCCGGCCCTTTACGCTGCTCCCGCGGGTCTAGCGGAAGTAGTAGTAATGCTGCACGCGCTCAAGCCCGGCGAGCGGGAAGGGCGCGCAGCTCTTGCCCGACACCGGTACCGTCAGCACCAGCTGGTGCTGGTTATAGTATTCGTCGTAGTCCGCGAGCACCCTGAGCTCCCCTTTCGGCAGGGCTTCCACCGGCCTCTCCAGCACCAGCGGCGGGAACTTGGGCCTGGAGTGCAGCAGCTTGGCGCCGCTGGTCAGGTTCACCGAATGGTACTGGCCGTACCCCGAGGCGCAGAAGCTGCGGTTGGTGGCGGAGTTGGGCACGAAATTAACCGTGACGGCGCAGGACTGGTGCGGGGCCAGCGACTGCCCGGTGCAGCCGTCCGACACGACCTTGAAGACGCCCGGCAGGCGGGAGGTGTCCAGCTTTATCCTGTGCCAGGTCTCGCCGCCGGTATTGTAGACCCGCAGCACCTCGGCCATGTTGTAGCCCTCGGGCACCAGGTCGAAATCCAGCCTGTTGGAGTAGCCGGCGGAGCCGTTCCAGTTGTGCTGCCACCACCAGGTGAGGTAGGAGTATTTGGACTCGCCCTTCAGCTCCACGTAGGTCTGGTAGTCCATCGCCCCGTCGTCGTTGGAGCCTATGGAGAGGCCGCTGTAGTACTCCTTGGCCGCCTTCGGCGAGAAGCGCACGCTGAACGTGCAGCTCTTGCCCGGCGCCAGCCTGGCGGAGGTGCACTTGTCCTGTTCCAGGTAGAACGGCGTCTCGTCGTCCATGTTCTCTATCCTGCCCAGCCGCAGCTCGGCGTCGCCGATGTTCATGATGATGACCAGGCGGGCGCCTGTTTCGTAGTTGTACATCTTGCCGAAGTCCAGCGAGCGGGGCCAGATGAAAGCGACCGGCATGGGGTCGCGTTTTGTCTTTTCCTCCCGCGGGCCGCCGCCGGTGGTGGAGGCCTCTTCCGGGCTCTGCGCGTTCTGGGCGGCCGACTGGCCGCCGCCGTGGGAGCCGTAGTCGCCGGAGCTGAGGTCGCGGCCGCTCCCCTGCCCGCCGGAGGAGGAAAAAGAAGAATCTTCGGAGCCCGACTCGCTGCCCTGGCCCAACCGGCCCTGCGGCCCGGAGCCCTGCCGCCCGCTCCGGGAGAGGCCCGCGCCGGAGAACCCGGAGGAGAAGGCGCTCTTTTTTCCGCCCGAAGCGGCTCCGCTCCCCGCAGCCTGCAGGCGCGGGGCCTGCTGCCCGGCGACGCGCAGCGTCCCGGCCCCGGCCGACTGGCCGCCGGTCCCGTTGCCGGACCGGGGGTTGTAAACGTTGCCGCCCTGCTGCTGCGCTTCCTGCGCCTGAGCCGCGGCCGCCAGCGCTTCCGGGTCGTACTTGACCTCCGCGCGGGCCTGCCGCATGAATTCCCGCAGCTCCGCCTTGCTCATCTGTTTTCGCGGTTTTACGGGCGCCTCTTTGACGGCGTCGGTTTCTTTGGAGTAGCCTTGGTTGACCTTGCGGAACAGCTCTATGGAGGAGCCTGACTGCTGCTCGGTGCGCGCCAGCGGGGAGGAGCCGGGGGCGTATTTGGGGCCGGAGTCGAATTTAAAGTCGGGAGTGGCGCCGGCGGGAGAGGTCGAATCCCCGGAGCCGCCCGCGAAATAACCTATCCCTACGGCCAGCGCGGCGGTAAGCACCACCGCGGGCGCGGCCGCGGCCTTCCAGTTAATCACATACCTGCCGTTCATAAATCCTCCGTCCCCGCCCCGGACCCTATGAAGTTAGTATACACCACGCCCGGCCGGTTTTCAAGGTTTAAAAGTAACCTTTGTCTCTTTTTATTTTTATTGTAGAATAATAAGCCAATGGGCATCTGGGACAACGCCTTCAAAATTCCGGAACCTCCGGAACCGACTCCGGAAGAAAAACGGCTTTTGGAGATCCTTGCAGGAAAAGTCCGCAAGCGCAGTATGGGAGATGTGGCCGCTTTCATGGTGGAGAGCACCCGGCCCCTGCACGAGCTCGGAGCCCAGAGCTTAATTTTTATAGAACCGGCGCTGGCGGCCTTCTTCGGCAAAGAGGAGACCGCCAAGTACCGGGCCATACTGGAAAACAGTAAGGCTGTTACATACCTGGTCAACAAGCTTAGCGAAGAAACCGCGAAAAAGGAAGACCCCAATGTCAAAAAAAGACCTTGAAGTTATCATAGCCACCGACTGCGGCAGCACCACCACCAAGGCCGTGCTGATAGAAAAGAAAGGCGACACCTACCGCCAGACTTTCCGGGGCGAGGCTCCGACCACCGTGGAAGCTCCCTTTGAGGACGTGACGAAAGGCGTGCTTAACTCGATAACCGAGGTAGAAGAACTCTCCGGCCGCAAGATCCTGGACGGCGAGAAGATCATAACGCCCAATAGCGGCAACATCGGCGCGGATATCTACGTGTCCACCTCCTCGGCCGGCGGCGGCCTGCAGATGATGGTGGCCGGCGCCGTGAAGGCCATGACCGGAGAATCCGCCCAGCGCTGCGCGCTCGGCGCGGGCGCCATAGTGATGGACGTGCTGGCCTCCAACGACGGCCGCGCGGACCACGAGAAGATCGAGCGCATCCGCCAGCTGCGCCCCGACATGATGCTGCTTTCCGGCGGCACCGACGGCGGGACCGTGACCCATGTGGTGGAGCTCGCCCAGTTCCTGAAAGCCGCGGACCCGAAGCCCCGCCTGGGCGCTTCCTACAAGCTGCCGGTCATCTACGCCGGCAACAACATGGCCCATGAGAAGATCAAAGAGATCCTCGGCGACCGCACCGCGCTGATCATTACCGAGAACCTGCGCCCGACCCTGGAGCGCGAGAACCTGATGCCCGCGCGCCACAAGATCCACGATATTTTCCTTGAGCACGTGATGCAGCAGGCTCCCGGCTACCCGCGCCTGATGAAGATGGTGGGTGCGCCCATCATGCCCACCCCCGCGGCCGTGGGCACCATGACCGAGAAGTTCGCCAAGGCCAACGGTTTTAACGTGCTGGCCGTGGACATCGGCGGTGCCACCACCGACGTCTTCTCCGTGTTCAGCGGGGTGTTCAACCGCACCGTCAGCGCCAACCTGGGCATGAGCTACTCCATCTCCAACGTGATGGCCGAGGCGGGCCTGGCCAACATCCTGCGGTGGCTGCCGTTCGACATAGACGAGCAGGACCTGCGCAACCGCCTCAAGAACAAGATGATCCGCCCCACCACTATCCCGCAGACGGTGGAGGACCTGCAGATAGAGCATGCTGTATCCCGCGAGGCGCTGCGCCTGGCTTTCGACCAGCACAAGGCGCTGGCCGTCGGCCTGAAGGGCGTGCAGCAGGAGCGCTCCATCTCCGACGCTTTCGACCAGACCGCCTCCGGCCAGAGCCTCATCAACGTGATGAAGCTCGACTATGTGATCGGCTCCGGCGGCATCCTGGCGCATTCCCCCCGCCGCACCCAGTCGATGATGATGATGATAGACGCCTACCAGCCCGAAGGCATCACCCGCATGGCCGTGGACAGCATCTTCATGATGCCGCACCTGGGCGTGCTGGCCCAGATCAGCGAGAAGGCCGCGCTGGACGTGTTCTACCACGACTGCCTAGTGCGCATGGGCACCTGCCTCGCGCCCAAGGGCCTGGCCAAGGACGGCCAGCTGATCATGGAGTGGGAAGTCACCGGCTCCGACGGCAAGAAACAGGCCGGGCAGCTGCGCTTCGGCGACATCCTGCATGTGCCTTTTGATTCCCCGAAAGCCAGGCTCGTGGCCAAACCCGTAAAGGGCTTTGACATGGGCGCCGGTTCCGGCAGCAGGGTGGAGGCGGAGATAGAGGGCGGCGTGGTGGGCCTGGTGCTCGACGGCCGCGGCCGGCCCTTCAATATCTCCAAGGAACCCGCCAAGCGCCGCGATAACCTTAACAAGTGGTACAAGTCCATGGGGATGTACCCGGTGTAACGCGACAGATCTTACGAAAACTGGAGAAAACAATATGGCTCACGCATATACCCCCGGACTTAAAGTAATGCCCTGCACGCTGTTCAGGAAGAAGCGCCTGCTGCCGATCCCCGGCAAAGTGCTGGTGGCCGAAGGCAAGCAGGTGGAAGCTACCGACATAGTGGCCCAGACCGAACTGCCCGGCAAGGTGTTCCCGATCAATATAGCCAACCGCATGTCGGTCGCCCCGGAAGAGATAAAGGACCTGCTGCTGAAAAAAGAGGGCGATACGGTCAGGAAGGGCGAGATCATCGCCGAGAACAAGCCTTTCATCAAGTGGTTCAAAACTACCCTGGAATCGCCGATAGACGGGACGGTGGACTCTGTCTCCCACCTTACCGGCCAGATCATGCTGCGCGAGCCTCCGAAGGTGCTGCCGCTGCCGGCCTACATTAAAGGCAGGGTGGTGGAGGTGACCCCCGAGTTCGGCGTGACCATAGAGTCCGAAGGCACGTTCATCCAGGGCATCTTCGGCATCGGCGGCGAGACCAACGGCGAGATCCACATGGCCGCGAAGAGCCCCGACGAAGAGCTTACCCCGGAATCCATTAACGAAGCCTGCCGCGGCAAGATCGTGATCGGCGGCAAGCACGCGGGGATCACCGCCATCAAGCGCGGCGTAGAGATGGGCGTGAAAGCCATCGTGGTGGGCGGCATTCACGACCGCGACCTGCGCCAGCTGCTGGGCTACGACATAGGCGTGGCCGTGACCGGCACCGAGAAGATAGGGCTGACCGTGATCGTTACCGAGGGCTTCGGCATGATCCCGATGGCCGAGTACACCTTTAAACTGCTGGCCTCCCGCAACGGCGAGAAAGCTTCCGTCTCCGGCGCCACGCAGATCCGCGCCGGCGTGATGCGGCCCGAGATCATCGTACCCGGCTTCCCCAAGAACGTCACCGAGTGCAAGAAGGACCAGGGCCGCGGCTGGATAGAACCCGGCGACCCCATCCGCATCATCCGCGAGCCGCACTTCGGCGTGATCGGCACGGTGAAGTCCCTGCCCCCGGAGCTGACCGTGATCGGCAGCGAATCCCACGCCCGCGTGCTGGAAGTTACCCTTGACGGCGGGGAAGTGATAGTAATCCCCCGCGCCAACATCGAAGTTTTGGAGAAGTAGGCAGCGCGGCCGGCGGCCGTTTATCGGTAACCAGCCGGGAGCTTTAAGCCCCTGAACTGGTTACCGATAACTATTCCCGGGCCGCCCCCCGGCAACTTATGGCTAAAAAAGCACAGCAAAAAAAGACGCCTCCCGCCGCGGCCGCGGTGACCCCCAGGCTGCCTGCCATGGCCGTGACCGCCCTGATCGCGGCGTGGCTGCTCGTCGTGCTGGTAAATTACACGGCCCAGAATGGCTTTTTTACGCTGTCCCCTTTCGCCCCCCCGCTCTGGCTGACCAACCTGGGCCGGGCCGGCCACCTGTTCATGTACGCGCCGCAGCTGCTGCTGCTGGCCCTGTTCTCGGCCTCCGCGCTGCTGCTCGGCGGGACCCTGCTGCGGGCGGTCGCCGGGCCGGAGAATAAAGACATCGGCGGCCTGGACTGGCTGCTGTTCTCGCTGGGCCTCGGCTTCGGCGCGCTTTCGCTGCTGACCCTGGGCCTGGGTTTTGCCGGCCAGCTCAACCGGCCCGCCCTCCTCGCCGTCCTGGGCGCCGCCTGCGTGCCCGGGGCCGTTTGGTTCAGGGCGGATTTCAGCGGGCGGCTGGCCGGGCTGCTGGCCGAAGTCAGGTCCGTCCGGTTCTCCGGCTTCGACCTGGTGCTGTTGTTCCTGCTGGCGCTGTACGGCGCCTCGGCGCTGGTCTGGACCCTGGCGCCGGAGATCTTCTTTGACTCCCTGGTCTACCACCTCGCCGTGCCGTCATCCTACCTGCAGGAGGGCCGCGTTCTCGCCGAGCCCCACAACCTCAATTCCGCCTTCCCGCTGCTGATGCAGATGCTTTACGCGGCCGGCCTGCTGCTTTCCGACGACGTGCTGCCCAAGCTGATGCATTTCTCCACGGGGCTGTTCCTGCTGGGCACGCTGTTCGCCATGGGCCGGCGCTGGTTTTCGGTTACCGCCGGGCTGCTCGCCTGCGTCATCTTCCTGGGCATGCCGATGTCGCTTATCAACATGTGCAGCACCGGCGTGGAGATAGGTTCGGCCTGGTTCACCGCGCTGGCCGTCTACGCCCTGCTCCTTTTTTCCGCCAGGGAGGGCGGCCCCGGGCCCGTTTTCGACAGGACCCTGCTGCTGGCCGGGATCTTCGCGGGCCTCGCCTGCGGCACCAAGTACCCGGCCCTGTTCACCGTCATTGCCGGCGGCGCGGTGGTCCTCTACCGGCGCCCGGACATGGACTCGCCCCGCGACTACGGCCTGGCCCTCAAGCGGGCGCTGGTCTTCGGAGGGGCGGCCGCGCTTGTCTTTCTGCCGTGGCCGCTGAAGAACCTGGTCTTCCACGGCAACCCGCTGTACCCGTTCTTCGGCAAGTTGCTGGGCGGGCAGCTGGTGGACCCGGTGAAGTGGGCTATCTTCAACTCTGACTGTTTCTCGCGCGACCTGGGCGCCGCCTTCCGCACGGTCAGCGACTTTTTCCGGTTCGTGTTCCACCCCTGGTACATTACTATGTCCGGGATGGGCAACGCCGATTTCGTCGGACCGTTCCTCCTGATCTGCCTGCCGCTGCTGCTGCTGTACCGGCTGCAGAAGCCGGTGCTGCGCCACCTGGCGCTGTACCTGGCCGTGATGTGGTGCCTGTGGGCGCTGTCCACCACCATGCCCCGCTACTTCCTCCCCTCCCTGTCCCTGCTGAGCCTGCTGCTGGCCGCGGTGATAACGGAGTCGGGCAGCGCCGTCCTGAAATGGACCCTGCAGGGCGCGCTGGTGGTTTTCTCCCTCTACAGCGCGCAGTGGATCAGCGAGCTGACAAAATCCCAGGAGGGCTGGCGGGTGGTCTTCGGGCTGCAGTCCAGGGCGGAGTACCTGAGCGCCGCCCATTCGGCGTATCCCATGCCCTACTACCCGGCCATGGAATATATAAATTCCTCGCTGCCTCCGGACAGCCGGGTGCTGTTCGCCGGGGACAGCCGGAGCTTTTTCTGCGAGCGCAAGTCGGTCGGGGTTTCCGTGCACGACGTGCACCCGCTGGTGCTCTTCGCCCGCGCCTCCTCCACCCCGGAGGAAATGCAGGCGCGGGTAGCCGCCGCCGGGATAACCCACCTTTTCCTCAACCTGGGCGAGGCGGTGCGCCTGGATAAGAGCTACCACCTGTTCCAGTGGGACGAGAAAAGCCTCGGCGTCTTTAACGCCTGGTGGGCCCGTTACGCCGAGCAGCTCTGGAGCGACATGCGCAACAGCCCGTCGGATTACCGCCTGCTGTTCGTCTACAGGCTGACCCCCGGGGGCAGGCCCGCCTCGGCGCCGCAGCCCCACAATTACATTTACGACCTTTACCTGAAGGGTCTGGAAAAATAGCGGGAGGATAAGCCAGTGAGCGAAAAACTTTCGATAGTCATACCGGCGTACAACGAGCAGGCTTCCATCGCCGGCATAGTCGGGCGCTGCCTCGCCGCCGGGGCGCCGATCTGCGCGGCCACCGGCCTGACAGGAGTGGAAGTGCTGGTCGTGGACGACGGCTCGCGCGATAAGACCGGCGAGATCGCCGCCGCTATCCCGGGCGCCAGGCTGATAACCCACCCGCAGAACAAGGGCTACGGCCAGGCCCTGATGACGGGGTTCGCCGCCGCGACGGGCGACTACCTCAGCTTCCTCGACGCCGACGGGACCTGCGACCCGCTGGCTTTCATAGAACTTTACAAGGCCCTTAAGCGGGAGAACGCCGACATGGCCGTGGGCAACCGCCTGCACGCCGGCTCGCAGATGCCGCGGGTGCGGTATATAGGCAACCGCCTCTACGGCTGGCTGATCTCGCTGCTTTCCGGCGTGCACGTGGAGGACACGGCCAGCGGCATGCGCCTCTTTTCCGCCCGGCTGCTGCCGCGCCTGGCCCCGCTGCCGAGCGGCCTGCACTTTACCCCCGCCATGACCGCCCGCATGGCCTGCATGGGCGCGCGCATAACGGAAACCCCCATCCCTTACGCCGAGCGGGAGGGCAGGTCCAAGCTGAGCGTGGTGAGGGACGGGCTCAGGTTCCTGCGCGTCATCCTGGGCATCATCTTCGCCTATTTCCCGCTGCGCATCTTCGGCCCCATAGGCCTGGTCTTCCTGGTCACCGCGCTGGCCTATTCCATCGGCCCCGTTTCCTTTTACCTGCGCAACCGCTACCTGCACGAGGACGTGATCTACCGGCTGATCACCATCTCCACGCTGTGCGTCTGCGGCCTTACGGCGCTGATCTTCGGGCTGATAGGCCAGAGGGTGTCCAATGTTTCGGTGCGCCGCGTCCGCGGCGCCCTGGAAGCCGGCTGGCTGCGGGGCGGCTCCCTGCTGGCCGGGGCGCTGCTCGGCGCCGCCGGGGTGGCCCTTAATTCCTGGACGATCCTGGAGTACCTCTCGAGCGGGCGCATAACCATCCACTGGGTCTACGTGCTGACCGGGGGCCTGCTGGTCATCCTGGGCACGCTGCTGCTCTGCGCCGGCATCATGATGGCGATACTGGACCACCTGCCCGACTCCGGCGCCCCCAGCCGTTCGCTTTAGTGTTTTCCCTTGCCTGAAAAATCCATAAAGTGTATATTATTAACAGTTATGTTAAAAACACGACTCAACCTTGCTGTGTTATCTGTTTTCCTTGCGGCTTCCGTTGTTTCAGCCGCGACTCCCGCCTCCCAGAAAAATGCCCCGACCGCCCCGGACCTGTCCGGCTTCGCGGCCAAGGACATGCCCTATGACAAGGGCGAGGCGGTTCTCCTTACCTGGCCCTCCGGGCCCGCCGACGTGCCAGGCGCCGTCTACCAGGTCTACGCGGCCTCCGGTAAAGACTGGGTCAAGGTGGAAGAGTTCCCGGCCGAAACGAAGCTGGCCGCCGACGTCGAGCTGCCCTTCTGGGCGTGGGACCGCCACGCCGCGCTGCACGTGGTGCAGCTGGACCTGCCCGGCTTCTTCAATGATTTCAAGATAGGCAACGAGTACCGGTTCAAGGTAAAGTACGTCAACGGCAAGGTGACGGCGGAAAGCGCCGAACTCCCGGCCGCGCCCAAGCCTAACCTCTTCAACCTGGCCCGGCTCAACAACCTGCTGCTGCTCATCGTGACGACCATCGTCTTCTTCTGGACCGTGTCGCACGCCAAGCGCAAGGGCGGGCTGTTCATCCGCCGCATCGCCGGCCTCGACGCCATAGACGAAGCCGTCGGCCGCGCCACCGAAATGGGCCGCCCGATCTTCTACTCCACCGGCATCGGCGGCATGAGCGGCGTGCCCACCATCGCCTCTACCTCTATCCTGGCCGAGGTCGCCAAAAAAGTCGCCGCGCACGACACCCAGCTCAAGGTGCCGCACTTCGACCCCATCGTGATGACCGTCTCCAAGGAGATAGTCAAGCAGGCCTACGCCGAGGTGAATCGCCTGGACTCCTACCGCGACGACATCAACTTCTTCGTCAGCCAGGACCAGTTCTCCTACGCCGCCTCCGTGGACGGCATGATCCACCGCGAGAAGCCGGCCGCCTGCTTCTTCATCGGCCACTTCATGGCCGAGTCGCTGCTGCTGGCCGAGGTCGGCGCCACTACCGGCGCCATCCAGATCGCCGGCACCGAGCAGGAATCGCAGCTGCCGTTCTTCTTCACCTCCTGCGACTACACGCTCATCGGCGAGGAACTCTACGCCGCCGGCGCGTACCTGTCCAAGGAGCCCATGCTGCAGAGCACGCTCAAGGTGCAGGACTTCGGCAAGGCCTTCGTGATGTTCTCCATAGTCGCGGGGTCGGCGCTGCTGCTGGCCGGCACCTGGTTCAAGATGGACACGCTGGTCACGGTGGTAAAGCACCTCTTCAAGGCCTATTGATATGACATTGATAAAAAAACACATACCGCTGGCTATCTGCTTCATCGTCGGCCTCCTGACGCTGAGCTCCTATTATGTCCCTACACAGGCCTCTGAAAAATATGTGGAGACCATGAATAAGTGGGAGAACATCGTGGCCGGCTTCGCGTTCCTGCTGGGCCTGTTCAGCCTGTTCTTCTCGCATACCCGCAAGATCACCCGCAAGGTGGACGGCTGGGGCTACAGCCTGTTCGTCTTTGTGGGCTTCCTCGCGATGGTCGTCCCGGCCATCGTGAGCAACGGCAAGCAGATGGTCGGCGCCGACCTGACCGGTCTGGGCTGGGGCTACCGCTTCCTGTTCAATGCCCTCTCCGGCACGATGTTCTCGGTGCTGGCATTCTACATCGTCTCCACGGCGTACCGCGCGTTCCGCATCAAGTCGCTGCAGGCCGGCGTGCTGTTCGCGGCGGCGCTGGTGCTGATGCTCGCCAAGGTGCCGCTCGGCCAGATGATCTGGGAAAGCCTGTTCGGCTGGACCGGGGTCTGGGATATCGCCCAGATCGGCCAGTGGCTCATGGACGTCCCGGCGGTGGCCGGCAAGCGCGGCATCATGATGGGCCTCGCGATAGGCGGCATCGTGACGGCGCTGAAGATCATCTTCGGCATCGAGCGCCAGTACATGGGTAAGGACTGAACCATGAAAAACATTATCGAAAAGATCCTGAAAATTGACAGGCGCCTGATCTTCCTGGCGCTGACGATCCTGCTGGTGTTCCCGATCGTCAGGCCGCTGGGCCTGCCGAACAAGAACATCGGCAACGAAGTGAAGGCCCTCTACGAGAAGATCGAGAGTCTGCCCGCCGGCTCCTTCCTCCTGCTGTCGCTGGATTACGACCCGGCGACCCGCCCCGAGCTGCACCCGCAGGCGGTGGCGGTTATCAAGCACGCCTTCCGCAAGGACCTGCGCGTCATGATCCTGACGCTGAACGCCGGCGCTACCGGCCTCATCGACGAGATCGGCGAGCGCATCCCCAAGGATATCGCCCCGTCCAAGAAGTACGGGACCGACTACGTGATCCTGCCCTACCAGCCCAACCCGGTGGCCGTGATGACGCAGCTCGGCATGGACATGTACCAGATCTACGACAAGGACCGGGACGGCGCCCTGCTCAGGGAGATGCCGGTCATGAAAGGCATCCGCAACGTCAAGGATATGCAGCTCGGCATGTGCATCACCGGCACGGCCATGCTGGACTACTGGGTCGCCTACACGGGCGACAAGTTCAAGATGCCCTTTGCCGGCGGCACCACCGCAGTCAGCCAGATAGGTTATGCGCCTTACCTGCAGACCGGCCAGCTGAAGGGCCTGATGGGCGGCATGAAGGGCGCGGCCGACTACGAGCTGCTGATAGGCGCCAAGGAAAAGGGCACGGCCGGACTGGACGCGCTCAGCCTCGCCCACATCATGGTGATAGGCCTGATCGTGGTGGCCAACATCATGATGTTCTGGCTCAAGTACCTGTAATTTAGGAGAAATTATGTCAGAAACAATGTTCATCTTCGGCGGGTGGGTGGCGGCGGGCCTGACCATCTTCCTGTTCAGCTTCCTCTACAAGGATAACCCGTTCTTCAAAGCGGCGGAGCACCTGTACCTCGGCGCGGGCATGGGCTGGGTGTTCCAGACCGTGCTCTTCCAGACCTGGATTCCCAAGGTCTGGGAGCCGCTGACCAAGAGCGGCGACTGGACGGTGCTGGTCCCGACCGTGCTCGGCCTGACGCTGGTGACGCAGTTCTTCCCCAAGATCTCGTGGATGTCGCGCTACGGCTTCACCTTCATCATGGGCTATGGTTCAGGCCTGGTGATCCCGCTGACGATCTCCACCGACCTGCTCAAGCAGATCGGCGGCACGATGGCGCCCTTCATGGTCTCCGAGGTCACGCGCGGCAACATCTGGTCGCTGGTCAACGGCGGCATCATCGCGGTGGGCTTTATCTGCGTGCTGTTCTACTTCTTCTTCTCGGTAGAGCACAAGGGCGCCATAAAGAAGGCCTCGAATATCGGCATCTACTTCCTGATGCTCTACTTCGGGGCGGCCTTCGGCAATACCGTCATGGGCCGCTTCTCGCTGCTCTACGGGCGTTTCGACGACCTGTACAAGTATTCGTCGCCCAAGTACTTCTACGCCACGCACATCATCCTGGGCGTAATGGTGCTCTACTTCATAGTGGACCACTTCCGCACGCGCAAGCCCGCGGTAGAGGAAGAAGCCGCTTAAGGCCGAAAGGCAAAAAGAAAGGCGGGCCGGTTATCCGGCCCGCCTTTTTTGCGCCCCGCCGGCGGCTTTTTACTTTATTATCTCTATCTTGGCTTTGGCCCTGAGCTCGGCGGCGAGTTCGGGCAGCTTCTGGGTTACCGCCTGGTTGAGCATGGCGGCCTTTATTTCCTCTTTTACCGCGGCGAAGTCCGCTTCCTTGCCGGGCCGGCGCTCTTCGGAGCGGAAGATGCTGTAGCCGTTGCCGGTGGTCAGGGGCTTGGTGAACTGGCCGGGCTGCAGGGCGAAGATCTCCTTCTCTATCTCCGGGACCAGCATGCCTTTGGCGATGAACCCCAGGCTGCCGTTGTTCTTCTTGAGGTTGGCGTCGGAGGATTTCAGCGAGGACAGCTTGGCGAAGTCGGCGCCCACCGAGGTCAGCAGGTCGTAGGCGTCGTCGGCCTCGGCCTTGGTGTTAACGAAGATCTGGCTGAGCTTTACGGATTCCGGCGAGCCCAGGCGCTCTTTGTTCTTGTCGAAGAAGGCCCTGGCGTCCTCGTCGGTGACGGCCAGGCGGCCGGCGGTTATGACCGCGGACCGGATGAGCATCTGGCGGCGGATCAGGTCGCGCAGTTCTCCTTTAGACCAGCCTACGGACTTCAGGTTCTTCTCGAACTGGGCCTTGTCGGGGTAGTTGGCCTCCAGGCTGGTCAGCCGGGCGTCCACCTGCTTGGGGTCCGCTTTCAGGCCGAGGCGGGCGGCCTCTTCGAGCAGGAGCTTCTCGTCGATAAGCTCGGAAAGGCCCTGCGCGCTGTACTGCCACCACAGCTTCTTGGTGAGTTCCTCGGGCGCTATTTTAGTCCCGTTGACTACCGCTACGTTCTTTTCGGCCGCGTACAGGCCGGTGCCCAGCAGGGCCACGGCGGCGGCGGCTAATATGGTTCTTTTCATTTTTTTACCTCCGTTATTTCTTTACTAAAACTGTCTGCGTCGGGTAAGCCAGCTCGGCCCCGGCGGCGTGCAGGCCTTCCAGGACGCCCAGCAGGGTCTTCTCGTGGGCGGCCATATAGGCGTTGTAGTCCGGCTCGGTGAGGTAGTACACGGTCTCGAATTCCAGCGCGTAGTCGCCGCAGTTGAAAAGGTTGCAGCGGTCGAACTCGGCCTTGGGCACGCCCTGTACCGCCTTTTTCATGAGCGCCGGTATCTTTTTTAGTATCTCCGGGCTGGTGCCGTAGACGATGCCGGTCTTGAAGACGACGCGGCGCTTGGTGAGGTCCTTGTAGTTGCGGATGCGCGAGCCCAGCAGGTTGGAATTGGAGACTACCACCATCTCGCCGGAGATGCTGCGGATGCGGGTGGACTTCAGGCCCACGTGCTCTATGGTGCCGGAGACGGCGTCGGAGACTATGAAGTCGCCTATGGCGAACGGTTTGTCGAGCAGGATGACGAAGAAGTTGAACAGGTCGCCGAGGATGGCCTGCGCGGCGAGGGCCACGGCGACGCCGCCGATGCCGAGGCCGGTGAGGACGGCGGAGATGTTGACGCCCAGGTTGTCGAGCACGAACAGGACGGCGGCGACCCAGACGAGGGTGCGCAGGATGACCTGGGTGCTCTTGACCACGGAGTTCTTGGCCTGGCCGTCGAGCTCGCGGCCGGCGGCGACCTTGTTGATCCAGTAGGTGAGCAGGTCCTGGGCGATGGTGATGGCGCGGTAGGTGAAGACCACCAGTAGGAGGACCTTGAAGGCTTTGTCGAAGGCCGCGCCGCGCTGCAGGTAGCGGGTGGCCACGAAGAGGGCGACGAGCTGGTACTCGAACCAGCGGAACTTCTCTATGAGGGCGATGACGAGGTCGTCGAGGTCCGTCTCCGTCTTAAGGGCCAGGGCCTTGAGCCGGTTGATGCCGATGTTCTTTACGATATAGAGCAGAGCGAGCGCGGCGCAGAACGCCGCCAGCGCCAGCCCGTAGCCGGTGGGCGTATTCCCCAGTATAAGCGTAGTGTCAGCCCAGTTGGAAAAAGCCCCGCTATTAAAAGCTATGTTCATCCCCTAATTATAAAAAATTAGCGCCTCCTAATGAAACCTCAATATCGACGGGTGCCGGGCCGGGGCAGGTTCCCCGCTCCTGGCTGACCGCAGGAAAACCGTTGCGCGGTTTTCAACGTCTATGTAGTTAGTGTGACATGCGGCCTGGCAAGGGTATGGGTTCGGCGGGCCCTCCCGGAGCCCCGAGCTTGCGTAAGCGCGAGGGGCGAGGGAGGAGGGGCGGGCACGGTGTGTCCCGACCCCGTGCCCGACGGGCCCATACCCTTGCCAGGCCGCGGAGCGGGTATAAACAAAAAAGCCGGCTTGGGGGCCGGCTTCTTTGTGGCAGGGGTTACTGGTTACTTGTAGTGGCGGCGGAGTTTGGCTTTGTCCACCTGGGCGGGCCGCAAATTCTTTGCCTCTACCCGGGGAGGACCGTCACGGAATCGAACTCCGCTCTGGTGCTGTCCCACGTTCGCAGTCCGGCGCTGCCGGAGGTGAAGGTGGAATCAGTGAGGGTCAGCATTTTCACTCCGTCCACGTAGATGGTCTGCGCGCTGCCGGATACGGTTATCTGTATCTGGTGCTGGGTATTGTAAATAGGGAATCCGGCCGGGATCTTTGTGACCGCGATCGGGGAACTTTCGGTCCCGTTCACCACCTTTCTTACGAGGAAAGCCCCGCCGCTGCCCCAGCCTGGGTCGTACTGGAAACAATAGCCGCTGATGGCGCTTTTGCCGTCGGCCCGGTAATACACGCCATAACCGCTGCCGGTGGTTAAATTGGCGTTAAGAGATATCGAGTAATCTGTCCATGTGTCGTCTCCGAAAGAAAGGCGAGACTCCATGGAGGCTAAGCTTTGAAGGATACCGCCTGCCGTTACCCATTTTCCTGAAAGGACTTTAAGCATGCTCATGGAACTGAAATCCGAACTAAAGAGCGGGGTGGGGCCGCTGGGGTTGGAGAAAGGCCAGTAGTGGACGCTGCAGCCGACGATAGCCGCGGAGGTGGAAACCCAGACGTAAGTGCCGCCCGCCGTACAATAAGGGCTCCTGTCTATGTATTTGCTGTCTTTGAGCTCTTCAATGGAGGCGGCGGGGGTGTTGTTGTGTTCTATGCGGTAGCGCATTTCAGCGCTCTGTATCTCCTGGCGGTTGGCGTCGCATTGCGCTGTTTTTGATTTGGCTATGGCAGTGCGTATTCTTGGGATGGCGGAAGTGGCAAGGATGGAAGCTATCGCTACCGTTACCATAAGCTCCATGAGCATGAAAGCCGGCCTGCGGTTCATTTGTCCCTCCTTGCTGCCACGCCTTTGTCCGGGGAGAAATAAAGCGCGGTTAAGCCGTGCTTTTCAGGAGAAGGACACTGAATCGTCTGTCCTTCTGCTTTGTAGGGGAGGCCGGAAACCGGGCAGGCCCCGGCCTTTCCCGAGGCCCCCGCCGCCTTCCAGAGGGCCGCTATACATTTTTCCGTGCCGCCGTCGGTGTCGTAAACGCCGAAACGCACCTGTCTCTCCGGCTGGAGGGCGCTCTTCAGTTCGGGAAAGGCGGAGTAAACGGATACTGCGGCTGCGGCTATTATGGCCAGCTGGGCTGTCAGTACCAGACGCGGGTGCCGTTTTAAAAACGGGACCCGGGCCACAGGGAGGGCCGCGGGCGGCTTCGCCGCCTGCTCCTTTGCCTGTGTCTCCAGGAATTCCCGGAGTTCATCCATGGGTTCTTTGTCTTTCTCGTCCATAAATATGCGGTCCCTCCCGCGCCCGGCGCCAGGCTACATTCTAATATATTCCCCCCCGGTTCGGGAGAGCTGCCGCAAAAAAGCCGGCTTGGGGGCCGGCTTTTTTGTTTGGTTTGGAATTCCGCTTATTTGTAGTGGCGGCGGAGTTTGGCTTTGTCGGTCTGGGCCAGTTCGTAGTCCTGGGTCATGATCAGGGCCTTCTTGGGGCAGATCTCTACGCACTGGGCGCAGTACACGCAGTGGTCGAGCTTCATGATGCAGTCGAACTTCTTCTTGGCCGCCACGGCGGGCTGGCCTTCCACCTGGGCCGGCGCCGGCGGCTGGTGCTCGTCGAGCGGTATCTCTATGGCCTTCGACGGGCAGACGCGCACGCACATCTGGCAGCCTATGCACTTCGACGAGTCGAAGTCTATGCGGCCGCGGAAATTAGGGAAGATGTGGGCCTTTTCAAAAGGATAGGCGATCGTGGCCGGCTTCTTGAAAAGGTGCTTTATAACTTCGCTGAAGACTCTTGCGGGTTTTTTCATGGAGTTATCCTAATTTGTATTTGAGGAAGATGTCGAAGACCAGCTGGGCCATGGCCACCGGGGCCAGGTATTTCCAGCAGAAATTGATCATCTGCTCTATGCGGATACGGGCCATCAGCACCTTCAGCAGCGCCAGCAGGAAGGTGATGAACAGCGTCTTGGCCAGGAACAGGGCTATGGCCGCGGGGCCCGTCAGGCCCAGCGCACCGCCGAGGAACACCGCGTTAAGCAGCGCCGCCCCGACCACCATCTCCATATCCACGGCCAGCAGGAAGAAGTCCAGCAGGCGGCCGGAATACTCGGTGAACTGCCCGCCCACGATCTCGTTCTTGGCGTGCGGGATGTCGAAAGGCATGCGCTCGAGTTTCCCCTGCAGCGCTATCAGCGCCGCCAGGAAGCCCAGCAGCTGCGCCGGGATCAGCACCGGGTGCGCCGCGTAGAAAGCGGAGATCTCGGTGATGTTCCAGGTGCCGGCCAGTATCGCCGGGCCGATCAGGGAGAGCATCAGCGGCACCTCGTAGGCGAACAACTGCGTCAGCACGCGCATGGCGCCCACGGTGGAATACGGGCTCGAAGAGCTCCAGCCGGCCAGGAAGAAGGTCACCGTCGGGATGGTCAGCAGGTAGATCACGGCTATCAGGTCGCCCTGGAAGCCGTACACGGCCGTGCCCCAGACCGGGATCGAAAGCAGCGCCGTAATTATGGCCGCCATCGCGAAGAAAGGCAGCACGCGGAACATCCGCGTATTCGCCTCGTCCGGCACGATAACTTCCTTGGCCAGCAGCTTTATGAAGTCGGCGTAGCCCTGGAACCACGGGGGGCCCATGCGGTTCTGCATCACCGCGCAGAGCTTCCGGTCCACCCACTGGAGGAACAGGCCGTACACGGCCAGGAACAGGAAGCCCGGGAAGATCAAGAGGTAAGCGAGGGGTGTTATTAATTCCATTTGTTATCCTTATCTGGATCCCGGCTTTCGCCGGGATGACGTTAAAGCCTGGTGAAATCGACGCCGCGGCGCTTGTACTGCTCTATGCTCAGCTTGCGCAGGTCTTCCCAGCTGTACACCTCGGTCTTGCCCTTTTTGGGGTTCCAGACCGCGGCGCGGTCCGTGCAGGACATGCACGGGTCTATGGCCGCTATCACCAGCGGCACGTCGGCCAGCCAGCCGCCTTCCAGCATGTACTGCACGCTCTGCAGGTTGGCCAGGGTTGGGGCGCGCACCTTCAGGCGCTCGGGCTTGTCGGTGCCGTTGGACTTAAGGTAATGGATGTCTTCGCCGCGGGGCGCCTCGTAATGGTTGACGCACTCGCCGGGGGCGATGCGCATGTTCACCTTCACGGCGATCGGGCCTTCGGGCAGGTCGTTAAGCACCTGCTTGATCATCTTGTAGGACTCTACCAGCTCCAGCGCGCGCACGACCAGGCGGCCGAACACGTCGTTGGTGTTGTGCGTGATGAGCTTGAAGTCGAGCTCGTTGTAGATCAGGTAGGGCTCGTCCTTGCGCACGTCGCGGGCCAGGCCGGAGGCGCGGGCGGTGGGCCCCACGGCGCCGCGCTCTATGGCCACGTCCAGCGGCAGCTTGCCCACGTTGGCGGTCCGGGCGGCCACGGTGGGCTCCTCGAGGGCCAGCTTGATGTAATAGTTGGTGCGCTCGATGAGGTAGTTGATGCGCTGCACCACGCCGGCTTTCTGCTCCGGGGTGATGTCGCGGCGCACGCCGCCTATGGTGTTGATGGAATAGTGCACGCGGTTGCCAGAGAGCATCTCCAGGCAGTCCAGCACCTGCTCGCGGTCGCGCCAGGTGTACATGAACAGCGTTTCGAAGCCCATCTCGTAGCCGGCCACGCCCAGCCACAGCAGGTGGCTGTGCACGCGCTCCAGCTCGGCGAAGAGCGTGCGGATGGCAAGGGCCCGCTTGGGGGTCTCGCACTTGGCCAGCTCTTCCACGTTGGTGATGTAGGTGGTGGTGTGGGAGTGGGAGCAGATGCCGCAGACGCGCTCGATGAGGTAGAGGTTCTGGAGGTAGGTGCGGCCTTCGGCGGCCTTCTCCATGCCGCGGTGGTTATAGCCGAGGTTCACGGTGGCGCCGGAGATCTGCTCGCCTTCGAGCACGAGCATGAAGTTCTCGGGCTCCTTCAGGGCGGGGTGCTGGGGGCCCAGCGGGATGGTTATCTTGGACATGTTATTTGGCCTCCGTCTTGGGGAAAAGCGGGTTCTTGGCGAGGTACTCCTCCGTCTTCCAGTCCTTGCGGAGCGGGTACTGGTCGGTCGGGAACTCCTCGTCCAGGGGGTAGCGGCGGCCGGGCGGCAGGCCCTGCACCTTTATGCCCAGCATGTCTTCGAGCTCGCGCTCGTAGGACAGGGCGCCGGGAAAGGTCTTCAGGATGGACGGGATGGACGGGTTGGCGCGCGGGGTCTTCACCTTCACGGTGACGATGAGCTTGGTGTCGGTGGCGTGGTAGTAGGCCCCGAGGTTCTCCCCCTCGTCGAAACCGGTCACGGTGGCGAGGTGGTCGAAGCTGTTGGCCTTCAGCCAGGCCATCAGCTCGGGCAGCTTCTCCGTGGTGACGTCCAGCCACACGCGGTTCTTGCGCTGCACCAGGGCGTTGGAGACGGCCCCGCCGAACTTGGCCTCTATGTCGGCCTTGATCTTTTCTTCTCTGGGAAAATCGCTCATGGTAGGCTCCTTGATTATTTCGAAGCGGCTTCGACGCTCTGGATCATCTTGACGACGCCGTCGATGATGGCTTCGGGGCGCACCGGGCAGCCGGGGATGTAGACCGAGACCGGCAGCACGTTGCTCAGGCCGCCGGGCACCACGCCGTAGCAGCCGTCGAAGACGCCGCCGGAACAGCCGCAGGCGCCGATGGCCATAACGAACTTGGGCTCGGGCATCTGCTCGTAGATGGTCCTGAGGCGCTTGGCCTGCTGGCG
>CAYQJX010000015.1:0-63458 GCA_964417965.1 uncultured Elusimicrobiaceae bacterium
TGCCCGATGCGCGTTTTTAAAGAACAAAACAGGGGTTTTTCAGCAGACTGTTAGTGGGAGCGTACTTCAAAGCCTCGGCCACAATGGCCCGCGTGGGCGGGTCGTTGGTGATGAAATCCTTCGCAAAAACATTTTCAACCTTCTTGCCCGCCCCTCCCTGGAGATACCGGCCAATAATAGCCGAAACGTTGGCGGCCTCGTTGCCCTTTACATAGAACTCTTTACAGCCCAGGGCATAAGCGCGGCCTATAGTTTCTTCTGTGTCGCAACTCGACATTACTACTGAATATATTCCTTTAGAGACGGCCAGCGGGATCAACTTCAAGCCGGAATAGTCGTCGTTCTCCCCCAGCATGAGGTCTATGAAGCATATATTGTAATGGCTGGCTATGAGCTTGCGCTCAGCTGTAGCCTTATCGCCGGCGAAATCCACCGCCTGGCCGGCGAGGTTGTCGGCCATAATATGCCGGGCCAGTTTGTCGTCGTCTATTACCAGGATACTGAGCTTGTCCATACCCCTCCCTTAATCCAGCCGAACTCCCCCAATTGTAGCAAAACAGTCTCATCCGAAACCAAAAGTACCGCATAAGACTAGTTTTGAGGGTTTTCCCATGCACGGACATAGCCGCCCGAGCCATACCAAAATGCATTTTCTCCAACAAGAACCGTTTAAAATCCCACACTTTATGCACCAAAACGCCAGTTTGGCACAAATATTGCTCTCCACCTAAGTGTGACCAAACAAATCGGACTGGAGGCAAAAATGGAATTGTTCAAAATAGAAGTTGAAAAAACAGAAGCGCAGAAACGCGGCTGCTCGTGCAATTGCGCAGGAGTTGGCACTGGTTGGGGCACTACCGAGAACTAGCAATTACTACAAATAAGGAGAATCTCTATGAATCAGTTGTTTAAAATAGAAGTTGAAAAGGCAGAAGCAGAGACGCGCTCCTGCGCCTGTGCTTGTGTGCCAGGCGTCGGCGGCGGCACGGGGCAGGTCTAAGCCAGTCAGAACGAGGGAGAATTATCATGCATGGATTGTTCAAAATCGAAGTTGAGAGGGTGGAAGCACAAACGCGCGGCTGCATATGCGCCTGCGGTTCACCCGGCTTCGGCGGCGGCAGCGATGATGTTAGAGGACTATAAGGAGACTTAACATGAACGGACTGTTTAAGATAGAAGTTGAGGTACTCAACGAAACCACGACCCGCCAGTGTCAGTGCCTGTGCTCCGGCCTGGGCGGCGGCGGGGGCGGAAACGTCTAAAGAAATCGAATGGCAGGGCGGCATAATTGCCGCCCTGCCATAAACTTAAGGAGCATATCCCATGAAATTATTCTTCGACAACGAGATCGTAACCATGAAAGACAAAGATAATGGCTTTATCCTTTACAGTCCACTCGTCCACAAAAGGATCAGAGTGAATAAAGCCGTTTTTCTGATTATAGAGGATGTGCTAAAGAACAACGGCGAAATCGATTTACCCGCGATAAAAGAGGCAATATCAAAGGAGTTCGGGGTAACGCCTTCGAACGAGGATATCCTGTCGCAGATAGAAGATCTGAAGAAACTCAACATGCTGTTCAACGATGAGAAGACAAAGAACGGGCTCATCGGCGCAGTAAATGCCAAAATCGTGAAAGACATACAGCAGTCCGATCTCTCAACGGCTTATCTGCACCTGACGATGCGATGCAATTTCAACTGCGCCTATTGTTACAACAGAGCCTGGGAGAAAGATTTCAGCAAAGAGCTGAACACGGAAGAGTGGCTGGAAGTCGCGAACAAGTTAAGCAAAACCGGCATAAAGCAGGTCAACGTCACTGGCGGTGAAGCTCTCGTCAGAAAAGACTGCGGAACGATACTTAAAAAGCTGTCCGAGTTGAAATTCATGGTTACCTTGCTAACCAACGGCAGCCTCCTGCAAGAGAAGTACAATGAAGTCCTCCCCTATGTGAATTCCATCGTTCTAAGCCTGGACAGCGAGAACGAACACACCAATGAACTGAACAGAAGTGCTGTCGGATTTAATAAGATATTTCAGGTCATCAAAAGGATAACCGCCGAGTTCCCGGAAAAGCTGGTGGTACGAAGCGTTATCAACGCCAACAACATAAACGAGGTCAAGGAGTTCCATAAAAAGCTGAAAGCGGACTACGGTGTCAGGCACACGATCAAGACCATGTTCCTGCCGAACCGTGCGGAGGAGATCGCGCAGGTTCCGAATCCGGAGACGATGAAGACGGTCAGCGACACCGAGATCGGCGAAAGCGATATTTATTATCGGTGCTCTGCCGGAAAGAAGATAATAGCGTTAAGCCCGGCGGGAGACATTTGCCCCTGCCAGAGCCTGATGTACCCCGAACTTAAGATGGGCAATATCTTTGACAGCAACTGGCATGAACAGGTCAAAGAAAACGCGGCCACGCTCATGCCCAAGTTACTGGGCGAGAAAAGTGGCTGCACTGATTGCCAGGTCAGGCATTTCTGCGGAAGCGGCTGCCCGGCCATAAGCTACAGGCTGCACGGCGAGTTTGCACGAAAACTGGACTTCCTCTGCCCGCACTTAAAGGAGCAGGCCAAGTGCAGACTTGAGAACATGAAACCGAACTGGGAAGAATTCCAGGGATATCAGGCCGCTGCGGCGGCCTAGCGGACACGGGACACGGACTGCTTAACCACAGGCAAGGTTCCACGCCGAACGGAAACAAGCATGGTGCGCGGGCACATCTGAAGAGGGAGTTGGAAATGAAAATATCTGAATTCGCGGGTAGATACACAAAATATATACTACTTATATTCGGCTTTGTCTTTTTAAAAACGGTCTTTACGTTCATAACACCGGTACTTATCAAGACCATCCTCGACCGGATATCGGCCACCTCCATAAACCCTGACGGACTCGGGACCTATTTTGCGCTATTTGCGGGCGCGTTCGTGCTTTTATATGCGACAAACTTCGTCCTGACCTATTTCAATCTTAAATTCTCCTATATCTTCAAGGTGAATGAACTTGAGCATTTGTACCGGAAACTGATGAAGATGAGATACGCCGATTACTACAAGAACGGTTCGGCGTACTATGTAAATCGCATCACGGTCTTTGTTTATGATCTTTTCTCCCTGCTTTCAAACACGCTTTCCTACGCGTTTATCTCAATTCTGACCATCCTAATCTCCTTTTATTTCATCTACAGGACGAATACCAATATTTTCCTAATCGCATTATTCCTTCTGCCGATCAATTACTTCGGCTTCAAGCGCATCAACAAAGCACTGCTGAAAAAGAGCCAGAAAATGCAGCACACGACCGCTGCGAATTATGAGAAAGTCACGAACACTATCTCCAATTTCGAACTGATCAAGCAGCTTGTCGATTATTCCGCTGTCTCCGCCTTGATGCGCAAGTTCTTTACCGCCAGCGAGGAGGCCCAGAACGAGGTTAATTTTTACGCCCAGAACGTATCATTGCTGCTGATATTTGTTATTGATGCCATTAAGAACCTCATCCTTTTCTATTCCATCTATCTCCTCTCACAGAAGGCCCTGACTTTTTCCGACCTGATATTTCTGAACATGATAATGTCCATATACTCCGGGGCGCTCAGCGAGCTAAACAAGATAAACATCAATCTGCGCGACTTAAAAGTTAACTTCAACTTTTTAAGGGACGAGTTCTCCCAGAAAACCGAGAACAGCGGCAGCTTGGAATTAGCGCCGGTTGAAAACATCCGCTTCGACATCAATGAATTCAATTATGAGTCGAAACGAGTATTAAATGATTTCCGCCTCTCTTTTTCTAAAGGCAGGTCATATGCGGTCGTCGGAGGCTCCGGCTGCGGAAAATCCACCATTGCGAAATTGCTGGTGGGGCTGTACGACTCAAATATTTACATAAATGATGTTGAAATTGCGAAGTACAATCTGGAAAGCCTACGGAACAGAATATATTTAGTTTCCCATGCCCCTCAGATTTTCCCGTGCTCTATCGAGGAAAACATTAAGATCGGATGCACCGACGAGGAACTGCGCAACTACGAGAAACTCATGCAATTACCATTCGTTAAGGTACTGGCCGAAAAGTATGATTTTTCCAAAACCAATATTCTTGAAAGCGGCATTAATCTCTCAAGCGGGGAAAAGCAATCAATAAATATGATGCGGATGCTGATCAGAAAGCCCGAGGTTATAGTCCTGGATGAGGCCACTTCGGCGATGGACTCAAAGTGGGAAGAGATGGCCATAAAAGATATGGAAAGCTACTTGGGTGCCAGCAAGATACTCATCAACATCTCCCATCGCTTAAGCAGCATAAAGTCCTGTGGGGAGATCGTGCTTCTGGAGAACGGCAACATAAGCCATACTGGCTCTTTGCAGGATATGCTGAAAAATACCTTGTTCAGAAAAATATTTTCCTCCCAGATCGACAATATCCAGCCAGCTCCCGGATATTAGGAGCAATATCCCCTATCGTTTTTCTCGGGAGGCGGGACATTCATAAAACGGGCCAGGGAAGTGGCGGCGTGCTCGGGGATAAGATCCGCCTACCGCAGATTCAACAGATAAACTAGCGGCATTCATGAGTTAACTTCGGGTGTAATTTCATCCCTACGGTCCCGGTGCTTCTCTGCTGACCTGGCCTTCAAAAGAATCATCGAACATGATGCCCGCGTAGGCCGTACGCCAGCCGTCCATGTGCACCCGGGCTATATCCGCGGCGTCTCCCGGCGCGCCCTCCCTTATCGTGAATTCCTCCCCCATCTTCACCTCGTTATTTCCACGGTGCCCCCGGCGGTGCGGGCGAAGACTTCGGGCTCGTACATGCCCTCGGCCAGGGCCGAGGGGGCGTAGAAGACGCCGGGCACGGTGCCCTGCACCACGTAGGAATACTTGTGGGTGCCGGCGGTCAGGTAGTCGGCGAAGATGAGCATGCGGTCGTCGTAGCGCTCGGCGCGCTCGAAGCCGCCCCAGTCGCCCCCGCGCCCGGCCTTGCCGGCCAGGGCGCGCGCGTCCTCGGCGCTCTCCACGGCGAACTCGGTGTTGACTATCTCGAAGCCCGCCGGCACCGGGTCGTTGACCGCCACAAAGGTGCGGTCCTGCGGCGTCTTCACGGTGATGGTCACTATGGCGCGGGCCCCGGCCTTAAAGACCTTGCCCCCGTCCATCGGGACCACCTCGCGGCTTATCTCCAGCCCTTCCGCGGCGGGTTTGTCCCGTTTCTGCGGCACAAAACCCAGGCGCAGCGTGTAGTACAGCCGCCCCAAGCCCGACTTGGTGAACAGGACCTTGGCCTCTTCCCCCTCGCCGAACACCGGGCCGAAGCCTGCGGTGCCGGATACGGAGGCCAGCCCCCTGCCTTTAAAATGCCGCGCCACAATGGGCGTCTGCGCGCCGGCCACCGAGGCCGAGGCCAGGAAGTCCGGCTCTTCCTTCTCGTAGCGCTGGTAGAAGCCCTGGAAGGCCCGCAGCGCCCAGGCGTTCTCCTGCGTGGAGCGCCAGCGGCCCTTGTTCTTCTTCTCTCCGGTCAGCCAGCGCACGGCCTTCTCGTCGCCGGGGAAGCCGCCGTCGGCCGCCAGCAGGGCGTCCAGCATGACGGCCGTGGTCTTTACCGCCGAACCGTGTATCCACGGCATGGGTTGGGCGTCCTCGAAGTGCAGCCCCGTCGGAGAATAGCGCGCCTGCGCCATGATCTCGGCCGTCAGGGTCTTCGCTCCCAGCGCGTCGAAATTCAGCAGCCGCGCCGCCTTTACCAGGTAGGCTTTCGCCAGGTATGGCAGCTGCGCGCGGTCGACGTAGAGCTTGTTGAAGTAGGCGTTCATGAACCGGCCGTTCAGGGCCAGCGCGTAAACCGCGTAGCTCCGGGCGGCGTAATCCTCGCTGACGCTGTACGGGTAGGCCCAGTCCTTCCTGGTAGTGGTCAGGCAAGTCTCCAGCCAGTCGGCGGCGCGCTTTATTACCGCGGGGTCCACCCGGTAGCCGGCCTTCACGGCCAGCGCCGAGGCCTCCAGCGCGTAGGAGGTCAGGTACGGGTCTGGCTTGCCGCAATAATCCGTCCAGTAACCGAAGCCGCCGTCGGAGTTCTGGTAATCGCCCAGCCGGTCAAAGACCTTCTGCACCTCGGCCTTCAGCGTGCCCAGTGAGCCCAGGCCGAAAGTCTCTATCAATTCGGCGCCGGTTATAACGGGCATGGCGCGGGAGAGTTTCTGCTCCAGGCAGCCGTAAGGGTATTCCAGCAGGTAGCGGGCGCCCTCGTTGAGGCCGGACAGGGCCGTGGGCGACAGCTCCACCGCCAGGTCGCCGGCCGCGCCCGGGTAGGGCCGCAGCAGCGCCTCTTCGGCCGCGGTCTCGGCCACGCCGGAGGTGGCCGCGTATTCGCGCGGCTCCCAGGTTTTTACCGGCACCGTCCACTCCAGGCCGTCGGTCTCGCCCCCGGCCCTGGCGCGGAACTTGAAGACGGTCTCGCCGGGCTTCTCGGCCGCGCAGGCCCAGACCACCTCGGCGGCCTTGCCGCCAGCCACTGTGACCTGGCGCAGGTCCTCGCCTTTCACCAGCACGGCGTCCCCGGAGGTCTCGATAGAGATCTCGGCGGTGGAGACCGCGGAGGTATAGTTATGCAGCACCACGCCGCAGTCGAATGTGTCGCCGGCGCGGGCCAGCCGCGGCAGGGAGGGCCGCAGCATCAGCGGCTTGGACACGGTGACCGCGGTTTCGCCCGAGCCGAAGCGTTTGTCGGAGTTGGCCACTCCCATCAGGCGGAAGCGCGTCAGGCTGTCGGGCAGCTTGAACGCGACCGCGGCTTTCCCGTCCGCGCCCGCTATGACCGACGGGTTCCAGTAGGCCGTGGGCCTGAAGTCCGAGCGCAGGTCCACGCCGGCCAGGCCCGCGCCGCCGCCGCCGCCGCGCGCCTCGCCTTTCTCGCCGTAGCTGCGCTGGCCTATTACGTGCAGGCGGGAATCAGCCGTAAGTATGTTGAGCGGCCGCGGCCCGTAGAAAGCCGAGAAAGCGTCCGGCGTGCCGTAGCCGGTAAGGCTCAGCACGCCCTCGTCCACGGCGAATACCGTGAGCTCTCCGGCGGCGGGTTTGCCGGCCTCGTCCTTCACTTCCAGGGAGAGCTTAACTTCCTGGCCGGGCCGGTAGTCGGCCTTGTCGCTCTTCAGCTCCACGGCCAGCCGCCGCCCGGCGGGGCTGACATTGAAGGAGAGATAGCCGAATTTGGCCTGCGGCTTGGACAGGTCGTTCTCCCCGTCCTCCGAAAACTTCTGGTCCACAGCGCGGCCCTTCACCAGGATCACGCTCACGTAGGCGTTAGGCAAATACTTTTCTTTTATCGGCACGTTGATGAAATCCGCGCCGCCCCGGGTTGTGGTCAGCCAGCGGTCCAGCACGCCCTCGCGCTCCACCGTCACCAGCGCCTGCGCCTCTTCGTAAGGCGACTTGACCATGATCCTGGCCGTCTCGCCGGGCTTGTAGTCGTATTTCTCAGAGACCAGCTCTATAATGTCGGAATCCTCGCGGGACCACCAGGCGTCCCCGCTCCCGAACACGTAGAAACCAAAAGAGGTCCCGGTCTTGCGGCCGGCCTCGTCCGCGCCGGAGACCGAAAAGATATAGTAGCCTCCCCCGGCGGGAGTGAAGCTCCAGGTTTCCGTGGAAGCCGAGGCCGTGAAGGTGAAGGTGGAGACCACGGTGTCTTTAACTTCGCTCACCCATTCCAGGCGGCCGCCCAGGCCGGCGCGGCGGGAACTGAGCCACTGGCGCTTGACCATCTTCCCTTCGCCGGCGATCCCGGCCGCCGGAGAACCGTCGGGGCGCACGGCTACCAACTGCGCGCTCCAGGGCTTGCCCGCGTCGGTAAAACCGCCGGAGGCTTTCACGCCGAAATACAGGTCCGCGCGGTGCACCCAGGCCGAGGCGCGGCCGAACAGGCGCTGCCGCTCGGGGTCGGTGACGCCGGCCTCAAGCGAGGCGCGCAGCGCGTTGCCGCTGCCGCCGTAAACTTTTTCCAGCTGCACCGCTACTTCGGTCTTCCCCTTCTGGTCCAGCTCGGCCGAACCGGAACCGGCCAGCAGGTCTACCTGCTCGCCGCGGAATTCTCCGCCAAAACTGAAGCCCTCTTTGCCCGGCGGCTCATAATGGGCGCTGTTCAGGCGCAGGGTCCAGGCGGCCCGGCTGCCGGCCATGGGCGCCCCGAAAAGGTACCAGCCCTCGGCCGCGGCGCGGAACTTATCTCCCGCCAGGTACGCGGGCTCCAGCGAACGGGCCTTTACCTCGAACACCGCCGGCTTGAACTCCTCCACGCGGAAGGTCTCGCTGAACAGGAAAGGCCGTTCCTTGCCCTCGTAGTTCCGGTAACTGCCCTCTTCGTCGGACTCCACCGCGCGGGCCGCGGCCTGGTCGTCCTCGTAAGGTTCGCTCACCTCTACCGTCCAGACGCCGGTGGGCGCGCCAGGCGGCAGCGCGTAGGCGTAGTCGAAAGAGGAGAAAGCCGCGTTAACGGGCACGGTGGTTTTAAAGACCCGGTTGCCGCGGGAGTCGGTGACCGAGACCTGCGCCGCGGGGAAGTCCAGCGCGGCCCAATCGCCTCCGGCAAGCTTGCGGCCTATGGCCTTTATGTCCACGGTCTCGCCGGGGCGGTACACGCCGCGCTCGGTGAACAGGGCGGCCGAGTAGCGCCGGGGGCGCGGGTAATTGTCGTAATTGACGGAGAACCGCCACGGCTCCACGCCGCCGGTCCAGCCGGTGTTCAGGACGGCGGTGCCGTTCTTGTGGCGGGCGAACACCCACAGGGCCGGGCGCTGCCAGCGCGGCCAGTCCGTGATCCCGAGCCGCAGCCAGCCGGGCGCGTCGGCGAAGCCGTTCTTGTCGGTGACGCCGGTCCACAGCACCTTGTTCTCGTCGCTGCGTATCTCCACGGGCACCCCGGCGGCCGGGCGGCCGGTCTTGAGGAAGCTGGTCCAGACCAGGGTGGAATCCTGGGAGCTTTTGAGCGTAAGGCCCAGACGGGTGATATTGTCCAGCGCGCGGTAGGGATAGTCATGCATGCCGGGGGCGCGCAGGTAGCCGAAGCCGCCCTGCTCCGGGCCGAAATTGTCGCCGTGGTCCAGGAAGGTCAACAGGCGGAAGTTGCGCTGGCCGCCGGACGGGTCCCAGGTCTTGGTCGCCCCGCCCGAGAGAAGACTTTCGTCCTCCATCCGGCCCAGGTAGAACGGGACCAGGTTCTCCTCGCTGACGCGCCCCTTCACCACGGCGAGCGGGCCCGCGTTGAGGACGGTGAAAGGGTGCCTGGCGGGCAGGTAGCCCTCCAGTATGCCGAAACCGGACGGCATGCCCCAGTACGGACAGTAATCCAGCGGACCGATCTCAAAGGCGGCCGCCTCTCCGAGCTTATTGCCAAAAATATCGGCCAGGTCCGGAGAGAGACGGAAAGAGTAGGCGGTGGCGGGCAGCAGGGCGCGCGGCAGCTGCTGGTAGGCGGTGCGCGCCCGGCTGTCGCGGTAGCCCTCGTAATTATTGTTCCCCGCCCGCAGAGGCGGCATGGCCGTGGACGGCTCCACCGACATATGCGCGTAAAGCTCGGACAATTTTACCGGGTTGGAGAAACCAAGGTTGAACTCGCCCGGCAGGCAGCTGTCCTTGGGGAGTTCCTTCAGGCGGAAGGTGTAGTAGGTCTCGGAGTTTATAACGCGTTCCGCGGCCAGGCCCAGGTTGCCGGCGGCCGGCAGCAGGCCCTGGCCGAAACGCAGCGAGTAGGCGTGGTCGGGCTTGAGGAGCGAGGCCGGGCGGACGGCTATTACCGTGCCCGTAGAGACGTTCTGCCAGGCGTAAGGCCAGAGCTTCTTAACTTCCTCGTCCTTGGCCAGGCGCACGCCAACGAGGACGTCACGGACCGAGCCGTCCGGGGCGCGCTCTTCGAGTTTAATGGAGTCCCTGGCGCGTGCCGGGGTCATAGGCAGGTTGAAGGCGGCGAAGAACAGCGTTTCCCTGGGCAGCCAGCGCTGGTCGTTCTCCGGGGAACTATGGACAATTGCCGGGCGCAGGGTCTCGAAGAACCATTCCGCGTCCTCCCGCAGGGTCTGGCCGCCGAAAGAAAAACCCTGCCGGATGCGCGCCGCGTAGAGGGAGGCCGTTCCAAGCGGCGAGGCCGGTTCGAAAGAAACCGCCTGGGTGCCCTGCCAGCGGCAGCGCCCCTCCACCGCCTTCAGGTCCTTGAAATCGGCGATCCGCACCGAGGAAAAAGAGGGGTAGTTCTCCGGGGTCAGCGTGTCGCGCACCTCGAACACTTCCAGCGGGCAGGCCGCCCCCATTTTTTCGGCCGAGGTCAGCGCGGACATGGGCCGGCTGAAAGTAGCGGTTATCGCCCGGACCGCGCCCATGTCGGCCACCGGGCCGTAAGGCGTTTTAGAGACCAGCAGCACCTGCGCCCCGGCCCCCGCGGCGAAAGCGAGGAGCAGGGAGAAGACGGCGGAAATAGTTTTTATCATGGCTAACCCCTTGTCCGTCCATTATATATAAAAGGAACGGGCCGCTTTCGCGGCCCGTCCTGCGCGGCTGGCGCGGGGGTTTAGTCGAAGGAGAAGGACCTGCCGGAGGGGGCTACCGTTATGGTGCTGGAGTCCACCGGCACGGGGCCGGCGGCGGCTTCTTCGGCCGTGGGGGCTACAAATTCTGCGAACACCGAGGTCTTGGTGACGTCCTCGCCGTCATCTATGTTCTGCGGCGCCACATTGGAGAGCATGCAGCCTTCGGGGCTGCGGTTGAAATCCTTGTTGCCGCGCACCAGCACGCCTTCTATAAGGTTGCTGCGCCCGTTGAAGACCGGGGAACCGGAATTGCGGACGTAGGTGTCCAGGTTGGCCTCGAAGAAGAGGTTGGCTTCCACCAGCTTCACCACCGTGGCGTCGCCGGCTATCTTGACCGGCAGGCCCATGGGGTGGCCGATGGTGAAAACGGCGTCGCCTTTGGCCAGGCCGCCGGCCCTGTTGAGGCGCAGGGGAGTGCGGCCTTCCACCTTGCGCTTGAGCCGGATCACCGCGAAATCCCTGTCGGTGGCCAGCTCGCCGCCGCTGGATTCGAAGGCGCTCTTCACTATCTCCTTGCAGAGGAAGACGTCAGAAGCCGGCAGGGTGGTCGGGGCCTCCCCGCCGATGACGGAAATGTTGAAGCCGAAGACTATCCGGAGCTTGTCGCACTGGGCCTGGCTGGACACGCAGTGGCCGGCGGTCAGCAGAAGGTCCTCGCCCACCAGGGAGGCGGAGCAGCCGGCGCCGGCGGGCTGCTCGCGGTAGGGCTCGTTGGCGCAGACCTGGCCGCCGTTGACGTTCATCTCGGAAAACTTGGGAGCCTTCAGCCGGAAGCTGCCGTTGGGCAGGGCTTCCAGGTCGGTCTCGGCCCAGAGGGAGGCGACGGAATCCGCCAGCACCCGGATCTCGGGCTGAACTTCGAAATATTCCTTGCGGCTGTCGACGCCGTAGATCACCTTCTCGTCGAAATCGCCGAACTGGGCGGAGGACGAGGCCGGGAGGGCCAGGAGCGCGGTGAGCATAAGGTTGAAGTTTTTCATATAGCCGCCTTCAACAATGTTATAGCCCCCGCCAGCCCGAAGCGCAACGCCTATAGGGCCCAGCCGCCTCTGGGCCTTAAGTCCCCGGAGGTTTCCCGGGCCGGGTTGTTAAATTTAATATAATAAAAACATGAAAACTTTAGTCTTTTCCCTCATATTTTTGCTCCCATTCAACGCCTGGTCCGCTTCGGTGAAGAAGCCCGAGGCTAACGTGGAAAAGAGAAAGGCGCCGGCCGCGGCCGAAGCGCCCATAGTGCTTACTACCGCCGCGCCCAACTTCTGCATCTTCGGAGGCCAGTCCGGCAAGCCCCAGCAGGGCGAGGCCGCCTTCAAAGCCGTGGTCTGGAAGAGCGACGTGGTCTACGTGGGGGAAACCCACGACCAGCCTCTGGACCACCTGGCCCAGTTCGAGGCCCTCAAGGCCATGCGCATCGCCCGCGGCTCCAGGATCGCCGTCGGCTTCGAGATGCTCAGCCAGCCCCTGCAGGCCGTGCTCAACGAGTACGCCGAAGGCCGGCTCACCGAGGAAGAATTCCTGGCGAAGGCGGACTGGAAGAAGGAATGGGGCTTCGACTTCAATATGTACAAGCCGCTGTTCGACTTTATAGTGCAGAACAAGCTGCGCGCCCTGGCCCTGAACGTGCCGAAGAAGGTGGTGGGCAAGATCGCCCGCACCGGCCTGGGGAGCCTCACGGAGGAGGAGAAGTCCTTCCTGCCGGAGAAGGTGGAGATAACCCAGCACAAAAAATATAACGAGTACCTGAAAGCCTCTTTCGCGGGCCACGGGGACTCCCCGATGGCCAAGATGTTCACTCTTGAGAACTACCTGGCCTCCATGGCGGCGTGGAACGAGGGGATGGGCGCGAGGGTGGCTGAATTCCTGAACGCCAACCCGGGCTACTCGGTGCTGGTCATCGCGGGCAACGGCCACATTCTGCACAACGCCGCTATCCCGGCTTCGGTCAAGTCGCGCGTCAAAGGTGTGCGGCAGGCCTCTTTCTACACCGAGGACGCGGAGAAGTGCCCCGAGGTCATGGCCAAGGAGCACAAGGACCTGGCCAACTACGTCTGGTACATAAAGCACGCGCCCAAGCCGGAGCCGGCCGCCGCCACTGCGGTGCCCACCGAACCGGCCGCGAAGTAATCACACGCCAACGGTGTGCCCGTGGGATTCCCCCGCAAACCCTGGCTGACCGCAGGGAAACCGTTGCGCGGTTTCCCCCCCGCGGGAAATTAAGCGGGGCCCCCCTTTCCCCAAAGGGTTTGCGGGGGAATCCCGCGGCCCCACCTGCAGCCTAAGTGTCCAAAGCCTTTCGCCAGACCATGAGAGATATTTTTAAAAATTACGCGGGGGTGCTCAGGGATTTTAGTCCCAACGCCAGGCGTTTTTTGCTGCTTACTTTCCTGATGTCCTTCGCGCAGAGCGTCTTTGGCCTGGTCTTCAACCTCTACATTCTCGACCTCGGCTATACCCGCGACTTTCTCGGCATTCTTGGCGCCATTCCCAGCCTCACGGTGGCGGCCCTGGCTATTCCGCTGGCGGTTTTCTGCGCCGCCTTCCCGGCCAGGCGGACGCTCATCGCCTCGCTGCTGCTCAGCTTCGCCTCCATGGCCGGCATGGCCTTCTTTCCCGGCCGGAGCATGCTGATGCTGTTCGCTTTCGTCGGGGGCGCTTCGGGGGCCCTGTTCGCCATTACCGCCATGCCGCTGATGGCGCGCAGCTCAGCGGAGAAAGAACGGCAGCACCTCTTCAGCTTCCAGTTCGCGGCCTCCATGACCGCGGGTTTCGCCGGCAGCCTGGCCTCTGGCTGGCTGAGCGCCCTCTGGGCTGTTTCTTTTTTCGCCGGGCACGAGGGCGCCGGGGCCTACCGGGTAACCCTGCTGGCAGCCTGCGCCCTGCTGCTGGCCGCCGTGGTCCCCGCCCTGAAAATCAAAGAGACCGCCGCCCCGGCAGACAAGTCGGGCAGCGCCGCTTTCTCCGCGCTGGCCCTGGGCCCGGCCCTGCTGGTGCTCTCGCCCCAGCTCATAATCTCCTTCGGCGCGGGCATGATCATGCCCTACCTCAACATCTTCTTTAAGTCCGGGTTCGACCTGGGCATAGGCAGCCTGGGCTTTTTTATGTCGCTAATGCCGCTGGCCATGGCCGCCGGCGGGCTTATCGGCCCCTGGCTGGTCACGCGGGTAGGCCGGGTGCGGGCCATGATAATGTTCCAGTCTCTCTCCATACCTTTCCTCGCCACCATGGGCTTCTCCGGCTTCCTGCTGCCCACGGTGCTGGCCGCCTTCGCCCGCACCATGCTGATGAACGCCAGCTGGCCGGTGTACAGCGTCTTCATGCTGGGCCATTTCCCCCCCGCCCAGCACCAGGCCGCCAGCGCCCTCTATACCGCCGGCTGGAACCTCTCCAACGCCCTGGCCGCCCGCCTCAGCGGCCGCCTGCAGATGGACTTCGGCTTCACCCTGCCTTTCCTCATCACCATCACCTGCTACTCCGCGGCCACCCTGCTGCTGTCGCGCAAGTTCCTGAAGGAAGACAGCAAAAAGGCCGTCACCCAGACGGCCATCAAAGAAGAAATAGAATAGGCCCGCTCCTGCGGGCCTATCCTTCGGTCTAACCTCGGATCTTTACGGCAGCGGCTGCGTCCACACGGCGTAGCGCTCGCCGCTGGCTGCCAGCGTCCAGCCGGCGCCGGGGTTCCAGCCCCAGTTGCGGCCTAGCTTAACGACCACGCGGCTGTTATCGCCGTCTATCACGGCGGCGTAGAGCTCGTTGGTGGCCTGCAGGATGGCCATGCGGCTGGTGGAATGCAGGCCGGCGGCCTTCCGTACATTTATAAGAGCCTGCAGCTTGCCCCGGTACTCCGCGCCCCAGTCGAAGAAATGCGGCCAGAACACCGACGGGATGCCGGGATGCGTGAGGATGTAGGCGTAGCCCATCAGGCGCTGCGTCCGGTATTCGGCCGAAGCGGTCTGGAGGAAATTAGGATCGCGCGGGGAGGTGTCGTGGTTCTCCACGAAGGTGACCGTCTTGGCCGGCCACCAGCCTATCATGCCGGAGGGGCGGCCGCCGTCGTTCATCAGCTCGTAGCGCTCTCCCTCTATAGCCGAGAGCAGGTTGAACTTGGTGGTGAAATCGAAGACGGTGGAAGCGTTCTTCTTGTCGGCCGAGGAGTCCGTGGAGTCCACCCAGTTGGCCAGCAGCTGGCGGTTGGAGTCGTAGAACTCACCGACGGAGAAGACCGGGGCCGAGGCCGCGTCGTACAGGCCGACGTAGCTGCCCGGGTAGCCCTTCACCATGTCGTAGCGCCAGCCGTCGAAGCCGACGGTGTTCTTGAGCCAGCGCAGGAAAACCTTGGTGTCGTTCTGCACCAGCGGGTCGCGGTGGTCCAGGTCGCGGCAGCCGAAGTCGCCCTGGCCCTCGTCGTCGTAGAGGCTCTTGGGGGAGCCCTGCCATTCGTCGTTGCGCACGATCACCGTGCTCGGCCAGTCGGGGGTGGTAAAGTCGTACCAGTCCTTGGTGCCGTTGCGGTGGTTGAGCACGATATCGGCCACAACCTTGACCCCGGAGGCGTGCATGGCCTGCACGGCCTTCAGCAGGTCCTCGCGCTTGCCCCACTGGGAATCCAGGTCGTACCACTGTTTGGGATAATAACTGCCGTTGGAGACCGGCGGGAACCAGATCAGGTCGAAACCGGCGCGGCCCACTTCGGGCGCCTTGTCGGTCAGCACGCCCCACCAGCCGCGGGGCGGGTGGAACCAGTAATTGTCGGCGTACCAGTGGAAGCCCTGCAGCAGGATAAGTTTGCTGTGCTCGGTGTCCACGCGCTGCTGCTTGCCGGGTTTGAAGACGGCGTCGGAATAAAGTTTTTTAGCGTTAAACCAGTCGGCGCGGGGGCGGCTGAGAGGCGAATTTTCCAGGCGCCCGGCGGCGGGCTCGGGCAGGGTGAAGCTGAAACCGCCGGCCTCGGCCCTGAGCAGGTCCAGGGCGGGCGCGGCGCGCAGCGCCGACAGCGGGGCTGACAAGATCAAAAAGGAAGGCAACAGCCGCAGCAATATTTTCGCCGGCATCGTTTTCTCCGTTCAACGAGATTCCACGATCATAGTATACAGGCCCCGCGCCCGGCCGCCAAGTGCCTGAAGTCCCCCCCGCGCCTGCCCCTTGGACCTACGCCCCCTGACAGGAGACCAGGTCCACGCTGAAGGCCGTGTCGTTGAGCACCAGGTTTAGCGACAGCCCGGAGGCCTCGCCGTAAACGTAGTTGGTCTCTTTTATGGCGGCGTTCCAGCGGGCGAACTCAGCCCTGGGCCAGGCCCAGACCTCCACCCACTCTCCGTTGCGCACTTCTTTGTCCACCACTCCGCGCTGGCGGCGGCCGCCATGTTCGTCTTCCTTAAGCAGCACCAGCCGCCCTTCTTTTATGCGGCGGGCCACCTTGGCGAGCTTGTTCTCGGCCACATTGCCGCATTCTACCCAGACGGCCACCCCGCCGACGCCGTCCGGCACCAGCAGGTCGGGCACGAAACCGATATCCGCCAGCACCGGGTCGTTGGGGCCTGGCTCGCAGGGCTCCTTATCGAAGAAGAGGATGGCCGCGGTCAGGCGCAGGGCCAGGTGCTCGTGGGTTTCCTCGTCGTTGCCTACGATGATAACGCGGCGGCTGCCGCCATTGATGTTGAGTTCGCAGCGAAGCGTCATGTTAGTCTCTTATATCCTTTCCACATATTCTATGGCTTCATAGGTCAGATTCCCGGCCGCGCCGGCCATCGGCTTGAAGCTCTTTTTTCCGCCGGGGGAGGTTACGGTTATTTCGTACGGCTGCTCCAGCGTGTCGAGGACGCTGAAAGTGGCCAGTTCGGCCAGTTCCTCGGCCCAGCTGCGGGCCCCGTAAAGCGAGATAAAGCCGCCCTTCAGCATCCCCGCGTACAGCTCCGGGGCGGCAGAGATGTCCAGCTTTGGCCCGTTGCCCAGGCCGTAAAAAGTCAGCTTGTCGCGGCCCGGGAAGTCCGCCTCCGGCCGCGGAGAAGAATACCCCGCCCAGCGTTTGAGGCAAAAGCCGCCGGAAACCGCGCGCCGCGGCCTGTAGTAGGCGGGCATAGTGTCGTCCGCGTAAGGGGTCACGCCCGCGGCGTAATCCAGGCCGTGCGTGCCCTCGTGGACCAGCGAATAGAGCAGGCCTTTGTATTTGTCACCTGCCTCCACGCGCAGAGTCCAGCCTTTGCGCGGGATAAAGCAGCTCTTATCCCTGTCGGTCAGGGTCCGGGACAGGTCATCCCTCAGGGCCGCGGGGTTCAGGATCATGTGGAAATAGATCTTGCCGCCCGGGCCGGAGATCCAGTCTGTCAGGCCGTTGCCCACCATGCCGGGCACGAAGTAGATGCCCACGCAGCGCTCCCTGAAAGTTTTCTCGTAGGCGGGCGGCAGCAGGCGCAGGTAAGCCAGCACCAGCGCGCGGTCGGCGGCGGTGGGCGCGTAGCCGGCATAGTCCGGCCGGCTGTCAAAAGCCCGGAAGAACTCCAGCACGGGCGCGGGAATGAGTTTTATCCTGGTTTCCAGCGGGGAGGCTGGATCAAAGCTGTACGACTCCAGCCGGTTGAGGGCCGGCAGCTCGGGGGCCTTGGGGCCGCAGCCCGGTACCGCGCCTAACAGCGCGGCCAGCAAGGCGGCCTTCAGGGCAGGGTTCATTTTTCCCCGCCCTTGAAGTACAGTTTCATCACGCAGCGGGCGCAGTCGAACTCCAGGCGGAAGCGGCGGCCTTCGCCGTCCTCAAGGAACAGCGGCTCCACCTCCTTGCCTTTCTTGCACAGGCCCAGCTGGCGGCGGAGGCAGAACTTGGTGGTCATCAGCGGCTGATTGGCCAGGTCGGCACCGGCTTCGGCGGCCAGGCCGATCTCTTTTACGCCGTGGCGCTTGTAGAAGCGCGCGGCCCGGCTGTTGAGCACGTTGCCGGTGTAGTCCAGCTTCTCTTCGGGATACGGGTATTCGTTGGCGACCAGTTTGGATTCTTCACGCGGCCCGGCCGGGAGCTCGGCGGCCAGGGCGGCCAGCGCCTCGCGGCGCAGGTCGTTGAGGGCCGAGACCGGCATGAAGTACGGCTTGGAAAGTTTCAGCTCCAGCGACTCCAGGTAATACTCCGTCTCGCCCAGCTTGGAGAGCTGCTTGCGGATGGTATCCAGCGCCTGCTCCGGCTTCTGGGCCGGGGATTTAACCCCGCGCCACTTGGCCTGGGCCGCGGCGCCGCGCTCGTCGGAGGCCTTCAGCAGGAAGCCGCCGTCCACGTCCGAAAATTCCAGCTTCAGCCAGAACTTGCGCTGGGCGCCCAGGCGCTGCACGGCGCGCATGAATTCCTTGTCGAGGTTGCGGTAAACGGCGGTGCCGTTCTCCATGCCCTTAAGGTTGTCGGCGCGCACGCGGCCGTCCACCACGCCGTTGACCAGCGAGCCGGACAGCGTGCCGGTCTTGTCGAAGAAGGAGACCCCGTCGCCGGGATGCAGCTTGTCGGCGCCGTGGATCCTGAACGAGCCGTTCTTGATGTCGAACACCAGGCCCAGCGGCTCCCCCACGAACTTGGGGGTATCCGGGGAGGCGATGTCGGCCGGGTTGCCGTCTATGAAATATTCGGTGTAGCCGCGGTTGAAGGTCTTGGCCGGGTTCGGCTCGAAGGCGGCCAGGCTTTTGCCGATGGACGGGCGGCCGTAGCCTTTTTTCTCCATTACCTTGTCGAGCTCGCGGCGGTAGAAGGTGACGATGTTGCGCACGTAGTCCTGGTCCTTCAGCCGGCCCTCGATCTTGAAGGAGGTGATGCCGGCGGCGGCCAGGTGGGACAGGCGCCGGGAAAGGTTGAGGTCCTTGAGCGAGAGCAGGTGCTTGTTGACGGCCAGGGTGTCGCCGGCATTGTCCTTGAGCGTGTAGAGCTTGCGGCAGGGCTGGGCGCATTCGCCGCGGTTGCCGCTGCGGCCGCCGAGGAAATAACTGAGGTAGCACTGGCCGCTGTAGCAGACGCACAGCGCGCCGTGCACGAAGAATTCCAGCTCGACGGAAGTCTTGGCCCTGATGGCCTTGATCTCCTCCAGCGTCAGCTCGCGGCCCAGGATGACGCGCTTGAAGCCGGCCTTCTCCAGGAACAGCACCTTCTCGGGCGTGACGTTATGCGTCTGGGTGCTGGCAATGAGCGGGATCGGCGGCAGGCCGGTCTCGAGCAGGCCCATGTCCTGCACTATCAGGGCGTCCGCCCCGGCCTCCCAGAGGGAATGCACCATCCGCTGCGCGCGGGGCAGCTCCTCGTCGGACAGCAGGGTGTTCATGGCCACGTAGACCTTGGCGCGGTAGCGGTGCGCGTAGGCGGCCAGGCGGCCGATGTCGGCCACGGTGTTGCCGGCCGACACGCGCGCGCCGAAGCGCTCCGCGCCTATGTAGACGGCGTCGGCGCCGCAGTTCACGGCGTCGATGCCGCAGGCCAGGTCTTTGGCAGGTGCTAAAAGTTCGAGTTTCTTATCCACGGTATATCCAGTAGGGCAGTATCACCAGCAGTATCAACCAGACTATCTGCCAGGTGAGGGCCGCTTTCTCGGGGTAAATCCTGTCCGTCATTATCAGCCAGGTCTTCCGCCATATCCGCCAGGTGAAGAACAGCAGCGCTCCGCCGGCCGCGGCGCCGGTCAGGGGGTTCGCGAGCGAGGTCCAGGAATCGTGGGGCATGAACATCTGGCGTGAAAGTTCATGCAGGTTCCTGAAAGAATAGTGCAGCCCCAGCAGCGTGACCGGCAGCAGCCAGGCCAGCCGGAGCGCCAGCACCAGGCGCGTGAACTTGCGCGAGGGGCGCGGCCGCTGCATCAGACCGGCCCCGGAGCGCCCTGGGAGACCTGCGCGTAGTCGGCGTCCACCTTGTAGTAGTGGTAGGTCAGCTTGGCCACTTTCGAAATAAAGATCTTGGCGCTGGAGTAGCTGGGCACTTCGGACGTCAGCACCGCTATCACGTAGTCGCCGCGCGGGGAGAAAACTATGCCCACGTCGTGGCACGCCTTGCGCAGCAGGCCGGTCTTATGGCCTATCTCCCAGCCCAGCGGCAGGCCGCGGCGCAGCCGGCTGCGGCTCTTGGTGTGCTTCATCACGTCCAGCATGAACTCGCTGGATTCCCGGTTCACCAGCTCCCCGGCGTAGATCCGCTCCAGCAGGGAGGACATCTCGCGCGCGGTGGTGTAGTTCTCCCGGGCCACCCGGCCGGACTTCAGGCTCATCCCCTCCTGGGTGATATTCGTATACTCCAGGCCCAGCCCCCGGAAAGCGACGGAGAGGTAATCCATGCCGACGTAGTCTATCAGCATTTTTGTCGCGGTGTTGTCGCTCTCGGTGATCATCTTGTAGATGATCTCCATCACGGACAGGGACGTGCCCTCGCGCACCCATTTCAGCGAACCCGAGCCGCCGACGCGCTCCCGCCTGGTCAGCTTTATCTGCGTGTCCAGGGTGAACGCGCCGAGCCGCATTTTTTCAAAGACCGCCGCCATGATAGGGACCTTTATCAGGCTGGCCGACGGAAAAAGCCGGTCGGCGTTGTATTCCCAGGTCCTGCCCGTCTCCAGGTCCTTTATGTAGACGCCGACGCGGCCCTGGTAAGCGCGGGAAACCTTTTCCAGGTCGGCCACCAGCTCCAGCCACTCGCCGTCCTTTATGGGCAGCTCTACGGTCTTGCGCGGCTCCGGCTGGGGCTCAAAACCTTCCTTCAGCCAGAGGGCCCCGCGGTAGAGCAGGGCGCAGGCGCCGGTTATCAGCAGCGCCGCCAGGAAGCGTTTGGCGAGGCGGCTAAAAGCGCCGCCCGCCGGCCTCTGGGCCGGCGGCGGGGCGGTACGGTGCTTCATCTGGCCGTGATGCTGCTGCAAGTTGTGGCTCCGGGGCGGCCGGGGTTACTGGACCTTGAGTTCGAGCGCGTCGCCTTCGCCCTTGTAGTCCACTTTCAGGACGTCGCCCTGCTTCATCGTGCTGTTGAGCAGGAACTCCGACATCGGGTCCTCCAGGTACTTCTGCACGGTGCGGAGCAGCGGGCGGGCGCCGTAATTCGGGTCGAAACCCTTCTTAACGAGGAAGGTCTTGGCGGCCTGGGTGATGTCGAACTTCACGCCCTTCACCTCCAGCTTCTTGGCCACCTTTACCAGGCTCAGCTCCAGGATCTTCTCGGTGTCCACCTCGGTGAGCGGGCGGAACACGATAACCTCGTCGATGCGGTTGATGAACTCGGGGTTGAAAACGCGCTTCACCTCGTCCATCACCGTGTCCTTCATCTCTTTGTAATCTTTTTCCTTGTCCTCGGTGGGCATGAAGCCCAGCGTCTTGCCCTTGCTGATCAGGCGGGCGCCGACGTTGGAGGTCATGATCATGATGGTGTTCTTGAAGGAGACCTTGTGCCCCAGGCTGTCCGACAGGACGCCCTCGTCCATGATCTGCAGCAGGATATTGAACACGTCGGGGTGGGCCTTCTCGATCTCGTCGAGCACCACCACGCAGTAGGGCTTGCGGCGCACGATCTCGGTGAGCTTGCCGCCTTCCTCGTAGCCCACGTAGCCGGGAGGCGCGCCGATGAGGCGGCTCACGGAGAACTTCTCCATGTACTCGCTCATGTCGATGCGGACCATGGCGTCCTCGTTGCCGAACAGGAAGTCCGCCAGCACGCGCGCGAGCTCCGTCTTACCCACGCCGGTGGGGCCGAGGAAGATGAAATTGCCGATGGGCCGCTTGGGGTCCTTCATGCCGGTGCGGGAGCGCTTGATGGCCTGCGAAACGATCTTGACGGCCTCGTCCTGGCCGATGAGGCGCTTATGCAGCTCACCTTCCATGTGCTGCAGCTTCTGGGTCTCGGTCTCCGTCATGCGGGTGACCGGGATGCCGGTCCACTTGGAGGCGATGCCCGCTATGTCCTCTTCTGTCACTTCCGGGAAAACTTTGTCGCGGCCTTCGCGCCATTTCTTGCGGGCGTCCTCGAGGGCTTTCTTCAGCTCCTTCTCGCGGTCGCGCAGCTTGGCGGCCTTCTCGTACTCCTGACCGTAAATGGCGGCGTTCTTTTCCTTGGAGGCTTCTTCTATCTCGGCCTCCTTCTCCTTGAACTCCGGCGGCGCCACGGACAGCGTCAGGCGGGCGCGGGAACCGGCCTCGTCCATCAGGTCGATGGCCTTGTCGGGCAGGGCGCGGTCCGTGATGTACTTGTCGGACAGCTGGGCCGCGGCGAAGATGGAAGCCTCGGTATATTTGCACTTGTGGTGGGACTCGTACTTCTCCTGCAGGCCCTTGAGGATCTCTATAGTCTCGCCCACGCTGGGCGGTTCCACGATGACCATCTGAAAGCGGCGCTCGAGGGCCGGGTCGTGCTCTATATGCTTGCGGTATTCGTCGAAGGTGGTGGCGCCCACGCACTGCAGCTCGCCGCGCGCGAGCGCGGGCTTGAGCATGTTGGAGGCGTCTATGGCGCCCTCGGCGGCGCCGGCGCCTATGACCGTATGCAGCTCGTCGATGAACATGATGATGTTGCTCTTGGCCTTGCGGATCTCTTCGATGATGCCCTTCAGGCGCTGCTCGAATTCGCCGCGGTACTTGGTGCCGGCCACGATGGACGCGAGGTCCAGGGAGAGCAGGCGCTTGCCGATGAGGGTGTCGGAGATCTCGCCGGCGGCGATCTTCTGGGCGAGGCCTTCCACGATGGCCGTTTTACCCACGCCGGGCTCGCCCACGAGCACGGGGTTGTTCTTGGTGCGGCGGCCGAGCACCTGGATCAGGCGGTCTATCTCGTTGGAGCGGCCGATCACGGGATCCAGCTTGCCTTCCTTGGCCATCTGGGTCATGTCGCGCGCGAATTCGTCGAGGATGGGGGTCTTGGTCTTGCCCTTGGCGGCGGAGTGGGCATGGCCCTTGGCCGGCGGGGTCTGGGACTCTTTGGGGGAATCTTTCTGCTCCATCTCGCCGAGGATGTTGAGCACTTCCTCGCGGACGGTCTCGAGCTTGAGGCCCAGGTTCTCGAGCACGCGGGCGGCCACGCCCTCTTCCTCGCGGATGAGGCCGAGCAGGATGTGCTCGGTGCCGATGTAGGAGTGGCTCATGTGCTGGGCCTCTTCCACGGCGTATTCGAGCACCTTTTTGGCGCGCGGGGTAAAGGGAATCTCGCCCAGCAGCATCATGTTGTCGCCGGTGCCCACTATCTTTTCGATCTCGGCGCGCACCTTGCGCAGGTCTATGCCCAGGTTCTGGAACACCTGGCTGGCCACGCCCTCGGAAAGGGCGATGAGCCCGAGGAGAATATGTTCGGTGCCCACGTAGTCGTGGTTAAGGCGCTTGGCCTCTTCCTGAGCTATAAGAATGACGCGCTGCGCCCTGTCGGTAAATCTAGTTCCCATGTAAGTTCCTCCGTTGCAGTTGCGTAAAATCTGTTAAATTAAATAAAAAACCGCGGCATTTTTAAACTATGCCGAGGTTATATTATGACAAATGCCCAGTTTTTTATCAAATTTCTCTAATATAAATATAAATAGGGCCGCTCGCGGCGGCTGCCAGCGGCTCGGCGCCCGCTATTTTCCCAGATCGTCCCAGATCTCGGTCTCCATCCAGTACCCGTCATGGCCGGTGTCGGGCAGGTTTTTATAGGTCACGGCCGGCCCGAGAACCTGGCTTTCTTCTTTGAAGATCTCCAGCGGGGCGTAGGCGTCCAGCCCGCCGGAGTAAAGATGGATCTTCAGCTCCGGGTTCCTGCGCAGGCCCGCCGCCACGTCTTCCAGGGTGAGCGGGTCGAAGGCGGTGACGCCGTTTATGACTTCCACTACGGCGTCCGTCTGGCTGAGAGAACTCAGAGAAGCGAAAAAGCGGCACTCGTTCAGCGGCCAGTCGGCCAGGTCGTAGCCTTCTTTTCTCAGGAGCCCCAGGGCGGCGGCGCACTGGTTCTGCTGCACCCGGTCGTTCATCTCTATCCGGGTGATCAGCGCCCCCGGCATGGAGGTCTGGTCCAGGTTGCCGCGGATCATGCCCTCCGCGTAGGCGCGCAGCGCGGCGCTCTTAAGTTTTCCGTCCGCGTCCAGCAGGCTGCCAATAAGCCCGTGGATCTGGCCCCACTGGCTGGGCAGGCCCAGCATCAGGCTGAGCGAATCAATGACCCCGGCGCCGCAGACCCGCGTATTATCGCCCTGGAAGCAGGTGTCGTCCGCGATCTGCGCCTTGATCTGCTCCAGGCGGCGGCGGTCTCCGGGAGCTTTCGAGAAATAATTTTCCGCAATTCTTTTCTGCGAGAGCATCCGCAGTTTGTAAAGCTCGCCCCAGCTGGACATCACCGCGAAGCCGTGCACATAGATCCCGTCCAGCCCCCCGGGGGCCACGGCCGCGTACCGGTGGGCGATAAGCCCGCCGTAGCTCTGGGAGAAGACCTTCCATTTTTTATCCCCAAAAAGTTCTTTCCGGACCGCTTCCGCGTCCTTCACTATGGAGCGGCTGCCGTAATGCACCAGGCGGGAGGCGGCGGCGGCCGTAAGTTCCGCAGGGTAAGGGCTGGAGCACCCCGTGCCGCGCTGGTCCATAAAAATAATGGTTTTTGTTTTTGCCGCTTCCACGGTTTGGAACCGGCCGGAGCTGGAATGGCTATCCTGCCCGGGCCCGCCGTTAAAATAAATTATCGGGGTCTGCGTTTCATCCTCGATGTTGCCGTAATAAAAAACCCGGATCTTGCGGCCGCCGGGATCTCCCCAGTCTTCGGGGACGGTAACATAGCCCTGCCGGTAGTAGGCGGGGATGTCGGTGGCCAGGAAATCCAGGCACGCCTGGCCGGGAACCTCGCCGGGCTCCGGGAGCGGCGCTTCCTGCGCGGAAGAGGCGCCGGCGAAAAGCCCCAGAGACAGGATAAAACCGGAGATCAGGCGGCTTGATTTTCTCATGTTCAAATCAGGGAGATCTGGTGCAGGAGCGAATCTACGCGCAGAAGGAGCGCGCTCCAGTAGAAGCCTGAACGCGCCTGGGCCAGCTGCCTCACGGGCAACAGCGCTTTTTCCTGCGCGGCCAGTATTTCCGCCGCGTGGTTTTTCAGGTCGGGGTCGGTCTTCCAGCGTATGGCCAGGTCGCTAATGGCGGCCTCCGCCGAGGACACCGCGGCGGCGGCCCGGAGATACTCTTCGTCCTGCGGCCCGGGCGACGCCTGTTGATGGTCCGCCAGCGTTGTGCAGCGGAAATAATCGGAATAAGCCGCGCAGCCGGAGCCGGACGAACCGGGTTTGCGGCAGGCCGGAGTTACGGGGAATTCCGCGTACACCTCTTCCGGGCTTTGCAGCGCGTAAGGCGCGGCCACCGTCAGGTAGTTCTTGGAAAAAGACAGTTCGGGGGTCAGGTAGACGAACCCGTGCTCCTCTTCTCCGGCCTGGCCGCGGATGGCGACAATGTCTCCCGGCTGAGGTTTTTCACCGGCGCGCAGGGCCCGGCACAGCGGGGATTTCATCCAGAAAGTCATTTCCTCCGGAGAGGTAAAGCGCCGCGCGGCCAGTATCTCGTTCGCCGCCAGGGCCGTATTCCAGCAGTTGGGCCCCCAGCGCCCCGCCTTGGTCCCGTGCGTCAGATTCACAAATTCAGGCGCCGCCGCGGAGATCCTCAATGAACAGTCCTGCACCGCACAGCGGCAGGCGTCGGCAGGCCCGGCCACCTCGCCCAGGCGCTTTCGCCAATCCGACAAAGCTGTGGCCTGACGTTCCAGCGCGGCGCAGTCACCGCCGGAAACAACAAGTCCGCCGTCAGCGTCGCGGCTTACTGAAACAGCAGGGCTTACGGTCAGCTGGTCCCCGGCAAAAGAAAAGCAGGGGGCCGTCAGCGCCATAAGCGCCAGACAGATACAATTGACGGGGTTCTTTAGTGTCATCTGTTACTTTTAAATTGTAACAGACCCAGCCGCCCCCCGTAAGGGCCGCCAAGTACGCTTTTTAGCGTTTAAAGACTAAGGATTTTTAGGCCTAAAGGCCTACGCCAGGAGGATTGCAACTAAACGAAGGGACGGCAAGGGTATGGGTTCGGAGGGACCTGCCGGGATGGAGCGAAGCGACAGGTCCCCGACCGGGCTTCTCGCGGTTCTTATATTCTTATTTCGCGGAGCGGACGCGGATCTTGAAGCCTTCTACGGCGGTGACCGTCACTTCGGCGCCGGCGGGGACGTCGCCGGAGACGCTTTCGGCCTCCCACAGTTCCCCCTCCACCAGCACCGTGCCCTTGGGCGTGAGCGCCGTCTTGGCCAGGCCCTTGCGGCCCTCGAGACTCTCTATGCCCGTCACCACCCGGCGCAGCTGCGCGCGCAGCGCGATAAAAGCCACGCCCGCCACCACCGCTATCAGGCCTATCACCGTGGAAAGAAGCATGCTCATAGAGATCGAAAGCCCCCCCATGGAGGGCTGGTTGAACAGCATCAGCCCGCCCATCAGCACCGACGCCGCCCCGGCCAGCGTCAGCAGCCCGTAGCTCACCACCTTGATCTCGGCGATGAAGAACACGAAGCCCAGCATGATCAGCGCTACGCCCGCGAAGTTGGCCGACAGGGTCTGGAAAGAATAGAACGCCATCACCAGCGACACCGCGCCCACCACGCCGGGCAGGATCAGCCCCGGGTTATAGAGCTCGATAAACAGGCCGGCCGCCCCCAGGCTCATCAGTATCATGGCGATATTCGGGTCGGTTATGGTGGCCAGGAACTTCTGGCGGCGGGTCTGCCGGAGATAATCCACGGCCGGCTTCACCGCGCGCAGGGTGCCGAACTCGCCTATCCTGCGCCCGTCGGCCTTGACCAGGAACTCATTGATGTCGGCCGCTATAAAATCGGCCACGCCTTCCTTAACGGCCTCTTCCGCGGAAACCGACTCGCTCTTCGTGACCGCGCGGGTAGCCCAGTCCACGTTGCGGCCCGTCTTCTCGGTGATAGACTTCATGTAGGCCGCCGCGTCGTTGACCATCTTCTCGTCCATGGGATCTTTTTTCTTGTCGGCCTTGTCCTTTTCCTTGCCTATCCCGCCGGGCAGGCCGCCGATCACCACCGGGTGCGCCGCGCCGATATTGGTGCCGGGCGCCATGCCCACCAGCGGGGACGCCATGGAGATGAAAACTCCGGCGGAGGCCGCGCGCGCCCCCTGGGGCGAAACGTAGACCGCCACCGGCTTTTTGGAGGCCAGCATCTTCTTGATTATCTCGCGCATCGAGGAGTCCAGGCCTCCGGGCGTGTCCAGCGCCAGAACAAGCAGGTCGGCGCCCCCGGCCTTGTTAACCTTGTCCACCGCGTCCGAGACGAACTCGGCGGCGGCCGGGGTGATCACACCCGAATACGGCGCGACAAGCACCGCTTTAACCTCGTAGACCTGCGCCGGGCCGGCCTTTTTGGCGGGGGCGGCGTAGGCCGCGCAGGCGCAGAACAAAAGCAGCAGGGAAATGGTTTTTATTTTCATAGGTCCGCTCCAGTTTGGCATCGCTTTTACCATTATACATTTTGGCGGGCGCGGGAGCGCCCCGGCAAAGGAACCGCGATTTGTTAGAATGGAAGCATGTCTTTCATGGTCATAACCGCAGGCGAAAAACTCCCCGAATTCTCCGTGCTGGCGGCCGTGCTGGGCGCGGCCCTGAAGCTTGACCGCGACACAGCCGCCGGAGCCGCGCGCCGCTGCTGGGGCCTGCTGGGCCGGGACCTGGACGAAGACGCCGCCGCCGGGCTGGAGGCGCGCTGCGCGGAGTTCGGCGTGAAAACGCTCCGGTTTACCTGCCCCCAGCCTCCGCTGCCGGCGGCCGAGAAGGTCAAGGCGGTTTCCTTCGCCGGCGGCTCGGCTGTATTTTCCCTGTCCGGAGCAGCGGCCGTGCAGGCGGCGCCCGGGGACATAACCGTCCTCGCCGCGGCCCCGGTAAAACAGGAGACCCTGCGCTCGGTTAAAGCCACGGAAGGCCCGTCCTCGCAGGAAAAAGCGGTCAGGCTCGGCATAATGGCCGTCACCGGCCTGCCCATCGGCATGGGGAAGAGCAAGGAAGTGAACCGGGAAGTGCGGGGCTCTGAAATGTCCTTCTGCCTGGACCTGCTGCTGGACCGGCAGGGCAGGCGGCTGCGCGTGGCCCCGGAAGATTTCGACTTCTCCTGCCTTAAAGCCGGCAAGACCTATTCGAGCCAGGTAAATCTCCGCCTGTTCTGCGCCGAAGCGGCCGCTTTCTCCCCGGGCGCGGCCAGGAACACGGGGCTGCTGGCCATGCTGGCGTCCCGCCCCCTGTCCGCCCTCCCGTACGACTCGCTGGAGGACCTTGAAAAGGAAGAGCTCCGCCTCCTGCTGGCGACCCGCGGGGCATAAAAAAACCGCCGGACCTCCGGCGGTTTTTTGCGGCGCGAGGCCTCAGGCGGCCAGCGCCCGCTCCACGGCCGCCAGGAAGGCGTCCACCTTGAACGGCTTCTCGAAATACAGGGAGGAAGCAGGCAGGTCCAGCGGCCTGTCTTCCGGGTTGGAGCCGGTCACCAGCAGGCTTCTCGCCCCGGCTTTTTTCTCATTGAATATTTTTACAAGTTCCGTGCCTACCCCGTCCTGGAAGATCAGGTCTGTCACCAGCAGGTCGTAAGAATTTTGGGCGATAAGCTCCGCGGCCTCGGCAAAACTGGAGGCCAGGGTCAGGCGATAATCTTTATCGGAAAAAAGACGCGAATACAGGCTGAGCATCGCCTTTTCATCGTCGGCTACAAGTATCTCTCTAGGCATCCGTCCCTTTTTAAATTCCGGCGCCCCCACCAAGAAGCCCCCCCGGGCTGGGCAACCGGATGAAATAAATCCCGCCGCCTTGTATACAGTGTAACATTGAATACACTCCGGGTTCAGAGGCGCAGGACCCAGGCGGGCGCGGTTATTGGGCCCAGCCTGGTCTGGGCCCCACGGCCCGCCGCGGGGAATTGATAGAATACCTCTGTGGAAAACCTCCGGGCCAAAAACAACCTCCTGGCTTACGCCGCGCTCGCCGCGCTGACCGCCGCGGTCTTCGCCCCCCTGCTGCCGCTGCCGTTCGTCTTTGACGACGTGCTGGCGGTCAGGGACAACAATTTCCTGCGCAGCCTTTCCAACTCCGCGGGTCTTTTCAGCCCGTCCTATTCGGCCGTGTTCCGCAACGAAGGCTACGAACCGCTGACCTATATCGTCCTCATGCTGACCGGCAAACTTTTCGGCTGGCAGGCCTGGGGCTTCCACGCCGTTTCCATAGCGGCGCACGCGGCCTGCGCTGCCCTGGTGTTCAGGCTGGCCCTGCTGCTGACCGCCGACGGGGCGGCCGCGCTGGCCGCCGGCCTGCTCTTCGCGCTGCACCCGGCCCAGGCGGAAACCCTGACGGCGGCCATGTTCTCCGGCACCATCTTCTCGTCCATCTTTTTCCTGGCCGCCCTGCACCGCTTCATTGCTTCGGACGGGCGCGGGAGCGCGGGAGCGAAGGCGGCCACGGCGCTGCTCTTCGGGGCCTCGCTGCTTTTTAAGGAAAGGACTTTCCCCGGCCTGCTGCTCTTCGCGCTGCTGCCGCTGCTGCGCGGCGGCACGGCGGACTTCAGGCGGCGCCTGCCAGAACTGGCCGCGCTGGCCGCGGTCTGGGCCGGGGCCCTCACCGCGCGCGCCTACGCCATGGACGGCTCCGGCTTCGGCCTGGCCGGCCTGGACCCGGCCTACCTGCCGGCGCGCCTGGCGGCCTACGCTAAAACCCTGCTGCTGCCGTTCTGGCTTTCCCCGGTTTACGGCAAACAGCTTTTTCCCGGTTTCGCCGGAGCGGGTTCGCTGGCCGCCGCCGCCGCCCTGGCCTGGGCCGCGCTGCGGGCCGGGCGGAAGGCCGCGGGCCCGTATAACCCCGCCGCGGTAGGACTGCTGCTGGCCGCGCTGATACTCCTGCCCTACCTGAACGTGCTGCCGCTGCGCGACCTGGCCGAGTACCTCTCGGCGGTCTTCGCTTCCAACCGCTACCTGTACCTGCCCCTGGCCGGCGCCGCGCTGGCGCTGGCCGCGCTGCTCAAAGGCCTGCCTCGCGGCGGCCGCACCCTGGCCGCGGCCTTAGCGCTTTTCTCCGGGCTGGCGCTGCTGTCGGTACAGCAGCAGCTGTCATGGCGCGACGAGGCCGGCGTCTGGACCAGGGCGGCGGAACTGAACCCTTCCAGCCCCTGGGCCCGGTACATGCTGGGCACGCATTACCTGCAGTCGGGAAAACCGGCGGAGGCCGAGAAATATTTAAACGAGGCGCTGGCGCGGAAGCCGGGCCGGGCGCTGCTCTCCCACACCCTCACCGCGCTGGCCGGGGCGGCCCTGGCCGGGGGCCGCAGCGCCGAAGCGGAAACCCGCGCGCGCCGGGCCCTGGAGACCTGGGACCTCAACCACGAAGCGTGGAATACGCTGGGGGCGGCGCTGGCCGGGCTGGGCAAGGGCGACGGGGCGGCCGCAGCTTTCGAAAGAGCCGCCGCCATAGAGATAACCGGGGACGCCCCGCTGATCAACCTCGGCCTGCTGCGCCTGCGCGGCGGTGAGCCCGCCCTGGCCGCCGGGGCCTTTGAACTGGCCCTCGCGCGGAAACGTTCGGATTACGCCCTCGACCTGCTCTGCCGGGCGCGCGCCGCCGGCGGAGAAACGGAAAGGGCCGCGCAGGCCTGCCTGGAGGCGCTGGAGCTGAAGCCGGGCAGGGCGGACACGCTGCTGCTGCTGGGCCGCCTGTACCTCCGGCTGGGCGCGGCGGAACCGGCCGGGCTTTGCCTGGCTGAGGCCGTAAAGATCTCCGGCGGGTCAAAAGAGACGCTCGCCGCCCTGGCTGAATTGGAAATTTTGAAGAAAAAGAAAACCCGCTAGCCTACCAGGCGGGATAGACGCCGGAGCCCTCTGCGTGGAGCAGGCAGAGCCGGGCCGAACCCGGCCGCTCGGCGAGAGCGTAAGCCTCGCGCGCCAGCTCCGCCAGCCGCCGGTCCGCGGCAAAAGCCTTAAAATTCCACGGCTCCCTTACCAGCACCACCAATCCCCTGTCGAAACCGTATTTTTTTACCGCGTTCCTGGCCTGCGGCAGCTTGCTCTCGAACTTGCCCCCCAGCAGTTCCGCGCCGAAAACCCCGCCGGCCGCCAGGCAGCGCACTTCCGCCGCCCACTTCAGGCCGTCCTTCACGGCCGCGATATCCGCCGTCCTGCCCGGGCCCGGCGCTATCAGGCTTATGCCGGAAAACCCGGCGGCGCGCAGGAAGAGGACCGCCAGCAATTCGGCCAGCGCCGCCTCCAGCCTGTGCGGGGCCATGTTATTGGCGCCGAAACCGGTGCGGAAAAGGGCCTCCTCCCCGGAACAGCCCAGCGCGCCGGCCGCCTCGGCCACCAGCCGCTCTACGGCGGCCGCGAAGGCGGCCTGGTCCTTTTTCAGGGCCGGGCCGAAAGAGAAGCGCCGGGCGCGGCAGGCGGCGGAAGCCAGGTAAAGCTTGAGCGCCGGCGGCAGGCCGGACGCGGCCACGGCAGGCAGCGCGGCGCGGCGCCTGGTCACAGGAGGCTCGCCAGGAGTTTAAAATTGAAGAAGGTGACGGCCAGGCCGATGCAGAGCAGGACGAACAGCGTCCACGGCGGGTTGGCGTGCCGGCCCATGACCTTTTTGGACGAGGTCAGGTACACCTGCAGGAAGATGGTGAAGGGCAGCTGCACGCTCAGCGCCATCTGCGAGATTAGCAGCGCCTTGAACGGGTCAGAGATGAAGAAGATCAGCAGTAGCGCGGCCAGCAGCGAGATCAGCAGGCCCAGGCGACTGTGGCTGTCCTTCAGGTTCAGCGGTTCGCCGTAGATCCCGGCGAAGATGGAGCCGCCGGCCATGCCGGAGGTGACGCTGGAGGCGATGCCGGAGAACAGCAGCGCCAGCGCGAACACCAACGAGGACGCCCGGCCCAGCAGCGGGGTCAGCATGTCGGCCGCCTGGCCCAGCTCGCCGACGGGCGTCCCGGCCGAGAAGAAAGTGGCGGCGGCCATGATGATCATCGCGCTGTTTATGGCCCAGCCGATCAGCATGGACAGCAGGGTGTCGGCGAACTCGTACTTAAGCTGCTTCTTTATCACCGCCTCGTCCTCGAGGTTCCACTGCCTGCTCTGTATGATCTCGGAATGCAGGAACAGGTTATGCGGCATCACCACCGCGCCCAGCACGCTCATCACCACCAGCATGGAGCCGTCGGGCAGGGCGGGCGTCACCCAGCCGGCCGCGGCCTGCCCCCAGTCCACCGGGGCCAGCTTCAGCTCGTAGATGAAGGAAAGCCCGATAAGCGAAACGAACCCGATTATCCATTTCTCCAGCCGGCGGTAGCTGTTGGAGAGCAGCAGGTACAGCACCAGCCCCGTCGTCAGCACCGCGCCCAGTTTCACGGGCACCCCGAAAAGCATCTGCAGGGCCAGCGCGCCGCCCAGGATCTCCGCCAGCGAAGTGGACACCGACGCGGCCATGGCCGACCAGAGCAGCGGGGCGGAAACGCGGCGGGGCAGGTGCGCGCGCGCGGCCTCGCTGAGGCAGAGGCCGGTGGCTATGCCGAGGTGCGCCACATTGTGCTGCAGCACTATCAGCATCAGCGTGGAGAGCGTCACCATCCACAGCAGGGAATAGCCGAAAGAGGAGCCGGCGGCCAGGTTGGACGCCCAGTTGCCCGGGTCTATGAACCCGACGGTAACTATCAGGCCCGGGCCGATATATTTAAGGATCTCCCGCGCGCCGAAGACGCGCTTGTGATGCTTGTTCTTAAGGTCTTCCAGGAAAGCCAGCATGTCAGCCCCGCACCGCCTTTTCAAGCGTTTTAAGGTTCTTAACTATCTCCGCCTCGGTGAACTGCGCGGTGGCGTAGCCCATATCGTATTTGCCGCGCTGCGCGAGGAAGCCGGCCAGCGTGCTCCGCCGGAGCTTGACCCCGTATTTCGCCGGCGCCTCGAAGAGCGGGGACCCGGGCTCCACGGAGAAGACGTAAGCCCCGGCCCTGGTCATCCCCAGTTCCCGGCGCATACGGCGGACGAGGGCCAGGGTTTCCCCGAAATCCGACGAGGTCTCGAAAGGCAGGCCGGTGGTAAAAGTCACCCACACGTTGACGTACAGGCGGGCCGCGGCCTGCAGCGCGGCAAGCAGGGCGTCGTTAGTGTAGAAGCGCCCCCTGTTGAGCCGCCTCACGCGCTCCGAGCCGGAACCTGCGAAAAGCGTCAGCCGCGAGCCTGGCCCGGCGGCCCCGGAGAAAGCAGCGAGAAGTTTTACGGAAGGCAGGCCGCAGAGCTCCAGCTTCAGCTCCGGCTTCAAACCCTTTTTTTTCAGCAGCGCCAGCAGGTCCAGCCAGTATTTTTCTGAAGGCAGCGGGTCCAGGGGCAGCTGTATCCGGGTGTACCCCAGCCCCGCCAGCGCCGCGATGTCGCGCACGGCGGCGGCCGGGGTCTTTACCGCCACGCCCCTCCTGCCGCAGTGCTCGCGCTGGAAGTCCCGCCCGCCGCCGCAGGCGGAACAGGCGTCGGCGCAGCCGCGGGCCTGGAGATAGGTGAACATCCCGTCCTCGCAGAACATGCCGCGGCGGGGGTTAAGGTTCCGGTTCAGCACCAGGCCCAGCCCCTCCATGCCCAGGGCGCTCAGTTCCGCAGAGGCGGCGGTGTAAGAGACGGGGTTAAGCTTTACGGCCGCGCCGTCGCGCCAGGCCAGGTTGGGCACGCGCTTCAGGGCCGCCGGCCCGGCGCCGAGGGCCTTCACAAGCCGCAGCAGCGGCAGTTCCCCGTCGCCGCGCACGACAAAATCCACGCAGGGAAAATCCTTCAGGACGGCGGCCGCGAAATAGGAGGCGGTATAGCCGCCGAGCACTATCCTGACCCCGGACGCGGCTTTTTTTATTTTGGCCGCCAGCGCCAGCGCGCCGCCGGCCTGGCGGTGCCAGTGGGCCGGGATGCAGACCAGCCGCACGCCGCGCTCTTTTATGAGCGCGGGGAGGTTGAATTCTCCCGGGCGGGCGGTGGGAAGGCTGATTATGGCGGAAGAGACCGCATGCCTGGCCAGGTAGGCGGCCATGACGGGGAGCCCCGCCGGCATGATAGGCAGCAGGTTTTTTTTCCCGGCGGGAGCGCCGGGATAGACGAAAAGGCAGTCCAGTTTTTTCACAGCCGAGTTCAGGCCGCGCTCTTTATCTTCTCCACGTAGGCGGCGTGAAAGCGCTTCATCTTCTCCACCAGCGCCAAGATATCCTCCTTGGGCGGCAGGAAGGTGGTGCGGAAATGCAGCGTACCGGGCTGCTGCCCGAAACCCGAGCCGGGCACCACGCAGATGCCCGTATCCTCGAGCAGGCGCAGGCAATACTTGGAATCGCGGGCCGCTTCGTACTTGTGCCGCTCTTCGGAAGTCATGGCCGCCGGGTCTATGCCCTTGGGGTGCGGCAGGTCGAAGCGCACGAAGGCGTACATCGCGCCCTGCGGGATATGGGTATGCATGCCCTCTATCTCCGAAAGCCCGCGGCCCAGGATCTCGGCCTTCTCTTTCAGGTCGCCCAGGATGGCGTTGCGTTCCTTCTCATAAAGCGGCCAGCTCTCGTCGCCGGGCTTGGGCGGGTCCACCATCAGGTAGGTCACGATCTGCCCGTCGGTATTGGAGCAGAGGCCGATGGACTGCAGCTTGATCATCTCGGCGTACACCTCGTCGGACATGTTGCGGATCTCCAGGTAGCCGCCGCGGTGGCCGCATTCCCCGAGGAACCCCTTGGAGACCGAATGGAAGCTGAACAGCGTGACTTCCTTCTCGCCCAGCTCGTGCATGACCTGCGCGAAAGAGTGGAACTTCAGGCCCGCGCCGTAGACGTTCTCCTGATACACCTCGTCGGCCAGGATGGCCAGCTTGTTGGCCCTGGCGAACCGGATGATCATACGGATGTTCTCTTTGGAGAGCACCGCGCCGGTGGGGTTGCCGGGATTGATGACGGCTATGGCCACCGGGTTCACGCCGGCCTTGCGGCCTTCCGCCAGGCTGCGCTCCAGCTCGGCCTCGTCCAGCTGCCAGTTGTTCTTCTCGTCGAGAAAATAGTTCACCTGCCGCGCGCCGTAAAGGTCTATGGTGGCGCTGTAGAGCGGGTACTGCGGGATGGGGATCATGTAGCCGTCGTTGGGCTTGTTGGTCAGCAGCGTGAACACGGCCTGCACGCCCTTGGACGCGCCGTCGGTGAGCAGCACGCGGTTCGGGTCGGCCGGGATGCCGTCGCGCCGGGCGATGAAGTCCGCCACCGCCTGGCGGATGAACGGGATGCCCGCGCTCTGCGTGTAGGCGCCGGTGCCGGTGGGGTTCTTCTCCAGGATCATCCTCGCCCGCGCTATCACGTCGGCGGGGAACAGCTTGTCCATGCCGGGGCCGTCCATCAGCGCCGGGTATTCCAGCAGGCTCAGCACCTGCCGCACGAAAGTTATGGGCCGCTGCTTGAGGGCCTGCGGGTTGCCGATATTGCAGTAGATGACCTTGCGCCCCTGGCCTTCCAGTTCCTGGGCCCTGATCACTATCTTGCCGCGCACGGCGTAATGAGCTTTAAGAAGTTTGGCGTTAACATCGGAGAGTTTAACCATATTTTTATTATATAAAAAGAACGCTCCCCGTGCGGAATGCGGGGAGCGTCTCCTGCGGCGGGCGGCGGGACCCGGCGCGCCTTACGGCATAAGGGAAGCTCTAAGGCTTGTACGGGAAAACCAGTTTTCCGGTATCGAAGCCGAGCGAGGCGGCCTTGGCTATCAGGCGTTTCTCCTCGGCTTCGGGCAGGGCCGGGGTCCGGGCCAGGATCCACAAGTAGGACAGTTTAGGGCCGCAGACCAGGGCGTAACGGTAGCCTTCCTTATCAAGTTCGATAATGTTATAGCCGCCGTAAAAAGGCCCGAAGAAAGAAACCTTCAGCTGGCCCAAGCCCTTGTCGCCCGTAAAATAGGCCCGCCCTTCCGCCTCCTTCCACTCCCCTTTGGCCTTGCTGAAACCGCGGTTCAGGACTTTTACCCCGCCGTCGGGGCGCACCGAATACTCGGCGGTCACTTCCGTCAGGCCGCGCTCGAAGGAATGGTCCAGGCGGGCGACCTCGTACCATTTGCCGAGGTAGCGCTCCAGCTCAAAGCCGGACACCGGCTGCAGCCCCTTGGGAATGCCGGCGCAGCCGGCCAGGAACAGGGCGCAGAACGCCGCGGAAAACCCCTTCAGAGCAGAACGCATCATGACGGCACCTCCGGCTTCTTCTCGTATTTGCGCATGATTTTTTTATACTGCCACTTCAGGCGGCCCAGCAGCGGCCGTTTGGAAGCCCTGACGTCCTCCAGCTCGTAGATGCGCGAGTCCTGCTTTGCGCAGCGCTTGAGCTGGAACTCCACGATATCCCCGAAGAAATTATTGGTGAACCCTTTGGTCCCGCGCAGGGCCTGCAGGTGCGCGGAGGCCTCGGCGAAGCGGCCCAGCCGGCGCAGCAGCTCCCCCATCAGCAACTGCGAATTTTCGCGCTCCTCCACCAGGCTTTTAGGGGCGGCCGCGGCCGCGGTGAAATACTTCAGGCTGAGCTCCAGGTCTTCCTTAAGCTTCGCCGGCTCCGGCTCCTCCTGCCAGGAGGCTTTCAGGAAGGTGTTGGCCACCTGGAAAGCCGGCCGGCCCAGCCCGGCGTAGAGCAGCCCGAGGCGGTAATAGGAACTGCGCGCGAAACTTTTTTTATACTCGTCGGAAGCCACGGTCCGCTTATTCCCGGCCACCTCGCCTTTAGACAGGGAGATGGCGTAGATCACGAAACCGCACTTGGGGCAGTCCGGCAGGCGCCAGGGGGCGGGCGCGTCGCCTATGGGCTTGAGGTCCAGGCGCATGTCGTACTGGCCGGGCTCCACGTCCAGCTTGGCGTAGAAAGCCTCGGAACAGACGGGACAGGTAAACTCCCTCTCTACCAGCTTGCCGGCGAAAACGGCGCCCGGAGAAAGAAGCAGGCAGGCTAAAAGCGCGAGTTTTTTCATAGGTGTTTTCCGAATACGCCTTATTATACCGAAAATTCCGGACCAGCCTTCACTGCGGCCCGTCCTGCGGCTTTTCGGTCAGCGCCTTAAGCGCGGCTTCCAGCGCCTCCACGCGCTTCTCGAGCTGCGCCAGCCGGTCCGGCCCGGCTGCGGCGCCGGGAACGGCGGCGGCCTCGGCGACAGCCGGCAGCGCCGCGCCCGAGAAAAGATGATAATAGCGGTTCTCTTTCTGCCCGGCCTGGCGCGGCAGGCGCGCCACCAGCGGGTCTTCCGCCCTGGCGCTGAGTTCCTGCAGCAGGCCTTCCACCTCGGCGGTGCCGGTAAATTCGCACAGCCGGTCGGTGCGCCCCTTTATCTCGCCCGGGGTCTGCGGGCCGCGCAGCAGCAGCACCGTTATCGCGCCGATGAGCTTGGGGTCGTCGCTGTTGAGCAGCTTGTGCATGTCGTGCCTGAACTTGGGCACGCGGTCGCCGGGGGCCTGCACGCGCTCCACCAGGCCTTTGGTGACCAGGGACTGTACGGCGCGGCCGAGCGCATCCGTATCCAGCTCCATCACCGGTTCGCGGCTGGTCTTCTGGTTGCAGGCGTTGAGCAGGGAATTGAAAGTGAGCGGGTACTGCTCCCTGGTGGTCAGGGACTTTTCCACCAGCGAACCGAGCGCGCGCGCTTCTACGGCATCAAGTTGTGTCAGCATGCCCATATTTTACCCTATATTTTTACCGGGCCGTAAGGCCCAGAGTTTATACGGACCAACGGCCCTTATGCCGCGGCCCGGGTTCCTCTATACTATAGACAATGGCTAAAGCCCTCCTGCTCCTTTTGTCCCTCCTGCTCCCGTCCTCGCTGCCGGCCTTCGAACTGCCCGCCCTGACTTCCGGCGTGCTGCCGCCGGTGCAGGTGCCTGCGCCGCCTTCGCCCTGGCGGGTAGGCCTGCCGGAAACTAAAGCCGCCGCCTCCTACGCCGCGTACGCGGTGAACGGCGCGGAAGTCATAGTTCCCCATATCGGCTGCGGCAACGCCCTGCTGGCGGTGCTGCGCGCCGGAGAGAGCCAGGAAGCCCTGGCCGCTAAACTGCGCTCCGCTTTTGGTTCCCCCTCCTCCGCCAGGCTGGCCGCAGTGCAGCCCAAAGCCAAAGCCGAACTGGAGCTGGCCGCCGCCAACCCGGGCGCCCAGGTGGTTTCGCTCAACGCTTTGCTGCCGGCCAACGTGGCGGCGCTCTTTAACCGCGAGCCCAACTTCGGCGGGCCCAACTGCTTTAACGCGGCGCTCACCGCCGCCGGGCTGATGGAGCCGGGCAAACTGCGCCACGTCGGCAACCCGGAGGCCGACCAGCTGCTCTCTATGTATTTCAAGAAGGTCCCCGCCTCTTCGCTCAAGCCGGGCGACGTGCTGGTGCTCAATGGCGGCGACCACGGGGTCTACTACCTCGGCGGCGGCCTCATCTTCCACAAGAAAAGCTTCCTCAAACAGCATCTCTACCGCATAGCACTGCTGGAGAAAGCCTATTACCCCGAACCTTTGGAATGGAAGCCAGGCCCCTTCGACGGCAGCAGCCCCTTCAACGACGCCGACGAGATAGACAAGACCGAAGCCTGGCGCCCCTCCGGCGCTACCCACGGTTTTGGCGCGGCCACACCCGAAGAAACGGCCAGGGTGGACGCCATCCTTTTCCTGACCGAAAATATCGAGCGGCAGGCCCCGCGCTGGGCCCTGGCCAAAGAGCTCGGCTATTTCACGGAGCGCCTGCTCGAGAACCTGGTCTCCGACTGGGGCGCGCTGGGCAAGAGCTCCAACCCGGTGCTGAAGGCCTACTACCACCGCCTCGAGAGCCTGCGCGACCAGGCCAACCAGAGCATAGAGGTGGAGCTGCTCTCCTCGCCGCACGCCCAGTCCAACGCCTATAACATCCTCAAGGGCGTGTGGCTGCCCCGCAACGCTTACTCCCAGGATATCGTCGGCCGACTACTTAAAATGTACGGCAAGGACCAGGGCGCCCTGGAGAAAACCCTGGACGCCATAGACGCAAAATTCGAAGGCTCGCCGCTGGACCAGGTAAAAGCGGCCGGAAACTAGGACCGGAGAAACGATGAAATATTTAAACTCACGGCTTTTACCTCTGCTGCTGCTCTTTTCACCCGCGGCCTACGCCGCCCCCGCCTACGAAACCCTTGAGACCGGCGCCGCTCTGCCCGGCGCCCCGGCGCCCGTCCCCGCCGTTGCCGCGCCCGAGAACAGGAGCGCCGCGGACAGCGCGGTGGCCTATACAGCCTATCACGCCAAAAGGCTGGCAGCCATGGCCGGCCGGCTTACGCAGATAAATTTTGTGGACGGCGGCATGAACGGCCAGGACCAGTTTTATTTCTGGGGCGCCCCCGCCCCCGTAAAACAGGTGACCCCGGCCGGAACCGGCCTGATGCGCCATTGGACTTCCAACGCCCAGGCGGGCGGCGTGCCGGTAGTAGACCTGATAGTTAAGAGCGGCGCGCTGAAGGCCGGCCCCCGCGTCTACATCGTCCCGGTGTCGCACCGCGCCGACTACTACCAGGACCTGCACGGCGTTTTCTTCACCACCCCGGATTTCCCGGCGGGCCAGCTGTGGATGGGCCTGCAGCAGGATTCGGATTACGTGGATTTCGTAGTCGATCCCGGCATGGGCGTTCTTTACCTGGCCCCGGGCAACTACCTGTTCCCCTGCCCGATGAAAATCCAGCAGTGGATAGCCGAAGAATACCGCAAATGGAAGGCCGGCGGCCCTCTGCCCTCAGGCATGGAGCTGGCCTTCAAGGGCATAGACCGCGAGGGCGGCCTGCAGGACGCCCTGGACATACCGATAACCGTAGTGCGCTACCAGAAGAACGGGCGCGTCACCGTGCTGCGGCCCGACCTGCTGGCCAAACCTTACTGACCCGCGGGGCCAAAAAAAGAACCGCCGGGAATTCCCGGCGGTTCTTTTTTTGTCTGCCGCGATTATTCCACCCCCAGCAGCTCCACGTCGAAATGCAGGATGGCGTCCGGGGGGATCACGGCGCCAGCGCCGCGTTTGCCGTAGGCAAGCTCCGACGGGATGATCAGCTTGCGTTTGCCGCCTATGCGCATGCCGGCCACGCCTTCGTCCCAGCCCTTTATCACGCGGCCCGCGCCGAGCTGGAAAGTAAACGGCTCGTCCCGGTCCACCGAGCTGTCAAATTTTTTTCCGTTAGGGAAGGTGCCGGTATAATGCACGGTCACTTCCTTGCCGCTGACCGCGGCGGAACCTTCGCCGACTTCCACGTCTATGTATTTAAGTCCTGATTTAAGCGTTATCTCTTCTGACATGAGGATCTCCTTTATTGCCGCATTCCGCTTATGATAACAAAATAGCCAGGGCGCCGCGTTTACTTGAACCGGAAAGTTTTCTTCTGCTCCCTGCGCGCCGGCGGGTACTCGCGCACGTTGGTCACCTTGAGGCCCGGCATCTCCCATCTGAAGCTCAGCCCCAGGTGGTGGGTTACGCCCAGTTCGCCCATGGTGCGCAGGGCGTAGTCCAGCGCCAGTTTTTCCCAGGCCAGGCCGAAGCCGGCGGCGAAACCGTTGACCCCGCCGGTATCGGCGGAGGCGGTATTGTAGCCGGCGCGCAGCGACATGGCCGCGACATCGCTCACCGGCAGAGTATACTTGGCGCCGGCGGCCACCCAAGGGCTGGCGCCGCGCGTGACGTTAAGGTCGAAAACCCCCAACAGGTTCTTGCCGAAGGGCACACCTAAACCGAGCTTCAGGTTGAGCGGCAGCGGGTAGGTCTCGTCCCCGTACTTCAGGCCGCTGCCAGAGTTCTGCAGCGCGGCGCCGAAGAAGGTGTTGCCCGCGCGTTTCATCCAGCCTATATCGGCGGCGAAGGAGGAGGCCTTGCGCAGTATGCGCGAATTGACGTACTTGAGGGAGAAACCCAGGGAGCTGTCCCAGTCCAGGTCCGTCGCCCAGCCGGCCTCGGCCGACAGGTCCCTCGGGGAGATGCTGCCGGCGGCCATGCCCGTATTGTCCAGGGCGGCTATCTCGCCGTAGGAGAGATACCGCAGGCCCACGCCGAACACGCCTGAATTCCTTGTCTTTACGGCGGCGCTGAGCACATTGTAGCTCAGCGAATCCGCCCAGGAGGAATGCGAGAAAGAGGTGTAGCCGCCCTTCACGCCGGCCAGGCCCGCCGGGTTGACGAAGATAGCCGGGGAACCCGCCACCACCGCCACGCCGGCGTCGCCCATGCCGGCGCCCGCCGCGGCCGGCGGCAGCCGCAGGAAAAGCCCGGACACCGTGCCGTTGTCGGCCGCGAGGGCCCCTGCCGGCAGAGCCAGCCACAGGGCTAAGAAGATGGTGTTCCCGTTCTTCATCTCTCTACCGCTATTTTAAAAGTCCTGTCCGTGGACCCGGAGTTTACCAGCACTATGTAGACACCGCTGGCCGCCTTGTGCCCCTCGGTATTCCTGCCGTCCCAGATCTTGGTATTAGCGTCGGCGGCCGCCACTTCCAGCTGCCGCACCAGTTCGCCCATGATCGTGAAGATCTTTATCCTCGACCCTGTCGGCACATTGGCGAAGGTTATGCCCGCCGCGGCGTCGAACCTGCCGCCGGCGCCGGGCTGCCACGGGTTAGGGTAGGCCTTGATGCCGCCCAGCGAAGAGGCAGGCGCGGCGAAAACCGAGAAGAAGCTGAAATGGGTTGTCACTCCGGAGATGGTCTTCTTCTCCCGGTCCACCGAGGTGGCCATTTCTGTCCAGGCGCCGCCGCCGTCGGGAGCGGAGTACATCCGCAGCCTGTCCAGCGGGGCGTTGGTGCCGTCCACTATCCCGTCGCCGTTGTCGTCCTTATAGCTGAGCGTCACCGCCGCGGTTTTGCCGCCCGACAGCAGGCTCTGGCCGCTGGAAAGGTTTATCTTCACCGCCAGGCTGAGCTCCTCGGAGCCGGAGGGCGGCACGGGTTTGGAGGGCGGGTTGCTGACCAGCGTGACCGCCACGGTGGTCACATCCACCGCGCCGGCCGGAATTACCACCTTGCTCACCAGGGAGGTCTCCTCGTCGGAGGCGTGTACCGTGCTGGTGACGGCGTTATTGATCTTCTCCTCCTTCTGCTGCGCGCCGCCTACCACGGTCTCGTTGCAGTCGTAGTCGGCCGGGTCGATGCTAACGGTTATGGTGGGCGGCGCCGGGTCGTCTGAGTTGTAAATGTCCGTGGCCAGCACGCGCAGCTCGTAGGTGCCGGGGGCCATGGCGTCCGCGTCCCAGTGTGTGAAATACGGAGCGGTTGTGTCCGGATTGGGGTGGTTGGCGTTGGCCGCCCCCAGATCCGTCCAGGCGGCGCTCCCCTGCAGGCGGGCCTGGAACCGCACCTGCTTTATCTGCGATGGCAGGCCGAGAATTATCTCCGCCACCACGGTGACCCGGTTGCCTTTTATCTTCTTGCCGGTCTGCGGCGACTTTATGGCCGCGCGCACGCCGCTGAGCACGCCCACGGCCTGGGCGGAGGCGGAGATGGTTATATTCTGCTCCTCTATGCCGCAGCGGTTAACGGCGCGCAGGCCGAATTTATAGCTGCTGCCGGCGGCGAGGGCCGGGGTGGTATAGCCAGACTCGGTGGAGGTGAACACCGCGTAAGGCACGGCGTAATTTATTGTCCCGGTGGCGTTGTCGTAGTAGAGGTTATACTGCGTGACGCCGGGCCATGGAGAGAAATCCCAGGCCAGCGCTATGCGCGCGCCGCCCAGCGCCTCGGCGTAAAGCCCGCTGGGCGCCGCGGGGGTGGAGGCCTGCGTGGCAAAATTAATAGTCCCGCCAAAGGCTGTATACACCCCGGCCCCGTTGCGGTTGCGCACCCTGTAATAGTAGGAAGAACACTCATTTACGGAGATGTCGTTGTAGGACAATACCGGGCCCTCGAAGATGCTGGAGAAGATCAGGTTGTCCACGGAGCGCCAGAGCTGCGCCATGGTGCCGGCGGAGTTGCCGTTAAGGCCCCAGCTGAGGACGGCGCTGCTGATGGCCACCTGCGCTCCCAGCCCGGAGGGAACGGCGGCCAGCGTATAAACTGGAGAAGAAACCGAAGTCGCGCCCTGGCCGTAGACGTTGCGGCCGGCCACGCCCAGGAAGTGAGAAGTATTGGGCGTCAGGCCGGTCTGCAGACTGGTCCCGGAGGCCGCGAACGCCGCCGTGGCGGAGAAAACGCCGTCATGATAAACGGCAAGGTAGTCGGCCGAAGCCAGCGTCCCGGACGCCCAGCTCCAATTTATGGCGGACACTCCCTGCGCCGCGCCGGCCAGGCTGGCGGCCGCGCCCGAAGGCAGCATGCGCAAGGTTACGGCGGGAACTCCGGGGTAGGCGTAGGCCGTGGAGGCGCCGTCGGAGTTGTAGGCCAGCACGCGGCCATAGTAAGTAGTTCCCTGCTCCAGCCCCGTCAGCCAGCCCGGTGAGGAAACTCCGGAGCCGCTGCTGGCTATCACCAGGAACATCGTTGAGACCGAAACTTCGTATTGGTAGACGGTGAACGCCGGGTTCGCCCCGCCCGACCAGCCTATGGCCGCGCTGGAATACGCCACAGCGGTAAAAGCTGCGGTGGAAGGCGCCGCGGCCTGCGTCAGCCCCGTCCCGGTCATAAAATACCCTGAAGAAGAGGTAGTGGAGACGAACCCGTAATAGCGGCTGTTCGGGGCCAGCCCGGAGAAGCCGTAGGCCGTGGCCGTGGTCGTAGCGGAACCGACATAAGGGCTGGAGGCCGCGTGGCTGGAGAGCCGCACATAATAGACCTTGCCGGCGGAGAACGTAGTGCCCCAGTTTACCGTGAACGCGGCGGCGCCCGTCCCGCTGAACGGGGCGGTGCTGAACACGCCCTCCGGCGGGACAACATAAGCGAAAGTGCTCAACGCCAGGAAGGGATCCGACACATTGCCGGCGGCGTCATACGCTTTAGCCATAAAGTGGTAGGTAGACCCGGAAGACAGGGCCTCGCCGGGTATCCCGGCGTAAAGCCAGGACGTGGTGCCGGCGGCGAGGGGCCAGGCCGGAGTGGAGGTCCAGACGCTGCCGTTCCAGTAGGCGGAGTCGGCTATGCGCATGGCGCCCACCTGCACCTGCGTTATCCCGTGCGCGTCGGAGGCGGTGCCGGCGACGAAAGTGAACGTGGCGGACGCTACGCTGGCCGGCTGCACAACGGCGGAAAGCGGGGGCGTTATGTCGTAAGTGAACGCGCCCTCCGCCGCGGAGGACCAGTTGCCTGAACTGTCCATGGCCCGGGCGGACACCGTGTAGGAAGAGGCGTCCACCAGGCCCGGGACGGCGGCGTAAGTCCAGGAGGACGGGTAGACCGCGGCGTTCAGCCAAGCCTCGCCCGCGGCCCAGGCGGAACCGTCCCAGAACAGGGCGGCGTCGTTGCGGAAGATGGAGACCACCACCGAGGAAACGGCCACGATGTCCCAGGCCGTGCCGGAGACGGCCGGCAGCGAATTGAGCAGGGAGTTGTGGACCGGCTGCAGCACCGCCACGGAGGGCGGAGCGGTATCTTCGGCGGACCAGTACACGTAGCCGGAGGGGTCTTTCTCGTACAAAGGACCTGAACGGGCGCCGAAGTAGTCCCGCAGCGTTATGGCCGAGCCGGGGGCCAGCAGGGTGCCGTCCACGTTGACGGCGGGACCGGTGCTGTTGAAAGACATGGCGGTAAAGGTGGAAACAAAAGTTCCGCCCAGGAATTTTATAGCCGTAGCGCCTGGCGCCAGGGAGTCGAAATTAACACCGGACATGTCCAGGGAGCCTCCCGCGGCCTGCGCGCCGGCGCTGAAACCATAGGCCGCCCCGCTCACCGTGTCGGAAGTGACGGAGACAACTCCGGAATTACCGGCATTGACAAGTATCCCGGTTCCGCTGGCGGAGATCCGGTTGCCGGAAGAGAGACTGTCATTACTGGTGTCGAACCGCAGGCCGGTACCGGCCGTGTTTGTAGCTATCAGGACGCTGTTGACCACGGCGGGGGCGGTAGAATCCCTCACAAACAGCGCGTTCGCGCCGCGGATGTAGGAATTGTTTATCGCGTGATAGTCGGAGGCGTCTACAAACACCGCGCTGTAAGCCCACGCGCCGCTGGTCACCGTGCTGTACGACAGGCCATTGCGGGAACCGAACACGCTGGTATACGCCACGCCGGCGGGGTTGGAGAGGAAGCTGTAGGAGACGACGTTGAACGCCGCATTCTGCAGTTTGACCGCGAAATAAGCGGCCGCGTTGACGGCGACGCTGTCGTAGCTGAGCGTATTGCTGTCGGCCCCGAAACCTATCAGGGCGCCGTACCCGGACGGGTTGGAGATATTGCTGCGCGTCACGGTATTGTTGGAAGAGTTATCGATGCTGAGGGCCGTGTAGGCGGAGTTAACGCTGAGCGTGCTCCGGGCTATGGAGTTATAGCCGGAAACGCCGGTCAGCCCCGCCCCGTAGCCGGCCGGGTTGCCCAGGTAGCAGCTCTCGACGGTGTTGGAGGAAACTCCGGAGAACAGCAGGGCGTATTTGCCGGCGCCATTGCTGGTTATGCTGCTGTAGCTGATGGTGTTGCCGTCGGAAGCGTCCAGGAGATAGGCGCCGTCCCCGGAAGGGTTGGAGATCACGCTGCCGGTCACCGTATTGGAGGAAGCCTGGTAAATATACAGGGCGGAGAGGGCCGCGGCGTTGCTGGTAATGGTGCTCCGGCTGATGGTATTGTAGTCGGAGCCGGAATTCAGCCCGATATACGCGGCGTAGCCGCCCGGCGTCGACATAAGACTGCTGTCCACCGTATTGTACGAACCGCCCGAGATCCTGAGGGCCTGGTAACCGGTGCTGACGCTCGTTATGGTGCTCCGAACTATGGAGTTGTAATTTGCGTCGAGACCGAGGTACGCGGCGACCCCGGCCGGGTTGGAGATGACGGTGTCCGCCACCGTGTTGGAGGAGGAGTCAAAAATGTAGAGGGCCCCGAACATGAGCGCGGCGCCGGAAGCGCTGGCTATGACGCTCTGGCCGATAGAATTATGGTCTGCGCCGGTAGAGAGATAGACCGCGCGGCCGCCGGGGTTGGAGAGGAAGCTGTTGGTCACGGTATTGGAGGCGGCGCCGGAGAAAGTGAGGGCGGAATAGCGGGCGGTGTCGCAGGTTATGGTGCTCTGGCCGATAACGCTGAGCGTTCCGGTAAGCAGGAGGCCCGCAGCGTCCTGCACCGCGACCCCGGAATCGGAGACGACGCTGCCGCTGGACAGCGAGACCCCGGCAGTGAAGATATTCCCGCCCGCGGCCACTCCGACTCCCGAAAGGGTCAGGCCGGCGGAAGACGAGAGGATGCCGTAAGCGACGGGATCAGCGGGGGTTATGTTTATACCCTGCAGCGTCACGCTGTCGTTGAAGATACGGAAGGCGGCGGTAGAGAGGGCCGGCGGGCTGACCGCCGGCGCCGAGCTGACGAAGGTCGGGTCGGCCATGATCTTGAGCCGGTAGCCGTTGTTTACGCGGTCTCCCACCGTGACCTGCTCGTCGTAAACAGCCGCGTCCCTTATTACCACGCAGGCGGTGGCGCCCAACGCCGCGGGCAGGGAGTCGACCGCGGCTTGTATGCTGGAATAGATGTAGCCTGACTTGCCGACGTGCCTGGTTTCTTCGGTCCCGCAGCCGGCCGGCGCGTCAGGGATGGCGTCGAACCAGACCACTTTACCGCCGGGATCCTGGTCGTAGTCTTCCCCCCACAGCTCCCCCAGGGAGATCTGCGCTTTCTTGAAGAAGAGGGCCAGGCCGGCGTCGCTGCCTTCGACGCGCAGGTTGTAGACGGGCCCGTAGCCGGCGGAGGAAAGCGCCAGCCCGAACGACACGTTATAGAACGTCGCGGCCGCTACGAGGTCCCTCGCGGTAAGATAGGAATTAGTCCCGGCGTCAAAACCCAGGAAGTCGAAAGAGGAGGAGGAGAGCAGCACGCCGCCGCTCCCGGACAGCTGCAGCCCGTCCTGGTCCAGGTTGGAGAACGAGGAGTGTTCCGCCGTAAAAGCCCCCGAGCCGACGAAGGTGTAGTAGGGCGAAGAGGCGTCCAGCCGGTCGACAAGCGTATGGGAGGTGCCGTCGGTTTTACCCCGCAGCACCACGCCGCCGGCAGGCGCGACTTCCAGCTTGGACCGCCCCTGGTTGTACGCGGGAGCGGCGGGGCCGAAGAGGAGTTTTTTGGGACTGTTGGCGTCCCCCGAGGCCGCGATGGTGACGAACTCCAGCGTGTCGCCGAAGTTAAGCACGGCGCCGGTGACCAGCCTGAAGGCAACCTTGGGGTGACTGAAATTAAAAGCGTCCACAGGGCCCCTGGAAAAACCGCCCAGAAACCCGGAAGAAGACCCGGTGACTTCCCACAAATCTGCCACGGTCCCGATAAATTTAACCGTGATAAATTCCGTTAACGCGGCGTCTTTGGCTACCACGTTGACCAGGCTGTGCCCGGCGCCATGCAGCAGTTTCGGCACCGTGTTGGCCGGCTCATACAGCCTGGCGGCGTGCTCCAGCGCCAGCACGGAGTCCGCGACCTGGTAATTGCCCCAGAGGCGCAGGGTGCCCGTATCCGCGTCCTGATTATAGGAGAGCAGGTAGCTGCCGGCCCTGTTCATACCGGCCGCGGCGACGCCCGTGGCCGGATTGACGCTGCCCTCCTTCAGGACCAGCGAACTGACCGTGGCGGGATCGAAGGAAACCTCTCCTCCGGCGTTGGGCTTGTCCGCTCCGGCACGGTCGAAACCGAGGCTGCCGCCGACAAAGGCGTTATTGAGCGAGGCGGACGGGGAAAGGCCCGGCCCGGAGTTGGAGTAAGAATTCTCCCCCAGGAACATGTTGGCGTTGGACGCGATGTCCAGATAGATGCCGCTGGCGGCATTGGAATAATAATTGTTGCCGGCCAGAGTGTTGTTGGAAGCCGAGACGAGATCTATCCCGTAGCCTGAATTGGAATAGGAATTATTTCCGGTCAGGGTGTTATCGTTGCAGGAATCGTAGAGATAGAGGCCGTAGCTTGAATTTGAATAGGAGCTGTTCCCCGTCAGAATATTGTTCCTGGAGGCGTTGTAAATGTAAGCGCCGAAACTCTGGTTGGACTGAAAAGTGTTAGCCGCCAGGGTATTGAACGAGGAGTTATGGAGTTTAATGCCGCCGTACCAGTTAGCGTAAAAATTGTTCCCGTAAAGAGTGTTGCCGGAAGAATTATAGAGATAAAGGCCGTAGGAACTGTCCCGGAACGTGGAACTTGAGATCTCTCCCCGGCTTAAACTATCGAAAGCGAGGCTGTACTTGAAGCCCATCCTGTCGCCGAGATAGGCGAATTCACCGTAGGCGACCGCGAAGCTGGTGGTGTTGCGGGCCAGATTGGTTATATGGGCGCTGTTGCCCAGCTCCCCGTCCACCACGGTTCCGGAGGACCGAACCAGCACGTTGCGCGTCAGGTTGGCCACCACCACAGGCGTGGCGGCGGTAGGATTCCTGGCATATGGCAGGGTCCCCCCGGTCCAGGCTACGGTATATTCGGGGCCGCCGGTGATGCTGGCGATAACGCGCCTTGAGGTAGCGGCCAGCCCGCTGCCGGACGTGGGGCCGATAGTTATGGTATCCCCGGCCTGCCAGCCGTCCGTGGAAGTGGAGCCGTAAACCTTCAGGCTTGTATCGGAAGTCGTGATGTTTTGCGTAGCGTAGGCGTAAGGCGTCTTGGCGGCGCCGCGCACGGAAAAATTACCGCCGTTATATACGGTCAGGGCGTATTGCCCGGCGTAAGTTCCGGAGGAGAGCACCAGGGTGGCGCCCACAGCCGCCGGGATAGGGCTGCCACCGTTGCCCAGGTCCAGCGTCCCTCCCGGGTTTACGGCCAGGTTGCCGCCCGACAGCGTGAGGGCGGAGGAGTTGACCCGGCTGAAGGTCAGCTGCCCGTTTATGGCGGCCGAGCCGGCCACGGCCGTGGCGATATCTACGGTCACAATATGCCCGGGCTCGATAGTAACGGAATTACAGGCGGCTGGGGTCAGCATCGGGCTCCAGGTGGAGGGGGCCGACCACGCCCCCGACCTGGCGCTGACGGAGGGCCCGCAGCCGGCGGGGATACCGCTGTCGAAATGGAAGGCGGCGCTGGAGACGAGGAGGGCCCAGTTCCCGGAGCTGTCCAGGGCTCTGGCGCTCACAGCATAGCTGGACCCGCTCACCCACGCTGGAACGCTGGTATACGTCCAGGAGGACGCCCAGAGGTCGGCGGAGAACCCGATCTCCGCGACCGAATCCCAGGCGCCGCCGCTCCAATACTTATTCGCCGAGAGGTCCTTAAAGATGACGGTCACCGAAGACACGCCTACATTGTCGCCGGCGTCGCCGTAAACGGAGGCCAGGGAATCGGTCCACATGCCGTCCAGCGGGTAAAGCAGCCGCGTGTAGGGGCGCACAAGGTCGGTGCTGGCCCCGGAGTAAACGAAGGAGATGGTGCTGACGGGCAGGCTGACGTTGCCGGCGAGGTCGCTGGCCCGCGACTCTGCGAAATACACGCTCCCGTAGGTAAGAGAAGTCTCGGGGAGGCCGGTGTAGGTCCAGGGGGCGCTGCCGGTGGCCAGGTTCCAGACCTCATCCACCGTCCACTGCGAGATCGCGCCGTTCCAGTGCCGGCTATCGGAGGCGCGGGTGACCTGCGCCCAGACCTGCGCCGTGAACGACTCCGTATCCCAGGCGGTGCCGCTCAGCCCGGAAGAAAAATCCAGGGCTTCGGAACCGTTGGCGGGCTGGAGAACCGCCGACAGCGGCGCGCCCGTATCGTAATAGAACACGGCGGTGGAGTAGACCACGGACCAATTGGCCGCCAGGTCCAAAGCCCGGGCCGAAATGCTGTAGGAGGCACCATTGGCCCAGGGCGGCAGGAAGGCGTCATAGCTCCAGGTCAGCGAAGAGACTGAGGCCGACAGCCAGGCCGGGGCGGCCGTGAAAGCGGCCCCGTCCCAATAGTTGTTGTCGGAGACGCGTTTTATGGTCAACCGCACTTCCGAAATACCAGAGCTGTCGAAGGCGGTGCCGGTGATGGAGGCCAGGGAATTCCGGTAGGAACTGTTGACGGGACTGACTACTGCCACCGAAGGCGGGACCAGGTCCTGGGCAAAAGCCGGAGCCGCGGCGCCCAGGACGCCGAACAGGGAAGAGAGACACAGGAAAAACAGCTTAAGCATACGGCAGCAGCTCCACCCATAATATAACAGGCGCACCGCCGAATGGCAAGTCAAATAAATGTTAAATCTTTAATACGGTCTTGACAGCCTAGTAGGGGTCGCTGGGGGACAGGGAACCCTTGAGCAGGTAGAGGAGGGCGGCGAGGCCCGAAACGAGAAGGAGGGCGCCGAGCTGCAGGTAGTTGGCGCCGGCGGCGGCGGTGCCTTCCACGTACTCCCCGTGGGGCCGGTCGGTGACGGCGCGCAGGCCGTCGCCGAAGAAGCAGGGGGTGCGGGAAAGGGAAGGGTCGGCCTCCATCTCGGCCAGGCGTTTTACCAGGTCGGCCGGCAGGAAGGTCTCCTGGGAGGCGCGCAGGTGGCGCATCACGTCCGCCAGCGGGCGCGGCACGCCCAGCACGGTCACGGTCTCCCCCTCTTTTATGGTCTGCTCGGTGCGGCGCGTGGCGCCCACGGCGGCCATGCCGGGGAGGGCGTTATCGTCGTCGCAAAATTCAGGCTGCTTCAGGTCCAGGGCGTAGGCCCCCGGCAGCACAAAGGCCGCGCCGTCCATGTCCTTGAGGAAGAAGGCGCCGTAGAGCTGCGTCCCCTCGGAAACCCAGCGGGTATTGCTGCGGCCGCGGCCGGAGTAGGAGCTTTCGAGCCGCTCCACCTTCTCGCTGTAAAAAACGCAATCGGTCTTTGAGGCGGGCGCGGTCACTTTTACCGGGCAATGGGCGGTGCCGGTGATGAACTGCGTCTCGCCCGGCATCAGCCCGCCCGTGAGCCGCAGCGGCACGGTACGGAAGAACTGCGACTTGCTGCGCTTTAGCCAGCCGATGACCAGCAGCACTATGCCGCCGGCGATTATTACCAGGGGGAGAATGAGGTTGTCGCTCATGACGCTATTTTAACTTTTTTGCGGGGCGCCGGCGCGGCCTTGTGGCGGGCCCGCGGGCTTACTTTGTATCATAGTGGAAAGAACCATGAAATTCCCCGGAAAAAGAAAGAGCGAACACTACTTCCCCGTCACCCAGAAAGGCCGCGAAAGCGCCGACCCGCATTTCCTCGAGACGGAGCCGTTCTACCTGGTGGGCATCGACCAGCTGCTGGTGGACATCGAATGCTCCGTGGACCAGGGTTTCCTGGACCGTTACGGCCTCAAGAAAGGCGAGTCGCAGATACTGGCGGACAAGACCGCCGAGGACGTCTACCGCGAGCTTAAGACCGGGGACAAGATACGCGGCGAATACGCCGGCGGCTCGGTGGGCAACACCCTGCACAACTACTCCATACTTTCCGAAGAGCGCTCCGTGGCGCTGGGCGCCATCACCCGCAACATCACCGTGGGCGACTACGCTTTCAAATATATCCGCAACACCAGCGCCAAGGTGGACCTCTCCTACCTGCAGCCCTCCGAGAACGCCATGGGCCGGGCCATCTGCTTTGTCACCCCGGACGGCGAGCGCACCTTCGGCATCAGCAAGGGCTGCATGAACGACCTGGCGCCGGAATACATCCCGGCCGACGTCATAGAAAAAGCCTCGGCCCTGCTGATCTCGGCCTACCTGCTGCGCGACGAGAAGGACCCCATTTTCAGCTCCACCGTAAAGGCCTGCGAGACGGCGCTCAAAGCCCGCGTGCCGGTGGTGCTGACGCTCGGCACCGCCTCGCTCATAGAGTCCAAAAATGACTTCTTCCGCTCTTTTATAGCGAAGTACGTGACCTGCGTGGCCATGAACGACCAGGAAGCGCTGGCGCTGACCGGCCTGAAGGACCCGCTGCTGGCGGCCGACGCCGCGCTGGCCATGGCCGACCTGGCCCTGCTGACGGTAGGCGAGCACGGCCTGTACCTGGCCGGCTGGGTGGACGAGGACCACGCCCGCAAGACCACCCACAAGCTGCACACCAAGTCGCTGGTGGACTACAACCTCTACGAATTCAGCCGCCCCATGCGCCGCAGCGACTGCAAGCGGCCAATAAAGATCTACACCCACATCAACCCTTTCCTCGGCGGCCCGAAGATCATAAAGAACACCAACGGCGCCGGCGACGGCGCGCTGGCTGCCCTGCTGCACGACATGGGCGCGCGGAAATTCCACCAGACCAAGATCCCCAAGTCCCCCAAGAACCTGGTCAACACGCTGACCTACTCCTCGATGTCGCAGATCTCAAAATACGCCAACCGCGTCAGCTTCGAGGTGCTGGCGCAGAACTCGCCGCGCCTGATGCGCGGTCTGCCCGAAAGGGAAGAAAGCCTCCAGGAAGCCTACTGGGACGCCTAGCCAGGAAGGCCCGCACAGCAGATCAGCCGGCCGGTCTTCAGGCCTTTATCAGCCTGACCCACACCTCTCGCGTCCTCGGCCCGTCGTATTCGCAAAGATAGATCCCCTGCCAGGTGCCCAGCTGCAGCCCGCCGTCCTCCACAAAGACCGTCAGCGACGGCCCCACCAGCACGGACTTTATGTGCGCCGGGGAATTCCCCTCGGAGTGGCGGTAGTCGAAATCCGCGGAGATCGCGTCGTCCAGCTTGGCGATGATGTCCCGCTTCACGTCGGGATCGGCGTTCTCGTTTATGGCCAGGCCGCAGGTGGTATGCGGCACGAAGATATGGCAGACGCCGCCCTCCAGCCCGTTCTCGCGGACCACGCCCTGCACCTCGCGGGTAATGTCGCACATCTCCGACCTGGCCGAAGTGCCTATTTTGAATTTGTGAACCATATATCCCCCCAGTACCGCCCGCAACTGGATTCTAACATTTCACGCGGCCCGGAACGCAAGGGCGGAGGGGCGCGAGATTATATAGAATGTGAAAATGTCCTACAAATACATCCTGAAATTCGACAGCGGCGAAGAGCAGATCATAGACATACAGCTGGATCCCTCCACCTATACGGTGATACCGCACAAGGACGCCGATCTCCCGGACTGGGCGCTGCTGGAGTTCGGCAAATGCTCCATCTGCCCCTTCACCGCCGCCCAGCATAAATACTGCCCCATCGCCCGGAACCTGGCCTGGATAACCAAAACCTTCTCCGACAAGGCCTCCACGGTAATGGTGGACGCGCGCGTCGTCACAAAGGACCGGGAATATTTCAAACACATCAGCCTGCAGGGGGCGCTGAGCTCGGCCATAGGCCTGTACATGGCCACCAGCGGCTGCCCGAAGATGAACTTCCTCAAGCCGATGGCCAAATACCACCTGCCCTTCGCGTCGCTCAACGAAACCATCTACCGGTCCGTCTCCACCTACCTGCTGCAGCAGTATTTCCGCAAGAAGACCGGGCAGGAGCCGGACTGGGACCTGAAGGACCTTAACAAGGCCTACGGAACCATAACGGTGCTGAACCTGGCCATCGTCGACCGGGTCAGGAAGGCCTCGCAGAAAGACGCCAATTACAACGCCCTGATCATCCTGGACATCTTCGCCAAAATGGTGCCCTGGAGCATAAGCCAGGGACTGCACGAGAAAGATTTCGTGTTCAAGGACTGACCAGCCCCGCAAAAAGCGAAGCCGCCGGGACTGCCCGGCGGCGGATGAGGAAAGAGCGCGGCCTGCCTCAGCGGCCGGCGCCGCTCATGGTTATCTGCGTTACCACGCCGGCGGTCTTGGGGTTGTTCATCAGCGCCCCTAACATTACCGGGTTGCTCAGCACGCTGATCAGTCCGGGATTGGCCTTCAGAATGTCGGCGATGGTCGAAGGGTCCTTTAACAGCGCCCTGCCGCCGGGGGTGTCCAGCATGGCCCCCGCCAGCTTGCTGGAAGCCACCGCGTTCACGAGCTCCCTGTTGTTCATGCCGCTCTGCACCGGCGCCTTGGCCATGAACTTGTTCATATTGGCCGGGTTTTTCAGGTAGGCGGCCAGGGCGGCCGGGTTGGCCGTAGCCTGCTTGACCGTGTCCCTGGACATAAAACCTTTCACCACGTAATCGTTATTGAACAACGCGCCCAGCGCCTTTGGATTATTCAAAAGACCTTCAGCGGCCTTCGTCAGCGCGCCGTAGGCGAGCCCCAGGCCGAAACTTTTTTTAGATTCCCCGGGGTCGGCCGCCGTCCCTGCCGGGGCCGCTCCCGTCCCGGCGCCGGCCGCCGCGGCGGCGGGCTCCTTGCCCCAGCTCACCGCGGGTTCACCGCCGTCCGGTTCGTCGCCGGGCAGGTCATAGGGCTGGCTCTCCGCGGGAGCCGCTGCCTTGGGGGCCGGCTGTTGGGGGGCGGCGCTTTCGGCCACCTGCGCCTGCGGTTGCGGCGCGGGCCGCGGCAGCGCCCACTTTGTGAGCAGCGCCCCTGTGACCAGAGCGGCCGGCACTACCAGCAGCCAAAAGATCCAACCCCTTCCGTTGTCGCTTTCTTGCATTAAATCCTCCGGGCGCCCGGGCGCCCCTGTTGCTATATTCTCCCAGACATGGACCGCCAAGTCAATCCCGGCACGGTCCGGCGCCCCCCCGCGGATATAGCTAAGGTATTGACTTTATGTTAGTTTATGCTATATTTATAGTATCCATTTCTAATTTTAGCTTAAAAAGGGGATAATATGACTAAAACCAACGAAACTGCGGCTGCGGGGCTGAAAAATTTCCTGGAGATACCCTACGATGAACTCGAAACCCTGAACCTGGAGGCTGCGGCCGCCGCGGAAAAGCTTTCCCCCGCCGAACTGGAGAAGAAGTACTGCGACTACCTGCGCCGCGAAAAGCGCCTAAAAGCGGTAACGGTCTGCTTCACCGACATCGAAGGCCGCTTCCACATGCTGGATTACGACAAGCAGTTCTTCCTCTCGGCCAACGACAACCTTACTTTCGACGGCTCCTCGATACGCGGCTTTTCCGCCCAGCGGGAATCCGACCTGCGCCTGGGCATAGACTGGGGCAGCATAGTCTGGCTCCCCTCCGACGTGTTCGGGCCCGGCAAGGTCATCGTCTTCGGCACCGTGCTCAACCGCGACAAGTCGCTCTACGACTCCGACTTCCGCGCCCGGCTCGCCGAGCTGGCCCGGGAGATGAAAAAGTCCAAAGGCCTCACCGCCAACGTGGCGGCCGAGGTGGAAGGCTTCCTGGTAAAAGGCCTGAACGCCGAGCAGAGCTACAACCAGGTCAGCGGCTTCGAGCTCATCTCCACCGGCGGCTACTACCACTCGCTGCCGCTGGACCCGCTCAAGAAGTTCATCGACACCGCGGCCGAAGCGCAGCGGGCGATGGGCTTCCGCAACGAGAAGGACCATCCCGAGGTGGCCCCTTCGCAGTTCGAGCTCAACTTCTCCCACGCCCACGCCGTGCGCGCCTGCGACCTGATCCAGCTCTATAAGCTGGTCTGCCGCCAGGTGGCCGCCAACATGGGGATGACCGCCACCTTCCTGCCCAAGCCCGTCTCCGGCGTCAACGGCAGCGGCATGCACCTCAACCTGTCCTTCTCCAAGGGCGGCAAGAACATCTTCTACGACGCCAAGGGCGAGGAGGGGATGTCCCGGGCCGCCTGGGACACCGTCTCGCGCCTGCTCAACCACGCGCAGGAGCTGTCGCTGGTGCTCAACCCCAGCGTCAACGCCTACCGCCGGCTGGACCCGCATTACGAGGCGCCCAACCAGATAAAGGTTTCCGCCGTGGACCGAGGCGCCATGATCCGCATCCCGGCCGGCAACGAGCGCTCGGCCCGGCTGGAGATCCGCTCGGTGGGCCCGGACGCCAACCCCTACCTGGCGCTGTTCACCCTCATCGGCACCGCCCTGCACGGCGAGCCGCTCACCAAGGACGAAGGCAAGCGCGACCGCGTGCGCTACCTGCCCGGCAATATCCACGACGCGCTGCGCCTGTACCGCGCCAGCGACTTCCTTAAAAAGCTCATCGGGGACGCGCCGCACGAGAAATACGCGCATCACAAGCAGGCCTCCGCGGACCGCAATCCCAAGGAGCTCGGCAATATAGTCAAATCCTCGGAGGTGTTGTTCCACCACGACGTCACCACGCAGATGCTCTGGCACAAGTTCTAGCCCGCGGGCGCGGGCAGCCCAGGCGGGAGCCGCGGGGCTCCCGCCTTTTTTGCGCCTTGCGCTGTCAAGCTACGCGGCAAAAAGCGCAAGGGCGGACGGCCCAGCAGGAGTTAGGCCAAGATACGCCTCCCGGCTGGGCATAAAGCCTTATGCGGCTCGGCGGCCTAATTAATAGACTAATCCTTGTAAAGTTCCGGGCCCACGGGGGCCCACTTCAAGGAGAACTAATGAAAATATTAATGACCGCAGTCCTGCTGGCCGCCGGTTTTTCCCAGGCCCTCGCCGGCTCGCCCTTCGCCGACCTTTCAGCCCAGGCCGGGACGCCGGACCTGAAGATCCCCTCCCAGATCAGCCTGCAGGCCGCCTCCCCGGACAAAGCCGTGCAGAACTGGGCCGAAGCCGCCAAAAAGGCTTTCGAAACAGAAATGGACGCCGGCGGCCTGACCGCTTTCGCCGACCTGAAGGAACTTCCCCCGGGCGCCCGCCGTCAGCTGGAGAAAGAATGGGCGACCCTCCCCCAGGGCCCCGGCAACAGCTCCGAAGCTTTCAAACTGCCCGTAGCCGGCAGGACCGCCTTCGTGGTGCAGAGCTATATCTACAGCGACAGCATGCGCGCCTACATCTTCAACGCGGCCGGCGTGCTGGTGGCCTACGGCGAAGGCAGCATAGAAAAAGACTTCGCCTGGCTCACCCTCCCCTACTGACAGCTCCAGCCCCGCAAATAAGAACCGCCGGCAGCTGCCGGCGGTTTTTATTTGTCCGCGGCCAGCGGGCTGAAATCCGGCCTGTCCCAGCCCGGAAAAACAGCCAGCTCTCCGGCATAATCCGGCGCGTACTCCGTCAGGAGGGCTTTCCTGATGGAGGCCGGCAGCGCCGCGCTCCGGCAGGCCCCGGCGGCCCGGACCAGCGCCAGGGCTGACCTGTAGGGCCTGTGTTTCTCCCCATATTGCCGCAGCAGGCGCCTCACCGCCCCGGCCAGCGAACTCCCGCCGTCGCGCAGCCACAGGTCCAGAAGAAAAAGGTCCAGCAGCGGGCGTTTGCCAGGCTTACCCGCCCAACCGCCAAGGACGGGCAGAATTTTACCGGAGATAAAGGACGGTTTCTCCCCGGGGCGGCAGAGGATCACGCCGTTGTGAAAATACGCCGTCAGGGTCTCCCCCATAAGCTGCCGCTGTTGCGGCGGGCAGGACTCGGCGGCGAACAGCATGGATTTATACCGGCCCTGCCAGGCCCCGGTGGAATAAAAATGCGTCAGCTCATGCGCCAGGCCGTCGCGCAGGTGATAGGAATAACTGGTGTAGCCATAGCGGCGCTTTATATACTCCGGAGACTTGGGCGTATAAACAAGGATGCCGCCCGCCACGTTCTCGCCGGCGGCGAAAGCGCGGCCCCCGGACAGCCGCTCAAAATCGGCGGGGCATTGCAGCAGGAGGATGTTCAGCTTTCGAAAGCCCCTATACGGCGAAAGATATTTCTCCAGCGACTCCATTACCGTGTCGGTCCAGGCCCAGACTTCCGGAACGCTCAGCGGGATAGTCTTGCCCGCCTGCACGAGCAGGGAGAACCCGGTGGCGCCGGCCAGCCCGCGGCAGGCGTGGGCGCGCGGGGAGCGTTTTGAGAAGTAGAGGAAGAAAGAGTCCAGCGCCGCGGGGCTGACGGGGCCCTCCGCCATATTCGAGAACAGCCTCCAGCCGGCAGGCAGGCCTGTTACGCGCAGGCCGGCCTTCAGGCGCGGCGCCAGCCTCCGCAGGTCTTCCGGATAGGCCAGGGCCCCGGAACCCAGGAACAGTTCGGAACCGTTGAGAAAGGGATAGAGCAGCTCCAGCTCCCTGTCGGTACCGGCGCACTCTTTGAAGGAGATATGGAGGGAGTACTCCAGGACGAAGGACCGGGCCGGGACGGCCAGCCTCTCGCCGCGGATTTTAAGCCGCAGGTTTTTACCGGAAGCGTCCCAGGCGCGGAGACCGCGCACCTCTACGCCGGCCCTCGCCAGCCTGGCCGGCAGGCGCAGAGCCGAGCCGGAAGGCAGGCCGGAGAATTCCGCCCTGAATCGCACCAGGCCGGACCGTTTCTCCGACAAGTCTACCAGGTAATCGACGCGCATGGCTCAGGCGCGCGGCGGCGCCACGAACCAGGCGCACTCCTGGGCCTTGTACTCTTCCGGCACCACGCCCTCCACGGCGAAGACGTAGAGCGCCATGCGGAAAACCATCAGCATGGCCTCGCCGATAAATCCTATCGCGACCAGCGCCAGGGCCATCCACCCCAGGCCGCCGGCGGTCAGGGCGTAGTTCACCCCCTCGCCGCGCATGCCGAAATAGAACAGCAGCACCCCGGGCAGCACGCCGGCCGCCACCCAGGCCGCCAGCTGGAAAGCGCCTATGCCTATGCCGCCGGCTATGGTCTGCCCCCAGGTCTTGCGGAACAGGCCGGCCGAGCGGCGCACCGCCTGCAGCGGCGTGCCGCCCTCCGCGGCCACCACCGGCACGGCCAGGAAAATGGCCAGGTTCCAGCCCAGCTCCACCGCGCCGAGCACGCGGCGGGCCAGCCAGTTGTCCAGCTTGCTTTGGATCAGCGCGAAGATAGCGCCCACGGTAGCCGAGAACAGCGACCACTGCAGCACGGCCCCCCTCCGTTCCCAGGCCAGGCCCAGGCCCTCCTTAAAGGTGACCTTCCTGCCGTTTATGATGCGCTTCACGCTGGCCAGGAAAGCCACGTTGAAGAACACTATTATGAACGTGCCGGGGAAATATACCGCCGCCGCGGCCGCCGCCAGCGGGGCCCAGTGCGGCTCTATGCGGGACGTCAGCTTCTGTTTCTTACCGGCCGGCGCCGGGGCGACATGCGCGTAAGGCTCCAGCAGCTGCGCGCGGCCGTTTTTCTCCAGGTTCAGGCCCACCGGGGCCAGCGCCGCCCCGAACAGCACCAGCACCCCCAGGCCCGAAGCCGCGATATACGCCATCAGGAACGGGTTCCTGCCAAGCAAGCGCCCGCTCAGCTTCACCAGCGCCCACGCTTCTTTTATCTTGTTCATTCTTTCCTCCCCTGCCCCTTCCTTATATATTCCAGGAACTGCGCCTTGTTGAGGCCCAGCTCTACGCAGCGGGACTGGAATTCCAGCTCCAGCTCCTTAAGCCGCGACTCCACCGCCTTCTCCCCCTCCGCTTTGCCCACGCCCTCCACAAAAGTCCCGCGCCCCACGCGCGAATTTATGACGCCGTCACGCTCCAGCTCGCGGTAGGCCCTGGCGGCTGTATTGGGGTTTATGTCCAGGGCCTCGGCCAGCGCGCGCACCGTAGGCAGCTGGAAGCCGGGCTTGAGCCGGCTGCCGTAGATCAGCGCCTTTATACCGTCGGTTATCTGCGCGTAGACGGGCCGGCCGGAGCGGTGGTCTATTTTCAGCCCGGTTATTACGGGGTCGAGGTTGGTATCTCTTTCCATACCTTAATTGTACTAGTACATTAATACAATGTCAAGCCCTAAATGATTTGCAACGCCGCCCCCCCTCCCGCTATAATAGTTTTAATGGGCGAAACCAAGGGCCGCGTACTGCTGGTCTCCACCGGGAGAGAACTCCTGGACGAGATGACGCCGTCCATCTCCGGCAGGGAGATGGAAGCGCTCTGCGTCCCCACGCTCAAATACGCCGCCGACCGCCTGGCCGCCGGCGACTGCACCGCCATAGTGGTGGACTTCAGCAAGGTCCCTCCCGCCGAGCGGGAAGCCTTCCTCGCCCTGCACAAACAATATCCCAAGGTGCACATGTTCCTGCTGGAATCCACCGCCAGCATAGCCCCCACGCTGAGCTCGCCGCTGCGCCGCCTGAGCTGGCCGCTGCCCATGGGCTTCGGGGACCAGTGCCGGGTCATCGCCCGCCCGCTGGTGATCCTCGCCGACCAGGTACTTTTTAACACCGGGGCCGTGCAGGCCGCCCTGCAGCAGTCCGGCGTGCAGGCGGAGACCGTTGAGTCCGCCGGCGAACTGCCGGAATTCATCCGCAGCCGCGACGAGGCCCGCCGGGCCGCCGCGCAGACCAATAAGCCGAAGAAAGGCTGGTCCCTGCTGGGCGGTTCGGACGAGGCTGAAGCGCCGGCCACGATCCTGCCCGGCAATATCATGGTGGCCCAGTTCGCCGGGGCGCTGGCCGGGGCCTACCTGCTGGACGCCTCCATACGCAAAGTCTCCCCCGAAGCCGTCTGCTATTTCGTCTCGGGCATGGACACCGCCCACTACGCCCTGCAGGCGCTCAAGGACGGGGACCCCGTGGCCCTGCCGCGGGAGCACGCCGGGCGCGTGGCCGCCATCCTGGTGGAGAGCACCGAAGGCGCGGACATCCGCCTGAAGCAGCGGGAGCCCGAACGCATCCTGCTGCTCGACACTTTTAAACCGGCCCTCACCACGCTGGGCCAGGCCCTGATGAGCTCCGGCTATGAGGTCACCCCCACCATGAGCGGCGACGACGCCCTGGGCCTTTGCCGCAAGGGCGCCTTCCACCTGGCCGTCATCGGCACCTCGGCGGCCTCCTCGCAGTATTCCGGGGCCGAGCTGGCGCAGAAGATGCGCGAGCGCGACCCGGACATGCGCATTATTTTCATGGTGGACCAGTATCCCCTCAAGGCGGCCCTGCAGGGCGTCAGCCAGGTAGTGGAACTCGGCCTGGACGACGCGCTGCTTAAAGAAACCACCGGGGCGGTGGAGCCTTCGCGCCTGATCTTCTCCGTGCAGAAGGCCCTGGAGCGGCGCTTCCTGATGCTAGAGAACGCCCGCCTGTTCAAGGAAACGCAGGAGCAGAAGAACCAGCTGGAGCTGGTCAACGGCTTCCAGAAGAAATTTTTCGCGACCGTGGCGCACGACGTAAAGAGCCCGCTGACGGCCATCCTCGGCTACGCCGAAGTGCTGACCAACAAGCTCAAGGCCATGCCCAGCGAGGGCCGCTACGCCGCCAATATCCAGACCTCCGCCAAAACCCTCAACGTGCTGATCTCCGACCTGGTGGACCTGGCCGCGATGGAGAGCGGCAAGCTGCGCGTGGAGATAACCAATCTGAACCTGCTGGCCGTCATGAACGACGTGTACGAACGCGTCAAGATAGCCGCTACTACCCGCAAGCTCAACATGACCCTGGAAGTGCCGCCCGTCCTGCCGCCGCTGGCCGGCGACGACGCCCGCGTGGGCCAGGTGGTACAGAACCTCTGCACCAACGCCATCCAGTACACCAAGGAAGGCGGCAAGATCACCATCAAGGCGGAACTCAAGCCCGACCGGGTGGAGGTCAGCGTTATCGACACCGGTATCGGTATTTCCAAAGAGGACCTGCCCCGCGTGTGGGAGCGGTTCTTCCAGACCAAGGAAGCGATGGGCATGCGCAAGGCCGGCTTCGGTTTGGGCCTCAAGATCGCCCGCGAGATCGTGCAGCGCCACGGCGGCGAGATGGGCATAGAGTCCGAACTCGGCGTCGGCTCTCGCTTCTTCTTCCATATCCCCCTTAAAAAAGACGTTCCCCCGCCGGCGCCACCGCCGCAGCCCAAGTAACCAGCCAAAGCAAAAACCGCCGGGACAGCCCGGCGGTTTTTACGCGTTAACAGGTCCGCGCCTATTTGGCGGGGAGCTTCTTGAGGTCGCTTATGGTTTCGGCGATCCTGGCCTTCGTCTTTGCGCTGCCGGAAAGCTCCAGAGCTTTTTCATAGTTGAGTATGGCGTCGGGGATGTTCTTCGCTTTTTCCAGGCAGTAGCCGAGGCCGAGGTGGGCATTAGCGAGGTCTTTGCCTGCGGCGTTGAGCTCTTTGGCTTTCGCGATGGCGGCGAGGAAATGCTCGCCGGCCCTGGCTTCGCTGCCGGTCCTTAAAACCATGGCGCCCTGCCGCTCCAGCAGGTAGACCGCCCTGGCGTCACCGGCGGGGAGAAAGGGCAGCGCGGCACCGTACTCGGCCGCGGCCGAACGGTACTGCCGGCGGGCGGCGTAACGCCTGGCGGCCCCGAGATGGAACTCCAGGTCCTTGCCGGCGGCGGGCGCGGCCGCGGCGGGGACAGCCTGCTCCTCGGGAGCGGCCGCGGGTTTGGGTTCAGCGGGCGGCGTGACACCGGCTTCAGGCTGGGCTTTAGCCGCTTCCAGGTCGCTCTTTAAAGGCACGCCGGGGAGGGCGAAGGCCGGAGGGGTGCCGCCGCCGGACTCTACCCGGGGCGGCTGCTGTTCAGCGGCGGGGGCGCCGGACTTCTGCGCGCCGGCACAGCCGGCCAGCAGCGCTAAAACCAGTAAGGAACCAAAATTCTTTCTCATAAGCCTATGATACAAAAAGACCGCCCCCGCGCCAAAACAGAACCGCCGGGACTGCCCGGCGGTTCTGCGTTTTTCCTGCGCTGCCGCGTCAAGGCTCGTCGTGAAAGGCGGCGTCGCCCACCACTTCGCAGCGGATGGTGTTGGTAGGCAGGCGCTTGCCCAGCGGGCTCGAGGCCATGTACACCAGCCGGTCGCCGTTGGAAACCAGGCCGGAGGCGCGCAGCTCATCCATGGTCTTGCGGGCCACCTCGCTGAACAGCTGGTCGTCGGGGTTGCCGATCAGGAACGGCTTTACGCCCCAGTTCAGCGCCAGTTGATGGCACAGGGATTCGTGGTGGGTGAAGGCGTAGATCGGCACGCCGGGGCGGAACTTGGACAGCGCCTGCGCGCCGATGCCGCTGGCCGTGATCACGGCCACGGCCTTGGCGTTCCAGTCGTGCGCGGTCTCCACCACGCTGTAGGCCATGATATTGGTGATATTGTCGCGGTCCACGTAGTCGTGCGTGACGCGCGCCATGGCGTGGTAATCTATCGACGACTCGGTCTTGTCTATGATGCGGGCCATCATGTTGACCACGCGCGCGGGATGCGCGCCGTTGGCGGTCTCTCCGGACAGCATCACCGCGGAGGTCAGGTCCATCACGGCGTTGGCGGTGTCGGTCACCTCGGCGCGCGTGGGGTAGGGCTTGTCGGTCATGCTTTCCAGCATCTGCGTGGCCACGATGACCGGCTTGCCGGCCAGGTAGCAGCGCTTGATGATGCTCTTCTGCAGGCCGGGCAGCTCCTCTATCGGCACCTCGATACCGAGGTCGCCGCGGGCCACCATGACGCCGTCGGAATCGCGGATGATGTCGTAGATGTTGGCGAGGGCCTTCTTGTCCTCTATCTTGGCTATCAGCTTGATCGGGGAATCTGCCCGCACGCTCCTGACGAGCGCCCGCACGTCGGCGATGTCGGCCGCGGTGCGCACGAAAGAGAGCGCGATGTACTCAAAGCGGTTCTCCACGGCGAAAGCTATGTCCTTGCGGTCCTTCTCGGACAGGAACGGGATGGGGTAATCCGCGCCCGGGACGGCCAGGTGGGCCTTGTCCTTCAGGCGGCCGTCGTTGAGCACGCGCACGGTCACGGCGCCCTGGTGCAGCTCCGTCACCTCGGTCTCGATGAAGCCGTCCTGCAGCAGCACCTTAGTGCCCATCTGCACCAGCCGGTCGATGCGGGGCAGGTTGGTGTAGAAGTGCTTCTTTTCCTGCGGGAACTCGGCGGCCGTTTCGGGCGCGCCCTCGAAGCTCTCCACGAACAGCCGCTCGCCGGCCGTCAGCGTGACCGGCTTGCTGTAGCCGAACATGCGCACCTCGGGGCCCTTGGTGTCGAGCATGATGGCCAGCGGCACGCCGGCCTCGGCGCGGGCCTCGCGCAGCATGTCCACGCGCTTGAGTGCCTCGTCGTACTTGCAGTGGGAGAAATTGATGCGGGCCACGTTCATGCCTTCGCGGATGAGCTCCCGGATGCAGTCCGGGTTCTCCGAGGCGGGGCC
>CAYQJX010000016.1:0-56102 GCA_964417965.1 uncultured Elusimicrobiaceae bacterium
CTTTGATGACCCCTTCAGGGTATCAAAGTGTTGCGTTAAATTGTTGAGACCACCTTAATTATTTTTCTGCCGATTTTTTAAAAAGCGAAAAACTTCGGAGTTTCCAGGATAAAGTTCGAAATTACTTCGCGTCACATCCTGCGGAAACCGTATAAATACCTTTCCCTGGGCGTCTTTTGGACAAGGTAGGCCGATCTTATCCGCGAGATGTCGTCGCAGGCGTGGCCACGAAGCGCGGCCCCGCACTGCTCCTTGCCGCGAGAAGGCGGGTTCGCAGGGCGGCGGCACTTACGCGCCTTGCACCTGCTCCCAAGGAGGTCTGCATCTTACAATTACCTCCTATGCGCGGCCGGTCGGCCCCCAACAGGGCCTTCCTCGGCCGCTCCCGTCCGCCTTCGGCGTCCGTACAACAAAGAAAATTATTCCCCGCGCGCATAAATCTTTGCTGTTGTAAATCGCATCCTTCTATTCGGTTGTTAATAATTATAACCTATCTTGGTTTATGCTTAAATAGGTTATATACTATTTCCATGGGCGAGTCAATCCATTCGAAAGAATACAGGGAAATAATCCACAGACTGATTGCAGCCCGGTTAAAAGCGGGTGTCACTCAGGTCCAGGCTGGCCTGAAACTTAAAAAGCCGCAGTCCTATATCTCTAAAATAGAGCGCAGGGAACGGCGTATAGATATTGTGGAATTAAAACACCTGCTGAAAATATATAGACAGAACCTTAGAGACTTCTTTTAGCTTCCCCTCTTAGTTTAATTATACAGAAACCGCTAAAAGCGCAGCCAATCTTGAGCTGTACCGCGTAATTAGGCCCCCGGCCTTGCCATTTTCACTGCTTCACACAAGGCATGTGCGCTCCCGGCTGCTACCTTTTAAGAAATCGCTTACAAAAGAGCGCCCTGCGCCACCACCCAATAGCGCAGGAACCGCCCGGCGGCCGACACCAGAGCCACCGCTATCCAATTGAGCCTGGCCCAACCGGCGGCGAGGCAAAAGGCATCACCCACTACGGGCAGCCAGGCGAGCAGCAGCAGCGGGGTGCCGTAGCGCCTGACGCGTTCCAATTGGGTCAGAGGTTTTTTTGTGCCGGCGTAGCGCCCGATGAGATAGGTGGTAAGACCTCCCGCGGTATTCCCCAGTGTGGCCACACAGAGCGCGGGCCAGAAAAGCCCGGCGTCCAGCTTTAAGACGGCAAACAGCGCAGCTTCGGAACTGACAGGGACGATCGTGGAGGCAAGAAAGCTAGTGCCCAGCAGCGTTATGAGGCTAACTTCGGCGCCGGTCAAGCAGCTTCTCCGGCTGCCGCTCCTCGGCATAGCTCCGCGGCTTGCGACGTAAATATATTTTCAGCGTCCGATACGATCATAAACTCATTTGCTCCGCCAGGCTGCCGGGGGGTGTCTAATGCGTGTGCCGATGGTGCAGGTCCGGCCAGTGCGGATGCTCGTGCGCGCTTTCACTGTGTTTGTGAAAATGGACGTGGGCCTTCTCTTGCGCCTCGCTGTCGTGATGGTCGTGGTGCAGGTCGCCATGGCCGTGCTGGTGCGTGTGCTCGGTCTCGGAGTGCTCGTGCGGGTGTCCGTGTTTTTCGGCTAACATCAGCCAGACAGAAATAAAAAGCAGCACCCCGGAAAAGAACTGTATGGCGGAGAGGCTTTCGCCCAGGGCCAGGACAGCCAGGATAACCCCGAAAAGCGGCGCGACAGAAAAGATCAGCTGGCTGCGCACGGCGCCCAGTTTCTGCGCGGCCGAGATATATAAAGTGATGCTGAGCCCGTAGCACAGGAAGCCCACCAGCAGCGCTTTGGCGGCCGCGGCCAGTGCCGGCGCGCCGCCCGCCAGAGCCAGCCCGATAAGCAGGTTGGTGGTCCCGGCGGCCAGGCCTTTTATGACCGTGCTCTGCACCGGGGAAAGGTCGTCGATGAGCGCGGTGAAATGGTTGTCGAAGCCCCAGCAGAAACAGGCCAGGGCCACCAACAGGCCGGCGGTAAAGCCGGCTATCCCCCCGCTATAAGAGAGAAGGGCGCCGGCGGCCAGGCTTAAAGCCACGCTGAGCCAGCCGCGCTTATCCAGGTGGTCTTTGAAAATAAAGTGGCCCAGGAAAGCGGTGGCGACCAGCTCCATGTTGAGCCAGATGGAAACCGAAGCCGCCGGAGCTATCTTTACGGCGGCCATAAGCAGCACCGGGCCCAGCAGCCCGCCGAAGACTACCATGCCGACGATATATTTGTATTTCAGTTTTTTTCCGCGCGGCAGCAGCTTGCCCTGCCCGGCCAGGGTATAGGCGGATAGCCCGATGCCGGCGCCGAGGTAGAGCAAGCCGGCCAGCAGAAAAGGGTTGAGATCGCTTATCAGGACTTTGCTGAGGGGAGTGGAGATCCCGAAGAAAAAAGCCGCCAGCAGGGCGCCCGTCACCGCAAGAGAGTCGATCTTTTTCATGATTTAAGGAACTGCAGAGCGAGGATAAGGGGCTTTCCCTGAACCTGCTCGTAAGAATCGGGGGTCAGGATTGGGCGCAGATTCTCTTCGACCCGGATCGTTTCAACCGATCCAAGGCGCAGACCGGCCGTCAGCGCCGTCTTTTCTATGGTGTCAGTACTATGGCGGTGCTTTTCGGCGCTTATATCTATTTCCTCTCCGCCGGGACAATCCTCGGCCCGGTACTTGAACAGGGCGAAAGGCGCGTCAGGGTGCGTGACCGACACCACCAGCCTGCCGCCCGGCCTGAGCAGCCGCGCGAAATCCCGGAAAAGCCAGGCTATATCCGCCAGATGCCAAAGCGCATGGGCCAGCACTATTTTCGTAAAGGTCCCCGCCGCGAACGGCAGTGGCAGGGACATCAAGTCGTGGTTTACATAGCGCGCGCCGGGGCATTTTTCAGCGGCCGCGGAGAGCATCTCAACGGAGAAATCCAGTCCGACGCAGTCCGCGCCGGTTTTAAGCGTTTCGACAACGTACTTACCAGTCCCGCAAGCCGCGTCCAAAACGCTGTCCTCTTTCCCGGCGGACAGCATCGATAAGACGGTTTCCGTCTCCGTGAACAGGACGGAATTCGGTTCGGCGTCGTAGGTAGCGGCCGCCAGGTCATAGACTTTTCGGGTTTTTGCGCCCATATTCGGTTATAGTATTTGACTTATTCGCTTTCCGCAATCAGCCTGACGGCTCTTTACTTTGTTCCTGGCTTCTCAACTGCCCATTGCGCCAGAAATGCCATGATCTTTTCCCGGTCATAGCCGTCGCCTGCTTCAAGGTGTATAGTATCCTTTGATTCTAGCATAGCCCCGTCTGTCTCAAGGATATAGATATGAGGGGTACCATTAATTCTCGGATAGCCAGCTATAGCTTCTGGAAACGGGGGTTCGGAAGGATTAAAATACACGTTCACGATTATAAAGTTCCTGCCAAGATAGTCTTTTACGCCAGTATTCTCACCAAAGAACTGGTCCATTTTCATGCACCACTTGCACCAATAACCGCCGACCTTGACCAGGACGCGCTTGCGCCTCTCCTTTGCCAGGGCGAGAGCGGTATTGATATCCTGACCCGCGTCGCGGCCACGCGCATACCCCGGGTTTATTTCTACCGGCTCGGCTGCCAGTGGTTTCGGAGCGGCGCTCCCTGTGTCACTGGCTTTGGAAGTTTTGTTTCTCCGCGCACCGCCCCCAGCGGATTTCTGCGTGGCGGTGGATACCGCCACAGCGTTCTGTTTTTCTGCCGCCGAAGGCGGCTCCGGCTTCCTGTCTCTGTACCGCTCGGCAAGAAAGGGAAACATCAGCGCGAGGACGCACGCAGCCAGGATTAACGCGCGGACCGATTTACCGCCGGAGTGCTGGGTCATTAAGGCGTCCAGAGTAAACTTTTGCCCCACCCTGAGCCCGGGCCATAACAATCCCAAAAGAATAAGGTTCTGCAGGAATTCCTGTGATATGGAGCTTTTCCACTGAGATCCGAAACAGCCGCAATAGATAACCGGCAGACCGCGAAGCCAGGCCTGCCCCAATAAAACCTCAAAAAAAAGCAGCATGGCCGCGATGCACAAGCCGGTATACCGGGTAAAGGCCCCGATCGCCAACAGAACTCCGGCATATATCTCTCCCCAGGGAACAATATATGCTGCCAACAGAGACGGCCCCGCGGCAAACACGAGATAAGATTCTATTGCCTTTGCGAACTCTTCGGCCGGGGCAGCGGCCTTGAGGACACCCGCGTAAACGAATATCCCTCCTACAATAACCCTGCCCAGCAGGCCCGCGATATCTTTCGCATTAACATAGCCGTTCATAGCAATTCCCTCCTTTGTTCGTGGGGTCAAATACCCGGTTGGCCGCACACTATCCCTCATTCTCAAACGGCTATTTTTTAGCGAAGACTGAATCCAGAGAGGGCCTGGCGCCGAACCTCCAGGCCGCCCAGGCTGCGGCAAGCCAGATAATGTTCAACAGGAATTCCAGCCAGAGCGGGTTGCTGTTGTTGGAGCCGAAACAGCCGCAATTAGTCACCGCCAGGCCGCGCAGCCAGGCCTGGGCGAGCAGGAGTTCGAAAAAGACCAGCATGCCGCCGATGGCGAGCGCGGAAAGACGGGTATAAAGTCCGGAGACCAGGAATATACCGAGGAAGAATTCCAGCCAGGGCACCGTTTGGGCAGCGAGCATAGCAAGGGCGGCGGGCATAACCTTGTAGGTTTCAATAGCGTAAGCGAACTCTTCCGCCGGCGCGGAGAGTTTAAGGAACCCGGAATAAATGAATATCCCGCCCGCGCAAAGCCGCCCCATGAAACCGAGTGCCTCCAACGATGTCAGACGCGATCTCTTAATATTTTCAGGATTTTTCATTTCACCACCTGTTTCCCGATATCCAGCCCCTCAAAAGCATCCGCCACCTTGAGCATTTGCGGCCCGCCCACAGCCCGGCGCTTGTTCACAAAGAACGTAGGTGTCGAATCTATTTTTTTCAGATCGCCTTCGGCCATATCCAGCCTGACCGCTTTCATTGTTTCCGGGTCGCCGACGCAACTCTCCATAGCGGCATCATCAAGCCCGAGGCTTCTGGCGTATTCCTCGAACTGCGCCGGTTTCTGCGCGGCCTTGCCCCACTTGTCCATCCCCTCGAAAAGCAGCCTGCCGTATTCCCAGAATTTTCCCTGGCGGCCCGCGCAATCGGCATAAAGCGCGGCGGTCACGGACCAGGGATGAATGCCGGTTAAGGGGAAATGCTTAAAATTCACCCGCACTCGGCCTTTATTGGCTTCCACCAGGCGCTCCGCGTGCTCGGTCCCAATCTTGCATGAGGGGCAGGCGAAGTCCGAGAACTCGTTGATCACTACCGGCGCCCCGGCCGGGCCCAGCGCCCTAAACTCCGGAACCTGGCGCATGGGGGTCAGATCCATTCTGCGCAGCAGTATGGCGGCGATCGCGGCGGCGCCCAGCAGCAAGCCCGCCGCAAGGAGTTTGCCGGGATTGTTTTTTTCGGACATATGTTCCTCGCTATTCAAATATTTTCTGGAGCGCCAGATATTCGCCATGGATCTTCAGAATAGATATTTTGATCCCCGACCCTTCGACAGAAGCTCCGGGAGCCTCCAATTCCGCTGTCGCTTTTACAAGGCCGTCGGCTGCTTTTTTAAATTCCGCCGCCCGGCCCTCAAAACGCTTTGGCAGGCGGGCTTCCGCCACGGACCTCGCTCCGGCGGACAGTTCCGAGGCTTTTTGGCGAACGGCTTCCCACTGCGCGGCCGGAAGGTTTTTGTGGTACACCACATACAGGACTTTGTGGAAGGCCTCCATTTCAGGAAGCACCGGCCGGATGGTGCGGACCAGCATCTCGTATCTTCTATGCAGGTCTTCCGCCGCGGCAAGCAGCGTGCCGGCGTCGGCGCCTTTTGCAGCCGCATTGTAGGTCTTCACGGACTTCCGGAGGCCCGAAACGCCCGTTTTCCATGCCGCCTTTTTCTCGCGCAGTATTCCCGGCAGCTGCGCCTTGTAGATCTTTGCGGCCAGCTCGTTTATCCTGGGAACGAGGCCTTTTAAAGCGTCAGTATCTTTGGCGGGATACGCTTCGTGCCAGAGGGGATAGATTACCTCATGAAAGGCAACCAATTCCGGCACCGAATTGTCGGTTTCAGAACCGCCGGGATTTTCGGCGTAAACCCGGGCCCCGGCCAGCATACACACTGCCAGTAATACTCTGGATAAGTTTTTCATATTTGGTCTCCTCCGTATCATTAATCAGCCTGCTTAATGCCGGTATGCTCGCCGGTAACCTTGAGAGTCACGGTAATAGCAGAGCCGGTCCTGTTCCGCCAGAACCAGCCGTGGTTCCCGTCGAAAGCTGCCTTAAGTACTCCGGCGCTCTTCTGCTCCGAGCCTTTGCTGTAGCCGTGGTAATCTATCCCGAGCTTTTTGGAATCGCCATGCACGTCGTAGTTGGCGCGGCCCCCGCTGCTGACCCAGCTATACTTCACCTGCTTGCCCTTGGCAAGCTCCACCTTTATCTCTGTGCCCTGGTTGGGGACCAGAGTTACCTGCATCTCGTCAGTGCGGACCCTGGCTGCGGCGGACTTGGGTTCCTCCTGGATGGAAGCGACGGCCATCCGCATATCCGCGGCGGCAGGCTGGCCGGCAGCGGCCGCCAAGGGGACCTGCCCGGCGGCGGCTTCCCTGGCGAGAGACACTTTTATCTCTCCCATTTTCTTCAGGCCCAGCAGGTTTCCTATGCCCGTGGGGTCTATGCCGTATTCGGCCGGCATAACTACCGTGACCAGGATAACCAGGGCCGAGAGGGCGGCCACAATGGTCGACTTGATCAGCTTTGCTGTGGAAGGCAGTTCGGATTTATGAGGGAAGTTGGCGTTATACATGGTTTTTTCCTTTAGGTTAAAGCATTCGAGTATTTTAAGAGACGAAGAAGCCGGTAAGCTGGTAGCCTACCAGCAGCCAGCCGCCGGACATTAATACCACCTGCGCCGCGTAGGCGTGCCGCATGAAGTTGCCCGACCGCCGCCAGAAGCCCATGGCGATTAGTATCAGCGCCAGGCCCATCACCTGCCCCAGTTCCACCCCTATATTAAAAGAGATGAGATTAGGAATAAGCCCGTCCTGCGAGACCTTGTAATCAAGGATCTTGGTGGCGAGGCCGAATCCGTGGAAAAGGCCGAAGACCAGCGTGGCTATCCTGGTACTGGGCTGGAAACCGAACCAGCGCTGGTATGCGCCCATATTATCGAGCGCTTTATAGACTATGGAGAAGCCGATAATGGCGTCGATGAGGTAGGGGCTGACGCTTATTTCCAGCAGCGTGCCCGACAGCAGGGTGACCGTGTGCCCCACCGCGAACAGGCTGACGTAAAGGCCTACATCCCTGAAGCGGTAGAGGAAGAAGACCACTCCCACCAGGAACATCAGGTGGTCGTAGCCCGTAACCATATGCTTGGCGCCCAGGTAGATGAACGGCAATGTAAGGATGCCGGAGCTCTCCTGTATGTAACCTTTGTCGCCGGCGGTGACGCCATGCGCGCTCGCGTCCGGGACTAAGCAGAAGAACGCTGCCAGCGCCGTGAATATACCCAGGAAGATAAGCGCTTTTCCGAGGCCGCGCCGGCGCCTTTGTGGTTTATTATTAATTAGATCCATAATCCTGTTTTCCTGTTGAACGATGCCTGAATAGTCCGGGCCGCCGCTATAGCGGCAGGCTACGGAATACGGCCGTTTGAAACGGCGAACTATCTATTTTGAAAAAAGCGCCACGGCAGTTTTTCAACTTTACCGGCTGGCGGAAAAGTCAGGAAACGCTGGAAGGAGGCGGTATGCTGGCTAACTGGGGAATAAGGTCCGACAAAAACGACTTAACGAAAATATCCGCGGGAGGAGAGGCCGGGGCAGCGAATAAATCACCGTCCGCCGGCGAAGCCCAAGGTAAAAACACAACAACACCGTCCGCTCCTGGCGCATCAACACTGCAGCGCCGGCCTAAAGCCGGCGGAAGCGGAGCGAGTTTAACGTTATGATGGGACTCCCCTTTGTGCAGGTGACAGCATGTGCCGCCGTCATGGGAATGTTCGAGGGTCGAAACCACTGAATGCAGAACCGCATGGGCTATGGCGGGCGTGCTTGCGGAGAGCAGGCAGAAAAAGAGAGCGAAAACAGCTAGTTTCTTCATAAAATAGAAGCCGGGCACTGTGTGATGTTTACAATTATATAAATCATCACCGCCTTTCCGCAAACAGCTACAACAATTACACCACGATCAACGGCAATTCAAGCCCGCCCCGGCCGCAGACCCTGTCCAAGGTATAGCTTGAAGTTCACTTTTAATGTAATGCAGTATGGCGGGCGCAAGCATTATGCCGGGGATGCCTATTATGGTGTTGCCGATAAGTATGGCAATAAGCATCTGCCACATAGGAAGGTTGACGCTCGCCCCCATTATCCTGCTGTTTAAAAAGTGCTCTAGTGTGTGGATTAGGATCAGGAAAGCCAAAGCAAGCAGTGCGGCGTTCACCGAGACGCCGAGCGCGGTTATTACTATAACCGTATTGGTGATAATATTCCCCACGATGGGCATTATGCCGATAAGAAATGTCATGGTGGTAAGAAAGGCAAAATGGGGCATTGCCATGAAATATAGAAATAGCGCGGTTAATATGGTGTTGATGAATGAGATAATGATCTGTGCGCCAAATATCTTTTCAAAGCTGAACATGAATTTACACACACGCAAGTGGGTTTCTTTCCGGACCGCACCAAAGAGAGTGATCTCATATTCCGGCGTTTTTCCTCCGACGAAAAAAACAACTGCGGCCGCGACGCCGATAGCCATATGAAAAACTTCTTTTGTTAGCAGCGTGCTTGCCTTTGTGATCCATAACGCGTTGACCAGCAACTTATCGTTCACAAAACCGCGCAAATCCTGATAATTTGCGAAAGGAAGTTCCAAACCGTATTTTTGCGCGAGCGCCATCACTTGCGGCAACGCGACTTCCACTATTTCCGGTAAAGTCAGCAATATCTGTTTTGTAAAGCGCAAAAAAACAATAGCTATTACAGCTGTCGTGATAATGAGGCCGAGTGCGGCAATCCACCGTGCGACAGCCTCAGGTACGCGCCGCTTGGCAACCCTGAGAAATGTCTCCATAAACATTAAGGCAAACAATGCCGCAAGGACAACATGCCCCATGTCGAACAGCAAAACAGCCAGCAACAGAAGAGCCATTGCGGAGTAGGATATTTTAGTGGCCATTGTAATGTACATGGTCCTATGTGTCGGAACTTCCGACGCTCTCTACGAATGCCCCAGGCACACCCGACATACAGCTTACCAGCCACATCATACTTTACCTCGCGCGCAGTTAAGCGAGCCTACACCGACTTTGGCTCGGGTTATAGTGTGCGTGGCTTTTAGCGCGCTATCCATTTTTCACCAGGATGGACTCTATCAACTTCGCCACATGCTCACAATTATCCAGGGCTCCCTCAGCGGTCTCATATATCTCTTTCCATTTTATCACTGCCATAGGGTCCTTCTCGGTTTCGAAGAGGTGCCCTATCGCTTTTTCCCTGACGGCGTCTCCCAGGTTCTCGATGCGGTTCACCTCTATACAATAGTCCAGAACGCGGCGCTGGCGCCTGGTGTCGGGCATATATTTTACCGCGTTCGCCAGGACAACGGCGGCCTGGTCGATAAGGTCAACGAACTGCGCAAAATATTCATCCGCAGGGTTGATCTTATAGATCCTGATGCGCCCGGCCATGGCGTTGAGCAGATCCAGCACGTCGTCCAGGCCGTTGGCCAGCGCGTAGATGTCCTCCCGGTCTATGGGGGTGATGAAGGTGCGGTTGAGCATGTCCGTGATCTCATGCGCCAATGCGTCGCCCTCGTGCTCCAGGTCGTGTATCTTGCGGACTTCGGCCTCGTCCAAGACCCCATCCCTCACCGCTTCCTTAAAGAAAGCTGCCGCTTTCACCAAGTTCTCGGCCTGCATGATCAAATATTCGAAGAACTTCTCTTCTTTCGGCACGAAATTTATCGGCATATATTCCCCTGATCTGCGTGACTACCCTTACACTTTAATAAAAGCGCATAAAGGCCGCTTAAAGCCCGTGCAAAATGCGGGCAAAAGCATTAAGCCGGACCCTTATGCGCTATTTACAAGGAACTATTTTCCGGCGCCTACTGAAATAAACGGCACGCCGGCGCCGACATAGCCCGGCAGCACGCCGTTCCATTTCTCTATCGCTTTAAGCTGCGCGTCCACTTTCCGCAGCTCGATAAGCGCGGGGGTGACCTGCTCGCGCTGCATGCGCAGCGCCTCGGCCTCGCCGCGGGACTTGGCAATGGCCTGCTCGGCGTCGCGTTTGGCTTTCTCTACAAGCTTGCCGGCCATCTGGGCCTGCTGGTCGGCCACCTGCTTGTCTTCCACCGCGCGCAGGAACTGCTCGGTGAAGTCCAGGTCCGTCACGGAAATGTCAGTAACTATAATTTCCTTTTTGGTAAGCCGCTCTTTCACTTCCGTATTCAGCTCGAGCACCAGCGCATTGCGCTCCGAAATGACCCTTTCGGCGGAGTAGCGGGCAGCTATTGCCTTAAAGACTTCCTGTACCGCCGGGTCCACTATGTTCTCCACATAATTCGGCCCGAGGTTCCGGTAAATGCTGACTGCGGTCTCTTTCTGTATGCGGTGGTTCACCACCAGGTTCACGTTCATGGTCTGCAGGTCCTTTGAGAAAGCCTGCGTTTTGATATTAGCCCGCTGTATCTGTATGGAGAACTTGGTCACGCTCTCCAGGAAGGGCAGCTTGAAGTTCAGCCCCTCGCTGTAGGAATCCACTATGGCCCCGAGGCGGGTCTTTATAGCCACCTCTCCGGGCGGAACTATGAAGAACGTCGAGAATAACAGCACCACCACCGCCACCGCTATCACGGGTATCAACATTTTTACCGATAACTCTTTTTCCATTTTGCCTCCATTCTGTTTTTTCAATTTACCGACAAGCTCTTCAAGCTCGTCAAAAATAGTCCTGGCCATATATTATCCTCTTTAATCGAACACTGAATGCCTACGGAGACGCCCGGAGGTAATCCGGCTCCACGAATGCCCTGTAAGACTGCGGCGTCAGCGCCTCCCAATTGTATCTGTTGGAGGAATTCCAGAGCACCCAGCTGTCCAGCATATTGAGCCGGGCGGCGATGATCTGGGCGCGTACCTCGTGCGGACCGTATTGCCAGCCCATATTAAAATCCTGCAAATAGGGACGGAGCTTGGCGTAATCCGGGCCCAGGCGCTTCAGCGCGTCCTTAAGGCCGCGGTCGATCACCTTATAGGGTTGGCTGTTAGGGTTTTTCAGGTTGTATTCCCCGGCGTAATAATGGGAGGGATACATCATAGGATAGACATAATCCACGTTCCGGGCCATGGTCTTTATATCCTGGCCTATGCCCATATCATCCTTGGCGGTAGTGGTCAGGCCGAACACATCTACCGAGATCTTCACTTTATATGGTTTAAGCCTGCCGCGGGCATAGACCAGGAAGTCTTCAAGGTTCGCGATGGCGCTCTTTGCGGTATGCGGCCTGGCGTAGCGGCAAAGAGAGGTCCTGCCTTCAGTCGGATAGCGGATATAATCGAATTGGATCTCGTCGAAACCGAGCTTGGCCGCCCGCTCGGCTACATCCAGGGTGTAAGCCCAGACTTCTTTATTGTAGGGGTCCAGCCAGGTGGCCCCGTTATTGGCGCGCCAGGCGCCGCCGGAGGGTGTGCGGACGGCCAGGTCCTTGCGGGCCAGCGGCATAACCTTATCCTTGAACACTACGACGCGGGCCACGGTATAAAGCCCGGCGTCCTTAAAATCTTTCAGCATTTCTTCCGGCTGGGCGATAGCAGGTGTGTAGGCTCCGTATTTGTGAGCAGTTGCCACGCCGGGAATGTATACTTTCCCGTCCACTTCTTTTATTGCCACGACCACGGCATTAATGACTGAATTATTTATTTTGGCTATAAGTTCGCGGCGCAGCTTTCTGGAACCGGAGCCCCAGGCGCTGAGGTGCACGCCCCGCACTGCCTTTTCAGAAAGTATCTGCCTGCGGATGGCGGTGGTGGAAATCTCCACCGTGCCCTGAGGCGCGGCGGCGACTTCCGCCGGAATATGCCCGAGGCAGGTGAGCAGCAGAATGAGCGTTAATTTACACATGGAGTTTAAAGCGGCGGACCCGCCTATACGGCCTCCGCCTTGCGCGGCGCGCGGCTTTCGGCGACGGCGGTCTCGGACATCTTGGCGACATAGGCCAGGCCTATCGCGGAGATGATGAAAAGGAAGTGTATGCCCATTTGTATATACACATTTGCCCTTTGAAGGCTCTCTATCTCGATAAACGATTTCAGCAGGTGTATCGAGCTGATGCCGATGAGCGCCATAGACAGCTTTACTTTCATGGTACTGGCGTTCACGTGATCCAGCCAGTCCGGCGGGTTCTGCTCGCTGAATTGTATCTTCGAGACGAAAGTGTGGTACCCGCCGATGATGACCATGATCAGCAGGTTGGAGATCATGACAACGTCTATAAGACCGAGGACCATCAGCATGATGTCCTGCGCCTTGAATCCGCCCAGCCCCTTTACCAGGTGAAAAAGCTCGACGCAGAACTGGTAGACATAGATACCTTGCGCCACTATCAGCCCGAAATAGAGCGGCGCCTGCAGCCACTGGCTGGCGACTATGATGCTGGCGAACACCTTGCCCAGCCTGGCTCCCTTTCCCAATCCGCCCGCTTTCATTGCTTCCGTCATCATAATTTATACAGCCTTTTCTGCGGCCACAACCCGTCTCGCCTTGGACCTGAACCAGAGTAGCGCGGAGATAGTTCCGGCCACGAGCGCCGCCGAAATAACCGACTCCATTGTGTTTATCCTGCCGGCCAACCCCTCATAGGCGTCGCGGGTCAAATAGCCAAGGCCGCCAAGCAGCAGGCAGCGCGGCACGGAGCCCATGAAAGTCCAGACCGTAAAGGTTTTTAAGGGCAGCCGCAACACGCCCGCCGTGGCCGAGATCAGGGAGAGCGGCACTACCGGCAATGCCCTTAATAAGAAAAGCATAATGCCCGCTTTTCCCGAGAGCCGCCGGTCCATCTCCAGGACATTGCCCCAATTGAAACCAAGAAAGGGCGCGAAGCGGTCTATCAGCGGCTTCCCGCCATAGTAAGCGAAGCCGTAAGCGAAGAAAGCCCCCAGCGTGGAGGCCGCGGCGCCAGGCAATACTATTTTCAGCAGCAGGGCCGGCAGCGCGGCGGCCACGGTCAGTCCCGGCTCGATGAGAAGCGCTCCCGCGCCCATGATAATAAGCGGCGAGGGGATGGGCACGATTATGGATTCGATCATTACACCGATAAAAACGGCGGCGACACCGTGGGTCTGCAAAAGGGCCAGTATCCATTGTGTTACAGAGGCTATCATAGCGGAGCTGGTTGGCCGCCCTTGATCAGATACAGTTTTCCATCCGACAGCTTGTAGAACATAGGGAGAACCTTCACCTTCGGGTACTTCGCATTCAGCCGCCTGGCCTCCGCTCGCACGAAGTCTATTTCATTGCCTATTTCAAAGAGGGGCGCGTAAGTATTGAAATGATCCATCGCCTGTTTAGGGGCCCACCCCGCGTTTTCCACCATGCCGGCTATAAAAGCTTTGCGTTTAGAGGCCAGGTTCACCATGCCGCAGTTGTCGTGCGCTATCATTACAACATGCCGCACGCCGCCGATGCCGATAGCGTAGGAAACCTTAAACTCGCTATAGCGGATATTGCCGCCGCCGGTACGCAGGATGTAGGCGAAGTTGTCCGGCAGGCGCAATTGCTTGCGATTGTCCATGCACATGCAGACAAGAAGTTCGGCGTTATTATGCCGCCCAAGAGGGGCACCGCAATTGTGATATTCCAGCAGGTGGCCGAACGGCGTGCCGCGCAGGGCCCGCGGGATGTCTTGGGGCGATTCTACCGGAACCAGTGTGTTCTTTGGGATTGTGCTCATACATTCCTCCGCTTAGAACATCGTTATAACGAACGAGAACAACAGCAGCAACAGTATTACCAGGCTTATACGGGCTTTCCATTGCTGGCTCATATTTGATAATCCTTGCCGCTGCCGGCGGCAATATCCCCGCCGCGTTCGTCTTCCTTCTTTTCCTTGATTAAAACCGAGGCCAGCACCGACAGCGCCAGGATCCCAAGCACTATCCCAAGCGAGACGCCTGTGTGGATCTTGTAAACACCCATCAGGAGCATCTTCACGCCGACATAGCAGAGGATAACAGAAAGCCCCAGTTTCAGATACCGAAACATACCCATAACGCCGGCCAGCAGAAAGTAAAGCGCCCGCAGGCCCAGTATAGCGAAGACATTGGAAGTATAAACGATAAAGGTATTGGTGGTTATAGATAAAACCGCGGGGATCGAATCCACCGCGAAGACCAGGTCCGAGGCCTCCACCACTATGAGCGCCGCGAAAAGCGGCGTTGCGCGCCAGACGCCCCCAATCTTTACAAAGAAATCCTCGCCGGCGGTCTCCTTGGTAAACGGCAGGAACCTTCTGAAGAGGCGAAGAAGCGCGTTTTCCTCGGGCTCGATCTTCTGCTCCCTTGTCATGCCCATTTTGATGCCGGTATAGACGAGGAAAGCCCCGAAGATATAGATAATCCAGTGAAAGGCGTTAATAAGCTGCACCCCCGCCAGGATTAAAACAAAACGCATCACAAGCGCGCCTAGAATACCCCAGTGGAGTATCCGTGGTTGGTACTTGGGCGCGATATGGAAGTGGCCAAAGATCATTATAAAAATGAACAAGTTGTCCACCGAGAGGCTTTTCTCTATAACATAGGCCGTCAGGAATTCCAGGGCTTTTTGCTTGCCCATGAACTGATAAATTCCCAGATTAAAAAGAAGTGCCAGACTGATCCAGACAACGCTCCATAAAGCCGCCTCACGGAAACTAACCACATGCGCGTGGCGGTTGATGATTTTGAGGTCTACATAAAGCAGACCAGCGACGACCAGGTTGAATACGATCCACAGAATAGCTTCGTTGCTCACAGATTGTTCCTCCTGAATATTTGCCTTCGGTCACAGGCCCAGCCAATCCATTACCAATTTAACCGCGCCGATGGCGCATAGTGTAAGCCAGGTAAACACCCACACGCGCCGCAACGGCCTGAAGGAACCTTTAATAAAAACACTCTCGGAATCTCTGTTTGGCAGGTTCATACTTATACCCCCTGGGATAATACGCCTGTAATTACTACCTGTAGCGCACTGCCTCGCTTTCCAGCCGCATAAGCGCCTCTATTCTGACCTCAATTGGCGGATGGGTGGAGAGCAGCGCCATAAACCCGGCGCGCCGGCCCGAGATCTTAAGCGTCGCCAGCGAAGGATGATTGTCAGGGGCGGCCAGTTCCGCCGTGCGCTTAAGAGCCTTAAGCGCGCTCAACATCTTCTCCCGGCCCGCGAGGTTGGCTCCGCCTGCGTCGGCCCTGAATTCCCGCCGCCGCGAGAACCAGGCCGTCACAAAAGTCCCCAGGATGCTTAGCGCTATTTCCAGCACCAACACCGTGACCATGTTCACCATGCGCCGTGATTCCGCCCTGAACCGCTGGCTAACGATGAACCCCGCGATGCGCGCCAGGAACATCACGAATGCGTTTATAATTCCCTGCACCAGCGTCATCGTCACCATGTCGCCGTTGGCGATGTGCGCCACCTCGTGCCCCAGTACGCCTTCCACCTGCTCGCGGGTCAGCCGGGTCAGCAGGCCGGTGGACACCGCCACCAGGGCGCGGTTACGCGTCGGGCCGGTGGCGAATGCGTTGATCTCGGGACTATCGTAATAGCCTACTTCCGGCATCGTCTCTATGCCTGCCGCTTGGGCCAGGCGGTGTACGGTCCGGACCAGTTCTCCCAGCTCGCCCTGGGCAGAAGCCGGATCGATTATCTTTACGCCCATCATCCACTTGGCCGTAATGCGCGAGATTCCCAGGGAGATAAAAGCCCCGCCCATGCCCCAGATCAGGCAGAACACCGCCAGTGACTGGTAATTTATTCCGCGGGCGCTCAGGTACGGCTGCACACCCAGCAGCTGCATCGCGATTGAAAGCGTGAGCACCACCAGAATATTTACGGTCACGAAAAGCAGGACTCTTTTTGCCATATAAATTTACCCTCTCCAGCAAGTTTTATTTATAATTTCCACTTCTTAAGACCGTGACGCAATCTTTCCATGCGGAGATACCCTTCCGGCCAGGCCGAGCGGAAAGAAGCTCTGCACTTTGAAAGCAGCCACCTGGCACGGGGCGATTCCAGCGAAAGAACCGCCACACCGATTAAGACCACCAAGATGCCCGGTCCCGGCAGCGGGATAAGAATTATCCCGGCGGCGACCAGCAGCCAGCCCAGCGCGAGGATGCTCCAGGCTTTAATTATTCTCACGCGCCCCTTTCTTATTATCAGCTGGGCGGCAACTGCGGCTGCCTGCCTTGGCGGCACGGGAGATCAGGTCCGAATAATTACCGTAGCGCTTAAGGAACACTTCCTCCAGCATACTGTCTATTGCCGCGGTTTCACCGGGAAGCAATTCCCGGGCCAGCTTGATCCAAGTATGGACATCTCCCGGAAGCGTTTCATTCTCGGCAAAGCGCCTGTTCCCAAAGAAATCGGCTTCAAGGACCGTGCGGTGATAAACTCGCGCTATAAGATAAGCGTCATCCAGATACCCGAAAAAGCCCATACTGCTTTCGGGGAGAAAATCCTCGGGGCTGTACAGGTAGGACATGGCGAAGCCGTGCAGGCGGCCTATCGGCGAAGCTGACTTCGATTCGGTAAGCCAGGCGCGGATCTGCCCTGTCATGGCGGGCATGGCCAGGATCAGCGCGCGAAGCGGCTGCTCATAGCCGCCTGCATCGCGCGGGCCGGCTAGTTTGCGGATAATGGCGGCGAAAGGGTCGGCCGGGTCGGCGGCCAGTAATTTCAGTTGCGCGTGCAAAGCGTTTAACATAAGATTCCTCCGTATCCTGCGGCGCTGCTAAAAGTATACCAGCCGGATATACTTTTGTAAAATAGATAATTTGATATAATAACTTCGCATAATACTATGTATTCCATAAACTACCACCACCTGCAATACTTCTACACGATCGCCAAAGAAGGGGGCATCAGCAAGGCTTCCAAAATCCTATACCTGGCCCAGTCCACGCTTAGCGCCCAGCTTAAATTATTGGAGAGCTCCCTGGGGCGCAAGCTCTTTGAAAGGAAGAACCGGCGGCTGTTCCTCACGGAAGACGGCCGCATGGTACTGAATTACGCTGAGAGCATTTTTGAAACGGGCCGGGAACTTGAGGACGCGATACGCGACCGGCCGCGGGCCGGCCGCGTAGCGATACAAGTGGGGATACTGAACGCCACCCCGCGCGCCTTTGGGCACGCAGTCCTGGAGTGTCTGCTCAAAGACACCACCCTGGCCCATGTTGCCGTGCAGGAGGGCAGCCTTGCCGAGCTTTTAGCCGGACTTAGCCAGCAGAAGCTGGATGTGGTGCTTTCCGATGTGAGAATACGCAGCCAGGAACAAGGTGAACTGTTCAACAATCTAATCTGCAAGATCCCGGTCGTTCTGGCGGCGGCTCCGCAACTGGCTAAACGCTGCAGGAAGATCCCGGAAGATCTGGCCAAGGTTCCTTTCATACTCCCTTCCCTGCCCAGCCAGGTCTATAATCAGGTAATGGACGTGCTGGCAGATTGGAACATCCGGCCTAATGTTATAGCCGAGGTTCAGGACATAGAGCTGGCCCGCCGCCTGGCGCTGGCCGGACACGGCATAGCCCCCCTGAACGAGTTTACCGTTGCGGCAAGCCTGCCGCGCGGCGGGCTTAAAGTTATCGGCGCCGGCCGCTCCCTGGGAATCTACGAATCCGTTTACCTGGTCACGCGCAAGCGCAAGTGGCCTAACCCGCTGGTGGAGAGGCTTATCAGAAATTTCCGTTCGCTGCTGCGGGCACACGGCACCACCGGAAAGAATGCCCGGCCTGCTTCCGAATTAATATAATCCACTTATGAAAATACTTGAGATACTACTGATTGCTCTCGGGCTTTCCATGGACGCCTTTGCCGTTTCCGTGGCCAGCGGCGCCACTATGAAGCGCCTGCACCTGCCGAACGCTCTTAAAATGGGGCTGTTCTTCGGCGCCTTCCAGGCGATCATGCCTGTCCTGGGCTGGGCCGCCGGCCTGAGCATGAAGAATTTCATCTCCGGCTGGGACCACTGGATAGCTTTTGGCCTGCTGCTCGCTGTGGGCGGAAAAATGCTGTATGAATCTTTGCATATTAAGGAAGAGGAAGAGTGTGGAGGCGGCAAAACCTGCCCTTTCAACACCGGCACACTTACTGTGCTGGCTATCGCCACCAGCATAGACGCCCTGGCCGTGGGTCTGACCTTCTCCTTTCTGCAGGTCTCGATAATCGCCCCGGCCCTGGTTATCGGCGCGGTAACTTTCCTTATGTCGGTGGCCGGAGTAAAAGTAGGCACGACCGGCGGCCACTTTTTTGAGCACAAAATGGAAGCGGCCGGCGGAATTATCCTGATCGGGATAGGCCTGAAGATATTGTTAGGACATATGGGTATATTTTAGGTGGTGTTTGTGTGAATATCGCATATGAGACAGGGAGGAATAAAAATGGCCGCTCGTAAAAAGAAAGGAAAGCGCGATATAGAGAAAAGCTATCCAGTGGGCAAGTTCATCGGCAAATTGCGCAGGCTGGCCGATTGCCTTGAAAAAGGGAAAAGATTCTCGATACAGGTGGCAGGGGAGCGGGTCTCAGTCCCGGCCGGGGCCGTTATCAGTGTAGAACACGAGCGCGGCGCCTATGAAGAAGAGCTGGAGTTACAATTCAAATGGCAGGTATAGGCTGTCCTAGTTAGCTTTTGGATGAACGTACGGTTCAGATTACCCCTTGTTCGGGAATTACTGAAGGCGGAATATCTTTAAAGGGTTTCACCTAATTTAAGGGTGGGTAATTCAGCTGTATCATGAATGGGCGGGGTCATTCCTAGGAGGGCCAGGCCGGGTGCGGCGGCCATCTAGCGGCAAGCCGCGACCGGCCTGGCCTTTCATTACGGTCTTTGCAGTTTCTGCTCCCCGCCGGTGGCTACAAATAATTCATAGAAAAGACCACCGCGGCGACCGCAGCAGCGGACGCCGGGGTGGTTTTTTATCAATACGGGGCCACCGGCATAAATGCCGTACAACATTATCAGGAACAAGCCCGCGCCGCGAGCGTATTCAGCAGAATACGCTGGCGGCGCGGGCAGAATCTGTATATAATAAACTCAGTTCTTTGCAGTGCGCGCGGGGAATAATTTTCTTTGTTGTACGGACGCCGAAGGCGGACGGGAGCGGCCGAGGAAGGCCCTGTTGGGGGCCGACCGGCCGCGCATAGGAGGTAATTGTAAGATGCAGACCTCCTTGGGAGCAGGTGCAAGGCGCGTAAGTGCCGCCGCCCTGCGAACCCGCCTTCTCGCGGCAAGGAGCAGTGCGGGGCCGCGCTTCGTGGCCACGCCTGCGACGACATCTCGCGGATAAGATCGGCCTACCTTGTCCAAAAGACGCCCAGGGAAAGGTATTTATACGGTTTCCGCAGGATGTGACGCGAAGTAATTTCGAACTTTATCCTGGAAACTCCGAACTTTTTTCTTGGAAAAAAGTTCGGGTGTCCGTAGTGGCGCGAGATGTGAAGTCCACCCCGCCAGTTTTTCCGAACTTCTAAAAATCCCCTTAATTAGATTTTAAGGGGATTTTTTGTTGACAAGGAAATGCGGATTATGTAGATTTTAAAGAACCCCTGAGGCATTATCTATATATCATCCATGGGGGGCAAACTCAAGGAGGAAGTAAAACGCATGAAGAACATAAAGAAAGGCTTCACCCTGATCGAGCTGATGATCGTAGTCGCGATTATCGGTATTCTGGCTGCCATAGCCATACCGAAGTTCGCTGACCTGATCAACAAGTCCAAGGAAGGCGCCACGAAGGGCGCTCTCTCCTCGGTCCGCAGCGCGCTCCAGGTGTATTACGGCGACAACGAAGGCTGGTTCCCGGCCGACAACCTCGCTATCCTGATCCAGAACGCCAAGTACATCAACGAGATCCCCGTGGCCAAGATCCCGACCACCGGGCACACCGACAGCCGCGTGGTCGTGACGGTATCGTCCATGACCGCGGGCGGCGCGTTCGACATAACCACTGATGCCGGCGGTACCGCTGAGGAACCGATAGGCACCGGCGGCGGCGGCTGGGTGTACTTCAACGCCCCCTCCGTGGCCGCTATCTGGGGTTCCTTCGTGGCCAACTGTATCCACGAAGACATAAAGAGCCAGGGCAGCGACGTTGTCTACGGCCCTTGGACCTCCTTCTAATAAGGAAGGTCTCATAAAAGAGCCCCGCGCTTAACCGCGCGGGGTTTTTTTATTGGTAGAATATAAACCATGCTGATCGTTTTCACCGCTTTCTGCCTCGGGCTCATACTCGGCAGTTTTCTTAACGTCTGCATCGCCAGGCTGCCCAAGGGCGAATCCGTCATGTGGCCCGCCTCGCGCTGTCCTAAATGCCTGGAGCCCATCAAGGCCTACGACAACGTCCCCGTAGTCAGCTTCCTGCTGCTGGGCGGCCGCTGCCGGTCCTGCGGCGAGCCTATCTCCGTCAAGTACCCGGTAGTGGAACTCGCTACGGGCCTGCTTACCGCCCTGTTTACCGCCCGGTGGTGGGGGGATCCCGTCTGGCTGGCGGTCTGCCTGCTGGCCGTCTACGCGCTTATCATAGTCAGCGTGGTGGATTTCGAGACCATGATGATCTCCGATTTTTTTTCGCTGCTGCTGTTCGCGCTCGGCGCGGCCGGGAGTTATTTTAATCCCAATTTCGAAGGAGGCTGGGGTGAGCGCCTGGCCCAGGCGGGCATGGGCGCGGCCGCCGGCGCGGGGTTCATCTGGGCCCTGGCCCTGCTGGGCAAGAAAATTTACAAGAAGGACGCGGTGGGGGAGGGGGATATCTTCCTGATGGGCGGCATAGGGGCGCTGTGCGGCTGGCAGGGCGTTTTCTCCGGCATCATCATGGCTTCTTTCTTCGGCTCGCTCTACGGCGTCACGCTGCTGCTGATGAAGAGGGCGGACCGCATGTCGCATATGCCGTTCGGCCCTTTCCTCGCGCTGGGCGCGGTCATAAACCTCTACTGGCTGATAAAGCCCGAGTACTTCTTTTTCTCCCTGCCGTTCTAAGGCGGCCGTTTTTCTGCCGGGTATTTTGGAGAACGCCCTCTTTTTGCTATACTATATTTCCTGAAGTTGCTTTGTTCTTTTTAAATTATTTCGGTTGGGTGGCTGAGCGGTCAAAAGCAACGGTCTGTAAAACCGTCGGGCTACGCCCTACATAGGTTCGAATCCTATCCCAACCATACTAATCACCCTTTAATGCGCGGGTGGCGGAACTGGCAGACGCGCACGGCTCAGGACCGTGTGACCGAAAGGTCTTATGGGTTCAACTCCCTTCCCGCGCATATATTTAAGCCGCAGCTGAAAAGCTGCGGCTTTTTTATTTCCCTCCCTGTCCCGTACCCCGTCGGCAAAATAGTATAATTTCTGCAGCGGCTATTAACAAAACTAATACTTCCAGCTGGAGAACCTATGTGCCTCGCCGTCCCCGGGAAAATAATTTCGTTCAAGAACAGCAACGCCGAAGTCGACTTCAGCGGCGTCAGGCGCGCGGTCTCGCTTGACCTGGTGCCCGACGCCAGGAAGAACGACTACGTCCTCGTCCACGCCGGTTTCGCCATCCAGGTGCTCGACGCCAAAGAGGCGGAGGAGACCCTGAAGCTCTTCAAAGAGATCTACGCCTCCACCGGCGGCGACGCCTACTCCGGCGAGCTGGGGCATAACAAGCCATGAAGACGCCCGCTCCCGCCGAACGCTTCTCCTCGCCGCTGTGGCGCGATAAGGCGCTGGCCGCCTCGGCCCTGGCCGAGATGTCCCGCCTGGCCGCGCAGGCAGCCGCCGTGAAGGGCGGTTCCGTGAACTTCATGGAAGTCTGCGGCACGCATACCATGGCCATAGCCGCCAGCGGCATGCGCCGCCTCTTCCCCAAGGAACTGCGCATGCTCTCCGGCCCCGGCTGCCCGGTCTGCGTGACCTCGCAGGGCGATATAGACCGCGTCCTCGCCCTGGCCGAGGTGCCCGGCGTGATCATCACCACTTTCGGCGACATGCTCAAGGTGAAAGGCTCCAAAGGCCTCGACCTGCAAGCCATGCGCGAGCGCGGCACGGACGTGCGCGTGGTCTACTCCCCGCTCGACGCCGTGGCGCTGGCGCAGGCCGAGCCCGGCCGGCAGGTGGTGTTCATCGGCGTGGGTTTCGAGACCACGGCCCCGGTCATCGGCGGCGCGGTGGTCCGCGCCAAAAAGCTGGGCCTCAAGAACTTCTCCTCCACCGCTTTCTTCAAGCTGGTCCCGCCCGCGCTGGAGCTGCTGCTCTCGGATCCCGAGAACCGCATCCACGGCTTCATGCTGCCGGGGCACGTCAGCGCCATCATCGGCCTGGAACCCTATAAGTTCGTGGCGGAGAAGTACAAGGTCCCCTGCGTGGTCACCGGCTTCGAGCCGCTGGACATCCTCACCGGCATAAACATGCTGCTCAGGCAGGTCGTCTCCGGCAAGCCCTCCGTGGAGGACGAATATTTCAGGGTCGTGCACGCCGCCGGCAACCCCGTGGCGCAGAAGCTGCTCTCCGAGGTGTTCACCGTGACGGAAGCGTCCTGGCGCGCCATCGGCACGGTCAAGGCCACGGGCCTGGGTTTCTCCGGGGCGTACGCCGGCTTCGACGCGCTGAAACGCTTCAAGATCCCGTATAAGGACGCCCCCGAGCCGAAAGGCTGCCGCTGCGGCGCCATATTGCTCGGCAAAGCCCTGCCGCCGGACTGCCCGCTGTTCGGCAAGGCCTGCACCCCGTCCTCGGCGGTCGGGCCCTGCATGGTTTCTTCGGAAGGCGCCTGCGCCGCCTGGTTCAAATACGGCGGCTGAAACCCACAACTATGAACATAGAAACCCTCAAGGTTTTCCGGGACCTTTCCGACACCGGCAGTTTCTCCAAGACGGCCGAACTCAACTATGTTTCCCAGTCGGCGGTCAGCCAGCAGATAAAGAAACTGGAACTGGTGCTCAAGTGCAAGCTCTACCACCGCCAGGCGGGCCGCATAACGCTCACTCCCTGCGGCCAGAAGCTGTACGACGCCGCCCGCAAGGTGGCGGCGGTCTACGACGGGGCGCTCAAGGGCATCAGGGCGCTCGGCGCGGCGCGGCAGGGCGACGAGATAAAGATCTCCACCATCTACAGCGCCGGCATCTATATCATCCAGAACTATATCCGCCAGTTCCTGGCCAGGAATCCCGGCACCAAGATCAGCGTGGAATACCGCCAGTTCTCCCAGATCTACTCTGACATCTCCTCGGGCCGCGCGGACTTCGGTTTCATGGCCTGCCCTTACCGCAAGTCACCGGGGCTGGCCATGCTGCCGGTGGCCAAAGACGAGATGGTGCTGATCACCGGCTCCGCTTCGCCTCTGGCGGGCCGCAAGACCGTAGGCGTGAAGGAGCTCGAAGGGCTGGAGTTCATCTTCTTTGACCGGGTCTTCCCGTCCCGCCGCTACATCGACGCCTTCCTGCGGCGGCACGGCGTCAAGCCGCGCATCAAGATGGAGCTGGACAATATCGAGACCATCAAGACGGCCGTCGCCTCGGGCGCCGGGGTCTCCATCCTGCCCCGCTCGGCGGTGCGCGACGACGAGAACGGCATTACCCTGCACGCGCTCAAGTTCTCGGACGCCCCTTTCCTGCGGCCCATCTACCTGATCCACAGCCGCGGCCGGAAACTTTCCCCGGCGGCCAAGGGGTTCATGAATATTTTCGACCGGCCGGCCAGGGTGCCGGCGGGGAGGGCTTAATGGCTTTAGCTAAAGTGCTGCTCGGTCACGGCAGCGGCGGGCGGCTCAGCCGCGAACTGGTAGAGCAGGTGTTCCTGAAAAGTTTCTCCAATCCGTCGCTCCTCCCGCTGGAGGACTCCGCCGAGGTCAAGGTGGGCGGCGTCACGCTGGCTTTCACCACGGATTCCTACGTCGTGACCCCCGTGGAATTCCCGGGCGCCGACATCGGCCGCGTGGCAGTCTGCGGCACCGTAAACGACCTGGCCGTAAAAGGCGCCAGGCCCGCCGCCCTGTCGGCCGGGTTCATCCTCGAAGAAGGTTTTCCGGGCGACCTGCTGCTGCGCATCACCCGGTCCATGCGGCGCGCCGCCGACGAGGCGGGCGTCTCCATAGTGACCGGCGACACCAAGGTGGTGGAGCGCGGCAAAGCGGACGGCATCTTTATAAACACCGCCGGCGTGGGCCTGATCCCCAAGGGCCGCTCCCTTACCTCGGCCGCCGTAAGGCCCGGGGACGTTATAATTGTCAGCGGCAACCTGGCCGACCACGGCGTGGCCGTGATGAACGCCCGGGACCGCCTGGGCCTGGAGGGGGGCATAAAGAGCGACGCCGCCCCGCTCAACGGCATGATAGAGGGCCTGCTGCGCGCGCCCGGCGTGAGGGCCATGCGAGACATTACGCGCGGGGGCCTGGCCACCGTGCTCAACGAGGTGTCCGGCGCCTGCGGCCTCACTGCCGAGCTGGACGAGAATTCAGTGCCGGTTTCCCCTGCCGCCCGCAACGCCTGCGCCCTGCTGGGCCTGGACCCGCTCTACGTGGCCAACGAGGGGAAGATCGCCGTTTTCTGCGCCCCTGAAGCCGCGCCCCGGGCCCTGAAGGCCCTGCGCGCCCACCGCTACGGCCGCAACGCCGTTGTGGCGGGGCGCATGCTAAAAGAAAAGAAGCCGCAGGTGCGCCTGGTAACGGCCATCGGCGGCGCGAGGGTGCTGCTAATGCTCGAGGGCGAGCAGCTGCCGCGCATCTGCTGACATGAAAAAAACCTTATTCTGGGTGTTGAGTTTCCTGATCACGGCGTCGTTCGCCGTCTACCAGCGCAAGACCGGGCCTACCTATCCCATTAAAGGGGGGGAGGCCGGCGCCAGCATCTATTATTACTACCTGCCGCGCAGCTGCACTACCGGCGCCAACGACTGCCTGGCGACGGTGAGTTATAAAGGCCCGCTGGAGGGCCGCGTGGAATGGCGCCGCTACAAGACGCAGGACCCGGTGCGGAGCGAGCCCCTGGTGGCTAAAAATGAGCGCCTGTTCTTCTACCTGCCGTCTCAGCCGCCGGCCGGCAAGCTGGAGTACCGCGTCTTCGTAAAAGATACGGCCGGAGAGCGCGAACTTTCTCCGGGCCCGGTAGTGACGCGGTTCAAGGGGCCGGTGCCGGCCTGGGCGCTGATCCCGCACATAATCTTCCTCTTCTTCTTCATGTTCTTCTCGGTCAGGATAGCCCTCACCGCCTTAGTAGAGCAGACGCCGCTTAAACACGCCGTAGTCGTCAACCTGGGCCTCCTGCTGCTGGGCGGTTTCGTCTTCGGCCCGATAGTGCAGCATTACGCCTTCGGCCAGGCCTGGACCGGCTTTCCTTTCGGCTACGACCTCACCGATAACAAGACCCTGCTGATGCTGCTGGCCTGGCTGCCGGCGCTCTGGGCCGTGCTCAGGGGGCGCCCAGCCCGACGCTGGGTGCTGCTGGCTTTCGTAGTTACCATGGCCGTGTACCTGGTGCCGCACAGCCTGTTCGGCAGCGAACTGGATTACGCCAAGGGGGAAGTGGTTACCGGTAAATAGCATGCCGACCATCGTCAGAAAGAAAATACTGGTAAAAGGCGTAGTGCAGGGCGTAGGCTTCCGCCCGCATATCTACAAGCTCGCCGCCGAGTACGCGCTCTCGGGCTGGGTCAGGAACGACGCCGCGGGCGTGACCATAGAGGCCGAGGGCCCCGGGCCCGTGGTGGCCGCTTTCATAAATGATATCTCCCGCCGCCGCCCCGCCGCCGCCCGCGTGGATTCAGTCTCCTCCAGCGCCCTGCCGCCTTCGGGTGAAAAAGTTTTTACCATCGCTAAAAGCGGGGGGAAGGCCGCGGCTGCCGCCATCATCCCGGCCGACCTGGCCCTCTGCCCCGATTGCCGCCGCGAACTATTGTCCCCGTCGGACCGGCGCCACCTCTACCCTTTCACCAACTGCACCAATTGCGGCCCGCGCTTTACCATAGTTAAAAGCGTGCCTTACGACCGGCCCGCCACCACCATGGCCGGCTTTAAGATGTGCCCTGACTGCCTGCGGGAATACGGCGACCCGCTGGACCGGCGCTTCCACGCGCAGCCCAACGCCTGCCCCGTCTGCGGCCCGGCGGTGGCGCTGCACTCCGGCGGCAAAAGCTATAAAGGCGCCGCCGCGCTGGAGCGCGCGGCGGCCCTGCTGATAGCCGGCAGGGCAGGGGCGCTGCAGAGCCTGGGCGGTTTCCACCTGGCCTGCCGCGCCGACAGCGTCGCGGCCGTGGCGCGGCTGCGCCGGGCCAAGAGCAGGCCCCATAAACCTTTCGCGGTGATGCTGCCTTCCCTGGCCGAGGCTCGCCGTTACTGCGCGGTTTCAAAGCTGGAGGCCGCGGCCCTCGCCTCCCCGGCGGCGCCCGTGGTAATGCTGCGCCCCCGGAACCGGAAAGCCTTTCCCGGCGTCGCCCCCGGCCTCTCCCGGCTGGGCGTCATGCTGCCCTATACCCCGCTGCACGCCGCCCTGTTGGCCGTACTGGCGAAAAAGGGCTTCTCCGGCCCGCTGGTCATGACCTCGGGCAATTTCCGCGACGAGCCCATCTGCAAGAGCCCGGCCGAGACGGCGGCGCGCCTTTCCGGCGTGGCTGAGTTCACCCTTTACCATGACAGGCCCATCCATAACAGGATAGACGACAGCGTGGCTTTCGAGGCCGCGGGCGCGCTGCGCCTGGCCCGCCGCGCGCGCGGCTATGTGCCTTCCGCCGTTAAACTGCCTTCGGGCGGCAAGCCCGTCCTGGCCTGCGGGGGAGACCTGAAGAACACTTTCTGCCTGACGCGCGGGAGCGAGGCTTTTCTGTCCCAGCATATAGGGGACCTCTCGGAAACTAAGAACCAGGATTTTTTCAGGGAGACGCTCCGGAAGCTGCGGGGCCTGCTTAAAGTCTCGCCGGGCACCGTTGTCCACGACCTGCACCCCGATTACGCCTCCGCCGCGCTGGCGCGCTCCCTGCCCGGCAGGAAGCTCGCGGTGCCGCACCACGCCGCCCACGCCCTGGGCGTGGCCGCCGAGCACGGCGTGGAAAGCGATTTTTTAGGAGTCGCCCTGGACGGCACCGGCTATGGCACCGACGGGAAGATCTGGGGTTCTGAATTCCTGGTTTTCGAGGGCAATACCTGGCGCCGCGCCGGGCACCTTAAATACTTCGCCCTGCCCGGCGGCGATATCGGGGCGCTGGAGATCTGGCGTCCGGCGCTCGCCCTGGTGAAGGCCGCGCTCGGCCCCGGCTGGAGGAAGGAGGCCGGCAAGATCTTCGCAGCCGTGCCCGCCGCCAAGACCGCTACGGTGGAGCGCATGCTGGCGGCGGGCCTTAACTGCCCGCTGACTTCCAGCATGGGCCGCCTGTTCGACGCTTTCAGTTTTATCGCGGGAGTAAGGACGGAGGCCACCTATGAAGCGCAGGGGCCGATGGAGCTGGAGAGCCTGCTGCCGGCCCGTGCCGCCGGAGCTTACGCTTTCGGCCTGGCCAGGGGCTCCGGCCTGCTGCAGCTCGACCCCGCCCCCGCGGTGAGGGCCGCGGTGGCCGACCGCCTGGCCGGCCGCGCTCCCGGGGTGATCTCCGCCCGGCTGCACGCCGGGCTGGCCGCGGCGGTAATTTCCGCCGCCGCCGCCCTGGCCAGGGACCGCGGGCTTAAGACCGTCTGTCTTTCCGGCGGCGTTTTTCAGAACAGGACGCTGCTGGAGCTGGTAACGGCGGGGCTGCAAGGCTCCGGGCTAAGGGTACTCTCTAATAGTCAGACCCCCGCCAACGACGGAGGCCTTTGCCTCGGCCAGGCCTGGTACGCCCTGAAAGGCTACAGGCCGGCCTAGCGCGCCGGCGCCGTAAAAAGAAAAGGCCCCTCGCGAGAGGGGCCTTTTCTTTTACTTCGGGCGTTGTCAGCGGATATTGGCTTCCATCGCGTGGGGGTTGGGCGCGGCGGGTGCCGCGTCCTTGGCGGTCAGCCACTGCTGGAACTCGTCCCAGCGGCCGTCCCTGGCCCAGGCCAGTTCGCTGTAGTCCGTGTCGAAGCTGTAGCCGGGCAGGTAAACGCCCAGGCCGTAGGCTTTCTTGAACTTGTCCCCGGTGGTGGCGTTGTCGATGAGCACTTTGTTGTAGAACTGGTTCATGACCTCCACGGTCTTGGCCTTGAACGCGGGGGACTTGGCGCCGGCGTGCGCCAGCTCCATGAAGTGCGTCAGGTCCTTGGACCCGGCCCCGCCGAAGCCGACGGCCGCGGTGCGGGCGTCGGACAGCATCTTCTTGTCTTCCTTCATGGCGAGGTCCACCCAAGCGTCCAGCAGGGCGCGGTACTTCACCAGGCCGGAGGTGCGGATGGCGCTCTGCGTGGTGGCGGTGCCGCTGGGCGCGTAGAAGGCCTTGTAGCCCTGCACGGCCGCGGCGGCCATCACGTCGGGGGTCAGATTGTCCTTGTTGGAATGCACCCTCGCCAGGAACTCGTTATAGCCCCAGCCGTCGCCGGGCTCGTTCTCTTCGGAACCCACGGTGATCTTGGCGGTGTCCTTGAGCTCGTAGGCCACTTCTACCATCTGCATCAGGCAGGCGTCGGAGGCGTAGATGTCCACGCCGCCCATCTCGCGGATGGCCTGCGCCAGCTGCGGGGTGGAGATATGGTTGTTGGTCTCGTCGTCATAGGAGATGCCTTTGACGGTGGGGAACAGGTCCAGGCTTTTCTCCCAGCCGGAGCCGTGGTTCCAGCCCACGAGCATATACTTCTTGGCGGGGTAGTTGGCCTTCACCCATTTGCCGAATTCGGCGAGCTGCTTGTAGTCGCCCATGTCGACGGTGCCCATGTCGGAGAGCAGCGTGGAGGAGAGGGAGCCGTTCTCGCCGTCCTTGGTGACCAGGTAGCGGCGCACGCCCACCCAGTCGGTGGAGGCGTCCTTTGTGGTGGCCACTTTCATCATCATCGGGGGCATGCCGCCCCAGTAGGGGTTGGGCCAGCCGGGATGCGGTACGGGGGAACCGTAGCCATTGCCCCAGTCGTCGTAACCGCCGCCGCCCGGGTAGGAGGGCGCGGATTCTTGCATGCGGGCGGCCTGGGTAATGATATTGATATTGTCGGTCGGGCCGAACACTTCCATCTCGTTCATGTCGGAGATGACGTAGGAGGAGAGGTTGTTCTTGCCGTTCATGAACACCATGATGGTCCATTCCTTAACGGTCCTGGCGTCCTGCGAGGCGGAGGGGGCGGGCACCGCGACCTGCGCGGCCTTAGCCTGGCTGACGAGCTCTTTAACGGAAGGCAGGCTGTCGAAGTCCTGCGCTACGGCGGGCACGGCCATAAAAACGGCGGCCAGCAGCAGCTTGCTTATCTCTGTCTTTTTCATTCAGTAACTCTCCTTGGCACGGGTTGGCACGACACATACAATAATATTTATTTCTTGTTCCCTTTATATGGGCTGATGGGCCCACCCCGCCGGCGTCATTCGGCCCAGCCCGGCGGGGGACTTAAGGCCTATGACGAAGGTCAAACAAGGCAGTACTCTGTTTTGTTATAATTGAACCGTACAGGCGGAGGAATCCTGCGAGAATCAGGAGCTGCCCCGCAACGGTGATGTCCCCTCCCGGGGATAAGCCCGGTCTACCGCCTGCACGTCGCAACCGGCGCCGGACGGTCTCCTTCTACGAGGGGTCTTCCGCGCTATGGCGCGGCGATCTTCGCGGGAGGAAAAATGAAACGCTGCATCCTGTTCTGCCTTCTGTTCCTGTCTTCACCCTGGCTTTACGCTTCTGGGGATAAGTCCCCGGAGCTGTTCTTTTCCGTGGCGCGCACGGCCGCCTGGCGCGGCCTGCCGCCGGCCGACGCCCGGTCCGCCGACCTGCCCTTCTCGCCTTCCGGGGGCGGGAGCGCGGCCGGCGCGCTGGACGGGCTGCTGCCGCTGGCCGTGCGCCGCCTCAACGGGCCCGCCGGGCTGGCCACCGTGGCCATGCGCGGCTTCCAGGCCAAGCAGACCGCCGTCTACCTCGACGACGTGCGCCTCCCCGCCGATATCACCGGCACCGTGGACCTCTCCGTGCTGCCTGCCGGCGGGCTGGGCCGGGTGGAGGTGTTCCCCGGCGCCGCCGCCTCGCTCTATGGCGCCAACGCCGAGGGCGGCGTGGTGCAGCTGTTCTCGCGGCGGCTGGCGCCCGGGGCCCGGCTGGCCCAGGCCGGCGCCGGGTTCGCCTCCTACGGTACAAAAGATTATTTCCTTAAAACCGGCGCCGCCGGGGAGCGGGGCGAGATCTTCCTCGCGGGCGCCTCGGGCGCTTCCGAAGGGTTCCAGCGCAACTCGGCCGCGGACAAGGACTCCGTCTCCGGCCGGGCTTCGCTGGGCCTGGGCCGGGCGGGCCGGCTGAGCTTCAGCGGCCTGTTCTCGCGCCTGCGGACCGGGCTCCCGTCGGGCACGCCGGTGCCCGTGGCGGACTGGAACGGCTCGCGCGAGCGGGAACCCAATTCCCTCACCGACTGGCAGCGCTCCCGGCGTGAATTCGCCTCCTCCTCCTGGAGCGGCGGGGGCGAAACCCTGCGGCTGAAGGCCGACGTCTCCCTGTCGTCCAACGAGATAGAGGCTTTCCAGTTCGGCTCCCTGAGCGCCGCAAAGGTTACGGACAAGGCCGCCTCCGTCCGGGCCTCCCTGGGCGGGAAAGCCGTGCTCGGCGCCGAGGCCTCCGGTTCTGCGCTGGCTTCGGAGACCTACGGCGACCACCGGATCGGCTCTTTCGGCCTGTTCGCGCAGAGAACCTTCAGCCTGGGCCGCGTGGAGTTAACGCCGGGGGCCAGGCTGGACCGCAGCGGCGCCTACGAGGAGCGCCTCAGCCCCAGGCTGGGCGCCGTCTACGCCCCGGACGAACGCTGGAAATTCTCGGCTTCCGTCGGGCGCGCTTTCCAGGCGCCCACCTTCGCCGACCTGTATAACCCGTGGGCCGCGCCGGCGCCGGGCCTTAAGCCGGAGACCAGCCTTAACTCGCAGGCCGCCGCCGCCTACGGTTCCCCGGCCGGCTGGTACGCCTCGCTGGCCGGTTATTACTCGGATATAAAAGACCGCATCGCCCTCGATCCCGTGACCTGGGGGGCCGACAACCTGGACGAGGCCTTCTCCTACGGCCTGGAGGCCGAGGCCGGCTTCAAGCCGGGCCCGTTCAGCTTTTCCGCCGGCTATGTGCGCAGCGTCAGCAAGGCCAGGACCGGCGGCCGCTATGAACCGCTTAATTTCAGCCCGGCCCACCGCTACTCCTGCGCGGCCGGCCTTAAGGCCGGCGGTTTCGACCTGAAGCTCGACGGGCGCGGGGTTTCGGAGCAGTACACCGGGCGGGGGGAGACCGGGCTGCGCCTGCCGGAGTACTGGGTGTTCGGCGTAAAGGCCTCGCGCGGGTTCGGCGGGCTGGAGCTGTGGGCCGGGGTCTCCAATATCCTGAACCGCCGCTACGCCGAGACCGCCGACGTGTTCAACGGCTGGTTCCCGCAGCCGGGCCGTACCTTCTCCGCCGGCCTCGCCTGGCGCCTGCTGTAGCCGTGCCTGGTTGACGGGCTTGCCGGAAGTGTGTTACTATTTATGCAAAGGTAACACATGAAGAACAAACTCGTCAGGTTCGGTGTCTCGCTGGAGGGGGAACTCCTCCGGAAGTTCGACGCTTTTATAGGGGCGGAAGGCTACAGCAACCGCTCCAAGGCCATAGCCGACCTGATCCGCAAAGAGTTCGTCACCGATGTCTTCTCTAAAGGCGGACAGGTCGCCGGCGCCGTCACTATCGTCTACGACCACCACAGCCGCGAAGTGGTCAACACGCTCCTGGATATACAGCATGACCACGGCGGCATCATCATTTCAGCCCAGCACGTGCACCTGGACCATGACAACTGCCTGGAGATCATCGCCGTCAAAGGCGCCGGCGCCAGGGTCAAGCGGCTCGCCGACGCGCTCAAGTCGGTCAAGGGAGTCAAACACTCCACGCTCAGCGTGACCAACGCAGGCAATTGATTTTTTTTGCGGTACAGTGTTACGAAATTGTATTTAATAACACAACATTGAAGGAGAGGTCATGAGAAAAATATTTATAGCCGCGGCGGCGCTGGCCCTGCCCTGCACGGGCGCCATGGCTATGCACCCGCTGATAAGCGAGGACACCGGGTTCCTGGGCAAGGGGGGGCGCCAGGTGGAGGCCGGTTTTGAATACGCACAGGCATCGGCTGGCGGCGCTGCTTATTCCCGTGCGCTGGCCCTTGAGCTTTCCTGCGGCCTTGCCGATAACGCGGACCTGCTTTTCACCGTGCCATGGAGCGGGTGGACCTCCGGCGGGGTTTCGGAGAACGGCCTGGGGGATTTGGCCCTGGAGGCAAAATTCCTGGTGGCGGAGAAAGCCGGGTGGACCTTGGCGCTGAAACCGGGGCTTTCCCTTGCAGCCGGCGACGAAGAAAAAGGGCTTGGCGCCGGCAAGAGCGCCTTCTGGACCCACGCTATAGCCGGCCGTACCGCCGGGGCCTGGCAGTTCTACTTTAACGCGGGGTATTTCCTTAATAAGAACGACGGCGGGGAAGAGGAAGATATCTTGAAAGGTTCAGCGGCCGCGGTCCTGGAGGTGGCGCCTAAAACCCTGGTAAGCGCCGATCTGACCACGGAGACCAGCGCAGACCCCGCGTCCCTGAGGCACCCGCTGGTGTCCGTTTTCGGCCTCATCTGGTCCCCTTCTGAAAACCTGGACCTGGACGCCGGAGTGAAGTTCGGCCTTAATGACGCGGCCGACGACCTGGGTTTACTCACGGGGCTCACCTTCCGGTTCTAGCCGCGGATAAAGGAGAAGAGTTATGCACATGGCAGATGCTTTGCTCTCGCCCGCTGTGGGCGGGAGTTTATGGGCGGTTTCCGGCGGGCTTCTCGCCTACAGCGCTAAAAAGGTCCGGGAGGAGGCCGACGACAGGAAGATCCCGCTGATGGGCGTCCTGGGCGCCTTCATCTTTGCGGCACAGATGATAAACTTCACCATCCCCGGCACCGGGTCCAGCGGCCACCTGGGCGGGGGGATGATACTGTCAATCCTGCTCGGCCCCTGGGCGGCTTTCCTGGTATTGGCCTCGGTGCTGACGGTGCAGGCCCTGTTCTTTGCCGACGGGGGACTGCTGGCCCTCGGCTGCAACATCTTCAACCTGGGCTTCTTTACCTGTTTTGTCGCCTACCCTCTGGTTTATAAGCGGCTGGCCGGAAGCGGCCTGGATAAGAAAAGGCTGGCGCTCGCGGCCACCCTGGCGGCTGTGACAGGCCTGCAGCTCGGCGCCCTCAGCGTGGTGCTGCAAACCGTCGCCTCCGGTATTTCGGAGCTGCCCTTCAAGACCTTCGTGCTGCTGATGCAGCCCATACACCTGGCCATAGGCCTGGCGGAGGGATTGGTCACCGCTGGGGTGGTCTCGTTCCTGCTCAGGGCCAGGCCGGAAATACTTGAGTCAGCCGCCGGGCGCAAACCCATAGGCGTCAGCATCAGGGGCGCGCTGGCCGGCCTGGCCGCCGCGGCCGTGCTGACCGGCGCGGCTCTCAGTTGGTTCGCTTCGGCCAACCCCGACGGGCTGGAATGGGCCATGCTGAAAACCTCCGGCAAGGAGGAGCTTGAGTCCTCCGGCAAGGTGCACGGCCTGCTGGCCGCGCTGCAGGAGAAGACCGCCTTCCTGCCGGATTACTCCTTTAAAGCCCCGGAAACCGCGGCCCGCGAAGCGGCCGCGCCTGAAAGTTCTCCGGGTGCCTCTATGCCGCCCCCTGCCTGGCCGGCCGTGGACGCCGGGACATCCCTCTCCGGACTGATTGGCGGCCTGCTGGTGCTTGCGCTGGCCATGCTGGCCGGGTTCGCGCTGAAGTGGAAGAAAGCCGCGGCCTGAAAGGCGCGGCGTCTCTTTGTTATCAGCGGCCTGCCGGCGGATTTTCATATGGGAAACATAGCGGACAATATCGCAGAGATAGGGCGCATGGACGCGCTGGCCGCCGGGGACAGCCCGCTGCACCGCCTCGCGCCGTGGGCCAAACTGGCGGCCACCGCCCTGTTCATCCTGGCGGTGGTCTCGTTCGGCAAATACGAAATTTCGGCCATGGCGCCTTTCGCGCTCTACCCGGTGTACCTGGTAGCCGCCGGCGGCCTGCCGGCGCGCTACATAGCCCGCAAGGTGCTGCTGGTCTCCCCGTTCGCTGTCGCGGTGGGCCTGTTCAACCCCTTTTTCGACACTTCCGCGCTGCTGCGCTTCGGCGTTGCGGAGATCTCCGGCGGCTGGGTCTCTTTCGCTTCCATCCTGCTGCGCTTCGCGCTTACGGTCTCCGCGGCCCTGGCCCTGCTGGCGCTCACCGGCGTCAACGGGGTCTGCGGCGCTTTGGAACGCGCCGGCATGCCGCGCCCTTTCGTGACGCAGCTGCTCTTCCTTAACCGCTACATGCTGGCGCTGGCCGGCGAGGCGGAGGCCATGTCCCGCGCGCGCGCGCTGCGCTCGCCGGGGCGGGGCCGCATGCGCTTCGGGGTCTTCATACAGATCGCAGGGCACCTGCTGCTGCGCACGCTGGACCGCGCCGAGCGCGTCTACGCCGCCATGCGCTGCCGCGGCTTCGACGGCAGCCTGCCTTCCGCGCGGAGAGGCGGCGGGTACGCCGGGGAACTGTTGTTCGTAGGCGGCTGGGGCGCTTTTTTCCTGGTCTGCAGGGTTTTCAATCTGCCGCTGCTGGCTGGCGGCCTGGTAACGGGACTTTTTAAATGAACCATCATATCGTTAAAGTGGAGAACCTCGGCTACACCTATCCGGACGGCACGCCGGCGCTGCGCGGCGTTTCTTTCTCCGTACCGCACGGGGAGGCCGTGGCGCTGGTGGGCGGGAACGGGGCCGGCAAATCCACGCTGCTGCGGCATTTCACCGGCTGCCTGCTGCCTTCCGAAGGGACGCTCTCGGTGGGCGGCCTGAGGCTGGCGAAGGAGAACCTGCCCGCGCTGCGCCGCGCCGTCGGGATGGTCTTCCAGAACCCCGACGACCAGCTATTCATGCCGACGGTAGGCGAGGACGTGGCTTTCGGTCTGCGCGCCCTCGGTCTGCCGGAAAAGGAACTGGAGAACAGGGCGCTGAAGGCGCTGGAGACCGTGGGCGCGGCCCACTTGCGCGCCCGGCCCCCTTACCGGCTGTCACAGGGGGAAAAACGGGCGGCCGCCATTGCCGGGGTCCTGGCCATGGAACCGGACGTGCTGGTGATGGATGAACCGACTTCCAACCTGGACCCGCTTTCCCGCCGGCGGCTGATAAACCTGCTTAAAACCTTCCGCCACACGCGGTTCATAGCCACGCACGATCTTGACTTCGCGCTGGAGGTCTGCCCGCGTACCATCGTGATACACAAAGGCGCAGTTACCGCCGACGGTCCTTCCGCGGAGATCTTCCGCGACGCGGCGCTGCTGGAGCGGAGCAGCCTGGAATCGCCGCCTTCGCTGCGCCGTTGAGCCGGCGTGTTGCCGTTCCCGGGGGAATTGTGTAGACTACTCCCGGGAGGCATGGTCCTGGCCCCCGGGGGTTTTTATGAAAGTTGCTTTACCTGTACTCTCTCTTTTCCTTTTCTGCGGCGACGCCTTCGCCTTCCACCCGCTGATCTCGGAGGATACCGTTTTCCTCGGCACCGACGTGCGCCAGGCCGAACTGGGCATGGCGCATACCAGGGCCGGCGACGGGGTGCGGACTTACGCCACCGCCGCCACGGCCGAGTTCTCCTACGGCTTCATGGATAACATAGACCTGCTGATCAGCGCGGTCTGGAAGGGCTGGAGCTCGCAGGGCCTCTCGGAGAGCGGTCTGGGCGACGTAGCGCTGGAGACAAAGTTCGAGGCGGGCCGCGCCGGGGACTGGGTCATCGCCATGAAGCCCGGCTTCTCGCTCCCGGAGGGGGACGAGAGCAAGGGCCTGGGGGCAGGCAAGGGCGGAGTGTGGTTCAACACTATAGCCGGCAGGAAGGCCGGGCCGTGGGAGTTCTATCTGAACGGCGGCTACCTCTATAACAGGAACTCGCTGGGCGAAGAGAAGAACATTCTTAAAGGTTCCGCGGCCGCAGCGTTAAAGGTGCTGCCGAAGTTTAAGGCTGCCGTCGACCTAGCCGGAGAGACCAGCAGGGAGAAGGGCTCCGTCTCGCACCCTTTCTATTCCGCCTTCGGTCTGATCTGGTCTCCTTACGACTACCTGGATATAGATGCCGGCGTTAAATTGGGGATAACGCGCTCGGCCGAAGATAGCACGCTGCTGGGCGGCATAACCCTCAGGATATAGCGGCTTCCTGCCCGCGGCGCGTCGGCTGCCGGTCCGAAAAATATTGCCGCTCTATTTATTTAATTTGATAAAATATTCAACTCGATGCGAAGGTTGATATTTGTCATGTTCCCGCTGCTGGCCCTGGCTTTCCGCCCGGCCGCCCACGCGCAGCTGCTTACCACCCTGGCTTCCGCCAATATAAATTACAGTTCCACTACCCTGCTGGACCAGCTGGCCGACATGCCGGAGTTCGTCATCCCGCTCTCCAGCTCGGCGCAGCAGGCGGTTACCGAGGACGAAGTCGCCGACCTGGAGGAAGGCGACGGGACCGAGGCCGACATTTTTATCAGCAGCGCCCTGGCCAACGCCCCGGAGCCGGTCAACCTGGGCGGCAACGGCAGCCTTACCCTGATCCGCCAGGATACGGGGGAGAAGATCACCGCCCGCTACCGCGGCAAGGACGGCGCCTACGACGCGGAGGAACTCAAGCGCATAGACCACCTCATGCGCTGCAGCCTCACCGGCGTAGAAGTGCCCATAGCCGTAAAGCTTGTGGAACTTCTGGACGCGGTGGAGGATAAGCTCGGTAAGCGCGGGCTGACCCTGCTCTCCGGCTACCGTACGCTCAAGCTGAACCGGCGCCTGCCCGGCGCGGCCGAGCACAGCCTGCACATGATGGGCTGGGCGGCCGACATAAAGGTCCCCGGCTACAGCTCCACGAAGGTAAAGAATTTGGGCCGCCGGCTGGGAGCCGGCGGCGTAGGCTACTACCCTAACAAAGGTTTCACCCACCTGGATGTGGGCAAAAGCCGCTATTGGGTGGTCAAGCGCGCCCCGCGCCGCCACCGCAGGCCCCGCCGGGTGAAAGCCCCGCCGGCCCGCAGCGCCGCCCGCAAGGCCGCGCCTAAAAAGACCGCCCCGCCGCGGACGGCCTCTAAACCCTCCTCCAAAAAGAAGTCCTAAAAACAAAAAACCCCGAAAGGGGTTTTTTGCTGTCCTGCTCCTGAAAGCGGGCGGTTATTTCGCGGCCTGCGCCGCTTCCGCCATGCCTTTGAGTTTCTCCACTTCCGCCTTCACCTGCTCGGGCAGGATCTTGGTGAACAGCAGCGAGGCGTCCTCGCCCAGCGCCAGGCCGTCCAGGCTGCCTTCCCAGGGTTTGAACGCCGGGGCGCCGCCGGGCGGCAGGCCGGCCTTGGCCAGGATCTTCAGCGCCGTGTCCGGGATCACCGGGTAAAGCAGGATGGCCGCGTTTATGATGGCCCTCGACGCCACGTTGAGCACGGTGGCGCAGCGGACTATATCGGTCTTGCGCAGCGTCCAGGGGGCGGTGTCGTTGACGTACTTGTTGGCGGCCATGGCCAGCGCCATGGCGCGGCCCACGGCCTGCCGCACCTTGTAGGAGCGGTAGAAGGCGCCGGTCTCGGCGAAGGCGGGGGCCAGGCCGTCGAGCAGGGCCTTGTCCTCGGGCTTCAGCTCGCCCGCGGCCGGGATCTTGCCGTCGAAGTTCTTCTTCATGAAGGAGAAGCAGCGGTTGACCAGGTTGCCCAGCGTGTCGGCCAGCTCGTTGTTGCGGGCGGCGAAGTCCTCCCACAGGAACTGCGAGTCGGCGGTCTCCGGCCCGTTGGAGGCGATGGCGTAGCGCAGCGCGTCCACGGCGTACTTGGAGAAGAAATCGTCGGTGTCTATGTACCAGCCCTCGGATTTGGAGAACTTGCGGTTCTCCAGGTTATAGAATTCATTGCCCGGCACGTTGTCGGGCAGGATCCACGGCTTGTCCTGGCCCATCAGCATGGCCGGCCAGATGATGGTATGGAAGATGATGTTGTCCTTGCCGATGAAGTGGATCAGTTTGCTGTCCTTGTTCTGCCACCAGTCCTTCCACGCCTCGGGCTCGCCCTTGAGCTTGGCCCATTCCATCGTCGCGGAAATGTAGCCGATGGGCGCGTCGAACCAGACGTAGAGAACTTTGCCTTTCGCTTCGGGCAGAGGCACCGGCACGCCCCAGGTGAGCTCGCGGGTGATGGAGCGCTGCACCAGGCCTTCCTCTATCATCGAGAGCGCCTTGTTGCGGACGTTGGGTTTCCAGTCGGTCTTCGCGCCCAGCCATTCCTTCAGGCGGGGGGCGAAAGCGGTCAGGTCGAGGAAATACTGGGTGACCTCGCGGATCTCCGGCTTGCTGCCGCAGACCTTGCAGGAGGGGGAGATGATCTTGGACGGCTCCAGCCACTCGCCGCACTTGGTGCATTCGTCGCCGCGCACCTCGCCCGCGCCGCATTTGGGGCAGGCGCCGGTTACGTAGCGGTCCGCCAGGAAGCGGTTGCACTTGACGCAGAAGAACTGCGGCTCCACGGCGGGCTTGATAAAGCCCTTCTTGTGGAGGTCCAGGAAAAATTCCTGGCACAGCGGGAAATGCTCGGGCAGCGTGGTGCGGGAGAAATGGTCGAAGCGGATGTTGAGCCGGTCGAAGAAGGCCTTGATAGTCTTGTGATGCCCGTCGACGTACTGCTGGTACGGCACGCCGGCCTTCTCGGCGCCGATGGTGATGGCCACGCCGTGCTCGTCGGTGCCGCAGATGTAGAGCGCGTCCTCGCCGTTCTGCCGCAGGAAGCGGGTGAAGATGTCGGCCGGCAGGTAGGCCCCGGCGATATGGCCGAAGTGGATGGGGCCGTTGGCGTAGGGCAGGGCGCTGGTGATAAGGTATTTGGGCATGTAGTTGGTCTCCGTAGTTAATGAATTATATCAATATCCGCGGGTTTTCCGCCGGGTCTGTGGTAGAATAGAGAGACAACAACCTAACCACCAGACAATCCGGAGGCCAGCCGATGTTTTCGCAGTTCGCAAAACGCGGCCTTCCGGCCTTAAAGAAAACCCTCGCCCGTCTCCTGCCGGCGGCTAAAATAGCCGACGAGCAGCCTCTGCGGGCCGAACTTTTCAATATCGACCAGTTCAAAGCTCACGCCGTGGCCATGGCCGGCAGGCACAGCGTCAGCTTCAAGCGCGGCCGGGAGAAGCTCCTGGCGCGCCTGAAAGAGAACGAGGCGATCATCCTCAGGGCCTACGAGCTGCTCAACCAGCCCGGCGGCGGCAAAAGGCGCATCTCGCCCGCCGGCGACTGGCTGCTGGACAATTATTACCTTATAGAGGAGCAGATCCGCCTCGCCCAGAAGTTCCTGCCCAAGGGCTACAGCGAGGAGCTGCCCAACCTTACCCGGGGGCCGCTGGCCGGCTATCCCAGGGTCTACGACGTCGCCATGGAGATCGTCGCCCACGGCGACGGCCGCCTGGACACCAGGGGCCTGGCCGGCTTCGTGGCCGCCTACCAGTCCGTGCAGCATCTGAAGCTGGGCGAGCTGTGGGCCGTCCCGATCATGATCCGCCTGGCCCTCATAGAGAATCTCCGGCGCATCGCTTCCCGCATGATCCTCGCCCAGCTCGACCGGGACGTGGCCGAGTACCGCGCCAGCCGCATCCTCGAGGTGCTGGCCAAGGACACCAGCGGCGTCATCCTGGAGATCGCGGCGATGGCCAAGGTCGACCTGCCGATGTCCGATTCCTTCGTCGCGGAATTCGTGCGGCGGCTGCACGGGCAGAGCCCCGCCTTTAACCTCCCCATCGTCTGGCTGGAGAAGAAGCTCGCCGAGAAGGGCAAGACCGTAGAGCGCCTTATCCAGTCGGCCAACCACAAGCAGGCCGCCGACCAGGTTTCCATCTCCAACACCATAGAGAGCCTGCGTTTCCTGGAGATCACGGACTGGCACGATTTCGTGGAAAGCCTCAGCGTCGTGGAGCGGGAGCTGCGGCGGGACCCTGCCGGCGCCTATCCCGGCATGGCCTTCGCCACGCGCGACAGCTACCGGCACGCCATAGAGGACCTGGCGTACCGCAGCTGCCTGAGCGAAGAGGCGGTGGCGGCGCGGGCGGTGGCGGCCGCCGGGGCGGGGAAGAATTCGGCGGGCCCCGGCAGCGCGGCGGGGCATGTGGGCTATTACCTCGCCGACCGCGGACTCGCCAATTTCTGCCGCTCCCTCGGCATAAGGCTGCGGCCCGGGGATTTTCTGCGGGCCCGGCGGACGGCGCTGCCGTTGGCTTTCTACACCGGCGCCATAGGCCTGCTCACCCTCGCCGCTTCCGCCGGAGCGCTGCTGCTGGCCTGGGAGCAGGGTTTGGCGGGCTGGCTTTGGCTGGCCGGCTTCGGGCTGCCGCTGCTGCTGGCGGCCAGCCAGGCGGCCGCCACCCTGGTGAACTGGTTCTGCACCAAAACCGTCGCGCCCAGGAAACTCCCCAGGATGGATTTTTCGGAAGGCATCCCGGCGCACGCCCATACGCTGACGGTGATCCCTACCATGCTCACCGGCGTCAGGGGCGTGGAGTCCCTGCTGGAGGGCCTGGAGGTCTGCTACCTGGCCAATATCGACGCCAACGTGGAGTTCGCGCTGCTGACCGACTTCTGCGACGCGGCGGCGGAGACCCTGCCCGGCGACGCCGCGCTGCTGGCGCAGGCCAGGGAGGGCATAGAGCGCCTCAACCTGAAGTACCGCCCTCACCGGGACAATATCTTCTATCTCTTCCAGCGGCCGCGCCGGTGGAACGCGCGGGAGAAAGTCTGGATGGGCTACGAGCGCAAGCGGGGCAAACTCGCCGACCTCAACGCGCTGCTGCGCGGCGGGGGGCTGGACCGCTTCAGCCTTATCTCCGGCGACGTAGGGCGCCTGCAGGACGTAAAATACGTGATAACGCTCGACACCGACACCCGCATGCCCAGGGACGCGGCGCGGGAGCTGGCGGGGATAATGGCCCACCCGCTCAACCGGCCGGTTTACGACGAGAAAAAGGGCCGCGTGGTCTCCGGCTACGGCATCCTGCAGCCCAGGGTGGACCTCGGCTATCCCGGCGACGACCCCACGCTTTTCGTAAAGATCTTCGGCGGCGAGCCCGGCATAGACCCGTACACCAAGGCCGTGTCCGATATCTACCAGGACCTGTTCGACGAAGGTTCTTTCATCGGCAAGGGCCTCTACGACGTGGACGCCTTTGAAAAGTCGCTGGGCGGGCGCCTGCCGGAGAACCTCATCCTCAGCCACGACCTGCTGGAGGGCTGCTACGCGCGCTCCGCCCTGGTCACCGATGTGCAGCTCTACGAGAAGTATCCCTCCGGCTACCTGGCGGACATGAACCGCCGCCACCGCTGGACCCGCGGCGACTGGCAGATCTCCGGCTGGCTGCTGCCCCTCGTGCCGGGGGCCGGGCGGGCCCTGCGCAACCCGCTCTCGCTGCTCTCCCGGTGGAAGATCCTGGACAACCTCAGGCGCAGCGTAGTGCCCGCGGCAACCGTCTGGCTGCTGGCCGCCGGCTGGCTCCTTTTCCCGGCGCCCTGGTTCTGGCCTTCCGTGGTGCTCGCCCTATACGCTTTTCCCGTCCTGCTCATCGCCTGCGTAGATGCCGTCGGCAAGAGCCGGGACATTTCCCTCGCGGTGCACCTGCGCACGGTCGCGGAGTCGGCGACCCTGCGCGCCGCGCAGTTCCTGCTCGCCCTGGCTTTCCTGGCGCACGAGGCCGTTAACGGCCTGCACGCCATAGCGGTCACGTACTGGCGCATGTTCGTTTCCCGCCGGCGCCTGCTGGAATGGCGGACCTCCGGCGAAGCGGAGCTGCGGCCGGCCCGGACCGTGCCCGAATATGTCCGGGCCATGCCCGCCGGACCGCTGGCGGTTTTCGCCTTCGCGGCGGCCGCGCTGGCCGCGGGGAGCGCGGACCTGCTGTCGCTCGGGTTCTGGGGCCTGTGGCTGGCCTCCCCGGCCATAGCCTGGCTGGTCAGCCGGCCGCCCAACGTGCGCAAGGCCGCCCTGTCCCGGGAGCGCCAGGTCTTCCTGGGCGGCCTGGCCCGCAGGATCTGGGCCTTCTTCGAGACTTTCGTGACGGCGCGGGACAACTGGCTGCCGCCGGACAACTTCCAGGAAGACTTCCTCGGCGCCGTGGCCCACAGGACCTCGCCCACCAATATCGGCCTGTCGCTGCTGTCCAATCTGTCCGCCTATGATTTTGGCTACATCTCGATGGGAACGATGTTCAACCGCACAGAAAAGACCCTCAGGACCATGAGCGGCATGGAGAAATACCGCGGGCATTTCTACAACTGGTACGATACCGAATCGCTCAAGCCCCTGAAGCCGCTCTATGTCTCGTCGGTGGACAGCGGCAACATGACCGGCCACCTGCTGGTGCTGCGCTCGGGCCTGGTGGAGATGAAAGCCGGCAAGATAGTCTCGGCCAAGCTCTTCGACGGCCTGGCCGATACCCTGGCCGTCCTGCGGGACTGCGCCTCCGGGCTGGCCGAAAGCCGCCTCCCCGGCGCGGCCGCGGCGGCGGAAAAGATCTCGTCGCAGGCGGCCAGGCTGGAGGCCAAGGTGCGGCCCGTCCCGGCCTCCCTCCTGGAGATGCACGCCCTGCTGCGGCGCCTGTCGGCGGAGAGCTCCGGGCTGCTGGCCGGGCTGGACGGCAAACATTTCGACGAGACCCGGCGCTGGGGCCGGGCTTTTGAAAAACAGTGCTACGACTGCCTTGAGGATATGGCCTATATAGCGCCGTGGGTGCTGCTCGCCCCCGAGATCCCCGGCATGTGGGAGAAGGGCGACGACCGGCAGCGGGAGCGCCTGGCCCTGCTGCGGGCCGCGCTGCGCTCCCTCGACGCCGTGCCCGCCCTCGCCGAGGCCGCCCGGCTGGAGCTGAAACTTTTCCCGCTGCTGGACGCCATCCTCTCCGGGCTGGACCCGTCCGACTACGACGCCGCGCGGGAGCGGGACTGGTTCACGCGGCTGCGCGCCGCCCTGAAGGAGACCGGCGACAGGGCCTGCGAGCGGATAGTGGCCATAGACGCCATGGCGCTGCTCTGCACCGAGCTCTCCGGCGTGGAATTTGAATTCCTCTACAACAAGCCGGCGCAGCTGCTCTCCATCGGCTACAACGTCTCCGAGCACCGGCTGGACCCGGGCTGCTACGACCTGCTGGCCTCCGAATCCAGGCTGGCCAGCTTCGTGGCCATCGCGCAGGGCAAGCTGCCGCAGAAGCACTGGTTCATGCTGGGCCGGCTGCTGTCCAAGTACGGCGGCGACCCGGTGCTGGTGTCCTGGGGCGGTTCGATGTTCGAATATCTCATGCCGCTGCTGGTCATGCCCGTCTACGAGGGCACCCTGCTGGAGCGCACCTATAAGGCCATGGTCGCCTGCCAGATAGAATACGCCGGCGCCAACGGCATACCGTGGGGCATGTCGGAATCCGGCTACAACAAGCTCGACGCCGCGATGACCTATCAGTACCGCTCCTTCGGCGTCCCGGACCTCGGCTTCAAGCGCGGCCTGGTGGAAGACCTGGTAGTGGCGCCCTACGCGGGCGTGCTGGCCCTCATGGTGGAGCCGGAGCAGGCCTGCGCCAACCTGGAGCGCCTGACCGCCGACGGCTTCAGCGGGGAATACGGTTTCTACGAAGCCATAGATTACACTCCGGCCCGCGCCGCCCACGACGGCTCCCGCGCGGTGGTGAAGTCCTACATGGCCCATCACCAGGGCATGGCCCTGCTGTCCCTGGCCTACACGCTGCTGGAGCGGCCCATGCAGCGGCGCTTCCTGGCCGACCCGATGTTCAAGGCCACCGAGCTGCTGCTGCAGGAACGGGTGCCCAAGGCCGCGCCTTTCCTCTACGACTCCGAGGTCTCCGGCGTGCTGCGCAAGAGCGAGGAGAACGACGCCCTGTCGCGCGTGTTCAACACGCCGCACACCCCCGCGCCGGAAATTCACCTGCTGTCCAACGGCGCCTACGGTCTGATGGTCACCAACTCCGGGGCCGGCTACACCCGCTGGAAAGACCTGGCCGTGACGCGCTGGCACGAGGACGCCGCGCTGGAGAACGAAGGCACGTTCATCTACCTGCGGGATATGGCGAGCGGGGAATTCTGGTCCTCGGCCTACCAGCCCACGCTCAAGACCCCCGGCAGATACGAGGCCATCTTCTCCCGCTCCCGGGCCGAGTTCAGGCGCCGGGACCACAATATCGACGTGCATACCGAGATAGTGGTCTCTCCCGAGGACAATATCGACCTGCGCCGGGTGCATGTAAAGAATCTCTCCCGCTACCCACGTACCATAGAGCTTACCAGCTACGCCGAGGTGGTGCTTAACCACGCGGCCGCGGACCTGGCCCACCGCGCTTTCAGCAACCTGTTCGTGCAGACGGAGATCATCCGGTCGCACCAGGCCATCCTCTGCAGCCGCCGGCCCCGCTCCGGCAAGGAAAAGTTCCCCGTCCTGGCGCATTTCATGGCGGTGCACGGCAACTCCGTGGTCGGCGCCTCCTACGAGACCGACCGCGACAAGTTCATCGGCCGCGGCAATACGGCCGCCAGCCCCGCGGCCATGCGCGACGCCCAGCTGACCGACAGCGAAGGCGCGGTGCTGGACCCCGTGACCGCCATCCGCTGCCGCGTCCTGCTGGCTCCCGGCGAAGAGGCCGTCGTGGATTATGTCACCGGGATCTGCGACAGCCGCGAGGCCGCCCGGGCGGTGATAGAGAAATACAGGGACCGTAACCTGGCCGACCGGGTGTTCGACCTGGCCTGGACGCACGCCCAGGTGACGCTGCAGCAGATCAACGCCTCCGAATCCGACGCCCAGGTGTACGGCCGCCTGGCCAGCGCCATCGTCTACGCCAACCCCGAATGGCGGGCGCACGCCAGCGTCCTCAGGCAGAACCAGCGGGGCCAGACCGACCTGTGGGGCTACGGCATCTCCGGCGACCTGCCTATAGTGATAGTCCGCATCGAGGACCAGGAGAACGTCGGGCTGATAGCCCGGATGGTGCAGGCGCACGCTTACTGGCGCATGAAGGGCCTGCCGGTGGACCTGGTGATCTGGAACGAGAGCAGCTCCGTCTACCGCGACGCGCTCGGCGAAAAGATAAGCGACCTGACCTCCGCCGACGCCAAGCTGCCCCCGAACCGGCAGGGCCGGATCTTCGCCCGCCGCGCCGACCAGATGTCCGAAGAGGACAAGATCCTGATGCAGACCGTGGCCAGGATAGTGATCTCGGACCGCGGGGGCACTTTAAGCGAACATCTCGACCGCATAGCCAGGTCGGCGGCGCCCCGGCCGCTGCAGGCGGCGGCCCGGCGGCCGGTCCCGGCGGCGCCGGCCGGCCCCGCCCGGCGGCCCGACCTGGCGTATTTCAACGGCCTGGGCGGCTTCACCCGCGACGGGCGGGAATACGTGATCTCCACCGGCGGGGGCAAGGTGACGCCCGCCCCCTGGGTGAACGTGCTGGCCAACCGGCATTTCGGCACCGTAGTCTCCGAGAGCGGCAGCGCCTATACCTGGAGCGAGAACGCCCAGCAGTTCCGCCTGACGCCCTGGAAGAACGACCCCGTCACCGACGCCTCGGGCGAGGCGCTGTACCTGCGCGACGAGGAGACCGGCCGCTTCTGGTCCCCGACCCCGCTGCCGGCCGGCAGTTCGGGCTACGTGTCCCGGCACGGCTTCGGCTACACCATCTTCGAGCATGCGGAGGACGGCCTCACGTCCGAATTGACCGTGTTCGTGGCGCTGGACCAGCCGGTCAAGTTCGCCGTGCTGAAGCTGCGCAACGCCTCCGGGCGCCGGCGCAGCCTTTCGGCCACCTCGTACAGCGAGCTGGTGCTGGGCGCGCTCAGGGAAAATTCCCAGATGCATATCCTCACCGAGGTGGACCCCAAAAGCGGCGCCCTGACGGCCTATAACCATTACAACAAGGAATTCCCGGGCAGGGTGGTCTTCCTCGACGTCAGCGAGACGGCCCGCTTTGTGAGCGGCGACCGGCGCGAGTTCATAGGCCGCAACGGCACGCTGGCCGCCCCCGCCGCCATGCGCAGCGAGGCGCTCTCCGGCAAGGTCGGCGCCGGCCTGGACCCCTGCGCCGCCATGCAGGTCAAATTCGACCTGGACGACAACGAAGAGAAGGAGATCGCTTTCACCTTCGGCGCGGCCAAGAGCGCCGACGAGGCGCGCGCCATCCTGCAGCGCTTCAGCGGCACCGCCTCCGTGCGCGGCGAGCTGGAGGCCGTCTGGGAGCACTGGAAGCGCACCCTCGGCGTGGTCTACGTGGAAACGCCCGACGAGTCCATAAATTTCCTGGTCAACGGCTGGCTGCAGTACCAGGTGCTCAGCTGCCGCCTCTGGGGGCGCAGCGGCTTCTACCAGAGCGGCGGGGCCTACGGCTTCCGGGACCAGCTGCAGGACGTGATGTCGCTCACCTATTCCCACCCCGCCCTGGTACGCGAGCAGCTGCTGGCCTTCGCCTCGCGCCAGTTCCCGGAGGGGGACGTGCAGCACTGGTGGCACCCGCCGTCCGGCCGCGGGGTGCGCAGCCACTGCTCGGACGATTACCTGTGGCTGCCGCTGGTGACCTGCCTGTACGTGGAGGAGATCGGCGACACCGGCGTGCTCGACGAGCCCGCGGGCTTCCTGGAAGGCCCGCCGGTAAAGCCGGAGGAGGAATCCTATTACGACCTGCCCCGCACCTCGGCCCGGACCGGCAGCCTTTACGAGCATTGCGTGCTGGCCGTCAGGAACAGCCTTAAGTTCGGCGCCCACGGCCTGCCCCTGATGGGCAGCGGCGACTGGAACGACGGCATGAACCTGGTGGGCCGCGAGGGCAAGGGCGAGAGCGTCTGGCTGGCTTTCTTCCTGTGCAGCGTACTTAAGTCCATGGCCGCGCTGGCCGCCGGCCGCGGCGACGCCGAATTCTCCGCCCTGTGCCTCGAGGAGGAGGGGAAACTGGCGCGCAACATAGAGGCCAGCGCCTGGGACGGCGGCTGGTATAAGCGGGCCTATTTCGACAGCGGGGAGCCGCTCGGCTCCGCCTCCAACGCCGAGTGCCGCATAGATTCTCTGCCCCAGTCCTGGGCGGTCATCTCCGGCGCGGCCGCGCCGGAAAGAGCGGCGGCGGCCATGGACCAGGTGGACGCGCGCCTGGTGGACAGGCAGGCCGCCCTGATAAAGCTTTTTGAGCCCCCGTTCGACAAATGCGCCTGCGACCCCGGCTACATAAAGGGTTATCTCCCCGGCGTGCGGGAGAACGGCGGGCAGTATACCCACGGGGCCGTCTGGTCCGTCATGGCTTTCGCTATCCTCAAAGACAGCGCGCGCGCCTGGGAGCTGCTGGGCCTTATAAACCCGGTGCGCCACTCCGACACGCAGGCCGGCTGCGCCGTGTACAAGGTGGAACCTTTCGTCATGCCCGGCGACGTCTACTCCGGCGGAGTTAACGCCGGGCGCGGCGGCTGGACCTGGTACACCGGTTCGGCTTCCTGGACGTACCAGCTTATCGTCAAGCACCTGCTCGGGCTGCGCCTGAAGGTGGACCAGCTGCGCTTCGAGCCCTGCCTGCCCGAAGACTGGCGGGCCTTCAAGGTGCATTACCGGTACCGGGAAACTTTCTTCCACATAAACATAGAGCGCTGCGGGCCCGGGGATAAAGTGGTTTCGGTGGGAGTGGACGGGGTGGAACGGGAGGATAAATGCATCCCTCTTTCCGACGACAGGGCCGAACACCAGGCCGAGGTCAGGATAGGCTGAAATTCACCGAACGGATATAATATCTGTTAATGACTTCTCCTACACCCCCGCTGCGCGTACTGCTGCTGGGCGGTTCTGGGCTGCTGAGCGGCGCTGCGCGCGAGGCCTTCCTGGCCGCCGGCCACGCCGTTACCGTAGTCTCCCGCGGCAGCCGGCTCCTGCCCCCGCACAAGAACCTCAGCGCCCTGCGCGCCGACCGCCATGACGCGGCCTCCCTCGCCGCCGCCCTGCACGGCCGGTCTTTCGACTTTACCGCCGACTTCCTGGCCTATGACGCCGCGGACGTGGAACGCCTGTTCGCCGTGCCCGGCTTCGCCCCGGGGCGGCTCGTCCTTATCTCCACCGGCCAGGTGTACCTGGTGGGGGAGCAGCAGCGCCCGCCGTTCTCCGAGGCCGATTCAAATACTCCCGCTATTCCCGAACCTCCGCCCGGCACGCGCGACTGGCACAACTGGGTGTACGGCATGGGCAAGCGCGCCGCCGAGGGAGCACTGTTGCGCGCTGGCGCGGCCCATGGCGTGCCCTCGCTGGCGCTGCGCCTGCCCGTGGTGCAGGGCGAGCAGGACGGACAGAATTCAAAACGGTTGTGGGCCTGGCTGCAGCGCCTGCGCGACGGCGGCCCGGTGCTGCTGCCCGACGGCGGCGCCCAACCCGTGCGCTTTGTCTACGCCGGCGACGTGGGGGCGGCCCTGCTCTCCCTGGCCGGGCCTGCCCCCTGGCCGGCCCTGCCGGCGCTGAACCTGGCGCAGCCTGTTGAGTGCTCACTGCGCGAATTTATTGGGCAGGCAGCCGCCTGCGCCGGGCTAAGCCCGCGGTTTGTGCCTGTGAGTGCCGGAGAACTGGAGGAGGCGGGCCTGGACGGCGCCTGCGCGCCCTACTGGGGCCGCTGGTGTTCCCGGCTTGACCCTTCGGCCGCCCTGGCGCTGGGCTTCCATGCCAGGGGGCCGGCCGAGTACCTGCCGGGCGTGGTGCGCGCCCACCTGGAGGGGCCGCCCGCCGAACCGCACGAGGGCTACGCCCGCCGGGCCGAGGAGCTGGCCCTGGCCGCGAAGCTCGGCTATTAGAGGGACTACGGATTTTGTAAGGAAGGGGTTGAACCGCCGGGGAAACCCGGCGGTTTTGCGTGGGTCAGCGGCCGGGCTTATGAGTCAGCTTCATGGCCCCGGATTTAAAGGCCCGGGAAGCGGTCTGGTAGTAAGCCACGGCCTCCTCTACCAGGTCAGGCTCCGGTTCGACAGGGGTTTGGGCGAAGGTCGCCGGGTTTACGCGGTAGCTCTCCACCTGCCGCCGCGGCAGCAGCACTGTTAAAATATCGCGGCGCAAATAGCCCAGCGCCTGGTAATTGCTGATAAAGGCCCGCTCCGGGGTGGCGCCGGTTTCAAAAAAAGGGCGGCCGAAAAAGTGGTCGTCCCCGTTCTTGCCCAGCAGTTCTATGAGCGACGGGGGAATATCTATCTGGCTGACCACCTGCCTGAAGACGCCCGGCTTAAGGAGCGCCGGCGCGTACATAATTACCGGGATCCGGTATTTTTCCACCGGCAGCTTGGTCTTGCCCGCTACGGAGGCGCAATGGTCCGCCGTGATCACGAACAGGGTGTCCTTGAACCACGGCCTGCCCGCCGCTTCCTTAATAAAGGCGCCGATGGCGTAATCCGTGTATTTCACGGCCCCGCGCCTGCCGCCCGGAGAGGGGATGTCTATGCGCCCCGGTGGGTAGGTATAGGGGCGGTGGTTGGAGGTGGTCATGATATGGGCGAAGAAAGGCTTGCTCTTGCCCGTTTCGCGGTCTATGGCGGCGACCGCGTTGGAGAAAAGCACCTCGTCGGCCACGCCCCAGATATTCTCAAAGATCACGGACTCCTTGGGAAAAACCCGGCGATCCACGATCTGGTATTCGTTGGCGCTGAAATAGGCGTTCATGTTGTCGAAATAGCCGTACCCGCCGTAGATGAAAAGCGTGGAGAAACCCTGCTGCTGCAGCACCTCGCCCAGCGTGGACAGATGCCCGTTCTGCGGGCGCCGCACCACGGACTGGCCCGGTATCGGGGGGATACCCAGGGAAAGCGCCTCCAGCCCGCGCACCGTGCGCGACCCGGTGGCGAACGCCCGCTCGAACTTAAGTCCTTCACGCGCCAGCCGGTCCAGGTTGGGCGTCAGCCCTTCCTCCGAGCCGTACGCGCCCAGGAAAGACGCGGAGAGGCTTTCCACCGTGATGATAACGACGTTCTTGGGCCGCCGCTTCAGGGGCAGCGGGTCCGTCGCCTTGTCGAACATATCCGCCTGCACGGCGGCGGACAGGGGCGACCGGGCCACGCCTAGGCGCTTGAGCACGGCGTCAGCGCGCTCCTGGGGGATGGTGCGGTACAGCTTATCGTAGTCCAGCTCGTTGCGCCGCAGGGCCGCCGCGAAAGACATTACCCCGTTGCCCGACAGCTCGTCGGCGTAGGCGTTGCTGAGCCCCGTCATCCTGTCTATGTCCGACAGGCCGTAGCCCAGGGCGGGCAGCGCGCCGGCCAGGGCGAGCACAAAGAGGCGGCCTTTTTTTGTGAACTTGTCGGGCCCCGCGTGCGCCACCACGCGGCGCAGGCTCCAGGTCGCCAGGCCCGCCAGGGCCGCTATGGCTGCCAGTATCCAGCCCACGGGATAGGACTGGACTATGTTGCCGATCACCTCGTTGGTGTAGAGCAGGTAGTCTACCGCGATAAAGTTGAACCGCGTGGAAAATTCAGTCCAGAAGACCGCTTCCGCCGCGGCTACGAACAGGAGCAGCGAGACCAGGGCCCAGAACGCGCCCAGCTTCAGCGCCTTTTGGCGGGAGTGCGCGCGCCAGGAGGCCGGCAGCAGCGCTTCATACAGCAGCACCGGGGCGACGGCGGTCAGGATCACAGGGAGGTCGAACCCCAGGCCCTTGAGAAAGATCCAGGGCCACAGGGAAAGCGGCACGGCGGAAGGGCCCGTGTAAACGGCCAGGCCCGCCCGGGTAACGGTGAAAACCGCCAGCAAGGAGGCCGCTATCAGCAGCGGCCACGGCAGAAGTTTGGAACGTAGTTTTCCCATTGAGATATTATATCACGGCTCTTTTGACGGGCCGCGGTGTGTACCATCTGGCCCTTTTCGTATAGGTCCTTTGGCACTTTTAAAGCGGGGCGATCCCATCTATAATATTTATGAAATGAACCTAACTTCAATAGCAAGAACCCGCAACCTGCATGGCCTCGCCGCCTTCCTGGCGCTGCTCCTGGTCCCGGCCAGTCTCTGGGCGCAGCTGAAAGTCTCGTTCATAGACGTCGGCCAGGGCGACGCCATCTATATCGAATTTCCCAACGGCAAAAAAGCGCTCATCGACGGCGGCAGCTCCGGGGTGCTCGTAGATAATTTTTTGAAGTCCAAAGGCGTGACCCGGCTGGATTATGTGGCGCTTACCCATCCTCATAGCGACCATTACAAGGGTCTGAAAAAAGTCTTCACCAACTATCAGGTCGACAATTATTACGATACCAAGGCCGAAAACAGGGACGCCGCGGGGGACAACAACCTGCGGGAGCTGGCGGCGGTAGAGCCCGGCTGCCGGACCCACTACCCCAAGCCCGGCGAGATCCTGAACTGGGACAACAGTGTTACGGTGAAAGTCTTCAACGCCTGCTGGCAGCCGGTGGTAATGCACGAGAACGACGAGACCAACAACTGTTCCCTTGTCATGCGGCTTTACTACAACGGCAACGGCATCCTGCTCACCGGCGACGCTAATTCGGGAATCGAAGGCGACCTGCTGAGCCACTTTAAATCCGGGCTGCAGTCCAATATCCTCAAGGTCGGCCATCACGGCTCGCGCACCTCCACCGACGACGCCTTCCTGGCCCGCGTGCGGCCGGACTACGCTTTTATCTCTGTCGGCATAAACAACAAATACGGCCACCCGCACAAGGAGGCCATGGACCGCCTGCGCAACGCCGGCGCCAAGATCTACCTGACCACCGCCGGCACCCAGTCTTTCACCATCCCCGCCCCGGACAAGAACGGCCCCTGGCCGCCCAAACCGATAATCTCCGTCGACGACGGGAACAACTCCTCTGAAGCGCGCTCCGTGGCCGCGGACCTGACCTGGGACCCGGCCGAACTGGACGCGCTGAGCGCCCCCGCCCTGGACCAGTTAAAGACCCAGGCCGTTTCAGAATAGCGCCTTCAATTACCCGATCCCCGGACCCCTGCACGGATAATGCGGGGGTCCTTGTGACTGTACCGCCGCGGAAACTATGCTGACAACAGATTTTTCTTCACTACTTGAGACTGCGCTGGAACGGCGCAAACCGCTGCTGCAGGCGCTTGCCGCCGAAGGAACGGACTGCTGGCGGCTCTTTAACGGCGTCGCCGAGGGCCTGCCCGGGCTGACGCTGGACCGCTACGGCGCGCTTACGCTGATGCAGACCTTCCGCGAGCCGGCCCTGCCGCAGGAAGTGCTGGCCGTGGAGGACTGCCTGCGGAGCGCGTTCCCCGGCCCCCTGGTTTTCGCCTACAACCACCGCGGCAAGAAAGCCGTAGAAGATTTTGAAAAATGGCACAGGCCCGCGCCGGAGGCCCTGGAAGAATTCACCTGTTTGGAGGGGGGGCTGAAGTATCTGATACGGGCCAGGCACCGCGGCATAGACCCCTGGCTTTTCCTGGACCTGCGGGCGGCCCGGCGCCTGGTGCGCGGCAGCGCCAAAGAGCTGAGCGTGCTGAACCTTTTTTCCTACACCTGCGGCGTCGGCGTCTGCGCCGGAGCCGGGGGCGCCAAAGAAGTGTGGAACGTGGACTTCGCCCAGTCCAGCCTGGACGTGGGCCGGCAGAACGCCGTCCTCAACAATATTCCCGGGGACCGGTTCACGCTGGTGACTGAAGACTGCCTCACGGTGGTCCGCCAGCTGGCCGGCCTGCCCGTGGCCGGGCGTTACGGCCAGAAGCGGCGCTACCAAAGATTTCAGCCCCGGTCCTTCGATCTTGTTTTCCTGGACCCGCCGGCCTGGGCCAAGGGCCCCATGAGCGCGGTGGACGTGGTCGGCGACTACCAGAGCATGTTCAAACCCGCCGTCCTGGCCACAAAGCCGGGGGGCCGCGTGATAGCCACCAACCACGTGGCCGCCGTAGACTACGCCGCCTGGTCCGACGCCCTGCGCCGCTGCGCCCTCAAAGCCGGTCGCCCGATCAAAACCATAGAGCCGCTCCCCGTAGACCCCGATTTCCCTTCCTTCGACGGCAAACCGCCGCTCAAGATAGCGGTCTGCGAAGTGTGACCCGCCTGCGGCGATAGTGAAGGTCTTGGGAGGATACATGCACAAAGTCATCGCTTTTAACTGCAGCCCGCGCAAGGACGGCAATACCGCCATACTGCTTAACGCGGCGCTGGCCGAAATAAAGAAACAGGGTTTTGAAACGGAGCTCGTGCAGCTGGCCGGGCGGCCGCTGCACGGCTGCACTGGGTGCATGGGGTGCTGGCGCAACAAGGACCGCGGCTGCGTCCTGCCCGACGACGGGCTGAACGCCTGCGTGGAGAAGATGGCCGGCGCGGCCGGCATCCTTATCGGGTCGCCCACCTATTTCGCCGACGTCAGCTCCGAGGCCAAGGCCCTGATAGACAGGGCCGGCATGGTGGGCCTGGCCAACGGCGCGCTATACCGGCGCAAGGCCGGGGCCGCGGTGATAGCCGTGCGCCGGGGCGGGGCCGTGCACGCTTTCGACTCTATTAACCATTTTTTTACCATCAGCCAGATGGTGATCCCCGGCTCCAATTACTGGAACATGGGCGTGGGCCGCGATAAGGGCGAGGTGGAGAAAGACGAGGAAGGCATGGCTACCATGAAGGTGCTGGGCGAGAACATGGCCTGGCTGCTTTCGCGCATCGCAGGGGGCTAGAACTGCAAAGTCCCCTGGGCGACTAGCCAGTAGCGCAGGAAGCGGCCGGCGGCGGAGAAGAGGGCCACGGCGAGCCAGTTGAGCCTGGCCCAGCCCGCGGCAAGGCAGAACGCGTCGCCTACTACGGGCAGCCAGGCCAATAGCAGCAGCGGGGCTCCGTAGCGCTTCACGCGCTCCAGCTGCGTCAGGGGTTTCTTTGCCCCTGCGTAGCGCCCTAGCAGGTAGGTGGTAAGGCCGCCCGCGGTATTGCCCAGCGTGGCCACGCCGAGCGCGGGCCAGAACAGGCCGGAGTCCAGCTTCAGCACCGCGAACAGCGCCACTTCGGAACTGACCGGGGCCAGCGTGGAGGCGAGAAAGCTCGCTCCCAGCAGCGCCAGGAGGCTGGCCTCGGCGCCGATCACGCGGCGCTCCCCGTAGAAATCTTTTTGTCGAACCGCGCCGCCAGGATAAGCGGCGTTCCTTCTACCTGCGCATAGGACGCCGGCGTAAGCACTGCGCGCAGGCGCTCGTCCACGGTTATAGTTTCAGCGGCGGCAAGGGCCAGGCCGGCCGCCTTTGTCGCAGTTCCTATCTCGGCAAAGCTGTAGCGGCACTTTTCTTTGCTTATATCTATCTCCTCGCCGCCGGGACAATCTTCCGCCTGGTAGGCAAACCTCTTAAATGCAGCTTCCGGGTGGGTTACGGATACTACCAGCCGGCCGCCAGGCCGGAGCAGGCGGGCGAACTCGGCGAACAGCGCGTCGATGCCGGCTAGATGCCAGAGGGCGTGGGCCAGCACTATTTTCGTGAACGCCCCGTCCGCGAAAGGCAGCGGCAGCGACATTAAATCCTGCTTTATGAACCGCGCACCGGGGCATTTGCCGGCGGCGCGGGCCAGCATCTCGCCGGAAAAATCCAGCCCGGCGCAAGCCGCGCCGGCCTTCAGCGCCGCCTGCACGTATTTCCCGGTGCCGCAGGCCGCGTCCAGCAGCGCGTCCTCTTTGCGGAGGTCCAGCATGCCCAGCACAGTGCTGGTCTCCGTGAACAGCACGGAATTAGGCTCTCCGTCGTACGTAACGGCCGCCTGGTCATAAACTTTTTGCGTGTTTGACGCCATGCTGTAAAATGGGAACGCCCGGGGTAAATACAAAAACCGCCAGGATGACCGGCGGTTCTTAGTTGTTAAAATTTTGGCGCTGTTTTCAAGACACAGTTCGCACCTACTTTGCGCAACATCCCGAGGTAACATTATAAGTACCGCATTCAGCGCCCGTCCTGGGATCGAAAAGGTAGGCCGATCTTATCCGCGAGATGCCGCACGGTCGGCCACGCAGCGCGGCCGCCCATGCTTGCCGCTAAGTAGCGGGTTCGCCGGGCTCGGCACTACGCGCCTTCGCACCGGCTCCCAAGGTGTTCTGCATCTTATCAACACCCCCTATGCGCGGCCGGCCGGCCCCAAACAGGCCTTACCCGGCCGCTCCCGTCCGCCTTCGGCGTCCGTACAATGCAGAAAATTATTTCCCGCGCCCACTGCAAAGAATTAAGAGAACTGCCTTAAGTCTATAAAGTTTCTGCCCGCGCTAGCCAGCGGTGCGCAGCGCACCGCTCGCGGCGCGGGCCTGTTTTTGATTTCTATCTCATGAATTATCCGGTGGCCGCTGTAATTATAAAACACCAGCCCGGCGTCCGCTGCTGCGGCCGCCGCGCTGGTCTTTTCTGTTAATGTTATGCCGCCACCGGGGGAGCGGGGAAAACAGACCGTAAGGAAGGGCCAGGCCGGTAGCGTCTTGCGCTCGGTAGGCGCCGCCGCACCCGGCCTGGCCTGCCTTAGAATGCTCCCACCCATTCATGATACGTCGTATTTACCCACCCATAAATTCATAAAAATAACCTTAGGACACCAGCATGTCATTATTTGCAATAGCAACTGTATTGCTATAAACATCCAAGCAGTTTGAGAAGGTAAAAATGTGGTTTGCCTTCCCCCGCTGCAAGGCCTGAATTTCGCATTATAACCGTGCTCGCAGGCGGTTTTTGCCACAGGCATGTTGCAAGTAAGTAGAAATGTCATGGTTTTAGTTTTTTAGAAATGTCAGGTCG